>PKWU01000040.1 GCA_003132145.1 Granulicella sp.
CTTGACCATCTACAGCCACCCTGCCCGACTTTACTCTGACCGAGTTCTCCATATCTCGCTCGATGATCGCTGGCTTTGCCGACCATCTCGGCCTCTCCATCGCGCTTCGAGCAGCGCTTGTCATGGCCTTCCCCATCGCCGCGCAGATCCTGCTGCAGCAGCGCGACGTCGACTAGATGGATGATTCGGCGGGCACTCCACCAGCTCAGCAGATCCAATGATCGGATCTAACACTGGACTATGAGTCCAGCTCAAACATCTACCGATGTTCCTGTGAAGTCAGGTTTTCGGTAAAGTGCCCAAGATGAGTCCACCGCCGGGCGACTTTACCGCAATCGCCGTTTTTCGTGCACATCACGGGGAAGGGGCGATTGGCGATATAAGTCCAATTACGGCAATGCTTGTCGGATCAGGGTTCAAGAATGAGTTCGCAGATACCGGAGTGGCAGTTGATAAAACCTAGGCGCTCTAATGTGACCTCAGAACCCGGGGGGAAGAATCCTAGGAATTTTGCTCTTGTAAGGAGATCCTGTGCTCCCTGGATCATTTTGTCTCCCGTTGGCTTGATGTTGAGGATTTTTCCGTCCTTGAGCAGAAGCCTGTATTCGGCAACACCGTTGCGGCCGTTTGCGCTGCCAAGGGCGAGCTTACGCGCGTCATCGAGTTGCAACTTGTTCCCTTGAGCTGAAGCAACCTCAGAGAGATGTTTGTTGGTCTCCGGGTTTTCCTCAGCAATCCATGAAGCCTTGAGATAACTCTCGCCTTCGGCGGACTTGCCTTCACGAAAGAGAATCCATCCAAGGGTGTCCCAGGCAGCTGCTATAAGGTGGCTTTCCTGCTTTAACTTAGTCGGGTCTACGTCGAGGTTCAGGCTGTTACTCTCTTTAGTAATTTTGTCCAGGGAAGCACGCGCAGTTGTCTCTGCCTCGGGCAGAAGGATCGAGGTGTCTGCAAGCGCATTCGAAGCGGCGCTAAGGGTTGCAGGGGTCTGCGAGCTCTTTAGGAGCGCCTGAAGGGTCGCGGTTCCCTTGTCCTTACTTCCGGCTTTGAGTTGCGCACGGCCGAGGGCGAGTTGGAATGCCTCTCCCTTGCGGGCGTCCTCGGAGAGATGGGCCAGCGCACTCTCGCCAGCAGCCATCGCGCTAGCGGGATCTCCGTCATCAAGCAGCATGTCCATTAGCTTCTCGGTTGGGGTTGGGTCAGATGGATCGGCTGCGGCCCAGGCGCGGAGGGTGGTGATTGCTTCCTTTTTCAGGCCACGGTTCTTCTGTAGTTCTGTGAGAGGAAGATAGGCGCGGATGGAGTCGGGATGGAGCTTGATCTCCTTCTGTAAGTCGTCGATGGCCTCGAAATACTGGCCGCGAACCGCTGCGACGGAAGCGTACATACTCCAGAGGTAGCTCTGCTCTGGATTGATGGCTTTGGCCTGGTCTAGGAGCTTCGCAACGCCGTCGAAGTCGTGCTGTTGATATAGCTCGGTAGCCTTTTGAAGCAGGTTCATGGTTTCTTCGCTCCCCGGCGTTACAACCGGCGGGCCGTCGGCATGGGAAGAGTTAGACGCGTCAGATGTTAGCGATGTAGTAGTCGTGGGTGCGGGTACCGATGCTGAGGTGCGGGTGAGCTGGATGAAGAGTTCGTTGCCAAGATTGGCGTCATTGGCCCATTTCTTATAGGTGGCGAGGTCGGCGGTGGGCACCTTCTGCTTGAGAACCTCGATCCGGCGCTCGGTGTAAACAGTGCCGTTTTCGAAGCGATAGGTTTCGTCGTAGGTGGCGTAAGAGCATTTATAGTGGACAGCCTCAGGCAGGATGGCTCCCCAGCCATCGGGGAGCTTCATGGCCGATTTGGAGGTCTCAACACGGGGATAGCCCAGGTCGAGGATGCGCACCAGGGGGTCGGTGTCGCCGAAGCGTGGCAGGCTGACCGGCGCGACCTGCGGGATGATCTTGTAGTGCTCCCAATCGCCAGCCTTCTCGCGCTCGTAGTCGTAACTCATCTTGAAGGGCTGGGTGGTGTCTTGGGGGCGTGTGATCTCCGGGTTGCTTGTGGTTCCCGAGTACCCGATGCCATAGGAGATCTGCTGCACAACCTGGTTGTACTGCGCTGGAGCGGTCTGGTGAAAGGCAGCGCGCAGGGCTAGTTCGACGTCGCCGCGAACAACCAGAGTGATGCGTGAGTGGGAGACGCCATCCCTGTCGATTGTGCCGACGGCCTCCATGGTCTGGAAGCTGGCGAAGGGCGGGTCGGCAGGAGTGCGGTCGAGGTGTGCAGCGGCAGTGTCGGGGACGACGAGCACTTGTTTGTCACGTACGACGGGTACGAGCATGCGCCAGGGGGCGATCTCAGTGGTGGTGTCGAGCCAGACAGGCTGACCTGCAAGGGTGAGGTGGGTGATGACGTGGTTGAAAGCGGCGGGCGAGGGCACGGTGGGATTGAAGCGGACACCCGCGCCGCTGAGGACGGCGTCGGACTGGATGCCAGCGGCTGAGAGCATGGCGGCAAGCAGGGTGTGCTTGTCTTTGCAGTCGCCATACTGGTTAGAGAGTATCTCAGCTGCGGTGTGGGACTGGTATCTTCCGATGCCAAAGTCGACGCCGATATAGCGAATCTGGGTGGAAACGTAATCGTAGAGGGTATGAGCTTTATCTTCGTCGGTAGTTTTGCCCGCGATGAGCTCGACGACCTTGGCTTTGATCTCAGGGGTGGGCGTAGCGCGATCGGCTTCGAGCGCGTGGTACCAGGCACCCACCTCATCCCAGCTCTTGAAGGTCGTCCAGGCAACTGAAGGAAGCTTGCCCTGGTCGGCGTCGAGCTCCTGATCTGCAGTCCAGACGACCTTTTTCTTGGCTTCGGCAGCTGCATCAGCTTCCTTGCCAGCGGTTGGCTTGAGCTGCGAGGTGGTCCAGCGATAGACATGCTGCCCATCTGCGCTCGACTCGACTGGTTTTGTGGTTGGGCTCCAGACGTTGACGGAGACACCAACTGGGACGCGGAGTTCAAGGGTCTCGGAGAGAACGACTGCGTCTTCGGTAAAGCTCTCCTGACCCCAAAACTGACCAGATGCCTGGGGCTTTGTGGTGGTGATGCGGGCCTTCCACTCGAGGGTGTCGCCGACGCGCAAGCTGCGGATGGGGAGTTGCTTCTCTTTGAGATCGCTATATAGGGGCGCTTCGCGGGTTACAGGCTCGGGCATCTCAATAGCGTCAGCAGGCGGGGTTTCGACCACGGTTCCGTCTGGGTGATGAACGCGGGCGTAAAGGAACTCGACTTGTTGGGAGTTAGCGGCATACCCAACGGAAACTACACCGAGTGTGCGGACTGCAGCATCGGACTGAACACGAGCGACGATGGTGCGGTCCTGGGAGCCTGAGCCGTCTGCGGCGAAAGTGTAATCGGAGTCGGCATGCTCGATGACGATGGATTCTTCGGCGTAGGCCGGTGATTTTGTGGAGGCGGGAGGGGGTGACGCGGATGAGGTGGCAGGTGCGGTCGTCTGCGCGAGGGAGTGGTGGGGAAGTACGAAGGCGATCGAAACTGCAATCGCGGCGACGAAAACGCAGAACTTCAGGGCCGGGTGATGCATGGCTGTACCCGGTATAGCAGAGGCCATGGTGAGAGTCTAGGATATTTGCGTGGATTGGACGCCACATACGGTTTGATCACGTGTGCGACGGGGATTCCGAGCATCATCGCTGGGTGCCGACCTGGGCGGGACCGATCTGCATCTCTACAACATTCCGTAACGCATTGGCTCCGTGACATTGCTCGAACTGCCCGTAAAGTCAGCTTTTGAGTAAAGTGCCCCTGGACGATTACCTGCGCTCGTCACTTTACTGAAAACCCCGTATTTCGGGAACTTCGACGTCCGCTTGCCACTCAACAATCCGCTCGTTACATCAGGACAAGCGCGTTGTAGACCATGTGGAGGAGAATCGCGGGGGCGAGGCGGCCAGATTTCTTGAAGATCAGAGCGTTGCACACGCCGAGAAGAAAGACAGGTGGCCACGACATTGCCGGGTGATAGACCGCGAAGAAGGCGGCACTGCCGATAACGGCGCGCCAGCCGCCCCACTCGCGGTCGAGGGCGCGAAAGAGGAGGCCGCGGAAAAGATACTCTTCGGCGAAGGGCGCGAAGACTACGGCCATGATGCCGTAGGAGATGTGGAGGCCGTGGAGCTTCGCCATAACTTCCCGCGATTTGCGAAGGATCTCGGCGGTGGCGGGAATATGTTCGAGAGCGGCGAGGTAGCCATGGGCGGCGAGGCCGAGAATGATGCCTCCGGCGGCTGCGAGCATGAGGGCCGGGATCAGTTGCGGAACAGAGCTGGAGGGCGCTGGCGATCGCCAGCGGGTAACATCCCGGAGCGAGACGTTGCGCTCGCCCAGAAAGCTGATGACGGCGAGGGAGACAGCGACGGAGCAGACAGCATAGGCGATGGCCTGGGCGATGGCAATGTTCTGCGGGCCGGCAATGACGAGCAGAATGCCGGTGAGGATGGCGCCGCACTCGACCAGGATACTGATGGAGATCATAGCGTGCATGAGCGTGGGTGGAGACGGGAGTTCCTCGGACCAGGGATCGTAGAGATAGGGCAGGCGCGCACGGAAGTTCTGCCACATGGCCGCGGCGGTAACGTAGGAGTAGACGATTCCCATGATGGCGATATGCCACTGCTGACTGATGATTCCGATGGAGAAGGTGAGCATGCCGAGCTGGGCTGCGAGGCGGCGTCCCCAGGGGATTTTCTGAACTTCGCCGGATTCGGAGGTGATGGTGACGAGAGTGACGGATTTTTCCGCCATGCTGCGGCTGAAGAAGAACCAGCCGATGAGGACGAGGGCTATCTTCCAGGCGTCGGCGTGGAAAGTGAAGGCTGCGTAGGCAAGCACTAGGGCGACGATGCCGGTGGAGATGAGAGACCAGAGCCAAGCCTTGGCTTTGAGTAAGCTTTCGAGGCCGCGCGGCCAGGTGAGGGCGATCCACAGGGCGGCGCCTTCGGAGGAGAGCGACTTGGGGCCGAGGATCCAGAGAAAGTAGGTGCCAAAGAGAATGCCCGTGCCGCAGAGGTAGTTCCACGCGCCCTGGGCATGGACGAGGACGCCGCGCAGGTTGAAGACCTGGACGCTCGCGATGCTGAGCGGGATGAGGATGGTCTGGACGATGGCACTGCGGTCACGGACAAACCAGAGGAATTCCTTGCGGTAGAGCGGCTCCTTGCCGAAGTGGGTGGTGGTCCTGCGCGATGTGGGACCGGGCTGGCTGCTGGCGGAGACGCCGCTGAGGCCAAGCTGCGCTCCCCAGACGCTGAAGCGGACGGAGCCGGCGATGATGATGGCGGCGAAGATCCAACAGGCCAGCAGGCCTGCGGGGAAGGACCAGGAGCCGTCGCTTTGGCCGCCGAGGAAGAGCCGGAGCCAGGGCCAGGGAAGGATGGTGAGTGGGTACAGGACGCGAGCGGCTGCGGCGATGATTCTGGGTACGAGGAAGATGCCGAGGAGGAAGAGCATGAGCGAGGCGTAGCCGATCCAGCTCATGAAGCCGATCATGGCTCCGCGGGAGCGCGGGGAGAAGCGGAGGGTAACGGCGATCTCGCACGCCTTGCCGAGACAGGCCGCGGCGATGGTGATGGGGATGCCGATGAGGATGCCCGCTAACAGACCGATGGCGGCGTTGTAGACGAAGGTGTAGATGGTTGCGACGAAGAGAGGCGCGCCCCAGTAGATGGGATTTGCGGCGATGGGGGAGAGCATTTCGGCGAGGAAGATGGCGCCGGGCGGGGCGGGATGGGAGAAGAGCCACTCCCACATAGGATGGCGACGGCGCTGGAGATCGAGTTCGAGGCCTTCGCCCTGGAAGATGAGCATGGCGAGCCACCAGAGGAGAACGAGAGAGCCAATCATGGGGGCGAAGGGACCTGAAGTAGTCAGGGCAGAAAAGCCGGGGGCCGCATCTTCGCATGCGACGAAGGCTTTGAAGCCGCGGGTGCGTGCGGTTTCGCGCAGGCGCTGTTCGATGGCTTTCTGCGAGCCCCCATATTTTTCGGCGATCTGGCGGGCTTCGGAGGAATACGGATCGTGGTCGTTGACTAGCTTGCAGCAGAGGCTGGTGAAGACGGGAGGGCGGTTGGTGAAGCACGCGCGGTACTACTGGCTGATGCTGGCCGAAGAACACCTATCGCGAGTGCGGTTCGCTGCGATGATGCGACGGATCGCGCTGTTGCCCCTTCCGGCAAACTAACGATGATTGCGAGGCCAAATCAAATCGCTGAGGAGAAAGGAGGAGAAAAGAGTGTCCGAGAAATCGACAAGGAAGGTTCCTGATTACGCGGTCGTGTCCAGGGCGGCACGGAATTGCTCTGTTTTTCGACCGGAATTCCAACTTTGCCCTTGCCATACTGCTGAAGAGCGGTATAATTCGTGCGAACCAGGGCCGAAGAAGGAGATTCCTAATGAAAACGTTAGTCATGAGAAGCCGTTTACTGCAGCGCACCAGCTCATTCGCTCGTAAGCTAATCCCGCTGCTACTGCTGATTTTTTCGCTGCCTGCCAGTTTCCTGGCGGCACAGCAGGTGCAGGAGTTTACCGGGCGCGTGACTGACCCGAGCGGGGCGGTCTTGCCCAAGGCCACGGTTATCGCCCACAACGTGGATTCCGGCGTGGATACGTCCACAATAACAACGTCCACTGGGAACTACACCATCCCTTACCTGATTCCAGGCCACTATTCCATATCCGCCACGGTCCCCGGTTTTGAGACTGGGGTTCGCACTGGATTGACTTTGCAGGTGGATCAGGCCGCGACCGTGAATTTCGCGCTCAAGGTTGGCAGCACGACCGAAACGGTGACGGTCAATGCCGACTCGCTTCTGGATACTGCCAAGGCGGATAACGGCGTAGTCATAGAGAATACGCGTGTCACCGAACTTCCGCTGAACGGGCGCAACGTGGGAATGCTCGCGGTGTTAGCCCCCGGTGCGCTCTTTGAGGGCGATTCGGAATATACCAGGGCATTCGACAGCGATGACCAGTACATGTCGGTGAACGGCGGCGGACAGGGCGGCGTCGCATTACAGCTGGATGGCCTTTCCAACTCGACTTCGCCCATCAACAACGGCGGTGCTGCGGAGATAGCCTATGCCCCGCTAATCGACTCGGTTCAGGAATACAAAATTGTTACCAATCCCTATGATGCGCAGTACGGACTGATGGCCGGGGCCGTGGAAGATGTAACCCTGAAAACCGGCACCAGCAAATTCCACGGCGACGTGTATGAATTCGCGCGCCGGCAATGGCTCGATGCGAACTGGTGGCAGAACGACTGGTTTATCAAAGAAGCGGCTCCGGGCACGAATGTGTCGCAGTTCGCAACGCCGCAAATGAAGTGGGATCAGTACGGAGCGGAAGCCGACGGTCCGGTGAAGCTTCCCTGGCACAAGGGGCAGCCCAAGACCTTCTTCACCATGCAGTACGAAAAATTCCAAGAGACCCAGCCCGATCCTCAAACCGCTTCGGTTCCCAGCCCGCAGTGGCTCAAAGGCGACTTCAGCAACCTGACCTATTGGGACGGCAGCAAATACGCTCCCAAGATCATTTACGACCCGCTCAGCAATTCGTGCTCAAATAATCCTGGCGCGAAAAACTGCCCCACGGGGGAATGGCTCCGGCAAACGTTTGGCTCCAACGTCATTCCGGCGCCGCGCATCAATCCGTATGCGCAGGCAATCTTGAACCTCTATCCCGCGCCCAATGTGACTCCCCCGCAAGGAGCGGATCAGTTTACGAACAACTACTTCATGGAGGGAGCCGACGCCATCCGTTATCGCAACGTACTCGCGAAATTAGACCGGAACTGGTCGGACAAGGATCGCTCCACCCTTACCTACGGTTACTGGGATCGCGTCGAACTTCGCAATGGCAACGGTCTCACCGGACCTCCAGAGACGGGCTGGGCGCCCTTGGGAGAGCGTCAGCACAGCTTCACATTCAGGCACACTCATACATTCAGCTCCTATCTGATCTTCGACTTCCGCGCGAACGTGCAGGCCAGGGACGATTTTACGTATACCGGGGCGGCCTTCAATCCAAGCACACTCTTTGGCTGGAGCTCCGGGTTGATCGCGGCGATGGGAAGCTCGGGAACTGCTGAGTTTCCCGCACTCAACTTTTCCAATAACAACAGCATGGGAACCAACTCGAATAGCAATACGGTGAAGGACTCACTTAACATGTTCCCAACCATTACCTGGGTCGAAAAGAAACACACGATCCATGCCGGCCTCGACCTGCGCTTCTGGCAAACCGACTACGATGTTGTCGGCGGTGGTGCCAACTTCTACACCGACGACACCTGGACCCAGATTCAGTGCGGCAGTTGCGCCGGGAACGAAACCTATCAGTCCTCCGGCAACGACATTGCCGCTTTTCTGCTCGGCGTTCCAACTTCCGGCGGCGACTCCATCTCCTCCCAAGGCTTCTGGTCCGCGCATTATTATGCGCCGTTCGTTCAGGACGATTGGAAAGTGACGAAGAGGCTCACCCTGAACCTGGGCATACGCTGGGATTTTCTGCCGGCCGAAACCGAGCGCCACAACCGGAGCGACTACGCATTTGACACGACTGCTGTGAACCCGATCAACTCTCAAATCAGCGTTCCCGGTTATAGCCAAATTCTGGGCGGAATAACGTTTCTTGGCGTCAACGGAAATCCGCGTCAGGCCTATTCGCTCACCAAGACCAACTTTCAGCCACGCGTCGGATTTGCTTATTCGATCAACGACAAGACCGTGCTTCGCGGCGGCTTCGGAAACTCGACCCGCTCGCCGCAGAACGCTCCGAACAATGCCGGATTCAGTTCCAGCACGAGCTACCTGTCCTCCGATCCAACCTATCCCAGCGGCGTCATGCCCAACATGGCGGCCCAGATTAACAATCCTTTCCCACAGAGTCTTGTTCAGCCTACGTACTCCTCCCTGGGCATGCTGACCCAGTTGGGACAAGGGCCGTTTTTCCTGAACCCTAAGTACAGAACACCGCACTTCTGGAATTACTCCCTCGGTGTGGAGCGCCAACTCTCTGGCCACGACATGGTCAACATCTCTTACGTGGGAACCCGCCTCTACGGCGGAGACAATGGCGACAACATCAACCATTGGAGCGCGAGCGCAATCGAGGCGCTGAATTGCAATCCTAACTCCGGCGGCGAGTGGGAAAACTGCAACAACTACAACGTCCCCAATCCCTTTCAGGGCAACGCGGCATTTCAGGGCACGTCGGACTACTACGACAGCACACTCAGCGGCTTTACGTTCACGCAGCCGTTTCCGGAATTTGGCGGTATTACAGAATGGCAGCTCAACACCTCCCATACCTGGTATAACTCCCTGCAGGTGGTTGCCGATCATCGCTTGAGCCAGGGCTTAGTCCTCCACGGCACCTGGACCTGGTCGAAGTTGATGGATTCGGGCGGATGGACGGATCAAACCTTCCGTATTCCCTACCGGCAACTCGACGGCAACGATCACTCCCACGTCATCACCATCTCCGGCGTCTACAACCTTCCCATTGGCCGGGGCCACGCCATACTGCCCCACATGAACCGCGTGCTGGACACCGCCATCGGCGGCTGGGAGATTGGCAGTCTCTTTACCCTCGAGTCGGGTTCCCCGTGGAGTCTTGGCTACAAATACATGCTTCACGATCCTTACGTCCATCCTCATATTCAGAAGGACGATGGATATATCCGTGAGGTGGCCGCGTGCGTGGAGCAATGGGTCGACTCGACGAATAGTCTGGGCCAGCCTGTTTATACAATGCAGCAACTGCAGTATGACTATGACGGGACGTGCTCCAAGGGCGCGGACATGGAAAACGTAGGATCTTGGATGCCGATCCCGAACAACGTCTTTCAGGGAGTCCGCCTGCTTCGGAACGATGACTTAGACGTCAATCTCTCAAAGAACTTCGCGCTTGCCGAAGGTTTCCACTTGCAGATGCGCATGGAAGCCTTCAATGCACCAAACCACCCGTTGTGGTCGTACGGTCCTGACGGCACTATTCAAGACTCAACATTCGGCGAGATATTAAAAGGACCATGGGGGCAAAGTAATACGCCTCGGCAGTTGCAGCTTTCAGCCAAAGTCGTCTGGTAGACTCCTATCGACCGTTTAGGCAAACAAACGCCCCGAGAAATGACTGCCCTGCGAGCAGCATGGCAGTCGTTCTCTGGATGCAAAGCAATTCCGATTAAGCCGCACAGAGTCGCTTTGATAATCAACACTAATGATAAGACGTGTCGGCTCGGCGTGGCTAATCGCGTTGGCAATCGCTTCCTGGCCGAGGTGGAAGAGTTGAGCATTGAGGGTCAAATGGCTAAGAAGGTCAAGCGCATCGGCATCCTCACCGCCGGCGGCGACAGCCCCGGCCTGAATGCCGCCATCCGCGGTGTCGGCAAGGCCGCGCACGGCTACTATGGCATGGAGGTCGTTGGATTTCGCGATGGCTTTCGCGGCCTGGTTGAGAATCTGCGGATCAATCTGGATCACTCCGCTCTTTCCGGAATTCTAACCATTGGCGGCACCATCCTTGGCACCAGCCGCGACAAACCGCATCGCATGGTAATTAACGGACGCACCAAGGACATGACGGGTGTCATCAAAGACAACCTCAAGAAGTGGGGGATCGATTGTCTCGTCTGCCTCGGAGGAGGCGGCACGCAGAAAAGCGCATTCCGTTTACACCAGGCGGGCATAAACGTCATCACGTTACCCAAGACCATCGACAACGACGTGGCCATGACCGATGCCACGTTTGGCTATGCCACAGCTTTGAGTATTGCCACCGACGCGATCGACCGTCTGCACAGCACCGCTCACAGCCATCATCGCATCATCGTGGCTGAGATCATGGGACATCGCGCTGGTTGGCTCACGCTCGGTGCGGGGCTGGCGGGTGGGGCGGACGTTATTCTCATTCCCGAAATCCCATACAGCGTGGAGAGAATCGCCCAGGCCATCGGAAAACGCAGCAAGCAAGGGAGCAACTTCAGCATTGTGGCCGTGGCCGAAGGCGCGATGAGCCAGAACGACGCGCGCGTCTTTGGGATGGCCGAAAAGGTTCTCAAACGCGCCAAGACCTTGAACGAGAAGCTGGAGGCCAAGCGCGAGATCGCCGCGTTTGAAGTCCGGCATCAAGGCAGCACGTTGCGCTTGGCCCACCAGCTTGAGGAAATGACACACCTTGAGTCCCGCCTGACCATCCTTGGCTATGTGCAGCGCGGAGGCACGCCCTGCGCGGAAGATCGAATCCTAGCGACGCGCCTGGGCAGCGCTTGCGCCGATCTGATCAACGCGGGGAAGTTCGGCGTGATGGTGGCGGCACGCGGCGACAACACCGAACCCGTGCCGCTGGATCAAGTCGCAGGCAAGCTCAAGTTGGTGCCACCGGACCATTCGTGGGTGGAATCTGCTCGCAGGGTCGGGACGTGCCTCGGCGATTAAGACCGGCAGCCTGTGTTTGCGTTGGGGCTAGTAACAATTGTCAGTAGTAATAGAGAATCTCCGGTTTTCGGAGGCCTGGACGATCCTGTCGCCGCCGCGATATTTCGAACTGCCTGCGAAGTCGCGTTTTCGGTAACTTCGATTCTCAATTGACGCAACAGGCCGATGCACTCATTGAGGTCAATGGTTAGGTTCAAGGTGCCACCCGACACCAGGCACTGAGGAAGTCCATGGCCCACCGGGCCGGGGGCGTAGAAGGT
>PKWU01000029.1 GCA_003132145.1 Granulicella sp.
TCTTGACCATCTACAGCCACCCGCCCTGGTCATTCAGTGGACATGGGGGGGGAACTGATTTTGGGGCAGGGGACAGGAAAAGGCGGCGGCGTTACACCCATCCGCTCCAGAGCACGTCGAATAGCGAATGAAGCTGACAAACCTGCTAACTGCAGGCAATCTTCCACGACAAGCAACCCCTGGAGCTTAGGAATTGCCATTTTCGCGGGGGGGCCGATGTTTGCTAAGGATGAAGCAACCCAAAGACGTCCAATAGGCAGGTCCAGCAGAGAGACAATATCAGCTATGGTTTTGTGATCAATCTCGCTGGGGGGTACCTGACGTGTCAAGTCTGAAAGGTGTTCGGCCGCCGCGTCGCGAATATTTGTAGTCGCTCCAGTTCGTACCGTCGCTATCACCGCTTCGAGTTGCTCATTGATCTGCTCTCTTGAAGTCTTGTTGCCAGCTTGTGCTGTGCAAGATAGTAAACAAAACAATGAGGATGCAATCATCGCCACGCGCAACGTAAATCGACATTTCAGCATACTGGCTTCCTCCGTATTCGTTGCCTTTATCCGGCATTTTATGGGCCGACAAATGTTCTGTTGACGGGCGGTGATGCAATCGTCGCCGGAGAACTCGAAACTGGCAAGTTTGGATTCACATAACTGATGGGCAGTTGACCCGAAAGAGATGTAAGAGGATCTGTTGCAACGAAAACAGCGGGCATTTGCTGTCCTGGATAAAATATAGCCTGTGCATTCACCGTTAAGCCGGCGTCATTTGCGAACATATCGTCTGTATTGGCAAGCGGATTAGTCGGGTTCGCATCATGGTATGTTGTGTATTGAGAGCCAGGTGGTACTGTCCATGGTTCCCAATATTGGTCGATCATATATCCATCCGCATCAGTCATCGTTATATACTGAACGATTATGCCGCCAGTTGTTGAAGCTGGGTCCACCACCCATTGTACTAGCCAGACGTTTGACCCAGGACCACCCATTAACGTGACGTACGACAACTGCGGAGCAGCGGGCGGCGGCGACCATTCTCCACCCAGACCAAGTTCAATCCAGGTTCCACCTAGAGCTTGGCATTGACCGGGCGAACCTGTGTTTGGGTCGCCATCTTCGTCATAACTTCCGTCGTCCCAGACGCATTCCTTCCCACTTGGATCGACATTGCTCAGCGGGTTGTTCATGGCATAGACGTAGCGGTTCATGCTCTGTGGGTTACTCGCGTCATAGCTGCCGTCGTAGGGGTCGGGCGCCATGAAGCGCCCCTGGACATTGCTGTACTGGCGGAACTGGGCGTGGTCGGTGTCGGACTCCGAGTCGTGATCGAGCATGGCGTAGTGGTTGGGGTCGGTGTCGGTGCCGGAGGTGCTCTGGCCGTCGCCCCAGGGCAGCGATGTATACTTTCCTTCCACCGCGCCGCTGGAAGTAGTGCGCATACGCTCGGTCCCCAGCCAGTCCTGATGCTCGAAGTGGGTGGCGCTGGTGTCGTAGTAGGCTACCGGCGTGCCGCCCCAGTAGTAGTGGCCCTTGATCTGCACGTGCGTGGACGCGTTCCATTCCGAGACCCGCTGGCCGCCGGCGTTGAACACAAACTCCGCAGGCGTCGAGCCCACCAGCGACCGCACCCGCTGGTTGAGCGCGTTGTAAACATACGTCGCCGTCGAGCCGCCATCCACCGTCACGATGTTGCCTTCCGCGTCGTAGGTGTAGCTGTGCGTGCCGTCGTAGGTCATGTTGCCTGCCGCGTCGTAGCTGAAGCCGACGATCTGGTTAGTGGCCGTATTGATACCGTACTGCGGCGACGGACCGATGCCCGCCGTCACATTCTGCTGAGTGCGATTGCCCCAGCGATCGTACACCCAGGAGAGGCTCGGCACCGATCCGCTGGTCTCGGTGCGCCGCATGGTGCTGCATCTGCCCGCGTCGTTCCCGTTTCTGCCCGCCTTCCGGCAAGTGGCGCTGGCCCTCGGGGCCTCGCCGGGGTAGAACGTCTTTGCGCTCCTGAACCATACTCCACTTCACCACGCCCAACCGACGCCAGGGGAAATCCCTGCCCTCCACTTGTCGCCGCGCTGATTCTGCAGGCCGATAAAGTCTGCGGACACGTACTGCACAGCAACCTCAAGCCTCCATCCGCGTCTGCAGCAATCTCATCCCGCGCAAAGTGCCACCTGCGGAAGCTTCACGAATAATGCAGGCTAGTGCGTGCGCGTGGTGAGGTACTGCGCCAGCGACTTGAGCGGGTCCGCGGCAACTGCGAAGGGCTCGACGGCGGCGAAGGCTTCTTTGATGAGCCGGTCGGCGTCCGTGCGCGACTGCTCGATTCCGTAGACGGCGGGCCAGGTGGCCTTGATGCTGGCCGCGTCCTTGCCGGCGGTCTTGCCAAGCTCCTCGGAAGACTGCGTCATGTCGAGGATGTCGTCGACGATCTGGAAGGCGAGGCCGATCTTTTCGCCAAAGGTGCGCAGAGCCGCGATGGTCGAGACCCACATCTCGGAATCGAGATGTGCGGCACCCGGATTTGTGGCCAGTCCGTAGAGTCCGCCGCTGACGATGCTGGTGGTGAGCAGCGCACCGGTCTTGGCGCGGTGGATGGTCTCGACGAGTGCGACCGTTGGCGCAACACCCTCGGACTCGATGTCTACCACCTGTCCGCCGATCATTCCCGGTGGAAGTACGCCCGGTGGAATACCGGTGTCGATACCACCCGCTCGTCCAACTCCCGTGCCGACAGCGACCGAGACCTCGCGCAGAATCCGCACCACGGCATCGGCGGGCGCGGGAAGCTGGGCGATGGTCTGGAAGGCGAGCGTCTGCAGCGCGTCGCCGGCCAGGATCGCGATGGCCTCGCCGAATGCGACGTGGCATGTGGGATGGCCTCGGCGCAGATCGTCGTTATCCAGCGCGGGCAGATCGTCGTGGATCAGCGAGTAGGTGTGCAGCATCTCCAGCGCGGCGCCAAGCGAGTCGATGCCATCCGGCAACTCTCCGGTTCCAGCGACCATGCGCGCGGCCTCCATGCAGAGGACCGGGCGCAGCCGCTTTCCGCCGGCAAAGACGCTGTGGCGCATGGCGCGGTGGATGGAGACAGGCAGCGTCTCGGTCGAGGGCAGAAGGCGTTCGAGCGCGGCGTCGGCGATCTTGGCACCGGAGGCGAGCAGGGATTGAACGTTGGAATTCATCGGCTTCGATCATAAATGATGCGGTCGAAATGGATCAGTGGAGTTGTTGAGTTGCGGCAAAATGCCTTTTGTTCGCTATTTAATCGCTATTTGTTCGTTTTCGCCCACCCCCCCTCCCCCCAGGGGTACTTTGGGAGTAAGTGGAATGGAATCATGCGATTGAGTGGTGTGCTGGTCGCCAGAGTATTCATTTCTGACGGGTTACTGGTAAAGTATTGGAGACATTCGGGTTAGGGATGAAAATTGGGCTTCAACGGGTTGAGTTTGTAACGTGTTCATTCTATTTTGCTTCCTGGTAATGCGTCGATTCGCAACGGTTTATTGAAGGTGCGTTAAATGCGAAGACCCAGCGGATTGGCTGGGTCTGTTTGTTTACTACTGCTTTAATTATACGACTTCGAGCATAACTACTATGCCAACTATTTTTTGGAGGGAAGTGATTGATGCGGTATGGGTTAGGGGATTTTCAGGGTGCGCAGGGGCTTGACACGCGATTTTACGGGGAAATTCGCGGAAAAAATCTATCGGGAGCGGGAGGGGTTGGTGGTAGACCCACTCATCGCATGAGACAAG
The DNA here is from genome assembly GCA_003132145.1 of Granulicella sp. Taxonomy (GTDB): domain Bacteria; phylum Acidobacteriota; class Terriglobia; order Terriglobales; family Acidobacteriaceae; genus Edaphobacter. The sequence continues at coordinate 3,755 of PKWU01000029.1, forward strand.
TGCGAGATGAATGGGGCACGGACTCTTTGCGTGTTCAAAAAAACGGTGAGTGGGCCAGCCAAGGGCAGAAGCAGATTTCTCCGCTGCGCTGCGGAATGACAAGCAAAAGAACAGGCAACGGCAGGGGCCAAAACGTAGATTCTGGCTTCCACCCCAGCCAGCAAGCTGGCCGGGAACCCCGGCTTTGCGCCAGAATGACGACGCGTGGGGCTGCTGACGGAGTTGGGGGTGGGGCGGCGGAGGGGATTCGTGCGATGCTATTGGGAGAGGGCGTGGCGGCAGATTTCAGCGGGTTGCGATGGGGGTGGTATGGCGGAGATTGCGGCGTTTCTGGCGGGGTTCGAGCGGTTCCGGGAGCGGTATTTCAATAGCGGCGACGAGAGCGTCTTCGAGCGGCTGCGGCAGGGGCAGAGCCCGCGGGCGCTGGTGATCTCGTGCTGCGACTCGCGTGCCGATCCTGGGATGTTGCTGGGCGCGGGGCCGGGAGATATTTTTGTAGTGCGCAACGTGGCGAACCTTGTTCCTCCGTACAGCGACAGCGCGGAGCTGCCGGGCATACGCGCCGACATCGAGTTCGCGGTGAAGGGTCTGAACGTGGAACGGATCATCGTTCTGGGGCACTCCGGCTGCGGCGGGATTGGCGCGCTGATGGACGGCGAGGGCGTGACGGAGAGCAGGTTTGAGTTTATCGGCGCGTGGGTGAGCATTGCGCGGGCGGCGCGGGAGCGGGTGCTGCGGGAGATGGCGGGCGAGAGCCGCGCGGTGCAGCGGAAGGCCTGCGAGCAGGGTGCGATTGCGCTGTCGCTGGAGAACCTGCGGACGTTTCCGTGGGTGAGGGAGCGGGTGGACGCGGGGACGCTGACGCTCGATGGGTGGTACTTCGACATGGACGCGGGCGAGCTGCTGGGCTATTCGGCGGAGACGGGGGGATTTGCGGCGTTGGTGGGGAGGGCCGGAGGAAGCAACAGTGGTCAGTGGTCAGTGGTCAGTGAGAAGCAAGAACAGACAACGGCAAGAGCAACGGCCAATACGGAGATTCTGGCTTCGCCAGAATGACGACCTTAGTTGCTTCGCCAGAATGACGACTTATGGAGATCAGCGAGGGGTGAGGATGAGGGTGTGGGCGATGGTGGGCTGGATGGCGGCGGGGGTGAAGGGGAGCGGGTAAGTGGTGCCGCGCAGCCAGGATTGAAATTGGTCCATGTAGTGTGGACTGGCGGGGTTGCCGGACTGGCCGAGGGCGAGGTTGAGGGTGGTGCGGTCGGGGTCGCTGAGGTCGGCGGTGAATCGTTCGGAGGGGCCGAAGGCTTGGCCAATCTGCTTGACCGTTGTGCTGTCGCCACTATTGGACTGCGGGCCGGTTCCGGTGGGTACGCCGAGCAGGAGGCGGGCCAGCAGGGTTGCGTGGGAGAAGATGGGGTGGTCGATCTGGAGCGGGAAGGCGCTTCCCTGCTGCCATGTGGCGAGGTTGCGTGGGGCGTGGGCTTGGCGCAGGCCGCGGGCCACGACGGCGGCGAGGAAGTCGTCCCACGTGGCGAAGCCGGAGGGGAGCCAGCGGGCGGGCGTGTGGGTGATGAGTTGCTCCTCGACGCTGGAGCGCTCGCCCCAGGTGTAGAGCTGCCAGAGGTTGGCGGCCTGGGCTGCGTCGGCGCGCAGGTTTTTGACTTTGGGGAGGGCTGTGCCCTGCGCGAGCGGCGCGGCGGCCTCGGGGGCGAGTTTGGGGATGAGCAGCATGGGCCAGAGGGCGGCGCGGGCGGCGTTGACGATGGCAGGCGCGCTGGCGTTGGCGTCTACGCTGCCATTCCACTTGCGCAGGATGTCGGCGGCCTGGTGCAGCGTGGGGTCGTTCTTCAACGGGCCGATGGCGTGGTCGATGGAGTAGGCGAGGCGCTGGGCGAGGATGAGGTCCGGCTCGGAGGTGACGTCATTTTGCAGGGTGAGCATGTCAGCCGGGGTGAGCGGGCGGCTGGGAGCCAGCGTCTCGCCGGGCAGGGCTGCGGATGAATCTTTCCCTGGGCTGGCTGATATTCCTGGGCTGGCCGATATTCCTGGGCTGAGTTCAGAGAGTTTTACGGGACTGGCTTCCAGAATTTTGTAGATGCGCTCGGTGCGGTAGGGGGCCATCCAGTTCAGCGTGATGGGGAAGCGGTAGCCGTCGGGGGTGACGCGGGCATTGGCTGTGGCGAGGACGCCGTCCGCGGGGTCGAAGGTCTGGGGAAGCTGGTCGAAGGGGATGTAGCCTGCCCACTCGTGCGCGGCAGCGTCGGGCGCGGTGGCGTCGGTGGGGACGGGCGAGAGCGGACTGGGATTGGCGGCGTCTCCGCGAATGGGGATTCGGCCCAGGGCGTGGTATGCGATGTGGCCCTGGTCGTCGGCGTAAATGAGGTTCTGCGCGGGGCCTCCCCAGGCGGCGAAGGCAGCGAGCATGGAGGGCCAGTCGGAGGCCGAGTCGACGGCGAAGAAGGGCGCGGTGAGGTTGGCGGGGTCGTAGATGGTCCAAAGGAGACTGAGGGAGCGACGTTCGGTGGGAAAAACGCTGGATACGATGGGAGTGTCGATGTCTCCGTGGCGGGTGAGGGGGACGTCGAGGATGACGTCTGTGCTGCCTCGAACCTGGATGACCTCGGTCTGGTAGCGGACGGGGAGCCATCCGCCGGAGGGGGCCTGGTACTCGGCGCCGGAGGAGGTGCCGCGGGTATGCTCGATGATGAGGTCCTGCACATCGGCGCCGAGGTTGGTGAATCCCCAGGCGACGTGGTCGTTGTGGCCAGCGATGACGAAGGGCGTGCCGGGGAGGGTCACTCCGGCGGCGTGGAAGCCGGGCTGCGGTGCGGGGTTCGTGGCTTGCAGGTCTGCCTCGTACCAGAGCTCGGGCGCGGCGAGCGAGAGGTGCATGTCATTCGAGAGCAGCGGCTTGCCCGAGGCGGTGCGGGAGCCGGAGACGGTCCAGGCGTTGGAGCCGGCGACGCAAGTGGAGCAGGGAGCATGGAAGAGGGCGAGGGTCTGATTGAGAGAGAGAAGGTCGGATGGAGAGATTGTGGAGGCTGAATCCCACCCATTCCGCAAAAAGCGCGAAATGGATGGGGCACCCGGCGAAATGGATGGGGCACCCGATTCTTCGGTTGGATGGGAGGGCCGGTGGAGGCGCGATTGCGACTCGTCGAGGGGAATGTCGTTGAACTCAGGCTGGGGCGCGGAGACGTCGGGCATGGGCTGGCCAGGGTAGTGGTCGCGCCAGGATCCGGTGGGGTAGAGGTCGGCGATCAGCTCCGGCGAGAGATGGGCGGCGAGGGCCTCGCGCGCGAGCTTCTGCGGGAAGCCGGTGGTGAGGTCCTGAAAGAGGGCGAGCTCGACCAGGATGGAGTCGCGCGGCGTCCACGGGGCGGGCTGGTAGGCGAGCAGACGGAACTCGATGGGTAGGTGGCCGCGCTGGGCGGCGATGGATGCGTTCACGCCGCGCGCGTAGAGATCGAGCCAGTGGAGCTGGTCGGCGGGCAGGACGGCGATGGCGCGGTCGGCGGCGGCGCGCAGTTGCAGGGTGCGCTGCAGGCGGTCGTGCTGCAACATGGGGCGGCCAAGAATGGCGGCAAGCTGGCCGGCGGCGTGGCGGCGCAGCAGGTCCATCTGCCACAGGCGGTCCTGTGCGGTGACGTAGCCCTGCGCGAAGACGAGGTCGTCCATGGAGGCGGCGTGGATGTGGGGCACGCCGCGCGCGTCGCGGGCAACCGTGACCGGCGCGGCAAGGCCGTAGACGGCGAGCGAGCCATCGAGCTGCGGCAGGTTCTGGCGCATTGCATTACGGATGAAGTGGCGTCCGGTGAAGAGAGCCGCGGCGGCGAGACCGGCGAGGAGCAGAAGAAAGAGGGCGAAGAGGCGCAGCCGGCGGCCCCAGCGAGAAGGAGTGGGCGGGGGTGCGAGCGCGGCGGCTGGTGCGGCGGGACGATCCGGCGCGGGGTCTGCTGCGCTGCTGCCTTCCACCTGGCGCACGAATCCCCGGTAGCGCAGTTCGGCCTTGCTGGGATTGGCGGAGGGGGTGGTCTGGCTGGAGTTTGGATCGTCGCTGCTCATGGCTTATGGCAAGTCTAATCCTGCGGTGGTTCGCGTGTTCGCGGATGCAGGCGGGCCTTCGTGATGGACGCGGGGCAGCGTGAGGACGATGATAGCGGCGGTCAGGCCAACAATGGGCAGGATGAAGAGGCTTCCCTCCGGCCCGGTGAGTCCGCCGGAGAAGATCGGGCGGCCCACGGGATGGGTGCTGAAGAGATGGCCCCGGATTATGAGGCCGCTGTCTGCAACGCCGTAGAGGAAGGACTGCGCCCAGTCCCACGCCGCGTGGAATCCGATGGCCCACCAGAGCGAGCCGGTGCGCCAGAGGCTGAGGCAGAAGACGACGGCGATGAGCGCGGCGGCGACGAGGCCGATGGGCGACTCGCCCGCGTTGGAGCGGTGGCCGAGGCCGAAGTAGAAGGAGAGCAGCAGGGCCGCGGTCCAAAAACCGAGCGCGGACTGAGTTGTCGTTCGCAAGCCGCTCGCGCGCGGAGCAGTCTGGTTGCAGCCGGATGCGCTGCACTCTGTCGCGTGCGCGGCGAAGGAACGGAGCCAGTCGTACATTCCGTTGATGCCGCGCGCGAGGGTGAACTGTAGGTAGCCACGGAAGAAGGTCTCCTCAAAGAGGCCGACCAGAAGGAAGCCGGAGAGCCAGACCGCGCCGAAGCGAAGCGCGCTGGCGCCGAAGAGCTGGCGCGCGTCGAAGACCAGCAGGCCGCAGGCGCGCAGAGTGAAGACCAGAAGCGAGAGCATCGCGACTCCCCAGGCGAGTCCGGAGAGGAAGTTGCGCAAGCGGTGCGTGCCGCCCAGTCCGAAGACGGAGGTTGGGCGGCGCTCGATCTTCGCCATCAGCCAGGTGGCGAGAGCGACCGCGATCACCCCCATGCCTTCGTATGCCAGCATCCGGCTCGGCCTGCTGAACGAGGCTGCGCCGGAGATCCACGGAAAGATCACCTTGAAGAAGGGAAATGCGCAGTAGAAGAGAAGGAGCAGGCGAAGAACATAAAAGAGGAGGATTCCCCAGCCCGCGCGCAGACCGTCGGAGCCAAAGAAAATATAGGAGAGCGTGAAGCGGCGCTGCGGCGGGGCCGGATGGGCGGTGTCGCTGACTGCGACTTCTGGTTGCTCTGGCGGACCGGATTGATCGTGCGCAGACAGATTCATCTCACCTTCGAGTGTATCCAACCAGGCGGATCGCTTGACACAACGGCGCGCGACGACAATCCTAGAGCTTCGCATCGCAATGGCCTATTGTCGCGCTGGAGCGCCGGCGCGGAGGCGAAGATGGAGTTTTGTACGGAGGGGTTTCGCTTGAACTGCCGCGTTTTTTATCACGATCACTGCTTCGATGGCGCATGCTCGGCGTCGCTGTTCACGCGCTTTCACCGCGAGTGCATCGGGGAGGCGGAGTTCAGCTACCACGGGCTGATGCACAGCGCGGCGGGGTCGCTCGTCGATGAGTCGGCGTTCGTCGCGGGCGAGAATGCGATTGTGGACTTCAAGTACTCCTCCTCGCCCAGGGTGACTTGGTGGTTCGACCATCACCAGAGCGCGTTTCTGACGGCGGAAGACCGGCACGATTTTCTGGCGTGGCAGGCGCAGGCCAACTCGGCCAAGGTGATGGCGGTGCGCAAGCCGAGCGATGGCGGAAAGTTTTACGATCCGGCGTACATCTCCTGCACCAGCCTGATTGCGGATGTGGCGCGCGACAAGTTCGGCTTCGACACCAAGCCGCTGGCGGAGCTGATCCATTGGGCGAACATCATCGACGGAGCGAAGTACGAGAGCGCGCAATCGGCGGTGGAGATGGACGCGCCGGCGATGAAGCTGACTATGGTGATCGAAAGCTCCGGCGAGGGCTTTGTGCCACGCGTGATTCCCCTGCTGACCGAGATGAGCTTGCAGCAGGTGCTCGACCAGCCGTTCATCCAGGCCGAGCTTGCCCCGCTGATGGAGCGGCACCTGGCGGGGATCGAGCTGCTGAGGGAGCGGACGACGCTCACGCGCGGTGTGGTTACATTCGACATTACGGACAAGTTGACCGAGGGATACAGCAAGTTCATCCCGTACTATCTGCACCCGGCGGCGGTGTACAACGTGGGGCTTAGCCGGTCGAGCTTCCGGACGAAGGTCGCGGTGGGAACCAGTCCGTGGACAAAGCTTCCGGCCGCGAAGCTGGCGAACATTGCGGAGATCTGCGAGCGATATGGCGGCGGCGGACACGCGAGAGTGGGCGCGGTGAGCTTCTCACCGGACAAGGTGGACGACGCAAGGAAGGCCGCGGTGGAGATTGCGGCGTTGCTGCGGGCGCGGGGGTAGGGCGGGGTTCGTCGACCGGGAGAACAGGCAACGGCAGAAGCAGATTCCTCCGCTGCTCCACCCCAGCGAGCAAAGACCGCTCGCCGGGGACCCCGGATGCGCTGCGGAATGACAAACTCAAGAGGTGCTGCGCAGAGAATTAGCGGACGGCGAGGACTCGGGCTTTGGCGGGGGAGATCCAACCGTAGTCGATGTGGAAGCCCTGGGTGGCCAACTCGCGGTCGACGTAGTCTCGCTCCAGCTCGTTGACGCCGAACTGCGCGCCTGCCACCGAGGTGGTGTTGATCTGGGTGTATCCGCCGGGCTGCACATCGCCGCAGGAGTAGGTAAAGACGTCGCCGTCGAGCAGGTTGCGCAGATTCATCTCGAATGTCTCGCGGGTCTGCAGCCAGCGTCCGACCTGCGGCAGGGCGAGTTTGTAGACCATGAGGGCGGTCTCGTGCGCGCGGTCGCTGACGGTGGTCTCGAGGTGCAGTTCCCTGCCCCCGATGGGCTTGAGGCGCGCGGTTCCCATGACGAAGGGGCTGCGTCCGTATGCTTCTGCAAAGTAGCGCGCGCGGGCCACCTGCATCAGCGCGTCGTAGCGGAAGTCGGCCAGGCCGAAGAGCGCTCCAGAGGCGACTTCGAGGCCGGCGGCCAGCGCGCGGTCGTGGTTGTCCATGCGGGTGTGGAAGTCCGCCTTGCGCGGACTGGCGGAGTGCCAGCGGGCGTAGGCTTGCTCGTCGAGCGTCTCGTCCCACTGGACAATGCCGCGCAAACCGGCGTCGGCCAGCGCCTCGTAGGCGTGGCTGGAGAGGTACTCGGTGCAGAGCAGGACGCCGCCGCCCTGGAGGTTCTCGACGGCGCGGACGGCGCGGGAGACGTCGCGGACGAGCAGGTCTGTGTCGTACTCCGGGTCGGTGGCGTAGACCAGCTCGACGACGCGTGCGTCGCGCGCCAGGACGGAGGCGATCTCGCGGTCCAGCTCGGCGAGCGAGAGGCGATAGCGCGCCGTGTCCAAGCGCCGCGCGGAGAAGTTGCAGTAGGGGCAGGCATCCACGCAGTAGCTGGAGACGTAGATGGGGGAGACGTAACGAAGGCTGTTTCCGCTGGGCGCGCGCCAGAGGCGGCGAGTGTGCGCGCGGAGCAGATCGAACTGAGCGTCTGAATCGGCGCTTGCGGTTGTGCCGATCTGAAGCAACTCAGCAAGGTCGGCGAGGCTGAGTGGTGCGGAGGACTCGCTGTGCGCCAGAATCTCTTCGACACGCTTCGGCGAGGGGCAGCGGACAGAGTCCAGCGTGGCGCGGACCTCTGCGTTCCTCTCTCGGTAGACCGAACTGAACAAACTCATGGCTCTATTCTTTCACGGTTGGAAGCGGAAACGAGCAGGGCCCGTGGCGACGGCCATCGCCAGTGAATGGGGCTACTACGCCAGTGAAGCAGGCTACAACTTGAGCCTGGAGAGAATGGGCAGATGCAGCTTGATGATGTCGTTGCAAATGATGAAGGCGGCGAACATCAGGATGCAGACGAAGGCGGCCTGGTAGATGTACTCCTTGGCCTGCATGGGAAGGTCGCGGCGGAAGATGCCCTCGATCAGCAGCAGGAAGATCATGCCGCCATCGAGGATGGGGAACGGCAGCAGATTGACCATGCCCAAATTGATGGAGATCATCGACATGGTGCCGATCAACGGCGTCCAGCCCGGCGCCTCCGCGGCCTCATGCACCACCTGGCCGATGCCGATGGGCCCCGAGAGGCTGCGCACAGAAACGTGGCCCACGAACATGCCCTTGACCACGTCCTTGATCAGCATGGAGTTGACTTTGGTGAACTTCCACGAGGCAGCGATGGACTTGGCGAAGGAGAGCTTCTCCACCTTGACCGGCGGAGGGACGGGGCTGAAACCGAGGCGATAGGCCTTCGATCCGCCAGCATCGATCAGCTCCGGGGTGATGGGCATCGTCAGGGGCTGGCCGTTGCGCAACACCACCAGCACGGCGGGCGCGCCCTTCTGGTCCTGCATGTAGGCAAGCAGCGTGGAGACGGAGTGGAGAGCAAGCGCGTCGATGCGCTCAATCTGGTCGCCGGGCTGGAGTCCCGCGCGCTCCGCCGGGCTGCCGGGCATCAGCGACGAGACCTTGACTGGAGTGGGCTGCTCCTTCGCAACGAAACCAAGGACGATCAGCGATTCGGGAGAGAAGTCGTCGGGGGTTGCACCCTTGGAATCGACGAAGAAGGTTGTGTTGACGCGTTGACCATTGTGCGTATAGGAGAATGGAACCGTCTGGTTGAGGTTGAGCATGCAGTGGTTCAGCACGTCGTCCCATGTGGGGTCTTCGATATTGTCAAAACGCACGATGGTGTCGCCGGTTTGGATGCCTGTCCTGGCGGCGGGAGTTCCCTGCGAGATGTAGTCGGTGGCAGCGGAACTGGAGAGGTATTCGCCAACCTCGTTGTGCACCATGTAGACGCCGGCCATCAGGACGAAGGCGAGGACGAAGTTGGAGAACGGGCCGGCGAGGGCGATCAACATGCGCTGCCAGCGGGGATGGTTGTTCAGCTCGCCGGGATCGTTCGAGACCTCTTCGCCGGGAATCTCGCCAGCCATCTTGACGTATCCGCCCAGAGGGAGCGCGTTGATCTGGTATTCCGTGCCGCCGCGACGGATGCCGACGACGCGCTTGCCGAAGCCGATGGCGAAGGTTTCCACACGCACGCCGCAGGCCTTGGCCACGACGAAGTGGCCGAACTCATGCACCAGAACCATGAGGCCGAGGACTATGAGCAGTTCAACAACAGCGGCAAGAAAAGCGAGAGACAAGTGCGTTTACCTCGGAAGAAGATTGTATGGCGTGGAGAGCTAACGCGCGGCTTTGGCGATGACCTGGCGCGCGCAGGCCCTGGCTGCCTCGTCCGCCGCAAGCACGTCTTTAATAGACGCGGGAGCGTGGGCGGGCGTTTGCTTCAGCACCTGCTCGATTGTACGCGGGATGCCCATGAAGGGAATTCGGCCATCGAGGAACGCGGCGACGGCGATCTCGTCGGCGGCGTTGAGGGCGATGCAGGCGGAGGGGCCGGATTCCGCGGCCTCGTAGGCCAGACGCAGGCACGGGAAGCGGGCCGGGGCGGGCTGGGCGAAGTCGAGCTGGCTGAGCGCGGCCAGATCGAAGGTGAGAGCCGGAGCTGCAAGCTGGGCGTCAACGCGCTCGGGATAAGCCAGCGCGTAAAGAATGGGCAGGCGCATGTCGGTGACGGAGATCTGCGCAAGGATGGAGCCGTCGATGAACTCGACCAGTGAGTGAACGGTGGACTGGGGATGGATCGTCACCCGGATTTTGGCGGGAGGCAGGTTGAAGAGGCGGCAGGCCTCGATGATCTCGAAGCCCTTGTTCATCATGGTGGCCGAGTCGATGGTGATGCGCCGTCCCATCACCCACGTCGGATGCTTGAGGGCCTGCGCGGGCGTGATGTGCTCGAAGTCGGCGGCGGGAGTGTTGCGGAACGGCCCGCCCGATGCCGTCAGCCAGATCTGACGGACCTCGGTGGGCTGGCCGCCGCGCAGGCACTGGTGGACGGCGTTGTGCTCGGAGTCGATGGGAAGCAGCGCGACGTTGTGCTTGCGCGCGGCGGCGAGGATGAGTTCGCCCGCCGCGACGAGGCATTCCTTATTCGCCAAGCCAATTGTTTTTCCAGCGCAAACAGCCGCGTAGGTGGCTTCCAGCCCCGCGACGCCGACGATCGCCGAAACGACGAAGTCCACCTCGTGCAGCGTTGCAACGCGGACCGTTCCCTTGGTTCCGTGGAGCACTTCGGTGTCGTTGAGGCCGGCCTCGCGCAGACGCTTGGCGAGGGCAGAGGCGAGTTCTTCGCTGGCCAGCGAGACGACGCGCGGACGCCAGCGCACGCATTGGGCGAAGGCCACGTCGATGTTGCGCCCAGCGGCCAGCGAGACCACATCGTAACGCTCGGGGAAGGATTCGCAGATGGAGAGGGTGCTCTGGCCGATGGAGCCGGTCGAGCCGAGGATGGCAATCTTCTTCACAGTTCTATTTTCGCAGATCGAGAGGGTTTGTCGCATACCTCATCTGGGCAACTCCGAATCTATCTCGTCGAAGAAGGTGCGGATTTGATCTTGGTCGCTGGCGCTTCCGCAAAGATTGACGCTGAGTGTGAGTTCGCTTTGGAACGAACTGATGGCGAGCTGGAAGTATGGCTTGTATTTGATGGAGCCGCACAGAAAGGCATCGCATGGGCGAAGATTGCCAAAGGAGAGCTGGGACGAATCCAGTACTCCCACGTTGGTCATGCCGAGTAGCGGGTGCGTCAGTCGCGACCGCAACAGTCGATTGGCGATTCTGTCGCCGAAGATCCGGTAGATTAAGCTGAGTTTGACGAAGGCGTTCAGGCCGAGGTTGCTGGCCTTCTTCTCATCCATGGTTGCTTTGACTCTGCGGAGCGTCTCCTCGAAGCTCTCTTGCTGTCTGTACTCAAGATGAGTGATGACTGTTGAGGCGAGGTTGGTCAGTGGCATAGGCTCGTCGATTTTCCCGAGGTAACGGCGCATATCTACCATAACGGGAATCTGCAACGTGGCTCCGGGACTGAGGCCGAGGATACGAAAAAGACAGCGGTAGTAGGCCGTTAGCACGATGTCATTCAGTGTGGCGTTGCTTGCTCGTCCGTAATCTTTGAGCGATTCGGTTCGTTCCCTCCCCAGGTTGCGCGTCAGGACAAATGATTGTTTTTCACCGCCTGAACTGAGAGGGAATTGATCGCCTCCGGTGAGGTTGTTTTCATCGCTTTGCAGGAGAAGAGATTTGAGCTTGACGCCCAGGCCGAATCGTTTGAGCACACAACGGATGCTTCTGTCCCCTTTGATTGCTGATGGCTTGTATTGCGGATCTGCAATTAATCCGGAATAGATTTGGCATAAGAGGTAGAGGTATGTTTTGAAGCCTGCCGCGTCGCACACCATGTGGTTCATCTTGAGCGCGATGGCATAGGGAGTCGAGTCGAGAAGGCAGACCCTGATCTGCGGTCCAAAGCACTCATCGACACGAGAAGCTACGAACTCCTCGAACTCCATCTCTGAATGTGTAGTGACGAAAGCTCGGCTGTATTCTTTGAGATCGAGTCTGGTCCAGCGCGGTCTTGCGCCATCAACGTAGCGGGTCCCCAGGATCGGGACGGTTTCTATCGAGATGGCGACCGCTTTGCGAAGCAGCTCGGCGTCAGGGCCAAACTCAAATCTCAGGACGCAATGGATCTGGTGATCGTTGAATCCGTTGATGGCGTATAGCCGTTGCATCTGGTCGAATACTTCGGCAGTGTAATCAAATTTAGGACTATCAGGTGCTGTACATGGGAGCCCGGCATCGTTCTCGATCAGGTTTCTCATTGCCGCTCAATTGTAGCAACGCCGAAATAACTAGAAGCGACCGAGGCTGAAGGCGTCTTTCAGCAGCAGGACGCACCAGAGGACGGGCGCGGCGACCAGCAGCGCGTCGATGCGGTCGAGGACGCCGCCGTGGCCGGGAAGTATGGTTCCCGAGTCCTTGACGCCCGCGCCGCGCTTGATGGCCGACTCCAGCAGGTCGCCCAGTTGCGCGGCCACGTTGATGATTACCGCCAGCACAGCCGACTGCCATACCGGTTCGACGATGTGCAGGATCGTGTTGCTCTCATAGGTGGAGAGCAGATTGCCCGCGAGCACCACGGCGAGACCAGCCAGCAGGCTTCCGCCAACCGAGGCGAAGGTTCCCTCCCAGGTCTTGTTGGGGCTGAGGCGCGAAAGCTTGTGACGGCCCCAGCGGCGGCCAACGTAGAGCGCGGCGATGTCTCCCGCCCAGACCGAGACCATCAGGAAGAGGAGGAGCGGCTTGCCGTCGTCGCGGTACCAGATCATGGGGACCAGAGTCAGCGGGTAGGCGACGTAGATCAGACCGAAGAGGCCGAGCGCGGCGTCGGCCAATACGCGCTCCAGCGGCGCACGGAAGCCCGACCACGCAAGCAGAAGAAGGGCCATCAGGCTGAGTGCGGGAAGCTCCGCCTCGTTGGGAAAGCGCGGCAGGGTGAAGAGAAAGACAAGGGCCGTGCCGAAGATCATCCACCAGACGGGGATGTGCGTTCCGCTGGTATTGGCCAGGCGCAGGTACTCGTAGGCCGCCAACTCGGCAACCGCGCATGCGACCAGCGTCAGCATCCAAAGCTGCCCGAAAAAGATGAGAGCGACAACGACGAGGATCAGAATAGATGCGGTGACGATTCGTTTCATGCGTGAAGTTAAGCCACAAGCAGGATACATGCTGAGGCGGCAGAGAGTCGCACGCAGGCCGTTTTCCAGGCGCCCCACGGGCCGTTTTCCAGGCGCAAGGAGCGGCGCCACAACCCCGCCCGGCAGCCGAGAGATCGGCAGCCGCGAGGCCGAGGCGACCGGACGATCGGCAGATTTAGCGCTTTGCCATGCGGATTGCGTCGCTGCGGAGGCAGAAGTTTGGTACTGTATCTGAGTGCAGCCGATGCAGTCCGGCACGCGGAAAACCAATCTACCCGCGTTCTGCGTCATACTGTACTGGGTCGGTCAGTCGGTCAGTCGGTCAGCTAACCAGGCTGGTCAGCCAATCAGGCTGGTCAGCCAACCAGGCTGTTAGCCAACCAACCTAAGGGCCAACGTAAGGAGTGACAAATTGGCACAATATAAAGGCACGGTGAAGTGGTTCAACAACGCGAAGGGCTTCGGCTTTCTGGGGCGTGAAGGCGGGGCTGACGTCTTCGTCCACTACAGCTCCATCCAGAGCGACGGCTACAAGAGCCTGAAGGAAGGCGATGAGGTCGAGTTCGACATTATCGAGGGCAGCAAGGGCCCGCAGGCAGACCATGTCATGCGCATCAACGACGGGCCGCCTGCTGCCGCTGCGCCTGCTGCCGCTGCGCCATCTGCCGCTGCGCCATCTGCCGTCGAGCAGACGCCTGAGGAACCGCCCGCCGCAGTTCCGCCTGCCAATGCGCCGCCTATTATCGCGGAGACGCCTGGGGAACCGCCCGCCGTGGCACCGCCTGCCGCAGAGCCGCCTGCCGTTGAGCCGCCGCCCGAGGACCCGTCCTAGCCCGGCCTCCCTGGTTCTGCGCAGCGTGCAGCGTGCCGTCCTCGCGCACCGCGAGGCGAGCGTAGGCTACGGCTCTGAAGCCGTGCGCACGCGCAGCAGCAGCCCCAGCAGCAGAAGCGCGCCAAAGTACATGTAGCTTTGCAGCAGATTGGCGACGGGGACCGCGGCGAAGAAGTTGAGCGGCGAGAGGAAGTCCGCGATCAGCACCCAGGCCAGCGCCAGCGCCCACGCGCTGCCCACCCCGCGCCGGTAGACCGCAAACCACAGCCATACGAAGACGGGAAGCATCACGCCGTAGTGGTGCTCCCAGGCCATCGGCGTGGCAACCACCGAGACCACCCCAATGGCCGCCAGGTCCGCCATTCCGCCGGCCCGCTCGCGCCATGGATACATCAGCGCCACGAGTACCAGCACGGCGGTCGTGGCCAGTGTGACGGCGTAGATCCAGGGCACGAACGGCGGATAGACGTATGGATGATAGGGCAGATTTTCGCCGTTGAAGATGGCGCGGTTCAGCAGGCCGAAGATCGACTGGTTGGCGTAGTGCGACTGCGCCTTGCGGCTCAGGCCGGCCAGAACGCCCAGGTAGTCCAGGTTGTTGCGCAGGCCGAAGACCGTAAGCGATACCGCGCCTCCCACCGCCAGCGTCAGCGCTCCAGCCGCCAGCGCGTTCCAGCGCCGGCGCAGGGCCGCCCACAGAAGCAGCAGGCCAAACTGCGGCTTCACCATCGCCAGCAGGGCCATCAAGCCGCCCGCCGGACGTTCTTTACCCTCGATCCAGAAGAGGACCATCAGGGTGAAGAAGAGATCGAGAAAGATCTGCGCCTGGCCGAGCGAGAAGGCCAGCGTGATGGGCATGAAGAAGAACGCCGCGAAGGCCGTAGCCACCCCGGCCCGCCAGCCCAGCGTGCCGTGTTGCGGAGCGGACTGCCCGGCAATCTTCGCCGCAAGCAGCACCTGCAACGCCACCACCGCGACCACGGCAATCCACGACGCAATCATCAGCGCGTGCAACACGGCCGTGTCGCTCATCCCCGCCTGCTTCATCCACAGCAGCGGCAGGACCGACGTCAGCGGATAGATCAGCGTGTCGTAGAGCTTCGCCTGATAGATGGCCAGGCCGGGATGCGCCAGAAAGGAGTTCACCGAGCCAAGCATCGGGGTCCACGAGTCGGTGAACTGGTGGAAGTGGAAGAAAGCCCAATAGCGCACGCGCATCTCTTCCACGCCGGTATGGAAGACGAAGTGCGCGATCAGCTTGAAGCCTGCGTTCGCCGCCAGAATGTTGAGCAGCACAAACCACAGCAGCCGGCGATCGCTCCTGCCCGGCACAGCCTCGTTCCTCCCGGCCGTCGTGGTCACGCGTGTCTCACCTCCAACATTCTATTCTCGCAATCCTCTGCCGCCCGCCTTCTCTCCAACGTCGCCTGCTACAACTCCGCCACCCGCCTTCTCCATCGACAATTCCACCGGCGTGCGCATCCTGCTGAGACGCGCCGCACCGGATCCCACCACACCGTAAAACGAAATCTGGAGGCGATCGCTCCGGAATCACAGAGACAGCGTTTGTCGTTCCGGAACTTCACCTGAGCGGACCGAATTTGGATAATTTTTAATAAGGCATTTATAATCAACAACTTTCTTTTCTGTGACGGTAAGCACAACCCTGATATATTCAGTTTTTGGAAGATGTTTATTTAAAAAAATACATTTTGAAGAATATTTGGCAACTATTTCTCACCCCCTGCGTCTTATGGGATGTACCAAGTAATTTGTCGGGCCAGCAGTTCCCACGGTTCCGGCTTCCCCTATCCGCAAGACCACTCCTACCTTTCAGTAAGGCCCCCAGAGCACCGGGGGTCTTCACTCCTTAAGGGAACAGAGGAAGACGGCGGAAAACGGCAGGATCGTGGCAGGGGCTATCAAATGAGGAACCTGTTCTGCGCCTGCCGCGACTCTTGCGAAGAAACGGCGTCAAAAGAGTTAAACTGGATGTATTCCCGGATCGTTCGGATGATTTGGCGGCTGGAGTCGTGAAGGGGTTTCTACTCATGAAGATGTTCCGCAATCTGCTGCTCGCGCTTTTTGCATTTACGGTTTTGGCCAGCTCGGTTGTTCCCGCCAATGCCGCTATCTTTCATCACCACAGGGCGCATCACCACCACCACAAGAAGTAATTTTTCCCTCTCTCCCTGTTCTACCCGTTTGGAAGAAGACCCGGCTGCGTGTGCCGGGTCTTTTTTGCGTCTGCGCGCGAAAATGCGTGGAAAACTGGCCGCGCGATGCGAGCAACCCCTGCGGATGCTGATAGAATCGATTGAATCCACTCCTAATGGGATTCCGCAGGAGTAGGCAATGCAGGCAATTCTGGCGCTCGAGGACGGGCGCATCTTTCGCGGCAAGGGCTTCGGCGCGCCGGTTGAGGCTGCGGGCGAGGTCGTCTTCAATACATCGCTGACCGGCTACCAGGAGATCTTCACCGATCCCTCGTACGCGGGGCAGATCGTGGTGCTGACCAATCCCCACATTGGAAACTATGGGACGACGCCCAGCGACGCGGAGTCCGCGCGGCCTTATATTGAGGGGCTGGTGACGCGCGAGTTCTCCGAGATGAGCTCCAACTGGCGGGCCACCGAGGTGGCCGACGACTATCTGGAGCGTAGCGGGGTTCCCGTGCTGGCCGAGGTGGACACGCGCGCCGTGGTGCGGCATCTGCGCGAGCATGGCGCAATGCGGGGCGTGATCGCGTCGGGCGAGAAGCTCGACGCAGACGCGCTGGTGGCCAAGGCGCGGGCGATCCGCAAGATGGAAGGCACGGACCTTGCGAGTGTCGTCACCACCAAGGTTGCGTACGAGTGGGACGCGAAGGAACCAAAGAATCAGACCGGCGATGTGTATCTGCCTGCGACCGACGGCGCGACCGATGGCGATCTGCTGCATGTCGTCGCGTACGACTTCGGCATCAAGCAGAACATCCTGCGCATGTTGACCCGCGAAGGCTGCCGCGTGACGGTGGTCCCGGCCACCACAACCGCCGAAGAGGCGCTGGCGCTCAACCCCGACGGTGTCTTCTTCTCCAACGGCCCCGGCGATCCGGAGCCGCTGGACTACGCGATTGCGACCGTGCGCAAACTGAAGGGCAAGAAGCCGATCTTTGGAATCTGCCTCGGCCACCAGATCTTCGGCCTCGCGCTGGGCGGCAAGACCTACAAGCTGAAGTTTGGCCACCACGGCGGGAACCACCCCATCCTGAACCACCGCACGGGCAAGGTGGAGATCACCGCGCAGAACCACAACTTCAACGTCGATCCCGAGAGCCTTCCCGCCGATGTCGAACGCACGCACACGAATTTGAACGATCAGACACTGGCCGGCCTGCGTCACAAGACCGACCCGATGTTCAGCGTGCAGTACCACCCCGAGGCAAGCCCCGGGCCGCACGATTCGCACTATCTGTTCCGCGACTTCCGCAAGATGATGGAAGATTGGAAGAAATGAAGTCGTTTTGAAGGGGCGCGGCTTTAGCCGCGCCGTAGCGAGCAGAACAAATTGGGGCTTTAGCCCCCGAGGGAATGTTGTGAAGCCAAAGCGAAGTTTCCCCGATAAGGCAACAACGATGAAGCACGACCATCTGCGTGACAAGATACTGGCATTTCAGCACTATGGTGGCTGCAAATGTGCCTGTTGTGGGGAGATTGATCCGGAGTTTTTATCTCTCGATCATATTGACTCTGATGGAGGAGCACATCGCCGTTCAATCAGCCCTACCGGGAAGAACTGGGGTTGGGGTGGCCACCATCTTTATTCGTTGCTAAAGCGCAAAGGCTTTCCTCCTGGCTTCCAGGTTATGTGCATGAATTGCAATTTTGGCCGAACACGCAATAACGGAATCTGCCCGCATAAGGTGCCCTCAAAGCCATTAGAAGAAAGACTGGCTGAGATCAATGCGTTGAGAGGAACAAATAGCCAAGAAAAGCTGTTTTCATAGTCGGACACGGTTTGAAGGGGCGCGGCTTTAGCCGCGCCGTAGCGAGTAGAACAGATTTGGGCTTTAGCCCCCGAGGGGAATGTGTGAAGCCAACGCGAGAATCAACGCGGCAGAGCGGGCAAACCTACTTCGTCAGTTCACAGACTGCGGAGCGTAAACCATTCTTTCGCCATGAGCGGTGGGCTGAGCTTTTTCTGAATGTATTGGAGCATTATCGTGCTTCATATCTCTTGCACGCATATGTATTGATGCCCGACCACATTCATCTATTGTTGTCGCCGCTGGAGAGTCTTGAAAAGGCTATGCAAAACATCAAGGGCGGATTCTCCTTTAGGGTGAAGAAAGAATTGGGATGGCAGGGAGAAGTTTGGCAAAAAGGATTTTCCGATCATCGCATTCGAGACATACAGGATTGGGAAAGACATATCGAATACATTCGAATGAATCCAGTGAAAGCTGGACTCTGTGAAAAGCCAGAGGACTACCGGCTCGGCTTTCAAGCGGGGTCGTTGGTGATGGATGCAGTCCCTCAGCGGCTAAAGCCGCTTAACTTTTGCAGTGGTACCGGCGGGGCTGAAGCCCCGCCCCTTCAAGGACCATTGGTGTCTTTGAACAAATAATTGTAACTGCGATCAGACGATTTCGATTTCAATGGCGGCTGAAAGAAAAGGATAATGAATGCCACGCAGGAATGACATTGCGAAGATATTGGTGATCGGCTCGGGGCCGATTGTGATTGGGCAGTCGGCGGAGTTCGACTACTCCGGGACGCAGGCCTGCAAGGCGCTCAAGGCCGAGGGCTACGAGGTCGTGCTGGTCAACTCCAACCCTGCGTCGATTATGACCGACCCGGAGGTCGCCGACCGAACTTACATCGAGCCGCTGACGGCGACGTATCTCGAAGAGATCATTCGTGTCGAGACGGAGAGGATGGACCTGGGCGGTTACGACGCCGCCACAAAATACGGGGATTCTTCGCCTGCGGCTCAGAATGACAAGCCAGGGAGTGCGGGCATCTTCGCGCTGCTGCCGACCGTGGGTGGGCAGACGGCGCTGAACCTGGCCGTGGAGCTGGCCGACTCCGGCGTGCTGGAACGCTATGGCGTGGAGCTGATCGGGGCCAAGCTGGAGGCGATCAAGAAGGCCGAGGACCGGCTGCTCTTCAAGGACGCGATGAACCGGATCGGCCTGGAGATGCCGAAGTCGCAGTTGGTGGGCAACGTGAGCGACGGGCTGACGTTTGCCGCGAAGATCGGCTTCCCGGTGGTAATCCGGCCGAGCTTTACCCTGGGCGGATCGGGCGGCGGGATCGCATACAACCGCGAGGAGATGACGGGCATTCTGGCGCACGGGATCGACCTTTCGCCGGTGCACGAGTGCCTGATCGAAGAGAGCGTGCTGGGTTGGAAGGAGTACGAGCTGGAGGTGATCCGCGACCTCAAGGACAACGTCATTATCATCTGCTCGATCGAGAACTTCGACCCGATGGGTGTGCATACCGGCGACTCGATCACGGTGGCCCCGGCGCAGACGCTGACCGACCGCGAGTATCAGAGGATGAGGGACGCGGCGATTGCCTGCATCCGCGAGATTGGCGTGGAGACCGGCGGAAGCAACGTGCAGTTCGCGGTGAACCCTCACGATGGACGCATGATCATCATCGAGATGAACCCGCGAGTGAGCCGGTCGAGCGCGCTTGCCAGCAAAGCTACCGGCTTTCCGATTGCCAAGATCGCCGCGCGCCTTGCCGTTGGATACACGCTGGATGAGATTCAGAACGACATTACCAAGGCGACGCCGGCCTGTTTCGAGCCGACGATCGACTACGTGGTGGTGAAGATTCCCAAGTGGCAGTTCGAGAAGTTTCCTGGCGTGGATGAGGTGTTGGGGCCGCAGATGAAGTCGGTGGGTGAGGTGATGGCCATCGGACGGACCTTCAAGGAAGCGCTGATGAAGGCCGTGCGCTCGCTGGAGACGGGCAAGAAAGCCACGGCTGCGGACATCGAGCCGCGCCGGCTGACGCAACGCCTGGTGACGCCGCACCCAGAGCGGCTGGCCTATGTGCGCTACGCCTTCGAGCGCGGCATGACGGTGCGCGAGGTGGCGCGCTTCACCTCGATGGACCCGTGGTTCCTGAACCAGATGAAGCAGATCACAGACGAGCTCAAGGCGGTCGGTGCGGTGGGCTTCGACGCGGCGACAGCGGACGATCTGCGCGCAGTCAAGCGGATGGGCGTCTCCGACGAGCGGCTGGCGACGGAGTGGAAGCTGGACAGCGCGGACCATGTGCGCGAGCTGCGCGCAAAACTCGGCGTGAAGCCGGTCTTCAAGCTGGTGGACACATGCGCGGCGGAGTTCGAGAGCTACACGCCGTACCTCTACAGCTGCTACGACGAGGAGGACGAGGCCGCGCCGACCACGCGCCGAAAGATCATCATCCTGGGCAGCGGGCCGAACCGGATCGGCCAGGGGATCGAGTTCGACTACTGCTGCTGCCATGCGGCCTTCGCGCTGCGCGAGGACGGCTACGAGACGATCATGGTGAACTGCAATCCGGAGACCGTCTCCACCGACTACGACACCAGCGACCGGCTCTACTTCGAGCCGCTGACGCTGGAGGACGTGCTGGCGGTCTATGAGCACGAGGCCTCGGGCGGAGCCAAGATCGGCATGATTGTGCAGTTCGGCGGGCAGACTCCGCTGAATCTGAGCCTTCCGCTCAAGCGCGCGGGCGTGCCCATCATCGGCACATCGCCGGAGTCGATCGACCTGGCCGAAGACCGCAAGCGTTTCGGCAAGCTGATTACGGAACTGGGCATTCCGCAGCCCGATGGCGCCATGGTGACCTCGGTCGACGAGGCGCTGGCAGGCGCGAACCGCGTGGGCTATCCCGTGCTGCTGCGGCCCAGCTATGTGCTGGGCGGGCGCGCCATGGTGATTGCCTACGACGACGAGGCGGTGCTGCGCTATATGAGCACGGCGATTGAATACTCGCAGGAGCGGCCGGTGCTGATCGACCACTTTCTGGAGGACGCCATCGAGTGCGACGTGGACGCGCTGTGCGACGGGACGGACGTGGTGATCGCGGGGATCATGCAGCACATCGAGGAGGCCGGCATCCACTCCGGCGACTCATCGTGCGTGCTGCCCGCAGTGGATCTGACGGACGACGTGCTGCGCACAATCCGCGAGCACACGCGCAAGCTGGCGCTGGCGCTAAACGTGATTGGGCTGGTGAACATTCAGTTTGCCATCCAACGCGGCAAGGTCTTCGTCATCGAGGTGAATCCACGCGCCTCGCGCACGGTCCCCTATGTCTCGAAGGCGACCGGCGTGCCGCTGGCCAAGATCGCGTCGCGGCTGATGGTGGGCCGCACGCTGAAGGAGCTGCTGCCGGAGGATGTGGCGCGCGGTGAAGACCTGGATACCGGCGCGCACTTCTATGTGAAGTCGCCGGTCTTTCCCTGGGGCAAGTTTCCCGGCGTGGACACGGTGCTGGGGCCGGAGATGAAATCCACCGGCGAGGTGATGGGCGTGGCCGACAACTTCGGCGAGGCGTTTGCCAAGGCGCAGATCGCAGCTGGCCAGGTGCTGCCCGTGAAGGGGACGATCTTCCTCAGCGTGAACGACCACGACAAGGAAGGCGTCGTCGATCTGGCGCGGACCTTCGTCGAGATGGGCTTTCACCTGGTGGCGACGCATGGCACGGCGGAGGCTCTGGAGGCCGCGGGGCTGCCGCCGGAGCGCGTCTACAAGGTGAAAGAGGGCCGGCCCAATGTGGTCGACCTGATCAAGGGCGACCGGATTCAGTTGATCGTCAACACGCCGCGCGGGCAGGAGACCTTCTTCGACGAGAAGGCAATCCGCCGGGCTGCGGTGCTGGCGCGGATTCCCACCATCACGACGCTGGCTGCGGCGCGTGCCGCGGCCGAGGGCATTGCCGCGTTGCAACGCGGAACGCTGAGCGTCTGCGCGCTGCAGGAACTGCATGCGGCGCGCGCGACTGCGCAGGCGTAGCGCTGAAATCACGCGTCCCCCAACACGAATGAACTGAAGATTTCTTACGTTCGCTTGATGATGAACACGGTCTTGTCGTCGATCTCGTCGCTGTGTCCCTCCTGGCGCAGCTCACGGTCTCTCTTCACCGCGTAGTCCAGGATCGCGTTGCAGATGTCCTTGGCAGACTGCTGTTTGTGCTCGCCGATGATGGCTTCAATCCGGCGTTTTTCCGGCACGCCGCTCCCATCGTAGACGCCGTCGGTATAAAGAAAGAGGATGTCTCCCCTGCCCATGAGGGTAATCAACGCCATATCGGAGGCTTTCATGCGCCGCTTCCTCGGCTTGACGGAGATATATTTGTTGCGGTCGGGATGGTCTTCGGGGACCTCCAATCCGAGCGGCAGAAACTGCACCATGCGTCTCCTGCCAATCTCCATAAATCGCTTGTACTTTGCCGAGAAGACGAGCGGAGGCGGATGGCCGAAGTCGACGAAGCGGAATGTTCCGTTGGAGCGGATCTCGCCATAGAGCAGCGTGGCAATCTCGCGCGAGCTTGCATCCATGCTCCGGCCCAGGGCATTGCGCGCCGTTGCCGACTGGGCGAGCCTCAGGTTGAGCTGCTCAAAGAGCCTGGGCGTAATGGTCCCGACGCGGTCCAACTCCGAGAGCATGAACGCGTGCAGGGTGTCGTGAACGGTGGAAGCGATCTTTGCCGCGATAATGCCGTGGCCCTGCGCATCGACAATAAGCACTCCGGCGGACGCGGAGAGTTCGCGCAGGTTCTCCACAATCCTCAATTGCTCCGAACTCTTTGCCTTCCTGAACTCAACTCCGTCGCGCTCCGTGTAGCCGGGCCGCGTCGCCATCCACTGGATGTGCATATCGGCGCCACTGCGCGCCTTTTCCCCTGGGGCAAGCGGTTCCAGAACCTCTTGTGCCAGCCACTGGGCCTGACTGATGCGCGCCTCGATGTTGTAGCGCTGCTGGAAATTGATGTATTCAAAGACATCGCCGCCGACAATCTCGTCCGGGATGGTGTTCCCATACATGTCGATGCCCGGCAGATGCGGAATGACGCCCTCGACCGGCATCAGCTTCTTGCGCAGATACTCATCGATGGTCAGAGGATGGTAGGCGTGAGTCGCTTCGCTGGATGACACAGGTTCTCAATCTCCCGGCAGGTTCTTGCAGCTTTCTATCTACCAGCTTATATCAGCGAAAGACGGGCCACACGCCCAGGTCCACAGTCCGCCGGCTGTGCGGATAGAGCGGTTTCACCGTAGGACTTTACAGGTGCGAAGAATGTTTGTGTGGTTTTTCCTCAAGAAAAACCACTTTAATAATTCTCGCGCGATAACAGTTGCGGTGAAACCGCTCTAACGGCACTGGTCTATCGCCCGGTGCGGAACCGGCAGTGTACAAGCCGCGCGGCGTATTTCCTGGCGAGACGCGCGACACGCAACGGATAGTAGAGAAAGAAAAGTCTTTCCGGCAGAAGAAGCCGCTCCAGTTCCTGGTCCGTCGGGGCCTTGAGCAACGCAGCAAGATGCCGCACTTTGTCCCAGCTCCGTTCCGCCATGCGTGCGTTGAATACGGTCAATTCCCAGCTATGCGGCTCACTCGGAGGAGTGCGCATCAGCCGCAGGGTCACTTGTCTCGCCCTCGCCTGAACTGCCTGCTCCGCGCGGGCCCGTTGCAGGATGCTTTCGGGAACCGGCGCCTCAAGCAACCCGTGCGCCAGCGACAACCCCAACAGCAGCGGCCTCATGCATCCCGCCTCTTCCGCCAGTTGCAGAACGACATCCCATGCCAACGGCTTTCGCACCAGCCTGGCGACGTCCCCCAGCCACTGAAGACGCGACCACATGTGTTTCGTGCCGTGGACGCAGAGAAACAACAACAGAGCTTCCGGTGAAAGGCATGGGACTTCCCTGCCCGCAATCCTGGTCCGGCCCAACGAGCGCCACAGCATCTCCGGTGCGATGCGGAACGGAAGATGCGCAGGGCCAGTCTCCCATTGCAGGTCCACATCCGCCATGCGCACACGGTGGAAGAACAACTCGCAGTTGAGGCGCAGCAGGACACGCAGCGGCAATCGCTCCATATTTGCGCCGAGCGCGTATCCCTCCTGCGCGAGGACCCGCAGCGCGCCCGCAACGTCCCCGCTTCGCACCAGCAGGTCCAGATCGGAAGACGGCCGCAGCGCCGGATCGGGATAGAGCGATTCGGCCATTACGGGGCCTTTCAAGGGCACGACGGCAATGCCGTGGGCTGCGAAGGCATCCAGCAACGCGAGCAGTTGGGAGGTGAGAACCAGGTTCTGCCGGGCGGAACCGTGGCAGACGTTGCGCAGCCGGCTGGCAACGTCCGGCGGCACGAGATCGGGAGATGTCTCCGTTACGACGTGGAACAGGACCGCTGCCAGACCATGAAACTCCGCAGCCTCGACCAGCGCATCCCAGTCCATGACCTGATGGACCAGTTGGCGTATGCGCGCGCCATCCACGCCGACGCCGCGGGCACAGTAGAACAGCAATTGGCGGTCCGGGCTTCGCGCTGCGTAGTCAGCCACGGCATATGCAACGCTGTCAGCCACGGCGAAGCGGGTCCCCGCCCGGTCCAGCCCACGCGGCCTGGGCGAAGACAATCCAGCGCACATGGCAATCGATCCAGTGCCTGCCAGGACGTACGGCCAGTGGACTCACTTATCAACCCCCATGATTTCTCATCCCCGATGAAACCTGCGACGGCTCCTTCAGCTCGTAACACTAAAGTGTCATCCATGCAGTCACTAAAGTGTCACAGATGAAGTCAAGCGAATGTTTGGCGCGGCCTGAAGCACTGTTAGAATGGAGTATAGTTGAAGCGGAGTTTTGCAAAGAAGCGACCCGCGGTCTCTCAGGCAGTGTTTTACCTCCGTTTTTTACGGAGATGCACGGTGTTTCAGCCTTCGCCCATGAAACAGAGCGCGGGTTCTGTAATCCAGACTGGTATGTTCTTGCAGCATTGTGTAGTTCTTGCAGCATTAGCTGGTCTTTCCCAGGGAGGCAATATGAGTTATTTGGCATTTGGATCTTTCTCAAGTCGGATTTCGCAACTTAATCAGGTCTCTCGCTGCTGCGGCGGCAACGGCATAACAACTCCACAATCTCAGGCAATCAGGCGCGGCAGCGTGGCCCTTGCGTTCGCGGGCGTTGCGCTTCTCGCGGTGGCCAGCCTTCCGGCGTTTGCACAGGCGGGTCCACCGGTAACGACGGGCCGTCCAACGGACTGGACGCACCACCACCTGGTCTTCTCTGGTCCCGGCCCGGCGGCGGATGAACGCGCCAAAGGGAACGATTTCCATTCGCAGGACGTGCGCAACAGCACCCGCTACGCGCTGCAGCAGATGAGGCGGGACCCATCGCGGCGCCCCAGCGTCTCGCCTGGCAGCGGGCCGCGGGTGGATTCAACCTCGACCATGCACAAGGATTGGAGCGAGAACCTGAGCACGGGCCTGGTGAATCCCAACACCTTCCCGGCGAAGTATTCGTTCAATACCAACGCCTACAGTTGCGCCTCGGACTACGTCGTTTACCCGACGGGGGCCTCGGGATCAGGCACGACGCAGGCGACAATCTTCGCATACCATGAGCTCTATGGGACCTCCGGCCCCTCCGGCACGGGTTGCGGGACCGGGACGAGCGGTTCGGCCGTCCCCAAGGCTTACTGGGCCTACAACACCGCCTATCCGCAGGGCTCGACCACGGCCGATGGCAGCAAAATCACGACCTCGCCTGTGCTCTCCCTGGCCGGGGACCAGGTGGCGTTTATCCAGGTCAACAGCAGCAATGTTGCCAGCCTGGTGCTGCTCAAGTGGGCCACCAGCACTTCGGTCGTTGCGCTGGACACGACTACGACCAATGTGACCGTTACGAACTATCGCGCCTGCACCGCTCCGTGCATGACCAGGATCACTCTGAACGGGTCGCCCAACGACACATGGTCCGCGCCGTTCTACGAGTACTACGACGATGTGCTGTACGTTGGGGATAACAGCGGCAAGCTGCACAAGTTCAGCAACATCTTCCTGAGCGGGACACCGGCCGAGACAACAAGTGGTTATCCGGTCACCCTCAGCACAACGGCTACGGACATCGCGTCGCCAATCTACGATTACACAACGGGCAAAGTCTTCGCCGGCAGCGCAAATGGCGTTCTTTATGCTGTCACCGGCAGCACGGGTGCCGTAGCCGCCTATTCAAAGACCCTGACCGGTACCCCCTTATATGGCATCTACGATGCTCCTCTGGTGGACTCCAATGCAGGCAAGGTGTACGTCTTCGTCGAAGACACGGTCGCCCAGACATCCGGCTGTAAAACCGCCGGGTACAACTGCGTCTACCAATTTGCCACTTCGTTTACCGGTAGCGGCACCGCTGTGGGGACAAGCGAACCCGTGGGAACGGGTAGCAGTGGCACTGCCGGGCACCATTATTTCTTCTCCGGCGCCTTTGACAATATCTATTACTCGTCCAACAGCGGGACGGCCGGGAACCTCTATGTGGTCGGGAATACCGGAACCGCGGCTGCGGGATCTCTTTACCGCATTCCCATTTCGAGCAGCGGGGCGATGGGTACTCCTGCCGCGACGGTAATCGAGCGAGCTTCGAATATGTATGTATACCCGTCGCCGGTAACCGAGTTCTGCAACAACGGCACAAGTGCGTGCGCCGCCAGCGGCACGGCGACTACCGCAGGCACCGACTATATCTTCTTTTCCGCAGAAGATGTATCGCTGGGCGGCTGCCAGCAAGGCACAGGCAATGGATGCGTGTTGTCCTATATTGTCAGTTCTGGCGCCCCAGTCTATTCAAACTATTTGTCGTATTCCCATAATTCCAATTGTTTCGGGACTGGTGGAATCGTTATCGACAATGCGATCCCGGCTGGCACGGAGGCTGGAGCTTCACAGGTGTACTTTATGATACTCAACGGGAGTACAGCGAACCTATGTGGAGGCACGGGCAATGGCAGTCTCTCAGGCATCCAGTTGGCGCAGTAGGCAATGGAAGCGGGCCCTCAGCCCAGTACTAACAGGACAACAACCATGAGCAAGAGTGAGCAAGCCAACTCCACGCGGGCACAAACTATCAAGGCCCCTTATCAGAAGCCGGCCTTTCGCTACGAGAGTGTATTTGAGACCAGCGCGCTGCGATGCGGCAAGGTACAATCCACCCAGTCGCAGTGCCGCAGCAACCGGAAGTCTTCGTAGCCCGGCTGAGGGGGATGGCCACTGCCCGGCAGGTCCGCGAAGAGGTGGCTTCTTGATGGGGGGACAGCATCCAACGCAACCGGACGGAGAACTTCTCGACGAAGCCAAACACGACCTGGCCGCGGAGGTGCTTCGTCAGTTTGGAGAGGTGCGGTTGAAGGTCAACGGAGCCAGTATGCTGCCCTCCGTCTGGCCCGGAGACGTCGTGACCGTTCGCCGTCGCAGCCCTGCCGAACTGCTCCCCGGACGGATTGTCCTGTGCTATCGCGACCAGGGATTTGTAGCCCACAGGATGGTCGGCAGACAAGGCGATTGCCTCATCACTCGCGGCGACTCGCATCTGCGGGAGGACCCCCCGTTCGGCGACGAGGAGGCCCTGGGAGAGGTGGTTTCCATCCTCCGCAATGGCCGCCCGGTCGATCTCACTCCCGTCTGGTGGCATCGCATCTTCTCCTGGACCCTGCGCCATTCGGAGCTGTGTACCCGCATGGTGCTCCGCCTGCGCAGGTCCATCAACCTATCGTGGGCCGGCTGATGGGACCCGCCATCGCACAGGACGTGCTGGTCGAGATCGGGGCGATGCCGGTCCTGGTACGCACCATTAGTCCGGAGTTTCATCAGATCCTCCATGAGCGATACGGCGGCTTCGTGAACTCCTCCGCGCAGCCGGTCTTCGAGTTCGAAGTGGAAATCGTTCCGCCCGGCAGTATTCCAACTGCAATCGGCGACGACGAAGACCTGAGCGTGCGTTTTGAAGTAGGCCGCTGGGTGCTGGAGCGCGGCGACTTCCACGCGGAGCTGGACCCCTCTCTGCGCCACGGGCGCATCTGGCAGTCCGCCACTCCGTATGCCATTGACGCGGCCTTCCGCATCGTTCACTCGCTGCTTCTCGCCAGGCAGGGCGGGCTGCTGGTTCATGCCGCCAGCGTGGTGCGCAACGGCCGCGCGTTCCTGTTTGCCGGAGTCTCCGGCGCGGGCAAGACCACCATCTCGCGGCTCGCGCCACAGGATGCCACCCTGCTGACCGACGAGATCTCCTATATCCGCCGCGAAGCTGACGGCTATGTCGCCTACGGCACTCCCTTTGCCGGTGAGCTTGCAAAGCCCGGTGAGAATGTGCGCGCGCCACTAGCCGCCCTGTATCTCCTCGCCCAAGGCCCGGAGAACCGAATCGACCCTGTCGCCGACGCGGACGCTCTGCGCGCGGTGCTGCAGTGCGTGCTCTTCTTCGCGCATGATTCCGAATTGGTTGGCCACGTCTTCGACTCCGCTTGCCACCTGGTGCAGCATGTTCCGGTGCGCCGCCTCACCTTCGTTCCCAATTCTCGCGTGTGGGAGTTAATCGTATGAGTCCCGTGTATATCGCTCGAACCAGTGAAGTCGCCGCGCGCCTGCTCGGCAGCGAGATGATGATCATGTCCGCCCGCGATTCGACGCTCTTCAGCCTGAATGAGACGGCGACGGCGATCTGGCAGGCGGCCAACGGCGTCACTCCGCTCTCCGAGATCGTGGAGCGGAGTCTCTGCGCTCAGTTTGATGTTGACCCGGCCGCCGCCTTGCGCGATGCCGAAGAGCTGGTGGAAGGATTGGCGAAGCATGGAATCCTGAAGCTCTCGGACCAGCCGATTGTGGAGACGAAATGATCGGACTGGTCCAGGAGATGAGCGACAAGGCCCAGCGGCTGGGCATTCCGCTCGCCGTTCAGCTCGACCTGACTTATCGCTGCAATGAGCGCTGCGTGCATTGCTACCTGGACCACGACGACCACGGCGAGATGAACACCGCCGAGATCAAGGAGCTGCTGGATCAGATGGCCGCGGCTGGGGTCTTCTTTCTGACGCTCAGCGGCGGCGAGATCATGATGCGGCGCGACTTCTTCGAGATCGTCGAGCACGCGCGCCGGCTCTCCTTCTGCGTAAAGCTCAAGACCAACGCGGTGATGGTCCGGCGGAGCGAGGCAGACCGGCTCCAGGCGCTTGCGCTGGACTCGGTGCAGATCAGCGTCTACTCGCACCGCGCCGAGGTGCATGACGCCATTACCAAGCTGCCGGGGTCGCTGAAGCGAACCATCGCGGCGGTGCGTCTTCTGGTCGAGCGCGGCGTCAAGGTGATCTTCGCCAACGTGCTGATGCGCGAGAATTTTCAGGATTATCCGGGCGTCCAGGCGCTGGCCGCCGAAGTTGGCGCAGAGTTTACCATCGACCCGACCATTACTCCCATGATGGATGGGGACCGCTCCATTCTGAACCTGAATATTGAACGCGCCCAGCTACAGCAGGTCTTCCGCGATGCCTCCATTCTGGGCACCAGCCCGGAGGAGTTCTGCGCCCCGCCCGGCGGGCCTCCCGCAGCCGAGGACGCCCAGAAGATGTTGCCATGCAGCGCCGGCCACACCTTCTGCTACGTCTCGCCGTACGGCGATGTCTATCCCTGCGTGCAGTTTCCTCTGCCGACCGGCAACGTTCGCGCCAGCCGGTTCCTTGACATCTGGAAGCACTCGCCGCAGATGACTGAAGTGCGCTCGATCACCATAAGCGATCTGCCGGTCTGTTCCACCTGTTCGCATGGCGGCGGCTCCTGTACGCGATGCCCGGGCCTCGCCTACATGGAGGGCAACATGCGCGGCCCGTCGAGTCAGGACTGCGAAAAATCCTTCGTTCGCACGGGTGTGGAGACCGCGGGCATGTTGATTCGCCGCGAGGCGCGTTCGATCGCCGGACTGGTGCAGATTCGCAGCGCCGCCAGCCCGGACTCAAGGGCCGAATCTCTTCAGAATTGTCTATAAGTTATTTATTTTATGGCTCCCGAGGTAGAACTCGAACCTACAATCCTTCGGTGAACAATTGCATGGATGCCTTTTTCCTGGGGAGCACAAGCAAAAGTGCATAGAATTGCCGCTGATAAGATCAGGCAGTATAACTTTCGATTCCACATCGAGACATCGATAGGAGAACGCTCCCCTGGAAGCCTCTTGCATCTTCACTCCCGGCGCTGAAGTCAAAATGCCTCCTTCCGCGCGACGCAACGCTCTTCTATGCGCTCTGTTCGTCGGCATCTGCATCCTGGTGGCCTACCCGGTTTCAAGCGATGGTTATCTTGACGATTTCTCATACGCCAGGACAGCGCTGGAATTCGCTCGCACGGGTCACATTGTCTATAACGGTTGGACGGCCCCCACCGAAGGTTGGATGATTGTCTGGGGCGCCCTGTTCATCAAACTATTCGGCTTTTCCTTTAATATCCTGCGCTTGTCGATGTTGCCCATCGGGGTGGGGGCCGTCTATCTCTTCCATCAAATTCTGACACGCTTCGACGTGTGCCAGCGCAATGCATCCATCGGTGCTCTCACCCTGGGACTCTCACCAATGTTTTTCCCCTTGGCCACATCCTTCATGACCGATGCGCCCTGTCTGTTCGTGCTCTTGCTCTGCATCTACATGTGCCAGCGGGCCGTCGCATCGGGCACACCCCGGGAAACCTTGCTTTGGCTCCTCTCCGCAGCACTGCTGAATTTAATCGGGGGATCAGTACGTCAGGTCGCATGGTTGGGCGCACTTGTTATGGTTCCGTCCACTGGTTGGCTGTTGCGCAAACGGCGTGGCGTGTTGCCGGCTTCCCTTGCGGCGGCTTTCGTTAGCTTGATCGGCATAGCGGCGCTAATGCATTGGTTCTTGAGTAAACCGTATATGGCCGCAGACGCTGCCACGCAATTCGGCCTTGTCCATTCCTACTCGGCGAGAACCTTGGTTGAGGAGTTGGCTAAGCTGTTTTTGTGTCTTCTGCTCTTCGTCCTTCCGCTTCTCGCGGCTTGGTGGCCCGCAATGGGTCGACTAACCCGTTGGTCGTTTCTCCGCGGGTCTGTCGTGTTTGGCCTGATGCTCTTCTGCCTCAAAGATGCCGCTCATCGGGGGCGGCTATTCGTCTGGCTTGCCCCCTGGCTCTACTGTGTCGTTAGTAGAAATCCTCTCGCTTTCGGCCCGGTACCGGTCGATCAGCTGTTCGGCAGTTCGGTCGCCGTTCCCAAATGGCTGGGGGTAGCCCTAGCCGTGGTGACAGTTGGGTCTGCCTTCATCCTGGCCGAGCAACTCATCGCCAAGAAGGCACTTTGCAAACCTGAAGCAAACGGACTTTCCGGCGCGGAGAGATCAGCCCTCTGGATTCTTGGCCCATTCTCATTCGCTTACTTATTGCTTCTGTTTCCCCGAGCGGAGATGTTTGGCCTTTTTGACAGATACGCCCTCTGTCTCATGCCTCCGGCTATCGTACTCCTACTCCTCATATATCAGCGGTCGATTGGCCCCGCCGTTCCCGTCGTATGCATTATCGTGCTCGCCATCTTTACGGTCGATGCAGTGGGAGATACACACGACTACTATGCGGACCAGCGTGCTGGCGACCTGGCCATACAGGAGCTTGTTGCCGATGGCATACCGAGAACCTCTATCTCACAATCCATCAACACCGACATGTGGCTTCAGGTCAACATTGCTGGTCATGTGCAAAATGAAGAAGCATCGGCAGATAATCAGCCATCGAGCCCCGCATTGCCGAAACATGTTCCTGCGGTTCCGTGTCCCACCAGAGTGGCGCAATGGGCACCCGTCGTAAAGCCAGATCATTATGTAGTCATTTCGCCAAGTCTCTGCCTCCAGCCTTCCAATTACCCGCCGCTGAATTATCGAGCATGGTTACCCCCCTTTCATCGCAGCGAGTATATCGAGCTGCCGAAGTATATCCGCCAATAGCTCTAGGTTTTCTTGATCTCTCGTTTTGCACTTGCATCCCCAGACGATGTAATTAGCCATGCGCTACACATGACAGCGCGTTACGGACACTACACGTTGAATGACTGCGGGGAGCGATGCAAAGCATCAGCAGCACCAATTTTGAAGGGGAGTCCTTGATGCTTCCCCCGGTATCTCAAGAGGCTTCCGAAGGTAGTCGCGCTAACTGATTGAAAAGATTGGCTCCTGAGGTAGGACTCGAACCTACAACCCTTCGGTTAACCGGGCAGTTATGAAGCCCGGAGCACCAATGTTATCAATGGAGTACAGAGGAGCCTATAGGACGATTTGGAGTCCTTATGGCGCGCAATTCGGCGGAGAATTCGGCGAAGTTTTTGAGTATTCGGCCGATAGCCTAAGGCTTATCCCCAACCGCTCCTGGAAACCTGGTTGTGGACAGAGCGGGACCCGAATGTTGCCTCGGGCTTACACCTATCGCATGGCTGCTCGCGCTGCCTTTGTGACCTGACCAGTGTTCGGAGGACTAGTTTGAGGTGCTAGGCCGTATCGACATAT
>PKWU01000011.1 GCA_003132145.1 Granulicella sp.
TATATGTCGATACGGCCTAGGACAGTCTGAAGACGCGATTCCTATCTTGAGGCGATGCATGGAGTTAGACCCAGACTTTGCTCCATGTGCTGAACAGATGGGAGCGGCATTCCTCGATCTCGGTCGATATTCCGAGGCTAAAGAGGCGTTCAAGAAAACGATAGAAATAGGCGGATTCAGCGAATGGAACGCCAACGCCATTACAAGAGCCAGAGACTCCTTGGAAATGATGAACAAAGTAGAAAGAGACCATGGGCAGGTTCCGGTCACCGAGGAAGCCAAACCTACGCAACATTCTTTTGGTACGGGGTTTTTCGTCAGCAGCGATGGGGAACTACTTACAAACAACCACGTCGTGGCAGGTTGCCGCAATCTCACGATCAAAGGGGGGCTTCCTGTACAGGTCATCAGCAGGAACCCGGCTTCCGATCTGGCTCTCGTAAAGGCAGAAATTAAGCCAGACCAGATAGCAGTTTTCAGAAGTGGCACCTCACCAAAAGTCGGTGATACCGTTGTGACCTTCGGCTTCCCACTGCCAGGGCTCCTCTCTTCCGAGGGGAACGTTTCCACTGGAGTTCTTAGCGCCACGACTGGTCTACAAAACGATATTAGGTTTGTGCAGATCAGTGCGCCGGTTCAGCCTGGCAACAGTGGTGGTCCAGTCTTCGATACGAGCGGACACGTGGTTGGGGTTGTCGTTGCCAAGCTCGACGCCTTGCGGGTTGCACAATTTACCGGAGATGTTCCACAGAACGTGAATTTTGCAGTTCATTGGTCAGAGGTTCGTGCCCTGCTGGACGAACAGGGCGTTAAATACAAAAAACTACCTTCTCAACAGGCGATCAGTACGAGTGCGATAGCCAAGATCGGGTCAGAAGTCTCAGTCACTTTGGACTGTACTCAGTGACCTAAAGCACAATCAGTATTTTTCGAGCAACTTGCGCATCTCCACCATCGTGGCAATCCTTTTGTCATAAAGGGTGCCCATCTCGGTTGGATTATTGGCCTTGTTGTGCTCCAACTTCTTTATCTCCGCATCAATATCGGCGATACGCTCCCGTAACCATTTTTCAGCCATGTTTGCCTCCACGGCGAGTGGCCCACATCTTACCGTGTGTACTCTCAGCCGTCCACTCCGATTCGACATTTCCACGACAGACTAGCCCTACTTCTGGATGCGGGAGACGTCGCGGACGGCGCCGCGAGAGGCGCTGGTGGTGAGGGCGGCGTAGGCCTGGAGGGCTTGCGAGACTTTGCGGGTGCGGTTGGCGGGCTTCCATGCGGCGGGGCCCTTCGACTCTGCATCTACAGCATTGGAGTCGGCGGTGCCACGGGCTTCCATGGCGGCGCGGCGGTTGGCTAGTTCGGCGTCGGAGAGGTTGACGCGGAGGATGCGGTTGGGGATGTCGATCTGGATGGTGTCGCCCTCTTCGACCAGGGCGATGGCACCGCCTTCGGCGGCTTCCGGGGAGATGTGGCCAAGACACAGCCCCGAGCTACCGCCGGAGAAGCGGCCGTCGGTGATGAGGGCGCAGGATTTGCCGAGGCCCTTGGACTTGAGGTAGCTGGTGGGGTAGAGCATCTCCTGCATGCCGGGGCCTCCGCGCGGGCCTTCGTAGCGGATGAGGACGACATCGCCGGGAACGATGCGGTCGCCGAGGATGGCCTCGACGGCGGAGTCCTGGCTCTCGAAGATGCGCGCGGGGCCGGTGAAGGTGAGATGGGCGGCGTCGACGCCGGCGGTCTTGACGATGCATCCTTCTTCGGCGATGTTGCCGTAGAGGACGGCGAGGCCGCCATCCTTGCTGAAGGCGTGCGCGAGGTTGCGGATGACTCCGGCGTCGCGGTCGAGGTCGAGATCGGGGTAGCGGGCGGACTGGCTGAAGGCGACCGTGGTGCGGACGCCGAAGGGCGCGGCGCGGAAGAACTCCTGTACAGCGGGGGAGACGTTCAGCTTGACGTCGAGATTGTCGATGGCGACGCCGAGCGATGGCGCGTAGACGGTGGGGACATCGCGATGCAGCAGGCCGGCGCGGTCCAGCTCGCCGAGGATGGCCATGATGCCGCCGGCGCGGTGCACGTCCTCCAGATGGACGTTGGGGGCGGAGGGCGCGACCTTGCAGAGGTTGGGGACGCGGCGCGAGAGGCGGTCGATGTCCGCCATGGTGAAGGGGACCTGGGCCTCCTGCGCGGCGGCGAGGAGATGCAGCACGGTGTTGGTGGAACCGCCCATGGCGATGTCGAGGGTCATGGCGTTCTCGAAGGCCTCGAATGTGGCGATGCCGCGCGGGAGGGCGGTGAGGTCGTCGTGCTCGTAGTAGCGGCGGGCCAGATCGACGATGGTGCGGCCGGCCTGGAGGAAGAGCTGCTTGCGGTCTTCATGCGTGGCGACGATGGTGCCATTGCCGGGCAGGGCGAGACCGAGCGCTTCGTTGAGGCAGTTCATGGAGTTGGCGGTGAACATCCCGGAACACGACCCGCAGGTGGGGCAGGCGGCGTGCTCATACTCGTCGACCTCGGCGTCGGTGGCCTTGGGATCGGCGGCGAGGACCATGGCGTCGATCAGGTCGACGGTCTTGACGGTGTTGCCGTGCTTGATCTTGCCCGCCTCCATGGGCCCACCGGAGACGAAGATGGCGGGGATGTTGAGGCGCAGGGCGGCCATCATCATGCCGGGAGTGATCTTGTCACAGTTGGAGATGCAGACCAGCGCGTCGGCACAGTGGGCGTTGACCATGTACTCGACCGAGTCGGCGATGAGCTCGCGCGAGGGCAGGCTGTACAACATGCCGTCGTGGCCCATGGCGATGCCGTCGTCGACGGCGATGGTGTTGAACTCCTTGGCGACGCCGCCGGCGCGGGCGATCTCTTCGGCGACGAGCTGGCCGAGGTCCTTGAGATGGACGTGGCCGGGAACAAACTGGGTGAAGGAGTTGGCGACGGCGATGATGGGCTTGCCGAAGTCGCCGTCCTGCATTCCGGTGGCGCGCCAAAGACTGCGCGCGCCGGCCATGTTGCGTCCGTGGGTCGAGGTTCGTGAGCGGTAAGCTAGCATCCTCATATATTACTGCCTGCGGTTGGCTGGAGTTGGTGGCGCAGGTTCATCGTCCGTGCCGGGCTGCTAGATGCCGGGAAGCTATTTCGGTCTTCGCGGACGAAGCGGCAGGGGGAGTTCGCTCTCGCAAGAAGAGCGGTGCAAAAAGCCGTCCATCAGATGCAATCCATTCATATACATAGGATTAATGGCCAATTGGAGCTTCCCTGCGGATATGTGACGGCTATCACTGCCTGAGAAATTCGCGGGACGTACATTGGATATATATTTATCGGTATAAATATATCGGTAGATCGCCTGCCAGAGGAGCGGCAGAGCCATTCGTTCCATTCCACGGGAGAGCCTGAGCGGACTGTCGTGGTTCGCTGTTTCAACTTGCAACTCGTCCTTCATTGCTACACAGAGCAGCAGGAGAAAGAGGAGAGCATGACAAATCTTGAAGTGTTTCTTGCAGCGAACCAAGAGCCAGAAGACCGGGTGACCACCAGCGAAGAACTGGATGCCCTGATCGCGCGCGTCAAAGCCGCGCAACAGAAGTTCGCCGGCTTCACGCAGAAGCAGGTTGACCAGATATTCCGCAGCGCCGCGCTGGCCGCCGCCAATGCCCGCATCCCTCTGGCTGAGCTGGCCGTGAAAGAGACGGGGATGGGCGTGGTGGAAGACAAGGTGATCAAGAACCACTTTGCTTCGGAGTACATCTACAACAAGTACAAAGACGAGAAGACCTGCGGCATTCTGAGCCAGGACGACGAGGCGGGCACCATCACCATCGCCGAGCCGGTGGGCCTGATCTGCGGAATTATTCCGACGACGAATCCGACTTCGACGGCCATCTTCAAGACATTGATCAGCCTGAAGACGCGCAACGGCATCATCATCAGCCCACATCCGCGGGCGCGGCGGTCGACCTGCGTGGCGGCGCGGCTGGTGCTGCGTGCGGCGGTAGCGGCGGGCGCGCCGGAGGACATCATCGGGTGCATCGACGAGCCGACCATCGAACTCTCCAATCAGTTGATGCGTCATCCCGCGGTGAAGCTGATCCTGGCCACGGGCGGGCCGGGGATGGTTCATGCGGCCTACTCATCGGGCACTCCGGCGATCGGTGTTGGCGCGGGCAATACTCCGGTGGTGATCGACGAGACCGCTGATCAGACGCGCGCCATTGCATCGATTCTTATGTCGAAGACATTCGATAACGGAGTGATCTGCGCCTCCGAGCAGGCCGTGATCGCGGTGGATTCCATCTACGATTCCGTGCGCGACCGGTTCAACCGGCATGGCGGTTGCATTCTGGACAAGAAGCAGACCGAACTGGTGCGCCGCATCATTCTGGTGAACGGCGCGGTGAATGGGAAGATCGTGGGCCAGGCCGCAACCAAGATCGCCGAGCTGGCCGGGATTACGGTGCCAGCGACGACCAAGGTGCTGATCGGCGAGGTGACGGACGCAACCGTGGCGGAACCCTTCGCGCACGAGAAGCTCTCCACCATTCTTGCGCTCTATCGCGCCAAGGACTTCAAGGACGCGGTGGAGATTGCGTCGAAGCTGATTGCCATGGGCGGCATGGGACACACATCTGTTCTGTATACCAATCAGGACCAGCAGAAGGAGCGCATCGAGTACTTCGGCGACCACATGAAGACCGCGCGCATCCTGATCAACACGCCGTCTTCGTATGGCGGCATCGGCGATCTGTACAACTTCAGCCTTGCGCCGAGCCTAACGCTGGGTTGCGGAAGCTGGGGCGGGAACTCCGTGTCGGAGAACGTCGGCCCACAGCATCTGCTGAACAAGAAGATCGTGGCCAAGCGCGCGGAGAATACGTTGTGGCACAAGCTGCCGGGCGCGATCTACTTCCGGCGCGGGTGCATTCCCGAGGCGCTGAAGGACCTTGCCGGCAGGAAGCGCGCACTGATTGTGACCGACGACTTCCTCTTCCGCACGGGCGTGGCGGACGATCTGATCGTGGTCCTGAAGAAGCTGGGTCTGGAAGTGGATGTCTTCTCTCAGGTGCAGGCGGACCCGAACTTGACGACCGTGCGCAAGTGCGTGGAGGTGGCCAACCGCTTTCAGCCCGACGTGATTGTGGCGTTTGGCGGAGGCTCTCCCATGGACGCGGCCAAGATTGCGTGGGTGATGTACGAACATCCGGAGGTGGATTTTGAGGACCTTGCCATGCGCTTTATGGACATTCGCAAGCGCATCTACAAGTTCCCCAGGATGGGCGTGAAGGCCAAGCTGGTTGCGATTCCGACCACGTCCGGAACAGGCTCCGAGGTGACGCCGTTTGCCGTGGTGACGGACGACGAGACGGGAAAAAAATATCCCATCGCCGACTATGAGCTGACGCCGGATATTGCCATCGTCGATCCCAATCTGGTGATGAACCTGCCCAAGTCGCTGACTGCATTCGGCGGCATCGACGCGGTGGTTCATGGGCTGGAGGCGTATGTCTCCATCATGGCCAATGAGTTCACGGACGGTCAGGCGCTGCAGGCGCTCAAGCTGCTGAAGGAGTATCTGCCGTCGGCCTACAAGAACGGCGCGAAGGACCCGAGGGCACGCGAGAAGGTTCACTATGCGGCGACGATTGCGGGCATCGCCTTCGCCAACGCGTTTCTGGGCGCGTGCCACTCCATGGCGCACAAGGTGGGGGCGGCATTCCATCTGCCGCACGGGCTGTCGAACGCACTGCTGATCAGCAATGTGATCCGCTACAACGCCAACGACAATCCCACCAAGCAGGCGGCCTTCTCGCAGTACGACCGGCCCAAGGCGAGGTGCCGTTACGCGGAGATCGCCGAAGCCCTCGGCCTGGGTGGTGCGACCAAGGATGAAAAGGTCGCCAACCTGATTGCGTGGGTGGAGGGCCTGAAGAAGGACCTTGAGATTCCCGCATCCATTCAGGAGGCTGGAGTCAACGAGGCGGAGTTCCTGGAGAAGCTGGATGGCGTTGCCATCGATGCCTTCGACGACCAATGCACGGGCGCCAACCCGCGCTATCCGCTGATCGAGGAGTTCCGGGCAATCCTGCTGGACAGCTTCCATGGAAGGGCATTCGTGGAGCTGACGGAACGCGCGGACGCGGAGAGCATCGCCGCGGCGGCAAAGCCGGTTGCAATTGTTGCGGCGAAGGCGAAGAACTCCAAGGCAGCCGCGAGCGTAGGAGCGGAGCCCGAGGAAGAGACCGAACTTGCAAGCTGATTCAGATGTGCGAGCCAGTGGCGGACTGCTTCAGTAGTCCGCCACTGTTCGCGTTCGTCCACCCCTTTGCGTCAACCGTTGAATTCCTTGAAGCCTTCCGCTATCAGAGATACTGAATCAAGGCGCGCTTCATATATTTGCTCTCCAGCAGATGCGCGATTCGCTTGACGATGTTGCGCCGCAGGTCGAGTTCGACCGGGATGTTGGGGTCCTGGTGCGCCTCGTTGATTCTGGTGCCGACGGCAAACTTTACGATGTCGCTATCGAGCAGCATGGTGGCAAGCCGCACGGCTGCATTCGACTTCAAGTCTTCGGCGACGAAGCCCTCTTCCAGTAGGCGAAGCACCTCGCCCAGGGTCAGCGTGCCTTCTGTCACCAGCTCGAATCCCTCCATCCTGGCGGAGGGCGGGACTTTGGGATCGAGCGGTTGCCCGAGGTCGATCTGAATTTCACGGCGCAGCAGCCGGGAGATGATATTGGCGGTGGTGCCGCCGCAGATCACCTTGCGGCCGGGCGTGCTGACGGACATCATGGCCATGCTCTGGTCGTGCGAGCGGTCGAACGGGGCGCCGGTCAACACCAGCAGTTGGCGGGGCTTTCGGAAGTAGACCACGCCGCAGGTGATGTCGTCGCGCGCGCCGAGGCCGTCGAACTCCTCCGCGCGCGTGACCAGAAGGCGCGACAGCTCGCGGGCCGAGATATATGGGTTCCAGCGGATCTGTTCGCGCACATATTTTTCGACGTTTTGCAAACCCCATCCGAGGGGAGTGCGGTACTCTCCCATGCCCGCCTGCGAGATGCCGTCGGAGAAGAAGACAATGCGGTCTTCGCGCTGCACGTCGAAGGTGGAGTAGCTGATGACGCGGTCGTGCCAGCGCGGGGGACGCACTTCGGTCTTCTCAATATGCAACTCGCCGCCGGGACGGACCAGCAAAAATGGCGGATTGCCGTGCTCGATGATGCGGGTCTCGCCGGTGCTGGCCATGTCGACGACGGTGAAGGTGGAGTAGCTGATCTTGCGCACGCTGCAGATGGGCAGCGTGTCCATGATGGTCTCGGCGGAGGTCTGAATGTCCATTGCGCTGGCCGCGTATTTCAGGGCCATGGACGCTGTCATGGTGGCAAGAACGGAGGCTTTGACGCCACTGCCCAGTCCGTCGGCAAGGACCGAGAGGATGCGGCCCTCCGGTTCGACTTTGCGGGAGAGAAAGACGTCTCCGGAGATGAACTGGCCGTGCTTTGCCCTCTGGCAGGAATCGACCTCGATGAAGCTCTCGGCGGCGGTCACGGCTTCTCCGCGGCATCGCTGTCGTCGGCCTCCTCGGGGCTGAACGAGCTCACGATGGAGTTGAGGGTGATCTCTGAATCGGCGGCGTTCTCGCCCAGAAGGTAGGCGATCTGCTGCACGGTTTTGAGGTTCTTCTGGATGACCTCGCGGGCGCGCCCGATGATCTGCTCTTTCTGGAAGATAGGCTGCGTGATGTCCTGAAAGATGCCGCACATGACGGCATGGGGCTCGATGGTGAAGATGCTTGTGTTCAGGATGCTGCGCTGGTAGCGGATGTCGTGGCCCACGATGTCCTTGCCCGTTTCCAGAACGCGCTTGAAGAGGTTGGAGAAGGGGACCACGACGCCGAGGGCGCTGCCTTCCAGGTCCGTGGACTGGCCGGTATCGGTGGCGAAGAGGCGCGTAAAACGCTCGTTGCTCTCGATGACCTTCAGGTCTTCATTGACGATGACGACTGCGGAGGGCATCTTCTGCAGCAGCGCGTTGGCTTTTTTCTGCGCCAGCTTGCGGGTATAGGTGGCGCACATCATGCGCTCGGCGTTGTGGTCGAGCAGGGCACGGGCGAAGTCGCGGCAGGAGTCGTATCCGCAGCCTCCGCAGTTCAGTTCATCCTCGGCGGAGTACTTTCCCACGGTGCGCATCGCTTCGCTCAGTTGCAGTTCGCTGTATTCGGTGCGCGCGACCGGAGCGGCGTCGTAGTGTCCGGCGATGCCAAGCGAAGGCTTGCGCGGAAGCCGGGCGGCGGGCTTGGCATAGCTGAGGATGTCGTAGCGGCGACGCGCCACCGATGTAGAGCGCGCAGCCTTCGGCCCGTTCACGCAGGAGCCCGCGCAGGCGGTCAGCTCAAAGAAGATGTTGTGCTCGGGATGCCACTCTGGAATGCTCTTCAGGGCCTGCTCGACGTTTGCGATTCCGGAGAACGACATGAACTGCAGGCTGTTGGCCTCGCGGTTGCCGGCAACGCCCGGGACCATTCCGCCATCGATAGGATAGAGCGCTCCCTCCTGGGCCTCCTGCGGCTGGAAGCGGTCCTCCGGCGTGGGGTCGATCTCTTCCAGATGAATCTTCTCTTCCGTTAGCCAGCGGTCTAGGTCCTCGAAGGTGAGCACGACATCGAGCAGCTCGGGATGCTGTTCGGCCTCCTTCTTCTTGGCGATGCAGGGCCCGATAAAGACGGTCGCGATGTCGTCGCCATAGTGCTCGCGCAACATCTTGCAGTGCGTCAGCAGGGGCGAGAGGACTTCGGAGAGATGAGGCTGGCATTCGGGATGATACTTGGCGATGAAGTCCACAACGACCGGGCAGGCGGAAGAGATCCAGATCTGCTTCGGCTCGCTGTGCATCAACGCGTAGGAGCTGGCCGAGACCTGCTGGGCGCCCAGCGCGGTCTCCGATACGGCAAAGAAGCCAAGCCGCTTGAGAGCATGAATCAGTTGCGCGGGATGCACGCCGGAGAACTGCGCCACAAACGAAGGAGCGAGCGAGGCGATCACCCTGCGCCCGCTGGTCAATAGAGCTTTGGCGTCGGGTAGATCGTCACGCACCTGCTTTGCGTCGTGGGGGCAGGCCAGAACGCAGTTGCCGCACATGATGCAAAGCTCGGACACAACGCGCGCATAGCCGTCCTCCACGCGGATCGCCTTGACCGGGCACTCGCGGATGCACTTGTGGCAGTCCTGGCACTCGCGCTGCCTGGTGTAGATGGAATTAAGCTTCGCCATGATCCCCCCGGGTTGGCCCGTCCAACTGCTGCAGCAGTTCGCGCAACCTTGCCGCGGTGATGTTGTGATGGAACTCGTCGCCGATCTTCAGATTGGGGCCCTGCTTGCACTGGTCCTGGCAGAGACAGCCCGCGAGACGGACCGGAGCGTTGGGCCCGCTGCTCTGCGCATATTGCTGCAGCACGGCGAGAATCTCGGAGTTTCCCCTGGCGAAGCAGGAACTGCCAAGACAGACCACGATCTCTACAACATCCTTATCGGGGGCCATGGTTCACCTCTTTTATGCCTGCAACTGAACAATCCGCGAAGACGGAACCGGCAGCTCGCTCGCGGGAGTCTGGTTTGACCTCCCGATTACTCCTGTACAGCGCCGATGCGTTCTGAATCGGCGCCGGCTGTCTGCTCCGCGCTGTCGTCCTCGATACGTCTTTCCAGTATTTCAATCGCCTTTGCGGCCGTGCCGTGAGCAAGGTGCACGCCGTCGATCATGACGGTCGGGCCGGTCTCGCACTTCTCGAAACAGAAGCCTGCGCGAACATCGAGCAGGTTTTCCAGTCCGTTCTGCTCCGCATGGCGCAGCACTCCGTTCAGCACATCCTGCGAACCCTTCAGGAAACAGTTGGTCCCCAGGCAGACGTTCACCTTGTGCCTGTCTGCGCCCTGCGACTGCATCAGCGGAAGCGACTCGTCGGCAATGCGGTGACGGCTCTGGTAGCCGGTATGCAGCAGATGATGCGCCTTCTCTCCGCCAATCTCTCCCAGGAAACGCTCGTAGCACTCGGTGATGAAGACGTTGTCCTGCGACTTGTGCAGTTGCAGCATCTTGTCCGCCTGATAGAGGCCCTTGGTGCGCAGCGCGCGCGTGTTGGACGCGGTGGGCACGGGCTGACCGGCGCCTCCCACACAACCTCCGGGGCAGGCCATCACTTCGATCAGGTCGTACTGGCTCTTGCCCGCGCGCACCTGTTCCGCGACCACGCGCGCATTGCGCAGTCCGTGGACGATGGCCAGCTTGAGAGGTGAACCGTTGACTGTGATGGTGGCTTCGCGCAGGCCGGAATCGCCGCGCACCTGCTGGAACTCAACCTTCTCCAGTTTCGTTCCCGTCACCTTCTCCGCGGCGTAGCGCAGAACGGCCTCGGTGACTCCGCCCGAGTTGCCGAAGATCACACCGGCGCCGGTGTAGAAGCCGAAGGGCATATCGAAGGATTCGGGCTGCAACGTGTCGAAGATGAGGCCGGCGGACTGGATCATGTGGGCCAGCTCCTGCGTGGTCAGCACATGGTCCACGTCCGGGTCGCCATCGACGGCAAACTCCGGGCGCTGCGCTTCAAACTTCTTGGCCGTGCATGGCATGATGGAGACGACCTTGATGTCCTTGCGATCGACCTTGAGCTGGCCGGGAAGCATGGCCTTCAGCAGGGAACCGAGCATCGCTTGCGGCGAGCGGCAGGTGGAGAGGTTGGGCAGCAGTTCCGGAAAGTACTGCTCCGCGTACTTCACCCAGCCGGGACAGCAGGAGGTGAACATGGGCAGAGTTCCGCCCTGCGTCTTGCGATGCAGGAACTCCGTGCCTTCTTCGATCACCGTGAGATCGGCTCCGAACGATGTGTCGTAGATCTGGTCGAAGCCGAGCTGCTTCAGGGCGGCGACGATATGTCCCGTGGTGATCTCTCCGGGCTTGCGGCCGAAGCACTCGCCCAGGCCCACGCGCACGGCGGGCGCAATCTGCACAACGACCTTCTTTGTGGGATCGGCGAGCATATTCCAGACCGCATCTTCTTCGGACTTCACCGTCAGCGCACCGGTGGGGCAGACGCTGGCGCATTGTCCGCAGTTGACGCACTCCACGTCGCCAAGCGGTTTTCCGAAGGCGGGCTGCACGCAGGCCTCGTGCCCGCGATGCGCGAAGTCGATGGCTCCGATGCCCTGGATCTCCCAGCACATGCGCACACAGTCGCCGCAGAGCACGCATTTGTTGGGATCGCGGACAAGCGATGGAGAGGACTCGTCCACCGCGACCGGTTGCAGCACGGATTTGAAGCGCACCTTCTTGACGCCCAGGCGCTGGGCCAGGTTCTGCAACTGGCAGTTGGCGCTGCGTGAGCAGGTGGGACAGCTCTGGTCGTGGTTTGCCAGCAGCAGCTCGACCGCGATGCGGCGGATCTCGCGGATCTCCGGTGTCGTGGTCTGCACCTTCAGGCCGGCCTCCGGCAACGTGGAACATGCGCCCATGATCCCGCGCCCTTCCACCTGCACCAGGCACAGGCGGCAAGCGCCGTAGACGCTGAGTTCGGAGTGATAGCAGAAGGTGGGCAGGTCGATCTCGGCCTTGCGGACCAGTTCGAGCAGGTTGCGCTCTCCCTCGATCGCTACCGTTCTTCCATCGATGGTCAAAGTTGGCTTGGTGAGCGTGTTCATCGGACTATATCCCCTCAATCGCGTGGATCTTGCAGGCTGTTGCGCACGCGCCGCACTTGATGCACAGCTCCGGATCGATGTGGTATGGCTTCTTCTTTTCTCCCGAGATGGCCCCTGTCGGGCACGCCGCAAAGCACAGGCCGCAGCCCTTGCACTTCAGCGGATCGATCTGCGGGCTGAGCAGGGCCTTGCATCGGCCCGTGCGGCAGCGCTTCTCGAAGACGTGCTCTTCGTACTCCTTGCGGAAGTAGCGCAGGGTGGAGAGCACCGGATTGGGCGCCGTCTTTCCCAGGCCGCACAAGGAGCCGACCTGCACTGCATGGCCCAACTGCTCCAGCAGGACAAGCGTGCCAGCGTCCGCGCGGCCTTCGATCACGTCGTCCAGCAGCGCCAGCAGTTGGCGCGTGCCTTCGCGGCACAACAGGCACTTGCCGCAGGACTCGCGCTGGGTGAACTGCATGAAGAAGCGCGCGATGCTGACCATGCAGGTGCCCTGGTTCATGGTGACCAGCCCGCCGGAGCCGACCATCGCGCCCACCGAGCGCAGCGATTCATAGGCGAGGGGAAGGTCGAGATGCTCCTCGGTGAGGCATCCGCCGGAGGGCCCGCCGATCTGCACGGCCTTGAATCCGTTCTTCCACATCTTTCCCGCGTCGTCCGTCACACCGCCGCCGATGTTGTAGACGATCTCGCGCAGCGTGGTCCCGAAGGGAACTTCGACCAGCCCGGTGTTGGCGACGTGGCCGGTGAGAGCGAAGGTCTTGGTGCCCGGCGAGTCTTTGGTGCCGATGCTGCGGAAGACCTCGGGGCCTACGTTGAGAATGCGCGACACATGGGCCAGCGTTTCGACGTTGTTGATGACGGTCGGCTTGCCCCACAGACCGCTCTGCGCGGGAAAGGGCGGCTTGGGCCGCGGCATGCCGCGCTGTCCCTCGATGGACGCGATCATGGCCGTCTCTTCGCCGCAGACAAACGCGCCGGCGCCCTCCATCACGTCGCACTTCATGGCGAGGCCAGTGCCGAAGACGTTCTTGCCCAGAATGCCTTCGCGCTCCGCGTCCGCTACGGCGCGGCGCATGCGCTCCACCGCCAGGGGGTACTCTGCGC
Organism: Granulicella sp.; assembly: GCA_003132145.1. Lineage (GTDB taxonomy): Bacteria > Acidobacteriota > Terriglobia > Terriglobales > Acidobacteriaceae > Edaphobacter. The sequence continues at coordinate 12,797 of PKWU01000011.1, forward strand.
GGACGTAGACCAGGCCCTCGTTGGCGCCGATGGCGCGCGCCGCGATCATCATGCCTTCAATCACGCTGTGCGGGTTGCCCTCCATCACGGAGCGGTTCATGAATGCTCCGGGGTCGCCCTCGTCGCCGTTGCAGATCACGTATTTCTTGGCCGAATTCTGGACCCGCGCCGCTTCCCACTTGCGCCCGGTGGGGAATCCCCCGCCGCCGCGGCCGCGCAATCCTGACTCTGAAATGGTCTTGCATATCTGCTCGGGAGACATTTCGACGAAGGCTTTCTTCGCCGCCTTGTAGCCGCCGTGCAGCATGTACTCCTTGATGTCCTCTGGATCGAGGAAGCCGCATTCGCGCAGCACCAGGCGCTCCTGGCGCGAGTAAAAGGGATTGTCTGTAAAGCCGCGGCAACTCTTGCGCGTGGTCGGGTCCTTATAGAGCAGCCGCTCCACAACCTGGTTCCCAACCAACGTCTGCTGCACAATCTCGGCGACGTCTTCCTCGCGAACCTTGGTGTACAGAATGCCTTCCGGCTCCACCGAGACCAGCGGTCCCATCTGGCAGAAGCCCTGACATCCACTCTTGGAGAGCCGGACCTCATCGTCTTCGGCTTCGGCGCGAAGTTCCAGGACCACATCCAATCCGGAGTTCGCCATCTCGCTCTTGAAGCGCTGGTAGACCTTCATGGACCCGTTGGCCATGCACCCGGTTCCGGCGCAGACAATCACCCGGCGAAGCTGGGAGGTCACGGGGCTGCCTGCCTCACCCTCCGCCGTCACTGTAAGAACTTCCGCGTTAGACATGGGACACCTCGGCTGAGGGCTGCTCAGCAACTGCGGACGCGCTCGCAAGCGATGCCTCCTGGGCCTTGATCTCATCCACCAGGGCCAGTGCACGCTGCGGAGTGATCTGGCCGTGTACCTGCTCATCGATCACGATCACCGGGGCCAGTCCGCAGGCGCCCAGGCAGGCCACCGTCTCGATGGTGAAAAGCATGTCGGGCGTGGTCTGGTTGCTTTCACTGGTGCCCAGCTTCTGGCGCAACGCGTTCAGCACGGGAATCGACTGCTTGACGTGGCAGGCCGTCCCGTCGCAGATGCGGATCACGTGCTTGCCCTTCGGCTGGAGCGCAAAGTGCGCGTAGAACGTGGCCACGCCATAGACGCGTGCCGCGGGAACATCCAGCGAGGTCGCCACATAGGTGAGCACTTCTTCCGGCAGGTAGTGGTACTCGTGCTGGATCGCCTGTAGAATCGGGATCAAACTAGACGCACGGCGAGCGTGGCGATCGAGTATGACGCACACCTTCTCGAACTTCTCCGCGCGATCCGCAACCATTGGCAAAGACGCCATCAGACAGCCTCCTTTTCTTGCTTCTCCTGCATTGGCGCCCGTAACCGCCTGGCCAGCTTCCAGGAGAGCGAAGCCAGCGTCGAGTAAAGATCTTCGTTATGCACAATGACGCCTTCGGGGACCTTGAGCTTTACCGGAGCAAAGTTCCAGATGGCCTGAATGCCGCCTTTGACCATCTCATCGGCCACCGCCTGCGCCGCTTCGGCAGGGGTTGTGATGATTCCCAACAGGATGCTCATCCGCGGAGCGAGATCGGCGAGCTTGTCCAAGGGCAGTACCGCCTTCTGGTGGACCCATTGGCCGACCTTGGACGGGTCGGTGTCGAATGCGGCCACGATCCGCAGACCGAACTTGGAGAAACGTTCGTGGCCAAGCAGCGCGGTGCCGAGGTTCCCCACACCAACCAGAAACGCCTCGTTCACGTTGTTCCAGCCAAGAAACTGTTCGATGGCCTGGATGAGCTCGGAGACCGAGTAGCCGGTCTTCGGCTTGCCAATGATCCCGGTGTACTGCAGGTCCTTGCGGACTTGCACCGGGACGCAGCCCAGATCGCGGCCGATCGCGCTACAGGAGATCCGGGTGACCCCCTTGGCCTCAATATCCACCAGATAATGGTGGTACTGAGGCAGGCGCTTCAGACTAGGCTGCGGGATCGGCGGGACTTCGGGGCGGTTGACGCGCGAGCTATTCGATAAATTCATACCGATAACCATTTATCGAGATTACCGCGGGATGGTTATGCAATCCGTGACCGTCATCACATAGCCGCCTGCCGCAGGACACAAAACGGCACCGCAAGCCGATCTGCGTGCATGGATGCACGGAATCGCTCTGCATTTTCGACCGGAAGTCCAGCTTTGCTCTTGCCGTACGACTGAAGGGCGGAATAATCCGGGCGAACCAGGGCCGAAAAATGAGATTCCATGTATAGTGTTTTAGCCGGGCGGGAGGACAACAGCCTCGGCACAAAGGAGCAATTCGGTGAAATTGAAGCTGAGATTTGCGTCAATCTGCTGCCTTGCAGCATGCATCGTCACACCGGCGTTTGCTCAGAACTCCGGTGCGGACACCTACAAAGCGAAGTGCGCCATGTGCCACGGCGCAGACGGCCTGGCCGCCACCCCGGCCGGCAAGGCCATGAAGGCTCCATCCTTCAAGGACCCGGCGGTCGTGAAGACCTCGGACGCTGAACTGATCGCGGTCGTAAAGAATGGGAAGAACGGCAAGATGCCCTCGTATGCAGGCAAGATTACCGACGATCAGATCAAATCAGTCGTGGCATATATACGCACATTGCAGAAGTAGGGATCACGCAGAAATGGACTCAACGAAGCGCATCGTGAGTGTATGTGGCCAGTTCGTGAAGAATTGACTGCAACCCTTTCCTGCGCTTCTCAGCCTCATCGGCGGCGCGCTCAGCAGCGCGTTGCCTCGCTTCTGATCGGCTTCTGGCTTGTGGATCACCCGATCCAACTCGGCCTGCAAAAGGCCAGTTTCCTCTAACCTTTTTGTCTGTGACCTAGATCACAGACTAGAAGTCAAACAATCTACATGATTAACCATAGGAAGTCTGGCTGCGAGAGATAGAGTTCTGGCGCAAGAGTCTTCTGCTTGACCCGGGCGGGATAAAGGTATCTACGACGGACTGTCCTGCTTGTAAGAGATTGTTGCGGTGGAGGTGGAGTGCATGAGCGGCGAGCAGAACACACCACCGGGATCGACGCGTCGCCGCGCGATTGAATACTTCCTTGGCGGCGGCATCCTTGCCACGTTTGCTTCCTTCCTCTATCCCGTGCTGCGCTATGTAGTACCACCACCCGTCGCAGACCTCGGCGTGAACGAAGTGGTAGCCGGCAAGGTGGGGGACCTGAAGCCGAATTCCGGGGCAATCTTCCGATTTGGCAGTAGCCCCGGCCTGCTCATATTGACCAGCGACGGCACCTATCAAGCGCTCTCCGCCACCTGCACCCATCTGGGCTGCACCGTGCAGTATCGCGGCGATTTGCGCCAGGTCTGGTGTCCCTGCCATAACGGCATCTACGGCATCGATGGCCGGAACATCTCAGGGCCGCCGCCAAAACCACTTACAGCCTATGATGTCCACCTGCGCGGTGATGAGATTGTCGTCACCCACAAACGGGAGGCCTGACCGTGATCGCCGCCATCCTTCGCTGGCTGGATGAACGACTTCATCTGGACGACCTGATCGCCCCGTTCCGCCACAAGACCGTCCCCGTTCACCGCCTGACGTACTGGTATTTCTTCGGTGGCATCACCCTGTTTCTCTTCGGGGTGCAGGTGATCACCGGGATATTGCTTCTGTTGTATTACAACGCCGGGGCCAATGAGGCCTTCGAGAGCGTGCAGTACATCATGACCAAGGTGCGTTATGGCTGGTTGATCCGTTCCATCCATTCATGGTCGGCCAACCTCATGATCCTTACTGCATTTGCGCACATGTTCAGCGTGTTGTTCCTGAAGGCGTACCGCAAACCGAGAGAACTCACCTGGGTCAGCGGCATGCTTCTTCTGTTCCTTGTGATGGGATTCGGCTTCAGCGGCTATCTGCTGCCATGGAACACGCTGGCCTTCTTCGCCACCAAGGTCGGGACCGCCATGGTGGGACAGGTCCCGATTGTCGGCCAACCCATGATGATCTTTTTGCGTGGCGGCCCACAGGTGACCGGCGCTACGCTGATCCGGTTCTTCGGCTTCCATGTCGCTGTTCTGCCCGGACTGGTTGTGGTTCTGATCTCGATCCACCTTTTCCTGGTGCAGCGTCTGGGCATGAGCGTTCCGCCGAAGATCGAAGCGGAGTGGGTTGAAAATCCCTCGGCAAGACGGGAGATGAAGTTCTTTCCCAACTTCCTGCTGCGGGAGATGATGGCCTGGTACGTGGCGATTGGTGTGCTGGGCGCTCTGGCGGCGATCTTTCCCTGGAACCTGGGCGTCAAAGCAGATCCGTTTGGCTCAGCGCCGGCTGGGATCAAGCCTGAGTGGTACTTCCTGTTCATGTACCAGACGCTTAAAGTCATTCCCTCCAAGGTGTGGTTCGTGGACGGGGAAGTTTTGGGTATTGTTGGTTGCGGCCTGGCCGGTTTGTTGTGGCTCCTGCTTCCATTTTTTGATAGCGAGCCGCCCTCACGCCCAAAGAGGTGGATCACCGGGCTGGCAATCTTTGCTCTTATGTATGTGGCGGGTATGAGTGCTTATGGCTTCCTTGCGAAATAAATTCCGGCTGTTGCGCGCAGCCCGTACTGCCGGGCTGGCCGGGGTCATCGTGCTCGGAGCATGCCTGGGTTATGGGCAAACCACCAACTCCTGTCTGGATTGTCACTCCGCTATGCCGGACCCACTGGGCGTTACGCAGGAGAAGTTCAGCCAGGACATCCACGCTCAAAAGGGCTTGACTTGCACCAGTTGCCATGGAGGCGACGCAAGCAGCTATGACCCGACCGTATCCATGGGAGCCAAGGCCGGGTTCAAGGGCAAGATCGATCGCAAGCAGGTGCCGCAGTTATGCGCGGGCTGCCATTCCAATCCGACCTACATGAAGCAGTATGATCCCGGCCTTCGCACCGACCAGTTGGACCAGTATCACACCAGCGTGCATGGCAAGCGCCTGGCCGCTGGAGACAGCAAAGTTGCCGTATGCGTCGACTGCCATAGCGTCCACGATATAAGGCCGCCCAGCGATCCGCGTTCCACCGTCAACCCCGTCAACATCGCGACTACATGTTCGCGCTGCCATTCCGACGCGGCGTACATGAAGCCTTACGGCATTCCTACCGATCAGTTCGCAAAGTACAACACCAGCGTGCACTATCAGGCGATGATGGTGAGTGGCGATCTGAGTGCGCCCACCTGCACTACCTGCCACGGAAACCATGGCGCGGTGCCTCCGGGGGTGGACAAGGTGCAGAATGTTTGCGCCAACTGCCACGTCTTCCAGGCCCAGATGTACGAAAAGAGTTCGCACAAAGCGGCCTTTGATGCCTTAGGCCTGCCCGGATGCGTTGTCTGTCACTCCAATCACGGCATCCACATGCCATCGGACGCCATGCTTGGTACCGGCCCGCAAGGCGTCTGCATGCGGTGTCATCAACCCGGTGACCGATGTGATCAAGCAAGGGTAAAAATTCAGAGTGGCTTGATGCAACTGGACGGCGCCATTACGCAGGCCGATCAAACGCTTTCTGTCGCCGAGGCTTCCGGCATGGATGTGAGCGAGGCCCGGCTGGCACAGAGCCAGGCCAGGGACCAGTTGATCAAAGCGCGCGTTACCATCCATACCTACCAGGCGTCCTTGGTGGACCAGGATGTCCAGGCGGGCCTCAAGATCGCCGCCAAGGATGAGCAGGCCGGCAAGGACGCGATGGTTGAGCGCAACCAGCGTCGTATCGGACTCGGGATATGCCTCATCGCCATTGCCATCATGCTGGCTGGACTTTGGCTGTTCATACGGAAGATCGAGCGCTAGAGCATTTCTCCTGATGGTGTACGCCGAAGACGAGTATCTTGCGCCGCTTTTTCCTCAAGAAAAACGGCTTTCGAGGAACCTATCCGGCGGGTAGGATCAGGAGAAATGCTCTAGGAACCAGTCTCATAGACCATCTGCATCGACTCGTGGAGTTCATGAGAGCGCTTTCACGGTAACTGTGCCCAGCCAGCTTCGTGCAATATGGTTTACCTTCCACCCCAGCGACGCGGACCAAGGACGGTAACCGCAGGCTCTCCATTTACGCGGAGTTCGACTACAAGGGAGTTCGACTACAAGAAAGGCAATGGCTTCGCGAGTCGGATAATGTGGAAGGTCGCCAGATTATTGTTTCCCGAGTTAGTACAAGACATCGTGTGAAACCATGCCCTGTGCATAATCAAGAAAAATGTTGAGCGGAAACTTCGCGGCCTGCCCTTGGCTACCGAAGCCAAAGACGATCATATGTTCAAATCTGCCAAAGGGTGCCGTTCGTAGCTACTGAAACGAATAGCTAAAATTCGTGGGCGGGACGACTGGATTCAAGAAACGACCAGCAAAGACGCGGAAATTCAATCGCTGGTGACAAGAGGTCACCAATGTATGAAAAGCATGGAAAGTATTTTGCAGACTGGACGACACCAGATGGGAAGCGTCACCGCAAGTCGTTTTCCACAGCCATCGGAGCCAAGCGGCACCAGACGAAGCAGAAAGCAGTAAACAACGCTGGAAAACGCTTATTGACCCCACAATGGCCCCACGGTTGGACCCGCGACACTGGGGTCCTGACAGTGGGCGTTGATGACAACATAGAAGGCAAGGACACCCTGGGCCGACCACTCGACGACGTGATGGGCGCCCTTTAGTCGCCCAAGCGGATGTTTTTGCCGCGCACTTCAACGTTCTTCACTATTTCCTCCAGCTTCTTTGTGCGGCGAGCGTTCACAAGCTGCTCGCGCCCCGTGTTGCGGACTGGGATCGAGACGTTCTCGACAAGTATGGCGCCCCGCCAATACTCAAAGGAGCAAGGGCATAATCATGTGAACGGAGAGGATATGCCAAGGGCGCACAGTGATCAGATCTGACGTCTCACTTGGTTGGGACGGTGCGGCCGGCGCGACTGAGGCCATACGTCATTTCATCTGCGGTCACGCGCGCATGGCTCGGCACAATCTCCACATAGTCTAACGGAGCTTTCTCGGTGCCGTCGGGCCATCCGGTCACGCGCACGATGTCTCCCCGGTGCAGCGCTACATTCTGCACCACGCGCCGGCTTGACGTGTGACCATTGAGTTTGTCGCTAGGCAGGGTATCGTCCGCAACCCAGTGATCGACCTCCTTGCCGGCCACTGACACTGCAAAGCGCGACTGGCCATGCTGAAGGTCAAAATACCGCACGGTGATGTCGTACCAGCCATCGGGCTTGTCCCATGTGGTCTGGACGGAGCACTCCCGCCCGGCGCAGATCACGGCCCTTCCGCCTGAGGCTGTTTCCCACGGTGTGACATCGACAGGGGTATAGCCATCCAGTTGCATCGACTCCGCTTCGATGCGTCCGGAATAATGGCCGACGCGATCTCGCGCATCGGGAATGCCGGACATTTTAGTGAACCACTGAGTGACGGCATCGCGCCAAACGATGGCGTGCCCGGCTTGAAACTGCAGGCGCCTCAAAACCTCGGCGTAAATTGCGTCGGGAACCTTGCCGTGAATCGATTCCCACGCAGGCACTTGCGCGGCGGCGGCTTCGGCTCCCCAATAGTGCGTATCGTCGATGTGCTGCATCACGGTTTCGCCCGAGTGCAGGCGATAGGAATACGGCACATGGTGCATGAACAGCAGAAGATCGTCCGGGCAGGTAGCGAGTGATTCATACTCCGCGGCCAGCAGAGCGGGGTATTGGCCAATGTAGCCTGTGCCGGTGGCGACGGTGCGATCCATACCTACGCCGTTGCTGTCGGCGCGGATCCATTGTCCCCAGCCATTGCGCTCGGCGGAATCGATGCCGGGGCCGAAGTGCACGCCGATGATGTCTGTGAGCGTGCCCAGGCCAAGTGGTCCGGTATAGCTCTCGTATATGTGCCACGAACCGAGTTCCAGCTTGTTGATGACTGCACGTAGAGCAGGGTCATTGCCGAAGCTGAGGCGCGTCCATTCATCGCTGATCGCCGCCGCGCTCAAGTCCGAATTCCACGCAAGTCTTCCGAACCCATAGAGGTTTGCCAGCGCGAGCGGATTGCCGAGCCAGCCATCGGTGCCCACATTGGCCACGCCGACGAATCCTCCTATGGTGTGATGTTCGAGCGGACTACCGCGGCCACTAATGATCTGCTTTACCGGCAGAGCAGGCGCCGCCAGGGAAGCGCGCATGTCGGTATCCAGCGCTTCCTTCCACATGGGAACGAGATAGACGAGGTGTCGCTGCTGTCCTGTGTACTCCTGTGTGATCTGTAGCTCGATCGCCTCGTTGGTGTGGGGGAGTGCAGCAAAGAGGGGGCTTACCGGCTCGCGCACCTGAAAGTCGATAGGGCCGTGCTTGATCTGCACAATCACGTTGTCGTCGAACTTGCCGTCGAGCGCGTGGAAGTTATCGTAGCCCGCGCGAGCACGGTCGGCTTTCAGGTCGTGCCAGTCAAGATGATGGTCGTAGACGAAGCCGCGATAGAGAACTACGCCGCCATGCGGCTGTAGTGCGCGCGCCACAATATTAGCGGCGTCGGCTGGGGTGCGGCCATACTGCGACGGTCCAGGACGCCCCTCGGAGTCAGCCTTGATGACGACGCCGCCAAAGTCTGGAATGGAACGATAGATCTCGTCCACCTTGCTCTTCCACCAGGCAGCGACCTGTGGATCGAGCGGATCGAAAGTCTTCAGGCCGCCGATCACCTGGGGGCTGCTCATATCGACGGACAGCGACAAGCGCACACCATAGGGGCGAAAAGCATTGGCGATGCGGGCGAGCTCGGTCAGGCTTTCGGGCTTCAGGAGTCCGATGTCGGCGTTGACATTATTGATGGTGCAGCCGTTGATGCCAACGGAACTCAGCAGGCGCGCGTATGCCGCCGCGCGGGATAAGTCCGCGCGAACCTTGCCACCTTCGAAGAAGATCGACGGCCCAGCATAGCCGCGCTCGATCGTACCATTAGGGTTGTCCCATTCATTTGTCCATCGAACGGAAGCGCTGGGGCTGGATGACTCGTCGAGCGTGGCAAGCGAATGGCCTTCGGCGACGAGACGGAGCAGCGCAAAGGTTCCGTAGAGCACGCCTCGCAGGTCGCCGCCTTCGACGACCACAATGTCGCCAGTGCGATACAACTTGTAAGCTTCCACCGCGAGCGGTGTACGGTCGTTCGGTGTAGAGTGCCAGGCCTTGACTTCGGCTTGGGTTCCGATCACGACGGCGCGCTTAAATCCGCCGCTCGCGCCAATCACGACGCGAGGTTCATGCTGCAACATGCCGCGCCAGCCCAGGGTCAGCTCGTGGGACGCAGAGTCTTCGAGCGTGTCGTGACCGAGTGCCACGATAGTGTCGGGGACACCACCTGGAAAAACGGCGGCGGAGTTCACCGGGCGGTACGCGAGCCACGCAGGTTCGCCTGCGCCCAACGGATTTTGTGCTATGACGAAGCCGGTCGCCAGCAGCGGAAGCAACAGTGCTGCGAGCCTCGCCCTACTCCTGTTACAACGGCTCACCGCGGCAGCTCTTTGTTGTTGCGAATGCTGAAGGAACCAGCGACGGGCTTGTCCGAGCTCTCGGCAGGCTGTGATCCGCCGAGATTGAGCGTGTAATCGCCTGCCCGCACTGCACGGACACCATTTGCATCGACGGTGCTCAAAGCACGCGCATCCAGGATGAAGCGGACATGTTGTTTGGCGTGGGGAGCCAGCGTAGTGCGCTGAAAGCCGACCAGCGCGAGTTGCGGCGACGTGGGTGCAGCAGGCGGTGTGAGATAGAGTTCACTCACGGCATCGCCCGTCGGTCCCGAGACATTTTCGACATCCGCATCGACGATCAACGAAGATCCCGCGTCGAGTGATTTTGTCGAAAGCTTGAGATTCGTCCACTCGAAATTGGAGTAGCTAAGTCCGTAGCCAAAGCCCCAAAGCGGCGTGCCGTGGAAATAGCGATAGGTCCGGTTGTTCATCGAGTAATCGTCGAAGGGGGGCAAGTCTTTAGTGTCTGCGTAAAAGGTCACCGGAAGTCGACCCGCCGGATTGTTGTCGCCGGCCAGTGTCTCGGCAATCGCAGTCCCGCCTTCCTCGCCGGGATACCATGCCTCGAGCACCGCGTCGGCGTGCTCGTTGGCCCAGTTCACTGCCAGGGCACTGCCGTTTTGCAACACGACGATCAACGGCTTGCCTGTACCTGCCAGCGCCTTCAGCAGGTTCTCCTGATCGGCGGGCAGATCGATCGCGGTGCGGTCGCCGCCGTCGAAGCCCTCCAGCTTTATCGGCATCTCTTCCCCTTCCAGCGACGGCGATAGGCCGACCAGGGCAATGACGACATCGGCATTCGTCGCTCTATTGACCGCCTCGTCGCGCAACACCGCGGCAGGAGCCTGCCAGGTAAGATCGATGCCGGCACTCCCTGTCCCGTGCAGGTACTCGAGGCGGATGGCGTGGGGCTGAGCATCGGCAAAGTGCACGGGGGCTTCGATCACCGCGCCGCGTTCCCCGGTGGGCTTGTCTCCACCGGCCACTAGCAGTTTGCCATCGAGAAACAGCCGGAACCCTTCCGTGTTTTCGCACGAATAGCAGTAATTCATCCGAACGCCGAGCTTGTAGTCGCCCGGCGCAGGTGGAGTGAAGTTGCCGCTCCAGCGCACCGAGTAGTTATTGCGGCCGAGGCCGGCTACCGGCACAACCTTATCCCAATTGAAGTTGATATTGGCGTCGGTCCGCGTGAGCACGGGCTGTCCGCTGAGGTCGGCTGAGTTGAAGTACTCGGCCGAAAGTCCGTGGCCGGCTCCCGTCGCCGGGCTAAGAGCGGTGTGTTCGATCGGCATCGCCACGCCTGCGACCAGCGTCGATCCCTGCGCATAGCTCACAGTGGCCGATCGGAAACGCTTCTCGATCCCAGTAATGGGGTAGACCGGATTTGGCGGCGGCGCGTTGTAGTTGCCCTGCAGCGACTGCACCAGTTCAGCCGTGGGGCCGATCACCGCGATGCGCTTAACGTTAGGCTTCAGCGGCAGGGCCCCGTCTTTGTTCTTGAGCAACACCATGGATTCGCGAGCCGCCTGCAATGCCAGTGCGCGGTGTTCGGGGGAGTTGTTCTCGGTCGCGGGAATGCGGCCAAAGGAGTAGCTCGCGGGCGGATCGAACATGCCAAGGTCAAAGCGTGCGCGGAAGAGGCGCCGCAGGGCCTGATCCAGGTCGACCTCGGTCACCAGGTTTTGGTGTACCGCATCGACCAGCGCGGCAAAGGCTTGCCCTTGGCCATAGCCACACTCCAGATCGGTACCGGCCTTCAGCGCGTCGGCCGCGGCGTGCGCCATGTCCGGCGCATAGTGGTGACCCGTATCGATATCGGCCACCGCGCCACAGTCGCTGACCACGTAGCCATCGAAGTGCCAGTCGTTGCGCAGATGATCGCGCAGCAGCATGGTGTTGGCACATGCGGGCGCGCCGTCGATGGAGTTGTAAGCGCACATCACCGACCGTGCGTGCCCCTCGGTAACGGCCGCCCGAAACGCAGGCATATAGGTGTCTTCGAGATCGTGCTTGGAAACATCGACATCGACGCGATGCCTCGTCGATTCAGGGCCACTATGAACCGCAAAGTGCTTCGGCGTGGATACCACGCGCGGATGGCTCGGGTCGTCGCCCTGCATTCCGGTCACGAATGCGACGCCCATCCGGCCGGTCAGGAATGGGTCTTCCCCGTAGGTCTCCTGCCCGCGTCCCCACCGCGGATCGCGAAAGATATTGATGTTCGGCGCCCAGATCGTGAGGCCAAAAAATTGTTCCCGCTGGTTCTGGCGAATCGCCTCGTTATATTTTGCGCGGGCTTCAGTTGAGATAATCTCACCCATGCGATGCACCAGCGGCGCATCCTGACCTTGCCCTCAGAATG
>PKWU01000047.1 GCA_003132145.1 Granulicella sp.
AGTCGATTACGCGATAGCCTCTCCTGTTCCTGCAAACGCTGTCTCAACAACATGTTTGTACCAGAAGAGGCTTCTCGCGTCTCAAACTTCACGAATTATCCGGGCTAATAATTCGGCCATCAGATTTTCTGAAGTCAAAGAAATGCATGATGGTCTCGGCCATGGGCGGTCCAATTAGCGAGTTGATCGATACAGAATAAACTCGAATCCATGTATGCGGGGCAGGCGATAAGGACAAGGTATGACGGCTCTCGCCTACTCGGTGCGGTAGCAGATTGGTGGTGACTAAATGAAGATACGATGGAATCTCTTGGCCTCTATTGCGTGGTGGATTGCGGGTGCTGCGGCGCTTCACGCGGTCACAGTCACGGTGCAGCCGTGGGGAAAAGACGCGGCCGGCGATGCGGTGGAGTTGTACACACTGAAAGACCTCAACGCTGAGGTCCAGTTGACCACTTACGGCGCGCGAATTGTGAGCATCCGCGTGCCCGACCGCAGTGGACAGATGAGCAACGTAGTGCTGGGGTCCGGGACTTTGAATGATTACCTTGGTGGACGCACCCCATTTATGGGGGCCACCATCGGCCGATTCGCAAACCGAATCGCCGGTGGAGAGTTTCACCTGGATGGAAAGACCTACGAAATTCCCAAGAATAATGCTGGCAATACCTTGCACGGGGGGACCATCGGCTTCGATAGGAAAGTGTGGAGCGCCAAGACGATTGCCGACGGCGTGGTCATGACGCTCGTTTCTGCCGACGGCGACATGGGCTTTCCGGGTAACCTGACCGTCTCGGTCACCTTCTCGCTGCGCCGGCAACACGGCGCGCCCGCACTCTTCATCGGATACACGGCGAAGACGGACCGCGCAACAGTCGTCAACCTTACCAACCACACTTACTTCAATCTTGCGGATGATCCATCGACCCCGGTCTTCGACGATATCGCACGCATTGACGCTGACAAATATACGCCCGTAGATGCGAAGGGAATCCCCACTGGCACGATCGAACCGGTAGAGGGCACTGTGTTCGACTTTCGCGAGGCGCACCCAATCGCCAAATCGATTCCGGACCGCGGATATGACCAAAATTTCGTCTTGCGCGAACACAAAGCTTCCGTGGCGGTGGCCGAGGTAAGCGACCCGGTGAGCGGACGTGACGTTCAGGTCTTTACGGACCAACCCGGCTTGCAGTTTTACGTTCCAAAATTTTCAGCGCCGCCGTCGTCGGTAAACTCTCCGGTGCGCCGGGGGACCGCGGCCTTCTGCCTTGAAACCCAACATTTCCCTGACTCACCCAACCAACCTAACTTCCCGTCTACAACTGTCCTGCCAGGCACGCCATTCCATTCCAGTACGACTTATGTTTTCACTGTAAAGCGAAAGTAGCCATGACGCGATGACCGCCAGATACGGAAAAGCAACGGGACAAAACGCAAGTAGATTGGCGCGCCAGACGATAAAGGTGTGGGCGCCGGAATTTCGATAGCGGTGACCGGCAGACCCTTTTGCTTAGCCCAGGCCGCAATAGCTCCTGAGCAGCCGAACTGCGGTACTTTGCCGCACACTGATCTTGACGGCAGATTCTGTTTGAGTGAGAATCGTTTCGGGCCCGTACCACCCAGTTCACGGATGATCTTGTGGTCGACAGACCCGCGACCCCAGTGATTCATCGCGAAGTACAAGAACGCAACTCTCAGGATCTCGGTCTGCGTTGGATCCCCCATCGCCTTGTTTCGGAAAAAGCCCCAATAGATGCCGCCAACCTGCGCCGACGCCGCCGCTGATGTCGGCTGGAAGCTGTGACCAATATCTTCCAGCAACGCAATGAAATTCCTCGGCCATTCGACAAGAACCCTCGAAGCGGCGGAGACTATCTCTTTGTCGTTGCTCGAGTCGCCCATTCTATCGGCCAGGATGCGATGCTTCGCAATCGTCCGGATGGCCAGGAGCATGACCGCACGCCCATAGCCATCAGTTGATCCTGGGGAAGGTCCATCGGATTGCTCTCCTCTGATGGAAAGGACAGAGCCGCTCTCTAAGGATCAGGTCGAGCAGACTTGCTTCCACCTTAGTTATCGAGGGCGGATTATATCGGGGCCATAGTTCCACGGCTCAGAATTCGTCATATTTTATTTTTGTCAAGAAATATCTCCCAATCTGAAATGAAGGCCGGTCCTCAATTGTATGGCTGCCCCCTGAGGCATTAATATTCCCAGAAATGCCTGTAGCCAAAGAGGCTCCAGTTGTGGCACGATGGTTGACGCTTTTAGCGGCGATCCGATATGATTCTTCGAAGATTTGATTCGAGTCTCGACATTATGCCCGGATCGCGGTATGCAAAGCAGGAGACAACGATGAGAGCGATCGCTGCATCAGCGGTTATGTTTTGCTTGGTATCTATTGCTGCGGCGCAGCAGCTCAGCTCCACCCCAGACCGGCTCATGGTCAATATCGACGCGCAGAAGACCATGCCCCCCGTATCGAAGTACGAATACGGCATGTTCACCGAGCACATCCGTGACAGTATGTACCGCGCCGTCTGGACGGAGATGCTCGACGACCGGAAATTTTATTTCCCGATCACATCGGCGCCTGATCCCGCTCCTCGTTCGCAGCAGGGCGGCGGCCCGCGCGGCGCGGCCCAGCGGCGCTGGCGGCCGGTGGGGCCCGATGACGCTGTCACGATGGACAAACAGCAGCCCTTCGTCGGCGATCAGAGCCCGCGCATCGCACTCGATGCTTCAACGCCTCACGGCATACGCCAGGCCGGCCTCCAACTGGTGAACGGCAAGAAATACACCGGCCGCGTTGTTCTGCGCGGCGCCGCCGGAGCGCATGTCACGGTTGCGCTCGTGTGGGGCCCGGGCGACGCCGACCGCCAGGTCATCAAGGTGCCGGTCAGCGAAGCCTATAAAATCTTCCCGCTGAACTTCTCCGCCCCCGCCGATACGGCGGATGCCGCTCTGGAGATCACCGGCACCGGTTCGGGCGACTTCCACATCGGCGCGGTCTCGGTGATGCCGGTCGACAACATCGACGGCTTCCGGCCCGACGTCATCGCCCTCTTCCGCCAGATCAACATGGGCTTCTGGCGCTACGGCGGCAACTACACCTCCAACCTCATCTGGTACCACACCATCGGCGACCCGGATAAGCGTCCGCCGGACTGGGACAACGCCTGGGGCGCCATGCAGCCCAACGACCTGGGCATGGACGAGTTCATGAACTTCTGTCGGCTCATCGGCGTGGAGGCATACATCAGCGTGAACGCCGGGCTGGGCGACTCGCACTCCGCCGCCGAACAGGTCGAGTACATGAACGGCTCCGCCAGCACGCCCATGGGTGCGCTGCGCGCGAAGAATGGACACCCTGAGCCCTACCACATCAGGTTCTGGAACATCGGCAACGAGCCCTGGGGCTCCTGGCAGATCGGGCGCACGGATACCAAGTACTACATGATGAAGCACAACGAGTTCGCCAAGGCCATGCGCGAGGTAGATCCGTCCATCGTTCTCATCGCATCCGGCCGCATGCTGCAGAACGATGCGCTGCACGGCGACGACCGCAAGGACGTGGGGAATCTGCAGCCGCTCTATGGATCGCCCGTGGACTGGACCGGCAACTTCCTCTCGAAGACATGGGGCAACTTCGACGGCATCGCCGAGCACTGGTACTCCCACCCCGGCCGCCGGTTCGATACGGCAAAACTCCAGACGCTAGCTCCCGATGCCAGCGACGACGACGCGTACGTCAAAGCCGACCAGACGCTGCTGGAGTCGGCGCGCTCGGCCGGCAATGTAGTCCTGAATAAAGCGCTGGAGTGGGAGGGCTACCAGCAGCGCTTCCCGGCGATGCTCGATAAGCACATCTTCCTGTCCATTGATGAGTATGCCTTCTCGGGCGGCGGCCCCGGCCGCGGCGCCAGCCTTGGGGGTGCGCTGGAATACGGCATGATTTTCAATGAGATGCTGCGCCACACCGACTTCCTCACCATGGCCGCGCACACTACCGGCGCCGCCATGCTGGACATCACCCGCACCGGATCGACCTTCAGCACCACGGGGTTAGTCTTCAAGCTCTACAGCAACCACTTCGTCGGCGCGATCCCCATTGCACTCTCCGGAAACTCGCCGCAACCGCCCATCCAGTTCCCCGGCGGAGATCAGCCCAGTGTCAATTCCGGCAGTCCCACCTCTCCGCTGGACATGGTGGCCGCGCTTAGCCCGGACCGGAAATCGCTCCTCCTTTCCGTGGTGAACGCGACCGACTCGCAGCAGACCTTTGACCTGAACGTCGCAGGCATGCATCCCACCGGCTCTGCCACGCTGTGGGTGATGACAGGCCCCGGCCCGGACGCTTCCAACCACGTGGGCCAGCCACCGCAAGTGGACATCAAGCAGAGTTCCGTGGCGGCAGCGAAGACGCTTACCGTCGCCCCCCTCACCATCAACCTGTATCAATTCTCGCTCGCTGATTGAGTGCCAAGCATGGAACGACCGGAGTCGGCCATACGCTGCTGGCAAGTGGGCCGGGATTGAAGCCTCTACGCAGTATCTGTTGGGCAACGCGAAAGTCCCGTAGTTGAGGAAGACAGCAGTCTAGCTTCACGCAATGATTGGCGAGCCAATGGAGCGCCGGAATTCCCGGTTCCAGGGTCGCCTGAAAAAAGTGGATGGCAGCAAACGAAGAAAGGAAGTTGGTACCGATGAAACTCAGGGGATTCTTGGTCCTGGTAACACTCACCGGGGCGCTTCAGGCAATCAGCGTTGTCGCGGCAGCGCAGCGGCCTCCGGGCGCGGCTCAGCAGGCAGGGCCGCCGCCGTTTGTCAGCACCATCTTCGGCGACAACATGGTTTTGCAGCGCAACAAGCCAGGCGCGATCTGGGGATGGTCCGATCCGGGCGACCATGTGAAGGTGGAGATCGCCGGGCACACCGCAACCGCGGTGGCGGGCGTCGACCGCCGCTGGCAGGCGAAGATCGATCCTCCGGCTGCGGGCGGCCCGTACACGATGACCATCACCGGCGACCAGACCGTGGAGTTGCACAACGTGCTGGTGGGCGATATCTGGCTGTGCGGCGGCCAATCCAACATGCAGTTTGCTCTCCGCCAGGCCCAGACCGGAGCGGAGGACGCAAAGGCCGCGGACCTCCCGCAGATCCGCTTCTTCACGGTGGGCCAGCGCTCGGCCTATCACCCGGTGAACACCGTCTTCGGCTCCTGGAACGTGGTGACGCCGGAAACCGCGGGCCGCGTCTCCGCGGTGGCGTTCTACTTCGCCCGCCGCGTGCAGCAGGAGACGCACATTCCCATCGGTCTGATCGTCGACGCCGTCGGCGGCACTCCGGCTGAGTCCTGGACCAGCATCGCCGCCCTCCGGCCGCTGCACGACTTCGACGTTCCCATCGCGGAGACGGAGCGCATCGCAGCGAAGGACACGGGCCCCGAATACGGCAACTTCGTCATGCACTGGTATGACGATTACGACATTGGCATGAAGGAGCACTGGGCCGCGCCGAACTATGACGACTCCAGCTGGAAACAGGTCACAATTCCTGGCGGCTTCGCGGAGCTCGGCGTGCCGGATACCCCCGCGCTGGTCTACTTCCGCAAAGAGTTCGACGTTCCCGACCCGGTGCCGACAGGCCGCAACATGGTCCTGCTCGGCATCATCGAGAAGATGGACACGGTTTACATCAACGGGCAGGAGATCGGCGGCAGCTCGTGGGTGGAGAACCCACGACAGTACTTCATCCGTCCCGGAATGTTGAAGCCGGGCAAGAACGTCATCACCATCCGCGTGCTGAAAACGCTGCCCAACGGCGGCTTCATGAGCAAGCCGGAGGACCTGCGCATGACCATCGGCGACAAGACCATCCCGCTGGCGGGAAGCTGGAAGGCCAAGATTGCCGTGGACGCGAGGCCGCCTCAGGCGCTGCCGATCCGTTATGAAAACTGGCCGGTGATGCCCGGCGTGCTCTACAACGGAATGCTGGCGCCGCTGGCGCCCCTGTCGATCACCGGCGCGCTCTGGTACCAGGGCGAACAGAACTCCGATCGCGGCTACCAGTACCGCAAGGTGCTGACGGCCATGATCGGCGACTGGCGCAATCTCTTCCAGCAGAGCAACCTCCCCTTCTACATCGTGCAACTGCCGGCCTACCAGCCGCGCAGCGCGACGCCGACCGACGACGACTGGTCCGACACGCGCGAATCACAGGCCGTAGTCGCGGAGACCGTACCCAACACCTGCCTCGCGGTCACCATCGATACCGGCGACCCCAACACCATCCATCCCACCAACAAGGAGCCGGCGGGCGACCGGGTTGCGCGCTGCGCTCTGGCCAACTACTACGGTGACAAGAAGATCGTCTTCCAGGGACCGACCCTGGCCAAAGTGGAGCGGCGCAAGGGAGAGATCCGGCTGAAGTTTGCCCACGCTGACGGCGGCCTCGTCACGAAGGGCGGCGACAAGCTGGGCGAGTTCTCCATCGCCGGCGACGACCAGAAGTTCGTATGGGCGACTGCCCGGATCGAAGGCGATACCGTCATTGTCTCCTCACCCGACGTTCCGAACCCCAAAGAAGTGCGCTACGCCTGGCAGTCGAACCCGGAGGCAACGTTGTTCAACGGGGCCGGACTGCCTGCCGGACCCTTCCGCACGGACCACTGGAAGCTGGAGACAGAATCCGCACGGCCGTACTAAGTTCCGCAGGACAAAGACAATTGATGTACTCATGGAGAAGCAAATGAAATTCAATGATCGAAGTGGAAAACTCTTGAACCGCCGCGAGGCGCTGTTTCTTTCGGCAACCGCAGGCGTTGGCCTTGCGACGGGTAGGTCCGCACTCGCTTCCGACAGCATCAAGACAGGGGTGCACCAGGAACCCGGCAACTGCTCGACCCCTCGCTCGGCGATTGCCAACACGCAATACGGCAAAGTGCGCGGATTCCTCGATGGCGGTGTTTTCACGTTCAAGGGCGTTCCCTACGGCCAGACCACGGCGGGCGAGAACCGATGGCTGCCGGCCCAGCCGCTCAAACCGTGGACGGACGAGTTCCCAGCGCTCGTGTATGGGGCGAACTGCCCGCAAAACCTGCACACCTGGACGGGCTCTGAGCAGACCTTCATCCAGGATTGGGACGACGGCTGGCAGAGTGAGGACATGCTCAAGTTAAACATCTGGACACCGAGCCTGACCGGCAAGCGTCCCGTGATGTTTTACATTCACGGCGGCGGGTTCACCTTCGGTTCCTCATACGAGCTGCCCTCGCACGAGGGCGCACAGATGGCGCGGCACCATGATGTCGTGCAGATCTCGGTCAATCACCGCCTCAATATCCTCGGTTTCCTCGATGTCTCCGAGATCGGCGGCTCTGCCTATGAAGACTCCGTCAACGTTGGCATGACGGATCTGGTGGCGGCGCTTCGCTGGGTTCACGATAATATCGAGAACTTCGGCGGCGATCCCGATCGGGTAATGATCTACGGCCAATCCGGCGGCGGATCCAAAGTGACGACGCTGATGGGCATGCCCTCGGCTGTCGGCCTTATCCATCGCGCCTCGGCCCAATCGGGCGGCGGCGGCAACATTCCCACCAAAGAACAGCAAAAGGAAGTTTCCCGGCAACTGATGAAGGATCTCGGACTCGCGCCGAACGACATTGGGTCTCTACAGAAGATGGAGTGGGCCAAGCTCAATGCCGCTGGCAACGCAGCCGTTGCCAAAGTTAATCCGCGGGGGCCTGGGGCACCGGGACCGGGAGCGCCCGGTACGCCGCGCGCGGGTTGGGGACCGTCCGTCGATGGCAAGGTGATCAATATGCGCTCCTTCTTCGACGCTGCTCCGGAGATCTCCAAAGATGTGCCCATGCTGGTCGGCTCGGTCTCCGAAGAAGGCAATCGCATGGCCTCCCACCCTACGGAAGAAGAGTGGCATGCAAACCTGGCGAGGCCCTATGGCGACGAGAAGGCAACTGCCATCATCGCCACGCTGAAGAAGTCATATCCGAACAAAAAGATCCAGACTTTGTCCTACATGTGCGGCGGCGCCGGCGGGCTGAACGGCCTCTCCATGCGTAATAATGTTGTAAAGATGGCCAAGATGAAGCACGAGCTCAAGGCCGCACCCGCCTATGCGTATTACTTCACCTGGCAGACCCCCATCCTCGACGGCCTGCCCGGCGCGTGGCATACGGCCGAACTTCAATTCTGCTTCGACAATGCCAAGCGCTGCGAGCAGGGAACCGGCAACACACTCGAGGCCCAGGTGCTGGCGAAGAAGATGGCTTCCGCATGGGCGGCCTTTGCCGCAACCGGAAAGCCGAGCATTCCGGGCGTGACATGGGCGCCAACCGATCCTGAAACCAACAAGACGATGGTCTGGGATAACCAATGTCGCATGGTTGACGATCCCGAAGGAGAAGCTCGCAAGATCATCCTGAGCTAATTCCACTGCGTCCTGCGCCGGTGATGGATGGGATCGTCGGGGCGTCGTGTATGCTCCGCGCAGCAACATGGCCATTGTTGCGGATGTGACGGACGAGCCACGCGACTTCTTCTACGCGCCCGGCACGAAGACCGCCGTCATGGCCGGCGGCACCTGGCAGCCAATGCTGCAAACCTCACAGTGGGATGTGATCCACCTCGGCGGAGAGCGTCTGGCGGCCAGCGAGGAAGACAACGCGACCTACCGCATCACCCTGACCGGACTCAAAGGCCTCGGCGTAACGCCATTTGTCTCCCGCGGCGGCTCCAGCATGGTGACGGATGTGGCCGGCAATGTATATCTCGCGGAGGGCCAGCTCTACGTCTACAACTCCGCCGGCAAACAGATTGGCATGGTCGAGCTGCCCGAGCGTCCCAGCAGCCTCGCCTTTGGCGGTAGCGACCATCGCACGCTCTACATCGGCGCGCGCGGATCGCTCTATTCCATCCGGACGGCGGCCGCCGGCGTTGATCCAGGACAATGAACGCGCGGCGGTTTCGCCCGCGTGACCGTATGATCCCCATGTCGCCGCGGTGTCGAGGGCGTCGCTGCCGGCTACTCTCGACCCGCGTTCGGCGTGCTATTCCGTGGAAGGAGTGAACACCAGCTTCTCACCGGCGCGCGTTGCCACCGTGATTACAGCTCCGTGCAGCACCTTGCTTGCGCCGCCCGCGATCTGCACCTGCACCGCCTGGTCGGCGCCCCACGGATTCGCCAGATTGCAGGGTCCGCCGCGCTGGCTGGTGATCTCCACATCGCCCACCTTGCCATCGGACATGCTGCTGGAAACCAGAAAATCCCCTACCGCCAGCAGGTCGCCGAAGGAGGCATCCTGGTTTGCCGGCCAGTTCGCAAAGACGTGGATATTCTTCTGGTAGCTCTGCAACAGCATGGCCGCAATCGTTGTGGGCACGGTCGCTTCGTTTTCCACTCCACCCGCGCCGAACTTATACGCAAAATTCGGATAGCCGATGTGCGTGACCAGCAGGTTCAAGTGCTGCAGGATCGAATCCGGGTCATACCCCGCGTTGGCCGCCGCCGGATAGAAGTTGGAGGTGTTGTTGGAGTCGTACCACAGACGCGTGTAGTCCACAGTATTCACGGCGGCCTGCCGCAACTCTGCGCTGCTTTCGATCCCGACATTCCAGGCCGGAAACACCACCTGCAGCGAATTCATGCCCGCCGACGAACCCTGGATGGAAACTGCGGGATTGTCTGAAAAGCGATCGCCTCGATTGATATTCACCCACTGCATCCCGTGCTCGCTCTCCAGGATCACCATCTTGTCGGCGGGAATCGGTTTGCCCACCGCATCCCGGATAGCCGCAACGCTGGCCGCCGGCGCCAGCGGCAGCGGGCTCAAATGCGCCAGCCTGTCCTGCCAGGTTGCGCGCATCTCCTGGCCCATGTTCAGTTGCTCGCTCATGTCGATCAGCGCCGGATACAGCATATTCAGGAACCCGATCACCGTGGCCGGATTCATATCGTCCCACGGTCCCCACAGATGCTCATCCTCTGCGTCGTTCTGATCCTCGTACCGCCCATTCACCAGCTTCAAATCGTGGTCCCAGAAGTCCGCGACTCCCGTAAGGAAGGGCCACATCTTCCGCGCGTAGGCGGCATCGCGGGTATAGCGCCAACGCTGGATGCAGTTCACCGCAACAAAGAGAGCAT
Organism: Granulicella sp.; assembly: GCA_003132145.1. GTDB lineage: Bacteria > Acidobacteriota > Terriglobia > Terriglobales > Acidobacteriaceae > Edaphobacter. Next base: position 10,168 of record PKWU01000047.1, read on the forward strand.
TACTCTTCTGGTCCAGCGCTTTGAAGTTATCCGCGCTCCAGCCGGGGGATGGCGCCAGATGCGTGTAATACACCAGTCCATGCGCGTGCAGCTCTTTGGCCAGCCCCCGGCCGCGCTCTATCCATGCCAGAATCGGCGCATCATACGGATCGGACAGATCGACATGATTGGTGGGAAATGCCGCCCAGAATGGCGCCTGGTAGTTGTAGTCCAGCGTGTAATCGCCCTGCCATCCGACGTTCGTCGAGGTGATCCAGTTGCCCCACAGCCCCGGCGCAACGTTGCCCTGCCTGCTGCAGGACGCCAGCACATACAGTGATCCGTACCACCATGATTGGACCGTCTTGTCCGGTATCTCGACAAACGATCTGGACCAGAAACTCCGCCACCACGCCACATGCCGCGACCACGCCCCAGCGACGGTCTCCGCACTCGCTCGTTGCAGCTCCGAGATGGCGGACTGGAAGTACCCTGCGGCATCGCGGTCATCCGTCGCCGCAACCGCAACAATCACCTTGCCTCCCGCGGGGATCTGGAAGCGCAGCTTTCCATTCTCTGTCGAAACCTGCGCCCCGATGATGCGCGCCGCCAGAATTCCCTCCGGCGCGACTCCATCAAATGGAACCTGCGTATCGCCCGGATGCGTCGCCGCCCACTTCCACTCCGGCCCCATCACCTGGGCCGCCGTCGGAAAGTTGCTCGTCTCTGCCACCGGCCGGCCGTTCACCAGCAGCATCATCTTCGTGCCGTCATAGGTTACGGCAACATCTGTCCATTGCTGCAGCGGGATCGCATCGCTGGCCGTGACCACCGTCCCATTCAGATTCGCCGCTAACCGGCCCTGCGATAGGTAAATCAGCAGCCCGGCCTCGGCTCCCTGCGGCCTGCCCACATCGTGCCCGCGAACATTGCCCAGCGGATCGGTCGGGTCCTGCTGCTGCATCTGCCAGCGTTGGCTGATCGAGGAGAAGAGGACGCCTTCCGCATTCGCATGGTCCGCATGGATGGAGGCGCGCACGGTAAACTTCCGCTCCGGCAGGATGATATTGCCGCAGGAGAACGGCTGCGCCGATTTCGCTGCGCTGCCATTCCACAGGCCACCCGGCGACTCCCACGCGTAGACCGGCTTCTCGCTTGCGGTCGGCACTCGCGTCTGCGAGTCGCCAAAGATCTGGAGCGACCGTACGCTGGCGTCCAGGGCCGCACCCGTCCCATCGTTCGGCCCGCCAATCGTCGCATGGACCACCTCGGGTGAGACCCTGCGCCAGTAAACCTGTCCCGTTTCCCCGCCCAGCGTCTGCCGGTCATCCTGGCCAAAGCCGTCCAGCATTTGCACGCTCACCGCCAGCGGAGTCGTGCCTGGATTCTCCATCTCTACGAAGAAGAAGTTCTTGGCGGAATCGACCCACGAATGCGACTTCAGCTGCGAGGCGCCCGCCGCAAAGCTCGCCGTCACATCCGCCGGACCGATATTCTCCTGCAATTGCGCGGTTGCATTCTGCAACGCTGGAATGCTCAGTTGCAGCCGGCCCACGGGCATGATCTTGCCCCGCTGCACGCTCCAGAAATCCTCCCGCCCCACGTAGTACTCCTGCTGGTCCGCGGTTCCGCCGATCGCAACACCCACGCTGCCATTGCCGATCAGCGCCCCGCCCGTCATCCTGGCCGTCGAAATATTGCCCGGCATCTGTGTCCAGGAGCCATGAATGTCGGACACGATCTGCAGGGCCTTTTCGGCAACCGCCTTGTCGGCTGCTGCGCTTGCGGCCCTGGGTGCAGCGGTTTGAGCGAAGGCCCCGATACCGAGGGCAAAGAGGGCAATGGTTACGTGCCTGATCGGGTCGTTGGACATGCGAACATTCCTCCTGAAGCGAGCTTGGAACTTTGCGCTGCTCCTCGCCTGCTGCACCAAGTAACCGGAGCAACAGGCGGAGGAGGCAGGTGGGAGTCTCTTAGCGGAACAGGAGAGGAGCGAAGACGTACAGGCTTCGCCGCCATGTCTGCCACTCGTGCGACGTTCCGGGCGAGATGTAGAGATAGCTGTTCGTGATGCCGGCGGTAATCAGCTGCTCCTGGTGCTTCTTGAGAGCTTCAGGATTCTCGAGCGGTGGTTCCGTGCCGCAACTGAAGAAGAAGACCTTCACTTCCTTGTTGAACTTCGCCGGATCGGCCATGGCTCCGCTGTAGATGGTTTTCAGATCGAGCGCCACCGGCTGGGCCGGCGGAGCGTTCACCGCAATCGGACTTCCCGGGCCTCCGCCGCCAAATCCGGCAGCGGTACCGCCGCTCAGCAAGCCAATGTAGGAGAACGTGTCGAGGTTGGGGAAGGTGACCGCTGCGGTCATCATGCCGCCCATCGAAAGACCTGCCATCGCCCGGTGATCTTTGTCGGCAATGGTGCGGAAGTTCGCGTCGACCCACGGGATCAGATCGTTGATCATGAGCTTCCCGTACGCGCCGCCTCCAGCCGCCATTCCAAATCCGCCGCCGCGCGGAGCACCCGCAGGACGAGCACTCGGACCGCCAGCACCCGGACCGCCAGCGCCAGGACCGCCAGCGCCAGGACCGCCAGCGCCAGGACCGCCAGCACCAGGACCACCAGCACCAGGACCACCAGGTCCCGCAGCGCCGGGACCGCCTGCACCAGGGCCAGCACCAGGACCACGACCGCCGCCCGGTCCGGGTAGCGCCATGCCTCCCACGGTACTGGTTTCCATCACCACGATCATCGGCTTCACCTTGCCATCGGCAAGCAGGTTGTCGAGGATCAGGTTGCTCCGGCCCATTTCAGTCCAGACGCGCTCGTCTTCGCCTCCGCCGTGCTGCAGGTACAGCACCGGGTAGCGCGCCGTGCCCTTGTCATATCCCGGCGGCGTGTAGACGAAGATGTGCCTCCAGGAATTGGAGGTCTTCGAAAAGTAGTTCTTAATTAGGATATTGCCGTGCGGCACGTCCTTCAGGTCGTAAAAGCTGACACCCGGCTCCGGGACTTCAAAGCCGTTGCACATGTGGCCGTAGCCGATGAAGGCATTGGTTGCGGGGTCCAGCACAATCGCGCCATCCACAATCATCCAGTAGTTGTGATAGCCGGGGGCCTGCGGCTCGCTGGTGTAGGTCCACACCCCGTTTTCGCCCTTTACCATGTCGTAGGGAACATTCGCGATCGAGACCTGAACCTTCTGCGCATTTAGCGCCTTGAACTGAAAGGTGACGCGGGAATCCTCTTCGATTTGCGGGTATGCAACACCCGGGAAGTTATAGGGCGAAGGATGCGCCGGTATCGACGCCGCCGACGTAGACCGGAGCGGCGCCGGCACTAACTCTTGCCTGGCCGGAGCATCGGTTGAAGAGTTCTTCGCTTTCGCGAAGCACGGGCTGGCCACAAGGGCGGCCGTTAGGAAGGTGCAAAGGACGATTCGTTTCATAGGTTGCAATCTCCTGGAGCAGGATTTGAAAAGGTTTATCTTCAGTGAAGTGTGATATGCAATGCTTTGCCGTTGTAGTGGACGACGGAGTCGTATGTGGTCGCAAGAGCCACCCCGGCGCCGTGGTCTTTGGAAACCAAGACGACGTTGAAGGTGCGTTCCTTCACCATCCCGGTGAAACTGCCGGCACGGGCTCCGATTTCGAGCGTATGCGTGGACTGGTGCCAGATGATCGGAATGGTGGCGTATTGCCCCTTTTCATAGTCGTAGGTGTCGCCTTCGTCTTCGTAGAGGGTGAAGCGTCCGTCCGCTCCGCGGTAGACGCGCAGCTCGATTGGATCGGTCGGCTTCTCGTTCGAGTACTGGAGAAACGGCCCCATGGGAATGATTGCGCCCGGCCGCACAAACAGCGGCAACGTTGTGACCGGGGCCGAGGCCTCGATGCTCTTGCCGGAAGCAGATGTCTCGCCGGTCCAGAAGTTATACCAGGGCGCGCCGGCCGCCGGCAGGTAGACAGCCTGTTCTGTCGCGCCGGCGGTGGTCACCGGAGTGACCATGATCGCGGGTCCGAAGAGATACTGGTTGCCGATGTCCACCACCTTCGGGTCTTTCGGAAAGTCCATGACCAGCGGCTGCATGAAGGTGCTGCCGCCGGAGGTGACCTGCCATGCTACCGAGTAGGTGTAAGGCAGAAGGCGGTAGCGAAGATTCAGGTAGGTTCGAAGGACATCCTGAGTTCCCGCATCGAACCGCCAGAACTCCTTGCCCGGATTCAGCCCATAGGAACCATGCACACGGAACATGGGGCAGAAGGAGCTGAACTGGAACCAGCGCGAGAAGAGCTCCTGATACTGGGGATTGGTCGGATCGCCATTGCCCGCCGTGCGGTTGCCGAAGAAGCCGCCGGTATCGGTGTTCCAGTACGGAATGCCGGACAGCGAGAAGTTCAGTCCAGCGGGAATCTGATTGCGAAGAACCTGCCAGGTCGCCTGAATATCGCCCGACCAGGTGATCGCGCTGTTGCGCTGCTGGCCCGCATAGGCCGAACGGGTGAGGATGACGACGCGCTTCTTGTCCGTGGTGGCACGCTGCCCCTGGTAGATGCCGCTTGAATGCATCAGGGGATAGGCGTTGTAGACCTCGTAACCTGGTCCTAACGGAGTCTTATAGCTACGGAAAGCCATACCGCCAATCTCCGGCTCAGGCGCATCCAGCCACCAGCCGTCCACCCCCTTTGAGAAAAGCTGATCGCGCAGCTGCTTCCAGTAGATCTCGCGGCCCGCAACGCTGAAGGGGTCATACCATTGGCCCTGGCCGGGGGGGAAAGCGTACGTAGTGACTTCGGGGAACATGCCTCCGGCGGCATTGAGTTCGTCACTGTTCTTGCTGCCAAGGTCGAACTTCGCCCACACCGAGATCAGCGTGTGGTAGTGCATGTCATGCAACTGGCTGAACATGGCGACCGGATCGGGGTAGCGCTGCGGGTCAAACTGGTGCGATCCCCACGTATTGCTTCCAGCCGGCCAGTACTGCCAGTCCTGAATGATGCCATCGATGGGAACCTTCAGGTCGCGCAGCTTCGTGGCCACGCCCAGCAGCTCCTCCTGCGAGGCATAGCGCTCCTTGGACTGCCAGAAACCGAACTCCCACCTGGGCATCAGGGGAGCCTCGCCGGTCAGATGCCGGTAAGCTGTCATCGCCGTGGCAATCGTCCCGTCGCCGTAGCAGAAGTAGTAATCGATCGCCTTGCCATATTCGGAGGACCAGTGAAGAACCCGCGGACCGGAACTCGCATCGCCGGCGGGATCGGATGAGATCGTGGTCACCGCGGGATTGTCCCACAGCAGCACGTAGCCCTTGCTGGAAGTCATCACGGGAATACCGACCTCCGTGTTGGACTGCGCAAGCCTGACCTTGAAGCTGCCACTGGCGTCGTAGTTCCAAGCGCCCTGCTGATGCTGACCGAGGCCGTAGATACCCTCATCCGGCGCCAGATCAAACGACTGAGTCGCAGAGGTGACGGAGGCGCCCGCCACGGTCGCGGGCTCAATCTGCCGGCCCTGGGCTGCTTCCTGCAGCAACACGTGGTTGGCGGCATCCAGGAAGGTGACGGCACCGCTCTGCCTGTCGATCCTGACCTTGATCTTCTGCGACGCCAGGGTGAAGGCCTCGCCGCTCTCCCGCTGGGTCAAGCGAACGCTCTCCGGAGTCGCGACCACAGAGAGGCTCTTGAGCTCCGGCAGTTCCACCCCGGGCGCGTAGGTGACGCGGACGATCTCCGGCGACCAGAACTGAATGCGAAGCGTGCCGCCATCCACGCTGAGCTGGGCTCCGTCCGCCTGTAATTTGTAATCGGAGACTGCAGCCCTGATGGGCGCAGGCGCTCCAATGAGAACCGCAATTGACAAAACAAAAAAGAGACATTTCCGGATTTCTGTCTGTTTCACGTGCTCATATCCTCGACGAATTTCGTGGTGGGAACGTTCACCCGGTTTAGAGATCCTTGCGTAAAAGGGAGTCGATGTGGCGGGAACGGCTGTTTCATTGGATCGGCGTTATGAAATTCCATTTCGCAAGCTTCATTCAATAGAGTAAACGATTACTGTTATATAATTCCAGTTTTGTGGAGGGCGCAACGATCTCGCCGCGTTTCGGCGGCGCGCTGAGGGTCGCCTCTGCCCGAACTAAGTCGATTCCCAGCCTGTCGTGCA
>PKWU01000009.1 GCA_003132145.1 Granulicella sp.
AACCTCTTGAAAGATCACAGGCGCCCCGATACCCCACCTTAGCGACGATGATGCCGTCGCGAAGATGGGGCACCCGGCTTCGTCTCCCACCCTTCCGCGATAAGACTGAGGAAGGATGGGGCACCCGGCCTCTTCCTAAACTTTTGGCTTGTCGCGGTCTTTAATGCCCTTGAGCTTATCGTCGGGAATCTTTTGGTAAAGTTCGTCAATCAGTTTTGGCTTGCTGATTTGATCATCCACAATGAAATTTACTAGCGCGAAGAGTTTTGCCGCAATTTCTGGGTTATCGCGCACGTCTAAAGTTCCCGGATGGACTTGTTCATTACCAACAACGCGGACGACATCCAGAGCCTTTTGTACTTTTGGGGACAAGCCCTTGGCAACCAGGCTACCGATGTCCTTGTTTATATCCTTTCCCGGTTCCCCGAGTTCAATACAAAGTTTCTGTACGCAAAGACGAAGTAGAGCTGCGGCTGACCGGGGAGAAGAATTAAACACACTGCGGGCTTCCCGGTAATCTTTCGCTATGTCAGTTGGCATATCATCATGCTCCATTGGAGCAGTTGACGCGTTCGGCCAAAGCATTAAATCTGAAAGCCAGATGGAGGCACGACCACAGTGTGAGCACGAAGCAAAGCTAAGCTCCTTGCTCCATTTTTCGAGCCTGTTGCCTGACGGGATGAGGGTGTAAAAGGACTGCCAAAGCTGTTCTGCGTACGCGTTGCAAAATGGGCAGTTAAATGCCCTGAGCGAAAGTTTTGGCACTGTGTATGGCTGACTCATTTGAGCACCCGTGTGAAGATGGCGTCGACGTTGGCGAGTTGGCGGTGGTAGTCGAAGGCGCGGACGAGCTGGGCGGGGGTGAGGCGGGCTGTGATCTCGGGGACGCGGGCGATCTCGTCGCGGAAGACGAGGTATTCCTTCCAGGCGCGCATGGCGTGAGACTGGACGAGGCGGTAGGCGTCTTCGCGGCTCATGCCGGCGGCGGCGAGATCGAGCAGGAGCTGGCCGGAGAAGATGAGGCCGCCGGTGGATTCGAGGTTGCGCAACATGCGCGCGGGGTAGACGAGGAGCTTGGCGATGAGTTGCTCGGTCTTGGCGAGGAGATAGTCGGCGAGGATGGTGGAGTCGGGGAGGATGATGCGCTCGGCGGAGGAGTGGGAGATGTCGCGCTCGTGCCAGAGGGCGATGTCCTCGAAGGCGACCTGGGCGTTGGCGCGGACGACGCGGGCGAGGCCGCTGATCTGCTCGCTGGTGACGGGGTTGCGCTTGTGCGGCATGGCGGAGGAGCCTTTTTGTTTTTCGGAGAAGAACTCCTCGACCTCGCGGACCTCGGTGCGCTGGAGGTGACGAATCTCGGTGGCAATTTTGTCTAAAGTCGAGCATAGGATGGCGAGCGAGGCGATGTAGGCGGCGTGGCGGTCGCGCTGGACGATTTGTGTTGCGACGGCGACGGGCTTGAGGCCGAGTTCGGCGCAGATGGCTTCCTCATGCTCCGGCTTGAGGTGGCCGAAGGTGCCGACGGCGCCAGAGAGCTTGCCGACGCGGAGGTCTTCGGCGGCGGTGTCGAAGCGGGTGAGGTTGCGCAGGACCTCCGAGTACCAGATGAGGAGCTTGAGGCCGAAGGTGGTAGGCTCGGCGTGGACGCCGTGGGTGCGGCCGACGATGGGGGTGTGCTTGAACTCGATGGCGCGATTTTTTAAGGTTTCGGCGAGGGCGAGGATTCCGGCGCGGATGAGGTCGGAGGCGGCTTTGAGTTGAAGCGCCTGGGCCGTGTCGACGACGTCGGTGCTGGTGAGGCCGAAGTGCAGCCAGCGGGAGACTTCGGGATCGGCGATGTGTTCGGCGACGGTGGTGGTGAAGGCGATGACGTCATGGCGGACTTCGGCCTCGATTTCGTTGATGCGATCGACGGTGAAGTTGCCGCGGTCGCGGATGGCGTCGGCGGCGGCTTGCGGGACGAGGCCGAAACGGGCGAGGACTTGCGAGGCGGCGGTCTCAACGGTGAGCCACGAGCGGAACTTGTTTTCGTCGGACCAGATGCGGCCCATGGCAGGACGTGTGTAACGGGCGATCATAAGGACCTTTAGGTTGCAGGTTACAGGTTGCGAGTTGCAGGTTGACAGACGCTAGACGTTGAAGAGGGCGGACATTTCGTCGTGCAGGAAGCCGTGGCCGGGACGGTAGGGCTGAATCCAGCGGCCGTCGAGGACGAACTGGGGGATGGCATGCTTGCCGGTGTGGGCGAGGACCTCGGCTGCGGCGCCGGGAGTGGAGTCGATGTCGATGTCGGTGTAGGGGATGGAGTGAGCGGCGAGGAAACGCTTGGCCTCGCGGCAGTCGCGGCACCAGGCGGCGGAGTAGACGAGGAGTTCCATGCCACTATTTTACGACGCGGGAGCGGTTTGACGGGGAGGCGTGTAATCGCTGCGAGAAAAACAACGTCTAATGGGGTATGAACGGACCGCGTGCGGTACAACTTTATCTTCGGCTGGGCTTGATCGCGCTGGGAACGATTGGCTCCTCGGTGCTTGCAATGGGACAGAGTACGGCAACAACCGCGCAGACGGCGACGACGGCCAAGGCGGAGTCGCTGACGGTGGCCAACAAAGCGTACGACGCGGGCAAAGAGCTGCCGCGCATGGCGAAGCGCTACAGCCTGAGCGCGGAGCAGATGAAGAAGATCCAGCCGCTGCTGCTGGAGCAGCAGAAGCAGATTCATACGCTGGGCGAGGATGCGTCGCTGACCAATGCGGAGTGGGCCTCGGCGGTGCGCAAGGTGCACCAGAAGACGGTGGCGCAGGTGAAGCTGCTGTTGACCGACGAGCAGTTGAGCAAGTACGTCCAGGACGAGGTGAAGCGGGCAAAGAAGTCAGGGAATGATTCGGGGGACGATGACGACGACGGGCCGCCGTATGGGCCTCCTCCGGGCGGCGGGCCGGGCGGGCCGGGTGGGCCGGGCGGCGGCGGGCCAGGCGGTGGGGGGCCTCCGGACTAGGTGCGGCGGGCGCGGAAGAATGCGGTGAGGAGCGAGCCGCACTCCTCGGCGAGGAGGCCGGAGGAGACTTCGACCTGGTGGTTGAGCTGGGGGTGGTTGAGGACGCTGAGGACTGAACCGCAGGCGCCGGCCTTGGGGTCGACTGCTGCGTAGACCAGGCGACTGACGCGGGCGTGGAGGATTGCGCCGGCGCACATGGCGCAGGGCTCGAGGGTGACGTAGAGGGTGCAGCCCTCGGGCAGGCGATAGTTGGCGAGGGCGCGGGCGGCGTGGCGGAGGGCGACGATCTCGGCGTGGGCGGTGGGGTCGTGGTCGCGCAGGACGCGGTTCTGGCCGCGGGCGATGATGTCGCCGTTGTGCACGATGATGGCGCCGATGGGGACTTCGCCATCACGCTCGGCGGCGCGGGCTTCGGCGATGCAGGCGTGGAGGTAGTCGAGGTCAGTCATCAACTGGCTATTCTCCTGCGCTCTTGGCTTTGCATCCGGCCCAAATACGTTGGCAATCTGTTCCGCGAGATTCTGTAGAGCGGGACGCCGAAGAGCTAACTCCTTGTCGTCGTCGATAAAGTTCCTGCGCCATATTGCTTCGAGTGTTTGGAGCAGTTTGCTGACTGTTATCTCACTGGTTTGAAGCTGCGCGATTGTGGCATGAAGAGTTTCGGCTTCCTTATCGTATTCATTGTCGGGCGCTCCATGAATTTCGATGAGACCTTCAACGTCGGCTTCGCTGACGAGTTTACGAATCGAATCAAGATCGATAGTTGGAGGCCGAGTGTTCATACGGGTTCCTGCTGGGTTAGGCAATGGAGGGTGCCGAGGCCCCAGACGAGGTCGACGGCGTGGATGCCGACGATCTGGCGGGTGGGGAAGCAGGAGGCGATGATGTCGAGGGCGCGGCGGTCGTTGGGGTCGTTGAAGGTGGGGACGAGGACGAGCGAGTTGGCGATGTAGAAGTTGGCGTAGCTGGCGGGGAGGCACTGGCCCTCGAAGACGACTGGCGCGGGCATGGGGAACTCGACGATCTTGAAGGGCTGGTTTTTGTTGGGGGCGTGGGTGCGACGGAAGGCGTGGAGGCGGTCGAGATTTTCGGCGAGCGGGAGGTGGTTCGGGTCGGCGGGGTTGGGTTCGACGCAGGCGAGGATGGTGTCGGGCGAGACGAAGCGCGCGATGTCGTCGACGTGGCCGTGGGTGTCGTCGCCGGCGCAGCCGCGATTGAGCCAGAGGGTTTGGTCGATGCCGAGGTGGCGGTGGAAGGCCTGTTCGAGGAGTGCGCGGGTCTCGTCCGCAGAGCCGAGGCCGGGATTTCGCTGCTGGACCTCGGAGAGGAGGCATTCTTCGGTGGTGAGGAGAACGCCCGCGCCGTTGGTGTCGATAGAGCCGCCTTCGAGGACGATGCGGTGTGGCTTACCACCCCGACGAGCAAGTGCGCTCGTTGGGGGCCCCGGTTTGGATTCGGCATCGGCGGGAAGGACTTCGGGCTGGATCTCGGGGAGGTGGTAGAGCTGGGCGACGCGGTGGGGGACCTGATCGTCGAGATGCCAGTTCGAGTACTTGGCCCAGGCGTTGAACTTCCAGTTGAGGACGGCGAGGTTGGCGGCGGAATCCTTGACGGAGCCTTCAGCTTTTTTAACGGAGCCTTCAGCTTTGACGAAGATGGGGCCGGAGTCGCGCAGCCAGACGCGGTCGGTGGGCCAGTGATGGAAATGCACGCGCGTGAGATTCGCTCCGCCGCGCTTTAAAATTCCAGTGGCGCGGCGCTCGGCGGCGAGATCGTTGACCAGGATGTGGACGCGCTCGACGCGGGAGAGATGGCGGACGATCTCGGCGTAGACCCAGGGGATGGGCTGAAACTTGCCGGGCCAGTCGTCGGGGTTGTGGGGCCAGGCGATCCATGTGGCGGCGTGAGGGGACCACTCGGCGGGCATGCGGGTTCGGGGGGTGGTCATGGTGCGGCGCTCCTGCGGCGTGATGCAGCTACCAGAGTAACAAGGCGCGAGGTTCGAGGTGCGAAGTGCTGGATGCGCGGCATTCGATGATCCGGGGCTAAAGCCCTGGGAATCGATGGACCTATTCAGGGGGCTGAAGCCCCCTGCTCCCTCCGAAGAAAAGGAGCAGGGGCCAAGACAGAAGCAGATTCCCTACGGGAATGAAAAACAAAACAAGCATAGGCATCCCACCCATCGCAAAGAGCGCGATGGATGGGGCACCCAGATTGATTGTCCGTGGGATCGGGTATTCTGTGGGCTGGAGGAAGTATGAAGCGAATTCGTTCCGCCCATTCCGCACCCGTTATTCCTGCGCCGCTGAAGGTGCAGGGCGCGCCGCCACAGGTTGGCGCAGGCCAGCCGTACACCATTGAGTACTACTACAAGGTGCAATGGGGCCATCAGGAGGAGTTTCTGCAACTGTTCCTGAAGAACCACTATCCGCTGCTGGAAAATATCCGGGGGACGGGGCGGATTCTCGCGCTGAAGATCGAGACGCCGGCATACCACACGACGGAGGACGGGCGATGGGACTATCGGGTGACGATCCGGTACAAGGACTCGACAGTGGCGACGACGGCGAATCCCGATGAAGAGGCGTTCAAGAAAGAGCTATGGCCGGACCAGGCGACGTTTGCGAAAGAGGAGCAGCGGAGATTCGAGATTCTGCTGGCGCATTGGGACCTTCCGGTGACGGATATTACTGCGGCGAAGTAGGGTGAGGCGAGGTTCAAGATTCGAGGTTTGCTACCCCACCTTAGCGACGATAAAGCCGTCGCGAAGATGGGGCACCCGAAATCCCACCCATGACGATGAAGCTGTCATGGATGGGGCACCCAGAACGTGAGAGCGCTTAGGGCAGGGGATCCATGAGAACTTCGATGTCAAGGCGAGTTGTGCTGCCGGGGATGTCCATGGAGCCGAGCAACTGCGGCTTTCCGGGTGCGAGGAGGGCCACGCCTTTGAGCGAGGACTGGCGCACGATCGGCTCCTGAACGCCTCCTATGTCGGACTTTTCCGGCGCTACGCTGGACTGCTCGACGGAGGACTTCAGCATGGCGTTATTGCCCATTCCGGTCAAGGTTGCGTCGAAGTTCATGCCTACATCGAGATAGGTGAACTGGGTCTGCACGCCCGCGGGAGCGTGCTCGGTGGCCTCGCCGCTGTAGGAGCCGGTGACAACGGGGATTTTGCTGCCCTGCTTGAGCGTGGTCGTCTGCCCGGAGGCCACGACCATGGCGTAGCGCTGTGTGCGGACCAGCTTGGCGCCGTCCTTCTCGCTGACGGTGTAGGTGAGGCGGTAGGATTTTTTGGGGCGGTCGAGGTCGTTGATGAGCTTCTGCGCGAGCGCGATATCTTCGGGAGTGGCGTGGACGACAATGGCGTTCTGGTTGGCGATCAAGTAAATCTTGTCGTCTTGCGGGAGGAGATTGCGCAGAGCGGTGACGACCTCGTTGGCGTCGCTCTGCTGGCTGACGTTGTTGAGGTAGAAGGTCTGGACGGGGCAGAGTTCTGAATTCGGTCTCGCGCATGGGGATTGCGGGGCCGGCTTCGCGGCGATTGCGGCGGGGACCGGCTTATCGGTTGCGGGCGCGGCCTGCGCGAATGCGATGGGACTGCACAACGCCACGGCCAGAGTCAGGGTGAAAGATATCCTTGCGAAGTTCATCACGGGTCTCCCTTATACGTTCAATTTAATTTCATTGGCGATCATCTTGCGGATTGCGGTTTTGCCGGCGGAGCAAGAAAGCTCGCAGGCTCTAACGCTAGCCAAGTTCCGGTTGATGTAGTTATTTCCTGCTATTTCGTAGACGCGCGGGGAGACGATCTGCTCAGAATTATTTTCAACGCGCCCAAAGAGGCGGGGCTGCGTCTAAGCCATTTTCGATAATGGTGTAGACCGTTGCGCAGCGAGCAAAAGCAGATTCCTCCCCCTTCGACTTCGCTCAGGGTGCGGAATGACAAACAAGTTGGTCTATAGCAACTCAGAAAATACGTCTAAGCCAATCGCGCCAAAGGCGGGGCTGTCCCGATACAATAGATCGGCAGCGGTACGGGTTGCAAAAGCGGCAAGGATTTTGCAGAGGATGCGCGGATGAGCTGGTTCAAGCGGGAAGACAACGAGATTGTCAACGATGCGCAGAAGACGGTGCGCACCGAGGGGCTGTGGACGCAGTGCGGAAGTTGTCACCTGGCGATCTTCAAGCGGGACCTGGAGGCGAACCTGTTTGTGTGTCCCAACCCGAAGTGCGGAAATCATTTTCGCATCGGGGCGCGGCGGCGGATCGGAATGCTGCTGGAGCCGGGCTACGAGCTGGTTGACCTGGAGCTGCGCTCGACCAACCCGCTGGACTTCACCGACCTGAAGCGCTACGAGCACCGGCTGACGGAGGCGCGCAAGAAGACGGGACTGAACGACGCGATTGTGAATGCGGTTGGAATGATGGGGCCGCACGCGGTGACGGTGAGCGCGATGGAGTATGGGTTCATCGGCGGCAGCATGGGCGCGGTGGTGGGCGAGACGATTGCGCGGGCGGTGGACCGCTCGCTGGCGACGCGGAACCCGCTGATTATTGTGGCGGCGTCGGGCGGCGCGCGGATGATGGAGGGGATCGTGTCGCTGATGCAGATGGCGAAGATCTCGGCGGGTCTGGCACGGCTGGACGACGCGCGGATTCCGTACATCTCTGTGATGACGGACCCGACGACGGGCGGGGTAACGGCGAGCTTCGCGATGCTGGGCGACCTGAACATCGCCGAGCCGGGCGCGCTGATTGGATTCGCAGGGCCGCGGGTGATTGAGCAGACGACGCGGCAGAAGCTGCCGGAGGGATTCCAGCGGTCGGAGTTTTTGTTGCAGCATGGGTTTCTGGATGCGATTGTGGAGCGCAAGGATTTGAAGGGGTACCTGGTGCAGGCGCTGGGGTGGATGGGGGCGGAGGGTGCGAGCGCGGCGGGCGAGAAGAGCGCGGCGGTTGGGACTTAATCCATTTTCCGTATGGCGAACCCTGAAACAAAGACAAATACAGAGATTATGGCTTCGCCAGAATGACGACATCTGTGGGGCTTCGCCAGAATGACGACCTCTGTGGGGCTGCGCCAGAATGACGAACAAGAACAAGCAACGACGAAATGCGGGGATTCTTCGCTGCGCTCAGAATGACAATTCTTGATGAGCTGCTCCAGAATGACAATTCTCAATGCAGAGCTGCGCTAAGAATGACAAACCATCGATTAGACCCAGGCGCTGAGGAGTCGTGCGGCGGTGGCGTGCAGCTTGAGGCTGTCTGAACGGGCGGCGAAGTAGCGGGCGTTGATCTCTGGGGAACCGAGGTCTTCGATGGTGTGGAAGGCGGCGAGTTCGGCGGCGATTTCGGTGGGGGTGAAGAAGAGGTGGAAGGGCTCGCCGGCGAGGTGCACGCGGGAGGCGAGCGAGTCGCGGGCGAGCTGCTCGTTTGGGGAAAGCGCGGCGCGGGGCTGGGTGTAGTCGAGGATCACTCCGCTGCCGTGCGGTTGCGACGCGATGAAGGCGAGCGTGGCGCGGAAGGCTTCAATCGTGAGGTAGGGCACGACGCCGAGCCATGCGAAGAGGCTGGGCGCGGTGGGATCGAAGCCTGCGGCGCGGAGTTGAGCGGCGAGGGAGTGGCGCTCGAAGTCCACGGGCGCGTAGGCGAGGCGCGCGGGGGAGGGAAGGTTGGAGGCGCAGAGGAGATCGCGCTTCCACTGCTGCGTGGAGGGGTGGTCCACCTCGAAGACGCGGAGATGCGGGAAGGGATTGCGGTGGGCGAAGGTGTCGAGGCCCGCGCCGAGCATGACGTACTGGGTGACGCCGCGCGCGACTGCTTGAGCGAGGAGGTCTTCGGCGTAGCGGCTGCGGGCGACGAGGAATGCGCGCAAGCCGATGGAGTGGGGACGCGGCTTGTGCGCTGGATTGCGGCCTGGAGTGCGCTGCAACTGGTCGGCGTAGGGGCCGAGCATGGGAATGGCGATGGGATCGACGAGCACCAGCGGGGGCGCGTCGTAGATCTGGTGGGCGGCGCGGCGCAGGGCGACACGCAGTGCGGTGCGCGATGGGCGGGAGCGGTCCATCAGATGCGCCGCAGGATGCGCCGGAGCCAGAGCGTGCCGAGGGCGCCGAGGGCGACGGCCATGACGACGAGGCCGATGGGAAGGCCGACGCGGCGATAGGTGAGCGCGAAGTCGAGGGCTGAGTGCGTGGCGCTGTTGTAGATGAGGATGAAGACGATGGCGCAGAAGGTGGCGGCGAAGAAGGCCATGAAGCCGGAGGCGACGGCCATCAGCAGGCTGGCGAACCAACCGAGGTTGCCGAGCGGCACGCCAAAGAGGTATCCGGCGGCAAAGGTGCGCTGGGTTGCGGGCGGATTTGTGGGGGGATTGCGCGACATGCAGGTAGAATACCTTCTTATGGTGGAAGGCGCGAAGGCGATGGCTGAGAGCATCCAAAGCGGGCTGGTGCAGGCGACGCAGGTGGCGCGGGAGGCGACGGTTCGGCGGGCGGCCAACGGCGTTTATTTCGCCACGTTCGGCGAGACGGGACTGGACGACGCGGACCTGGTGCGCATGGTGCAGGCTGTGCCGTCGGCTGTGGCGGCGGCGCTGGGGCGCAAGACGTACTACTTTGTGCCGCTGGCGCTGGCCGAGGGACGCAATGCGGAGAGTGCCGGGCACCGCAGCGGCAACGAGGAGACGACGATCTCGCCGGTGTACACGGCGGAGCTGGCCGAGCAGGCGATCTGCCACCGCAACGTGGCGCTGGGAGGGGGCGCGGAGAAGGGCGCAGGGAAAAATGACGAGGGGAGCGAGGGGGTCTTCATCTCCACGCGGCTGCTGAGCGACCGCTTCTCGCTGGCCTTCGAGCTGTTCATCAACGTGGGACACGCGTTTGTGGACGCGGCGGGCGTTGCGGAGAGTTTCAGCGAGCTGGCGTGGAACCAGGCGGTGGCCGACGTGAGGGGCGAGACCAGCCTGGATGCGTGGGAGTGCCGGGCGCAGGCGGTTGGTGGCGGACAGAATGCGGGGCGCGAGGGCGGGCCGAAGATCGACGAGAAGGCCAAGACAGAGTTCATCGAGGCGGCGTTTTCAGACGCGATAGCAATTTATTTGCTGTCGCTGTCGGTGGACTTCGACTACTCCGAGCTGCGCGAACGCGAATACCCTCTGCTGGCGCCGCAGGCCCTGGCGGAGCGGCTGCGGCTGGTGGCGCGGCTGTTCCCGCCCAATGCAGAGTACGAGTTCGCCATTCGGTATCGACGGCGGGCGTGATGCATTGGGGAGGGTTACGTAAAAGGCCCGGGGCTAAAGCCCGGTGAATCCAGTGGCTTTTTTCAGGGGGCTGAAGCCCCCTGCTCCCTCCGAAGAACAGGAGCAAAGGCAAATACAGCGGTCCTTCGCAACGCTCAGGATGACAGACAGGTGGGTGGGATGCGCCCGGTTTATATCACATCCGGGTTCAGCCGTAGTTTTCGGGGAGGCCGGAGGGCCAGGTGAGGTTGGCGACCGGGGCGACGGTGACGCGAATCTCTTCGAGCAGAGCTGGATCGTTGGCGAGCGTGAGGCACTTGAGATTGCCTTCGACGTGCTTGCGCGAGGACATGCCGACCAGGGTGCTGGCGACGCCGGGGTGGTCGAGGCAGAAGCGCAGGGCGAGCTCGGAGGCGTCGACGCCGCGGGCGCGGCAGAGGGCGACCACGCGCTGGCCGGCGTCGCGGACCTGCTGCGGCGCGGGGTGCCAGTCGGGCGCGCCGCGCTCGGTGATGATGCCCATGTGCAGCGGAGATGCGTTGATGATCCCGATGCCGTTCTGCTTGGCGAAGGGGATGAGCTCGGAGTTGATGTCGTCGATCATGAGGTTGTAGCGGCAGTAGGTGAGGATGCTGTCCACTTTGACCTGGGCGGCGATGGCCATGAGGTTCTTGAGCGAGAAGCCGGTGATGCCGATGAAGCGGGCCTTGCCCTGCGCTTGCAGCTTGCGCATGGCGGGGACGGTCTCTTCGACGATCTGGCGTGCGTCGCCGAACTCGACGTCATGGGCCTGCAGGAGATCGACGTAGTCGGTTTGCAGGCGGGCGAGCGACTCGTCGAGGCCGGCGGTGATGCGTGCGGCGGAGAAGTCGAACTGGTCTGCGCTGTAGCGGCCGCACTTGGTGGCAAGGATGACCCGCTGACGCAGGCCGACGAGCGCCTCTCCGAGACGCGTCTCGGCGAGGGTGAGGCCGTAGTAGGGAGATACATCGAAGTAGTTGATGCCGCGCTCGACCGCGAGATGGACTGCGGCCTTTCCCTCGGCGGGATCGGTCTGGCGAAAGGCGTTGCCCAGCGGCGAAGCGCCGTATCCAAGGATTGAGATGCGCAGCGATGTATTGCCCAGTTGACGGTATTCCATGGTTTCCCTCGTGCAGTTTGGATTCTAGGTTGAAAATGGGTTGAAGATCGTGGAGCTACAAGCGGTTTCGGGGGTCCTTCGACTCTGCCTCTCGCGATGAGACTGCGAGAGGCTCCGCTCAGGATGACACATTTACATTAATCGATCACTTACGCGTTACGAAGACCTCGATTCAGCTATATTGTTCCGCAGAGATGGACTTCGATGCCGAGTTCGGCCATCATTGCGGACTTAGCGGCGAGGGCGCGATCGGCTTGCTCGGCGGTTTCGGTGTATGCGACGTTGATGTGGTTTGCAGGATGGCGCGCCATGAACTGGTCGCGCGTGATGCCATGCAGCAGGACGTTCATGATGGGCCACTGCGGCGTGACGGCTTGCAGGCGGCGCTCGGTCTCTTCGGCGGGAAGCTCGACTGCGGTGGCTCGGCCGATGTCGGCGTGGAGCTTGCCTCCTTCGCTGAAGACGCGGCTCCAGACGACGGGGCCAGGCTTGCAGACGCCCTTCAGGGTCCCTCCGCCGAGGCGGAAGTACATGGGCGGCTGGCGCTCGCTGGTGGCACCAGCGTATCCGCCGGCGATGTGCGAGGCGGGGACGGCGCCGGAGATCTGGAAGAGCCAGACGAAGTCGTCTTTATACTGCTCTCCCCAGCGCACATCGTGGAGGGTTGTGGCGGGGTCGAGGTGCATGGCGGTCCAGACGCGATTGGTGAGGATGAGGTCGATGCCGGCGCACTCGTCTGCCTCGTTGAAGTGGGGTAGCGGCCGGCCGGCGTAGAGTTCCTTGCCCGCGGCATCGAAGACCGGAGGCCGCTCCACGTTGTTCAGCAGGCCTTCGGCCAGGTCGGATGCGGGGACGAGGTCCTTCAGACCCTGCTGGTAGGGGATGCCGATGGAGTCGCAGCCAAACTCGTCGGCGATGCGCATGGCAGCGATGTACATCTTGCACTGTTGGAGAATCTGGGCGTCGGTGAGGTCGGTCTCCTCGTTTGGCCCGGTGAGGAACTTCATTCCGCTGCGGTCCAGCCACTGGCGGACCGAGCCTGCTTCCTCATCCGAGACGGTGCGCATGGCGGCGACCAGAGCGGACTGGCTCATCCTCTCCTTGAAGACGCTGGCGGCGTTCAGAAGATCGTCGTCGATGATGGCGTTCATCATGCCCATGCAGCCCTCGTCGAAGACGCCGAGGATGGCCTTGCGGCTCTTAAGAACCTTGGCGAGAGAGACGCCGAGCTGACGTTCGGCGGCGGGCAGTTTGGATGCGTCGAGCGGGTGAACGTGGCTCAGGTCGTGGTCGATCCTGCCCTCGCGAATCCACTGGCGCAGGCCGTTGACGAAGAAGGGATCGGTGAAGTCCTTGCTCCAGAGGGTGCTGTACTTGATACCCGCCTTGCGCATGCAGCCGTTGAGGTTGAGCATTCCGACGAGGCCGGGCCACTGGCCGGACCAATTGGCGATGGTGAGGATGGGACCGCGATGGCTGAGCAGGCCGGCGAGGATGTGGTGGCTGTACTGCCAGACGGACTCGACGACGACGAGAGGGGAGTTGGGGTCGATGCGCTCGAAGACATCCATTCCCATGCGCTGGCTGAAGATGAAGCCGTGCTTGAGGTCGTCGCGGTAGGGATGGGCGCGGCGGACCTTGAGGCCCTCGGCGGCGAAGGCCTGGATGACGGCGCGCTCGGCCTCGGCCTGGGCGGGCCAACAGACCTGGTTGGCGGATTGACGCAGATCGCCGCTGGCGATGAGAACGACTTCTCCGGGGACGGCTGCGATGGGGGCTTCAATCTGAGGAATGGAATACGCGGACATTTTTTTCTCCTTATGTACTTGGTTGAAATCCCACCCATCGCAAAGTGCGCGATGGATGGGGCACCCGTCAATCCCACCCATCGCAAAGTGCGCGATGGATGGGGCACCCGGCGTCATCGGTTGTCACTCCTTCGGTGGCGCCGATGAAGATGCTTCCAGAACGGTGTAGCGCATCTGCGCGTCAGCCCAACTGACGCTGGGATGCGGGGCGTAGGAGACGCACTGGAGCGACTCTCCGATGGAGGCGCGACCGGCTGCGATGCCGGGCAACGCGCCGGTGGCGACCGCCTGCAGCATGACATTGCCCAGGGCGGAGGCCTCCACAGGCCCGCTGACTACGTTACATCCGCAGGCGTCGGCTGTCATCTGGCAGAGATATTGATTCAGACATCCGCCGCCGACGACGCGGAGGGTGCGAATCTCGCGGGAGGTCAAGGACTGCAGGGCGTTGAGGGTGGACCAGTAGGAGAGGCTGAGGCTCTCGAAGCAGCAGCGCGCGACATCGCCGACGGATTGCGGCACGGGCTGGGCGGTGGATTGGCAGTAGGAGCGGATGGCCAGCAGCATGTCGGCGGGCGCGAGAAACTGATGCGCATCGGGATGGATGAGCGAGCGGAAGGGTTGGGCGGCGGCGGCCGCGGCGATCAGGTTGTCCCAGGTGTAAGTGTGACCCTGCTGCTCCCACTGGCGGAGGCACTCCTGCAGGGGCCAGAGGCCGGTGAGATTGCGCAGGAAGAGCGTGGAGTTGCCGCAGCCGCCTTCGTTGGTGAAGCGCAGCGAGCGGGCGCGCGGGGTGGCGATGGGTGCGTCGAGTTCCATGCCCATGAGGCTCCAGGTGCCGCTGCTGATGAATGCGCTGTGCTGGTCGAGATTTGGAATGGAGGCGACGGCGCTGGCTGTATCGTGCGATGCGACGGCGATGACGGGGAAGGACTTGCTGAAGCCGCAGAGGTCGAGGACGCTGCGGCCAACATTGGAGAGGACGGTGGCGGGCGCGACAACCGGGGGCAGAATGCGATCTGGGATGGAGAGCTTGCGGAGCAGATCGCGGTGCCAGTCGCGCGCGGCGTGGTTGTACATTTCTGTGGTAGAGGCTTCGGTGAACTCGACGGCTTTTTCGCCGCAGAGGAAGAAGTTGAAGAGGTCGGGAATCATCAGCAGGGTTTCGGCGGATTCGAGCCTGGGGTCGCGCGCAAGCACCATGGAGTAGAGCTGGAAGAGGGTGTTGAACTGGAGCGTCTGCACACCGGTGGCGGCGTAGAGATCGGCTTCAGGGACGCGCTGGAAGAGACGCGCCGGGATGCCGTTGGTGCGGGGGTCGCGGTAGTGCGAGGGATTGTCGAGCAGATGGCCACTAGGGTCGAGCAGGGCGAAGTCGACGCCCCAAGCATCGACGGCGATTCCGGCGGGAGGCTCGGCGAAGCGCGAAGAATACTTGGTGAGGCCGGTTTGGACCTCCGACCAGAGCCGCGGCGCGTCCCAGTAGATGCTGCCGTGCAGGTTGACGCCGCCGTTGGGGAAACGATGCAGTTCGTCGAGAGAGAACCGGCGACCGTCGCAGTGGCCGACCATCAACCGGCCGCTGGCTGCGCCCAGATCGACGGCGACAAAGTGTGACATATGAACCTCAGGGGCTAAAGCAAGACGATACTCTTCGGCTAATTGTCGTCGAAGAGGAGGATGGCTCCGGCGATGGTGGTGGTCCAGCGGCCGTTCTTGTCACCGACGGCGGACTGGGTGACGTTGGCGGTGCGGACGATCTTGTTGGAGATGCGGTAGATCTCTTTTTTCTCGTCCCAGCTCTTGTCGGGGTCGAAGTCGACGTCGAGAGTCGTCGCGAGCATTTCGGCGGCGAGCTCTTCGGCGTAGTCTCCGGCCTGGTCCTCGGTCTCGCCGAAGCTGTGGTGCTCGGAGAGATAGCCGTAGGTGGCGCGGTCGGTGGGGATGGCGACGCCGATGGAGCTGACGACGAGGCGATGGGCCTCTCGGGTGGAGTTCTCGGCGATGACGGCGAAGACGACCTCGCCGGGGTTGAGGTACTTGAGGCCCTCCTTGCGGGTGATGAGCTTGCAACGCGGCGGGAAGATGGAGGAGACGCGGACCAGGTTCTGGGCGGCGATGCCTGCGTCGCGCAGGGCGAGCTCGAAGCTGGTGAGGCGCTCTTTATGCTTGCCGACGCCCTTGGTGAAGAAGAGGCGCGTGGGAACCATGTTCATGCCCAATTTGGAAGACCCTCCGGGGAAGATTCAGGATGTGGCGCTGGGGCGACCGCTGTTGCGTAGACCGTGTCAAAGTTATCACAGCGGGGCGGGGGAGTGGGTTATTACGGGGTGACGATGGGGAAAAGGCGGGTATTGCAGGCGGGCGCGGAGCAGGGCTTGAGAGGCGCAGCAATGTCCGGCAGGGCTGGACGGGGAGGGCGGCTTCGCGCGGAAGCGGGCGATTAGCGGTGGTTGGCGGCGGAAAAGATGTAAAAATGCCATTAAGTTGGTGCAACAGCGAGATCAATTTGGGTGGAATCTGTTATTTTTTAATTACCACTGTTTCACTTTGGTCATTGGAACTCACCTGCTTCGATGCGGGGCAGGGTGAGTTGCAGACGCCGCGTCAACCCAAAAACCTACGTAATAAGGAGCACCATGACGAGCGAATATCGCGATTTTCTGGAACTTCCGTATGCAGAGCTAGAGGAACTCAACCTGAAGGCCAAAGAGCAGCGCCGAAAGCGCGTGGCGATCGACGTCATCCAGGAAGAGCGGCTGAAGTATTTGCGAGACGAGAAGCGGATCAAGGCGGTTACGGTACTGTTCAGCGACCTTGAGGGCCGTCTGCACATGCTGGACTATGACAAGAAGTTTCTGGTGAAGAGCTGGGACAACCTGACGTTCGACGGGTCGTCGATCCGCGGGTTTACGGCGCAGAAGGAGAGCGACCTGCGGTTGGGGCTGGATTGGCGCGCATTCTACTGGGCACCGGCGGATGTCTTCGGTGCGGGCAAGGTGCTGGTGTTCGGCAACGTGATCGACAAGGACGGCGGGACGTACAGCGGGGACATCCGCGGCGTGCTGAAGCAGTACTCGCAGGAGATGTTCGAAAAGCACGGCTACACGATGAACGCGGCCAACGAGATTGAAGGATTCCTGTTCGCCGGGATTGATGCGGAGCAAACGTATCGCGAGACGGGCGCGTTCGAGTACACGAACATGGGCGGGTACTACCACTCGCTGCCGGGCGACCCGCTGCGGGAGTTCATCGACCGGACGGCCGAGGTGCAGCGTGCGATGGGCTTCGAGAACGAGAAGGACCATCCCGAGGTTGCGCCGTCGCAGTTCGAGATCAACTACGGATACTGCGAGGCAGTTGCGGCAGCGGACCAGATCCAGTTATACAAGCTGATCTGCCGCCAGGTGGCGACGCAGGCCGGGATGACGGCGAGCTTCCTTCCCAAGCCGGTGGTTGGCGTGAACGGCAGCGGGATGCACACCAATATGTCGGTGTCGAAGAACGGGAAGAACCTGTTCTGGGACGCGAAGGGCGAGGAGAAAGTATCCAAGATGGCGTGGCAGTTTGTGGATCGGATTCTGACCCATGGACTGGACCTGTGCCTGGTGATGAATTCGAGCGTGAACTCGTATCGCCGGCTGGACCCGCATTTTGAGGCTCCAAACCAACTGAATGCGTCGGCGGTCAACCGTGGAGCGATGGTCCGGATACCGATCGGCAACGAGAAGTCCGCGCGCATCGAGGTGCGGTCGGTGGCACCGGATGCGAACCCGTACATGGTGCTATATACACTCTTCAAAACCGGACTTGAGGGCGAGACGTCGAAGATCAAGAACCTGCGCTCGGCGAGTCGCTACCTGCCGGACAACATCTACACGGCGATGGAGGACTTCCGCAGCGCGGAGTGGACAACGACGCTACTGAGCGAGGATGTGAAGGCCCGCTATGCCGACCTGAAGCAGGCCGCGGCCGATCGCTGCCCACGGTTGCTGGGGACGATTGTGAAGACGTCGGAGATCCAGTTCCACCACGCTGTTTACAACCAACTGCTGTGGAACCAGTTCTAGGTTCCGCCGCATGATTTGAGGAAGAGGCCCGCCGCGCGCGGGCCTCTTCTGTTGTGGCAGCCTTGCGGCGTCGTTGCCATGCGCGGAGGTGGGTGGTAGGCTGCGAAGGCTGGTCTATTTCTGGCCATTTCTTCTGGCCTAACCCCTGGAGCGACGCGCGCATATGCAGACGAATTACAACGGCATTCCTGTTCCGGCAAACGGCAAGGCCATCGAGTATGCGAACGGGGTGTACACCGTTCCCGACCATCCGATTATTCCGTTCATCGAGGGCGATGGGACGGGGCGTGACATCTGGCGGGCGTCGAAGCGCGTCTTCGACGCGGCGGTGGAGGCGGCCTACGGCGGCAAGCGCAAGGTGGAGTGGTACGAGGTGCTGGCGGGCGAGAAGAGCTATCGCAAGAACGGGGAGTGGCTGCCCGACGATACGGTGAAGGCGACGATGGACTTTCGCGTGTCGATCAAGGGACCGCTGACGACCCCGGTGGGCGGCGGGATCCGCAGCCTGAATGTGGCGCTGCGGCAGTTGATGGACCTGTACCAGTGCATCCGGCCGGTGAAGTACTACGCTGGCGTGCCCAGTCCGGTGAAGCATCCGGAGAAGCTGAACGTGGTGATCTTCCGCGAGAATACGGAGGACATCTACGCGGGGATCGAGTTCCGCGAGGGGACGCCGGAG
Source organism: Granulicella sp. (assembly GCA_003132145.1). Classification (GTDB taxonomy): domain Bacteria; phylum Acidobacteriota; class Terriglobia; order Terriglobales; family Acidobacteriaceae; genus Edaphobacter. The sequence goes on from PKWU01000009.1 coordinate 17,946, forward strand.
GCGGCGAAATTAATTGCATTCGTGAACGACGAGATGCTGAAGGGGACGAAGAAGCGGGTGCGACTGGACTCGGGCGTGGGGATCAAGCCGATCTCGATTACGGGGTCGAAGCGGCTGGTGCGGGCGGCGATTGCGTTTGCGCTGAAGGAGGGGCGCAGGACGGTGACGATCGTACACAAGGGGAACATCCAGAAGTTTACCGAGGGGGCGTTCCGCGAGTGGGGATACGAGGTTGCGGTCGAGGAGTTCCGCGCCGAGACGGTGACGGAGCGGGAGAGCTGGATTCTGGGGAATCTTGAGGCGAACCCGAAGCTGACGGCGGAGGAGAATGCGGCGCTGATCGAGCCGGGGATCGAGTTTGCGGCGAAGGAGTTTGGCGAGGGTGTGGTGGCCGAGGTGAAGGCGGTGCTGGCGTCGATCGGCGAGACGCACGGCGCGGGGAAGTGGAAGCAGAAGGTGCTGATCAACGACCGGATTGCGGACTCGATCTTTCAGCAGATTATTCTGCGGCCAGAGGACTACTCGATTCTGGCGACGACGAACCTGAATGGCGACTACATCTCGGATGCGGCGGCGGCGCAGGTGGGCGGGTTGGGGATTGCGCCGGGAGGGAACGTGGGCGACGGCTACGCGGTCTTCGAGGCGACGCACGGGACGGCCCCGAAGTACGCGGACAAGGACGTGATCAATCCCGGCTCGTTGATTCTATCGGGAGTGATGCTGTTCGATTTTCTGGGCTGGAACGAGGCGGCGCGGCTGATCGAGTCGTCGATAGAGAAGACGATAGCGCAGAAGTTTGTGACGTACGACTTCGAGCGGGCGATGCAGGGCGCGACGAAAGCAAAGACGAGCGAGTTCGCTACGCGGATGATCGAGAACATGCAGGGCTAAGAGATCAGCCTTTGGGGAAGAGAAACGGATTCACAAGGGGAACCTCGAAGCGCTCGAAGTCACGGGTGTTGCGTGTGGCGACGGTGAGGCCGTTGACCTTGGCGATTGCGGCGATCATTGCATCCTCGATCAAGAGCTTCGATTGCCGCGCCATCAACCTTGCTGCCTCACGGGCGGACACGCCGTCGAGTGGAAGCACGACGGCACCGTTCGCCAATGCCTCTACCCATCGCTCGATCTCCCGCGCCTTCTCCGCGTCCTGCCGACGCGTGATCTCCGCGCCGGCCTGAATCTCGTATAGTGCAAGCGCGGGCACCGCAAATGCGGTAGCCAAATGGCTCTTGTACCACGCCAGAACGGCCCCGTGAGGCCTCGCCTTTCGAAGCTCCGAGAGCACGTTCGTATCCAGAAGGAAGATCAAAATCTGACCGGCTTCCTCATCTTCCACCGTCCTCGCGGCGGGATCTGCAGATCGAACTGAGGACCCGACTGAAGGATCTCCAGCAGAGTGGGCTTCGATCCCCGGTTAATCGCCCGCCACTGCTCGATCGGCACAATGACAGCTTTTTCAACACCCCGGCGGGTAATCGTCTGGGGCCCCGATGTCTCCGCGACCTCCAACAGTTCACTAAACTTCGCTTTGGCATCCTGCACCGGCCATGTTCCCATCGCCGTCTCCTGACTAGTTACCAGACTAGTCTATCAGATGCAGTCAATGCATCTCGGTCCTCGTGCATTGTCAAAGACGAAGCCGCTGGCACGTTATGATCGAGGAAGGCGATTGGCACGCCGATTTGCGGGAAGGAATTGAGAGCGATGCGGAAGAAGGTAACGATTGTTGGGTCGGGGAATGTGGGAGCTACGGCGGCGCATTGGATCGCGGCGAAAGAGCTGGCGGACGTGGTGTTACTGGATGTGATCGAGGGCGTGCCGCAAGGCAAGGCGCTGGACCTGGCGGAGGCGATGCCGATCGAGAAGCGCGACGTGTCGATCATGGGGACGAACGACTACGCGGATACGGCGGGGTCGGATGTGGTGGTGATTACGGCGGGGATCGCGCGCAAGCCGGGAATGAGCCGCGACGACCTGCTGAATACGAACTACAAGATCATGAGCGACGTGGTGTCGAAGGTGGTGGCGGCGTCGCCGAAGACGATCCTGATTGTGGTGTCGAACCCGCTGGATGCGATGGCGCAGACGGCGTACAAGCAGGCGGGGCTGCCGCGGGAACGCGTGATCGGGATGGCGGGCGTGCTGGATTCGGCGCGCTTCCGGACGTTTATTGCGCAGGAGCTGAATGTGTCGGTGGAGAATGTGACGGCGTTTGTGCTGGGCGGGCACGGAGACACGATGGTGCCGCTGGCGCGCTACTCGACCGTGGCGGGGATTCCGGTGACGGAGCTGATTGCGCCGGACCGGTTGGCGGAGCTGGTGCAGAGGACACGCGACGGCGGGGCGGAGATTGTGAAGTACCTGAAGACGGGAAGCGCGTACTATGCGCCATCGGCGGCGGCGACCGAGATGCTGGAGGCGATCCTGAAGGACAAGAAGAAGATCCTGCCGTGCGCGGCTTATCTTGAAGGCGAGTACGGGATTCATGGGCTGTTTGTGGGAGTTCCGTGCAAGCTGGGCGCGGGGGGCCTCGAGCAGATCATCGAGATCAAGCTGACGACGGAGGAACAGGCGGCGCTGGAGAAGAGCGCGGATTCGGTGAAGGAGCTTTGCGCGGTGATTGGGGTGGCGTAGGGGGTTGTTCTCTGCTTCTTCGCTAACAGATATAGGGCGGGCTTTCAGCCCTCGGTGGTCTTGTCTGGACTTGAACCCAGGCTGGTATGGGATGCGCCGTTGGCGCTTTTGAACAACGGCCAGAGCAAGTGCAGAAGCAGATTCCTCCGCTGCGCTGCGGAATGACAAACAAAAAGGGCTGCGGAATGACAAACAGAGGGGCTGCGGAATGACAAACAGTTGGGCGGCATACAGGGTGTGTGGAGGGGTGCGCATGCCGGGTGCGCGCGGAGGTGTGATGCGCGGCACAGGGGGCGTCTGGGGAGCGGGGTATACTTCGAATTAAGCCAATGTTTGCTCTGGAATCGGAGCCGTAGTTTATCCGGAGAGGCTGGTTGTGCGCGATTGTGCCGCACTCAATTTTATACAGAGAAAGAAGCATCAATGTCATCGAGTTCGACAGGCCAATCAGGCAACAGAGTTCAGAATTCAGTGTTAGCGCAGCGCGTGATGAGTGGGGAAGAGGCGGCCGCGCTGATCCAACCCGGCGCACAGATTGGGATGAGCGGGTTTACCGGATCGGGATACCCGAAGGCCGTGCCTACGGCACTGGCGCGACGCATCGCAGACGCTCATCTGCGCGGCGATAAGTTCAAGGTGAACGTGTTTACCGGGGCCTCGACCGGGCCGGAGCTGGACGGCGCGCTGGCCATGGCCGGCGGAATGCAACTGCGGATTCCGTATCAGTCGGACCCGATCACGCGCAAGCTGATCAACTCCGGCGAGATGCAGTACATTGACATGCATCTGAGCCAGGTTGCGCAGTATGTCGAGTATGGATTCATGGGCAAGCTGGACCTGGCGCTGATCGAGGTGACGGCGATCCTGGAGGACGGGCGGGTGATTCCGAGCACGTCGGTGGGCAACAACCAGACGTGGATCGACTGCGCGGAGAAGATCATTCTGGAGGTCAACTCGGCGTTGCCGATGGAGCTGGAGGGGATGCACGACCTGTACTATGGGCTGGGACAACCGCCAAACCGGTACCCGATTCCGTTGACCTCGGTGTGCCAGCGGATTGGCGAGCCATATCTGAAGATCCCCGCGGAGAAGGTGATTGCGGTGGTGCATACCGACTCGCCGGACCGCTCCAGCTCGTTCAAGGCTCCGGATGCGAACTCGAAAAAGATTGCGGGAAACATCCTGGATTTTCTGGGCAACGAGGTGAAGAAGGGACGTCTTCCGGCTTCGCTTCTGCCGCTGCAATCCGGCGTTGGGAACATTGCCAACGCGGTGCTGTACGGGCTGGAAGAGGGGCCGTTCAACGGCCTGACCGCGTATACAGAGGTGATCCAGGACGGGCTGGTGAGCCTTCTGCGGTCGGGCAAGATGACCTGCGCATCGGCCACGGCGTTTTCGCTGAGCCCGGAGGGGACGGCGGAGTTTATCCCCAAGATCGGGGAGTTCCGCGACCGGATTGTGCTGCGCTCGCAGGAGATCTCGAACCATCCGGGGATCATCCGTCGGCTGGGCGTGATCGCGATGAACGGCATGATCGAGGCGGACATCTATGGCAATGTGAACTCGACGCACATCATGGGGTCGAGCATCATGAACGGGATCGGGGGGTCGGGCGACTTCGCGCGCAATGGGTTCATGTCCATCTTCATGGCGCCGTCGACGGCGAAGAACGGGACGATCTCGTCGATCGTTCCCATGGTGTCGCATGTGGACCACACGGAGCACGATGTTTCGGTGGTGGTGACGGAGCAGGGGCTGGCCGACCTGCGCGGACTGTCGCCGACGCAGCGGGCCAAGCTGGTGATCGAGAACTGCACGCACCCGGACTATCGCGGGGAGCTGCGGGACTACTTCAAGAGCGCGTTATCGCTTTCTTACGGCAAGCACACGCCGCACCTGCTGTCGGAGAGCCTGAGCTGGCACAGCCGGTATCTGCGCACCGGGCACATGCTGGGGAAAGCGGAGTAAATTGGTAGGTTAGGAGTCCGACATGAAGATGTCGAAAGTGGTTATCTTTACTGTCCTATCAACTTTAGCTGGAACACTGACGTTACAAGCCGGAACCAACAAGACTGCCGATTCGTCAGCGCTAGCAATTGCGCCGATTTACGACCTGACAGGTGTTTTAGGTAGTGATTCTTACGGAGATACCGGCAGTTTCACAGACTCGCATGGTAATACGACAAGCGTCACCTGTGTCGGCTCGAATTGCTTCGAGGGGGTCGGAATGAGCTATTGGGTCACACTTCCCGATAAGACAAGACTGTATTTTCCTCCAGATAGGGGCGTAGACCTTGATCATTGGACAGGTCGTGATGGTTATGGAACATCTATGATATATCCAATCGCCGATGCACATTTAGAGAATCTCCAGTTCCAGGGACAGACAATTAGCTTTCGATTCCGTACAGCCGCTGTGGTTGTGGGTGAGGCTGGAGGTATCACAGACCCGATCAAGGGTCACAAGGAACGCTTCATTTGCGTTCCTTTGAAGATTGACCTGAACGGAAAGACGAGAGTAGCCTATGCTAAGAGCCACAGCATGGAGGCTTGTTAAAAAATACTTGGTTAACTGATGCCGCCCATCCCTACTATTGATCGCGTACAAGCAGAATGCAATGCATTCGACGATGATCCATTCACCAAACTTGGCGAGCAGGCGCTGTTACAACTTCGTGAGCAGTTTCCCCGGAACGTAGATGCCTCCCACGTACTTTTAAAAATTCTCGCTCTGAATCAGCTCTACAGCACACGAATCAACTATGTTGATGTTGTTCCGCTTGCTCGCCACATAGCGGGACTTGGCATTGATTCGCTTCTCGACCAAGGATCACCACGAGCCGTCGATCTCATCTTCGTCTGCCCTCCCCTACCAAAATATTACTCATTCGCCACAAAGTTTTGTAGCTTGCACAATCCCAGTGCCTTTCCAATCTATGACCATTATGTCGATGAATGTCTCTGGTTGTACAAGAAACAAGATGGGTTTTCTGCGTTTGATCACCAAGACCTTTGGATCTATGAGAAATTTGTCGATATAGTTGCCGCTTTTAGAAATCGCTACGAACTAAACCGTTTTACCTTCAGAGATATTGACAAGTTTCTATGGCTAACTGGAGAGCGAATTCTTCGCGAACGGATTGTTCCTTTAGCGCCGCAATCTTAGAGTACATTCCAAACCAAAAGGCCTCTCCAATGCGGAGAGGCCCATTTTGTTCGAGTGAATAGCTATCGGGTTGACTATGCCTTGACGACGACGCCGTCGACGACTTTGACGGGATCGAGGAAGGGCATGGAGGCGCGCAGCTTGGCGCCGATGACCTCGATGGGCTGGAGGGCTTCGGCGGCGCGGATGCGGGTGAACTCCTTGCGGCCAGACTCGTTCTCGGCGATGAAGCGCTTGGCAAAGCTGCCGTCCTGGATCTCGTCGAGCAGCTTGCGCATGGCGGCCTTGGTTTCGGCGGTGATGATGCGCGGGCTGGCGACGTAATCGCCCCACTCGGCGGTGTCGGAGATGGAGTGGCGCATGTATTGCAAGCCGCCGCGATAGATAAGGTCGACGATGAGCTTGAGTTCGTGGCAGCACTCGAAGTAGGCGAGCTCGGGCTGATAGCCGGCCTCGCAGAGGACCTCGAAGCCGGTCTTGATGAGGGCGGAGACGCCGCCGCAGAGGACAGCCTGCTCGCCGAAGAGGTCGGTTTCGGTCTCCTCGGTGAAGGTGGTTTGCAGGACTCCGGCGCGGGTTGCGCCGATGCCCTTGGCGTAGCTGAGGGCGAGGGCGAGCGCGTGGCCGCTGGCGTCCTGCTCCACGGCTACGAGCGCCGGTGTGCCGCCGCCTTCGACGAAGACCTCGCGGACGCGATGACCGGGGGCCTTGGGAGCGACCATCGAGATATCGACGGTGGCGGGCGGAGTGATGGTGCGGAAGCGGATGTTGAAGCCGTGGGCGAACATAAGGGTGACGTTGGGCTTCATGTTGGGCGCGATGTCGGCGTGGTAGACCTTGGCGGCGGTCTGGTCGGGGGTGAGGTTCATGATGACATCGGCCCACTTGGAGACGTTGGCCACGGTGCCGACGATGAGGCCAGCAGCGCGCGCGCGGGCGGCGCTGGGCGAATCGGCGCGCAGGCCGACGCGGACATCGACGCCCGAGTCCTTGAGGTTGAGAGCGTGGGCGTGGCCCTGCGAGCCGTAGCCGATGATGGCGACTTTTTTCGCCTGGATGAGAGAGAGGTCTGCGTCTGCGTCGTGATAGGTCTTAGCCATGGTTGTAGGTTTTCCTTTGATGTAATGGTAGCTGAAATGAAGGGAGCGCGACTGCGGGGCTAGTCTTCGTCGGGGAGGGTCTTGGCGGCGGGCTTGGGTTTGGGCTTGGTGTCGGGGCTGCCGTTGGCCAGGCCGAGGGCCTTGAGGACGCGGCTGGTGTGCAGACCTCGGCGCATGGCCATGCGGCCGGTGCGAGAGATTTCGAGGATGGTGTAGCCGGACTCGCGCAGGACCTGGATGAGGCCCTCGATCTTGCTGGAGCCGCCGGTCATCTCCAGCATGATGGACTCAGGCGCGAGATCGACGACGCGGGCGCGGAAGACGTTGGCCAGCTCGAAGATCTGGGAGCGGGAGTGGAGGCCGGCGGGTTCGTTCGGCCCGGCGGCGACCTTGATGAGGCAGAGCTCGCGGATGACGGCTTCGGAGCGGCTGACCTCGTCGACGTCGACGGTGATCTCGAGCTTGTAGAGCGAGGCGCGGATGCGGTCGGCGGCGGTCTCGGGGGCCTCGCAGACGATGGTCATGCGCGAGGTGTCTGGCTGCTCGCTCTCGCCGACGGTGAGCGAGACGATGTTGATGCTGAGACGGCGGAAGAGCGAGGCGACACGGGTGAGGACGCCGGGCTTGTCTTGCACTAGAGCTACGAAGGTGTGGAGCATGGGGACCTTTCTATGCTACTCAGTGAATGAAAATGTTCCGCTATGGCAGGAATGGTGTTGGAAGCAGACCGTTGCTTTGTAGGGAGTTCCTTTTTGGAGGACAAATGTCTTCTCGGTTGCTGGAAAGGTTACGCGGTACTCGCCGTGGGCTGTATTGATGGATGAGGTCTGATTGACGCCGGAACTTAATTTGAAATTCCAAGTCTGAAAGGTGTCTACTCCTTTGATTGAAAACACTGCTGTGCTGGGCTGTTCTACTCGCGTCACCGCGAACGACTCGATGGTGGTCGGATATTCACCCAATGTCTCCACATGGATTACTGCTTGGTTCTTGCCGCTGTCAATCGGAAGCGTTCGATTACACCCCGAACAGATCACGCATAGTTCGACGGCCAAGATTACCGAGGCGACACGGGTGAGGACGCCGGGCTTGTCTTGCACTAGAGCTACGAAGGTGTGGAGCATGGGGACCTCGGGGGTACGTGGTTGGCGGTTAGTTTGGAGTCTCGCCTTTGACCTTTTCCATCAAGGTGAATGGACGCTCGAAGAGGATCAGTTCGCCGGGCTTGGCTGTGACGCGGATGGTTCCGCAGGTGTTTTCCGCGGAGATTCCCTTGTTGAGGATTTCGGCGACGGAGTAGAGGAGCTGGAAGGACTGCTGGTTTGCGGGGAGGGTGCGGCAGCTTGCATTCAGATTTTCATCCAGAGCGATCTGCGCGTTGCCGTCGACTTTGAGGAGGACCGAGCCGGTTGCATCGGTGGGCCACAGATCGGCATCGACGTGGTTTCTGGTGGTCCAGACGCGGAGGGTTTCGTTCTTGATGGGGCGGCCGTTCTTTCCGTTGACGATGCGGATGTGGATTTCGACGGTTTGCGCGTGGGAGACGCAGGGCACGATGAGGAGCGCGCAGAGCAGAGCGAGGCGGGTGAGATAGACGCGTTTGGGTTGGATGCGGGCTACGAAAGGGTGGAGCATTGGGGCCTTTCAAATTACTCTATTGAGATAACCGTTTTGTGCACTGCCTAATTTAAAGGGTCGAAATGTAAAAGCGAATCCTCTCCGTCGCTCATAATCTTGCAATACCAATCGTTCTTGAGTGGTGATATATCCATAATGAGATATTGTTCTCCTGCTCGATGATCGCCATATTCCTGAAGATGTTGAGTCAGTTTTTTTATTACTTCCGATTGGGTCAGTATTTTGCTGTAAGAGTCAAATATCATCAATTTGACGGACGCTTTAAAGCTAAGCAGCTTGTCAAAGTCTTCAGCTACTAATTCAGGGTTTCGACGTGGATCTCTTGAATTCCCCCATTCAATCTCACAAGCGAGAACCGTTCTGCTACCTGGTCCTTCTTGCCACCATATAAAATCCAGCATGAACTCCCTCATACCCTGCCTGTCTGTGTAGATGGGTACTAAGTCGAATTCATGCGCTCTGAGGTCAAGCCAATACTTCACTGCATGCGTCCAGAGAGTAAACTCTCCACGCACCTGCGGCACCTGTCCTGACTTGGTTAGACCTTCGACTTCACTGCGAAGAGAATTGGCAAATTCTGGAGCGCTAAAAGAAAACTCTTTCGACATGAGATTATCTCGCTTGGCCTTGGGTGATGGTCGCTGCCTCAATCGCAGTGGTCGCAGTGGACTCTTCGACTTGCTGGCAGTAAATCTGTGATTGACCCATCGATTCGCACTTTGTTAGAAATGCTGACGATTCTTGCGGGCACCCTCTACTGATGAGTGTCCTGCTTGCTGAGGGGTTAGAAACATCATCTCGCGTGGGATCGGCTCTGGCTATCACACAGTCTTTAAAGGCTGTGACAGGGTCTTGTTTTTCGATGACTGACGCTACCCCCATGGCAGTGATCGTCATAGTTTCTGCCATTTGGTTGCAGTAGTCCGAGTCTCCCCCGAGCGACTCGCATCGTGAATGCCAGGCCTCCGATTCTCGTGGGCATTCTTTACTCATTAAGTCTGCGGCTGCATTCTTATCGCCAACAACATACATATATGGGTTGGCTCTTTTAATTAAGCAATTCTTAAACGGCTCAGTGAGCGGATCGTTGTATGCAATGGCCGTTATATCCTCAGTGCTTTGCGAACTTTGTTCGCCGTTGTTGTGTGGAATTTCATTGATAGTACTGTTATCGTCCGAGGGCCTATCGCCGGATGAATGTCCAATGTAGGCGATAGATATTAAAATCGCGCCCACAAAGAGCATGAAAATTGCGAGTTTTATATTTCGAGGATTAGCTGATCCCATGGACCTACCATCCTTTCGTCGGGTCTACTTGTTTTAACTATACGTCCGTTCAAATGAAGCTACGCAAGATCACCTAGGAGTATTTATTCGGCCTCGGGGAGTTCGATGAGGGGGTCGGCGGCGGGGCGGCGGACCATCTCGTGGAGGGCGGAGCCGGGGGCGATCATGGGGTAGACGCCGTCTTCCTTTTCGACCTGGAAGTTGATGAGGAAGGGATGGCCGCTGGTGCGCGCGCGGGTGACGGTGGGGATGACTTCGGCGCGCTGGCGGACGTGCGTTCCGGCGATGCCGTGGGCGGCGGCGAGCAGAACGAAGTCCGGCGAGAGGATGGGCGTGCACTCGTAGTTCTTGTCGTAGAAGATCTCCTGCCACTGGCGGACCATGCCGAGGAAGCCGTTGTTGATGACGGCGATGTTGATGGCGATGTGCTCCTGCTGGATGGTGGAGAGCTCGGCGGCGGTCATCTGGAAGCCGCCGTCGCCGGCGATGACCCAGACATCTTTTTCAGGGCAGGCGAACTTTGCGCCGATGGCCGCGGGCAGGCCGAAGCCCATGGTGCCGAGGCCGCCGGAGGTGATGAGCGAGCGCGGCGTGTCGTGGCGGAAGTACTGCGCCTCCCACATCTGGTGCTGGCCGACGTCGGTGACGATGATGGTTTGGGCGAGGCGACCGGCGGCCTTGGCTTCGCTCCAGATGTCGTGGATGACGTGCGCGGCGTAGAGATGGCCGTTGTCGGGAAGGTTGATGATGTCGCGGACGCTGGCGTCGCCCTTCATGGCTGCGATTTCGCGGAGCCATTCGGTGGGAACCCACCCATCGCGGTGAGACTGCGATGGATGGGGCACCCGGTCTAGTGGAGTGACGAGCGGCAGGAGGGTTTCGAGGACGGCGCGCAGGTCGCCGATGAGGGCGACGTCGGCGTGGACGTTCTTATCGATTTCGGCGGGGTCGATCTCGATGTGGATCTTCTTGGCGTGAGGCGCGTAGGTGGCGAGTGTGCCGGTGACGCGGTCGTCGAACCTCATGCCGAAGGCGAGCAGGAGGTCGGACTGCTGGATGGCGTGGTTGACCCAGGACTCGCCGTGCATGCCCATCATGCCGAGGGCGAGAGGATGGCCGGTGGGGAAGGCCCCGAGGCCGAGCAGAGTGCTGGCGACGGGGATATTGCGGCGCTCGGCGAAGGCGAGGAGCTGGGATTCGGCTTCGGAGATGAGGACGCCGTGACCGGCGAGGATGACTGGACGCTTGGCCGCGGCGATCAGCTCAATGGCCTGCTCGATGGAGTTGGCTTCCGCGCGCAGCATGGGGTGCGGGCGATGCGCGGCGGGCGCGGCGGCGGCGAAGTCGAAGGGCGCGGAGGCCTGCTGCGCGTCCTTGGTGATGTCGACCAGCACCGGGCCGGGACGGCCGGCGACGGCGATCTGGAAGGCCTTGCGGATGGTGGGTGCGATGTCTTCCGGGCGCGAGACGAGGAAGTTGTGCTTGGTGATGGGAAGAGTGATGCCGGTGATGTCGATCTCCTGGAAGGCGTCTGTGCCGAGGAGCTTGGAGGAGACCTGGCCGGTGATGCAGACGATGGGGATGGAGTCCAGCATGGCCGTGGCGATGCCGGTGACGAGATTGGTGGCTCCGGGGCCGGAGGTGGCGACGCAGACGCCGGTGCGGCCGGATGCGCGCGCGTATCCATCGGCCATGTGGGCCGCGCCCTGCTCGTGGCGAACCAGGACGTGGTGGATGGGGAACTTGCGCAGCGCATCGTAGGTGGGCAGGATGGCCCCGCCGGGATAGCCGAAGACGGTGGTTACGCCCTCGCCGACGAGGGTGGCCCAGATGATTTCGGCTCCGGTGAGGGTGGGGATGTTCTGCGATTTGTTTGCCATCGTTGACTCCTTATGCTGCTGTGCTGATTTGATCTTGTTAGGCATTTGCAGGCCTCGGGGTTAGCCAGAACTCTTTGTCGTGGGCGGATTCGAATTTGTCGAGGGCGGCGGCGTGGCGGAGGGTGAGGCCGATGTCGTCGAGGCCGTTGAGCAGGCAATATTTGCGGAATGGGTCGATGTCGAATGTTGCGCTGAAGCCTGCTTCGTCGGTGACGGTCTGGGCTTCGAGCGAGATGGTGATCTTGTGCGCGGGGTTCTGCGTGCTGCGCGCGGTGAGCAGTTCGACGTCGGCTTCGGGCAGGCGGACGAGGACCATGCCGTTCTTGCCGGCGTTGGAGAAGAAGATGTCGGCGAAGCTGGGGGCGATGACGACCAGGAAGCCGTAGTCGGTGAGCGCCCAGGCGGCGTGCTCGCGGGAGCTGCCGCATCCGAAGTTCTTGCTGGCGATGAGAATCTGCGCTCCCTTGTAGGCCGAGTTGTTGAGGATGAAGGCGGGGTCGGGCTGGCCTGCGTCTGGGCCTTCCTGGATGCGGCTCCAGTCATAGAAGAGGAATTCGCCGTAGCCGGTGCGCTCGATGCGCTTGAGAAACTGCTTGGGGATGATCTGGTCGGTGTCCACGTTGGGGCGCGGGAGGGGGACGGCGGCGGAGGTGAGAGTGTTGATGGCGATCATAGGGTTCCTTCGGAACGGTTGTCAGTAAAAGCAACAACAAAAGCAGAAGCAGATTCCCTTCGGGAATGACAAACAAAAGGGCGGGAATAACAAACAAAAGGGTGGGAATGACAGGCAAAGGGAGTCATGATTTTTCCTTGAAGTTCCAGGTGCGGATGTCGGTGAAGTGGCCGGCGATGGCGGCGGCGGCGGCCATCTGCGGGCTGACGAGGTGGGTGCGGCCGGCGCGGCCCTGGCGGCCCTCAAAGTTGCGGTTGGAGGTGCTGGCGCAACGCTCGCCGGGGGAGAGCATGTCGGGGTTCATGGCGAGGCACATGCTACAGCCGGGCTCGCGCCAGGCAAATCCCGCTTCTTTAAAGATGCGGTCGAGGCCTTCGGATTCGGCTTGGGCTTTGACTGCTTGAGAGCCGGGGACGACCATGGTGCGGACGGTGGCGGCGACCTTGTAGCCGCGGACGACGGCGGCGGCGGCGCGCAGGTCCTCGATGCGGCCGTTGGTGCAGGAGCCGATGAAGACGCAGTCGATGGCGATCTGCTGGATGGGCTGGCCGGGCGTGAGGCCCATGTAGTCGAGCGCGCGGTCGAAGGCCTTGCGGTCGGCCTCGCTTGCGTTGGGGTCGGCGAGCGGGACGGTGGAGTTGATGCCGGTGACCATGCCGGGCGATGTTCCCCAGGAGACGGTGGGGGTGATGTCGGCGGCGTTGAGGGTGAGCTCGCGGTCGAAGGTTGAGCCGGGATCGGTGACGAGTTGCTTCCAATGAGAGACGGCTTCGTTCCAGATGGATTCGTCGACCGGACCAGAAGCAGATCCCTCCGCTTCGCTACGGGATGACAAGCCAATAGGGGTAGTTCCGGGGGAGAAGCGGCGGCCCTTGAGGTAGGCGAAGGTGGTGGCGTCGGGGGCGATCATGCCGGCGCGGGCACCGGCCTCGATGCTCATGTTGCAGAGGGTCATGCGGCCCTCCATGGAGAGGGCGCGGATGGCGGAGCCGGCGTACTCGACGACGCAACCGGTGGCTCCCGCCGTGCCGATTTCGCCGATGATGTGCAGGATGATGTCCTTGGCGGTGACGCCGGTGGCGAGCGCGCCTTCGACGTTGATGCGGAAGGTCTGGGGCTTGGACTGGGGGAGGGTCTGCGTGGCCAGGACGTGCTCGACCTCGGAGGTTCCGATGCCGAAGGCGAGCGCGCCGAAGGCTCCGTGGGTGCTGGTGTGCGAGTCGCCGCAAACGATGGTCATGCCGGGCTTGGTGAAGCCGAGTTCGGGGCCGATAATGTGGACGATGCCCTGCGAGGGAGACTGCACGTCGAAGAGCTCGATGCCGAATTCGGCGCAGTTGCGGCGGAGGGCTTCGACCTGGCGCGAGGAGGTTTGGTCGACGATGTTCAGGCGGTCGGCGATGGAGGTGGTGGGGACGTTGTGATCGACCGTGGCGACAGTGCGGTCGGGTCGGCGAACCTTACGGCCGGCGAGACGGAGGCCGTCGAAGGCCTGCGGACTGGTGACCTCGTGAACGAGCTGGAGATCGATGTAGAGCAGCGAAGGCTCGCCTGCGGGCTCGGCAACAAGATGCTGTTGCCAGACTTTTTCGAAGAGGGTGCGGGGCGTGTTGTTCATGGCTTGGGTCATGGTGTCACTTTCGTTTCAGAAATAGCGGGATGTGGCGCGATGCCGAGCGTTGCGGGCGCGAGCTCATGCGGCGTGCCGTCGGGATCGACCAGAATGGCGTGGGTGATGTTTTGCACGATGGCGGAACCGGCGAGCGGCTGGGCGGTCCATCGGGCGAGGGCTTTGAGGAGCGCGGCGGGCGGGTGCTGCGCGCCGCTTAACGAATCGTTGGGGAAGAGCCAGAGGGTGTACTCGGCGGCGGGGTCGGTGGTGGGCTTGTCGGCCTTGATCCAGTCGATGGCGGCGAAGACGACGAGATGATGCGATCCGTTGAGATCGAGCCAGAGCAGGCCGCGCGCGGGACAGAAGTGGACGACGCAGCCGGAGATGGAGATGTAACGATTCTCGTCGGCGAGGACGCTGCCGGGAACGGTGAGGTGGTCGAGCGCGGTGCTGGCGAGCGAGCGATAGCGACCGTTGACGGGCGCGCCCCAGAAGGTTTGCGGAGCGGTGAGGAACTGATCGAGCAAGGGACGGAAACGATCATCCTGCACGAGGTCGTTCTCGCGGCCCTGCTTGTTGGTGTCGTCGGGCGTGTACTGCCAGATCCATTCGACGTTTTCGGGCGCGGGCTTGGGCTTCTTGACTGCTTGCGCGGGGGCGAGCGTGGTCACGAGCAGGAGAGCGATGGCGAGTTGGAGGAGGCGGCGCATTTTTCTAGAAGCATATCCCTACGGGATGACAACAAAAAACAAACAACAGCAAGTACAAGAACAAAAACCAATACAGAGATTCTGGCTTCGCCAGAATGACGACGGTTTGGGTTAGACGGCGTGCATGGACTGGCGCTGGTCGATGGACTGGGCGAGCGCCTGGTGGACGAGTTTGCCCATCTCGGTGGTGGAGACGAGGTGTTGGGCTGAAGCGTTGACGGCGGCCGCTGCGTTGCCGCGGGCGATGTCTGCGGTGCGATGGCCGTCGGCGAGGACGGTGCGGACGGCGGCTTCGATGGCGGAGGCGTCCTGTTCGAGATTGGCGGAGTGGCGCAGAAGCATGGCGGCAGTGAGGATTGCGCCGAGGGGATTGGCCTTGCCTGTGCCGGCGATATCGGGCGCGGAACCGTGGACGGGCTCGAAGAGATTGACCGTGCCGCCGATGGTGGCCGAGGGCAACATGCCGAGCGAGCCGGTGATGATGGAGGCTTCGTCGGAGAGGATGTCGCCGAAGAGATTTTCTGTCAGCACGACATCGAAGTTGCGCGGGATGTTCATCAGGTGCATGGCCATGGAGTCGACGAGCTGGTGCTCGAGGGTGACGGAGGGGAAGTCGCGGGCGACTTCGGTGACGGTGGCGCGCCAGAGCTGCGAGACTTCGAGGACGTTGGCCTTGTCGACGGAAGTGACTTTCTTGCGACGCTTGCTGGCCAGTTCGAAGGCGACGCGGGCGACGCGGGCGACCTCGGCCTTGGTATAGCGCATGGTGTTCCATGCCTCGCCGGTGGATTTGTTCCACTCGCGCGGGGAGCCAAAGTAGAGGCCGCCGAGCAACTCGCGGACGAAGAGGATGTTGGCGCCTTCGGTGACCTCGGGGCGGAGGGGCGAGTTGGCGGAGAGCGCGGGGTAGGCGATGGAGGGGCGGAGGTTGGCGAAGCCGCCGAGGGCGTGGCGAATCTGAAGGAGGCCGGCCTCGGGACGCTTGTCGGGCGAGAGAGCGTCGAATTTTTTGTCGCCGACCGCGCCGAGCAGGACGGCGTCGGACTCGAGGCAGGCGTCGAGCGTGGCGGTGGGCAAGGGCGAGCCGGTGGCCGTGATGGCTACTCCGCCGAGCAGCAGGGGCACGAAGGAGAAGTCGTGACCGCCAAACTCGGCGACTGCCTTGAGGATGTTGACGGCTTCGTTGGTGACTTCGGGACCGATGCCGTCACCGGCGAGAATGGCTATCTTAAGCTTCACTTGGTTCGTACCTCGTCTAATTTGATTACGGTTTTATTTCTGTGTTCTCGCCTGGATCGCAACAGACGCTGTGCTACAGCAAACACAATAGTGTTGACCGAAAGCGCGAGCGGCAAGTAGAGGGCGTCCGTCAAGAGCATTCCATGGAAATCGCGCATGCCTAAGAGCGCCAAAGGTATTGCAACTAATGCTCCCGGAAGAAGAAGGACCACACCCAATAGCTGGGCCGCTATACTCCAGGTCGAGCCAATTATGTTCGCGGCACACCCTAGGGCTTGAACGGCCCAAAAGGCTGTCCACGGCTTCCGATGAATGTGATCGAGTAAGTCCATTAGGCGATGGCGGAGACTTTGGGTTCGGGTTTGAGCAGGCCGATGAGGTCCTGGTCGTAGATGGTTTTCTTGCGGTCGGCGAGTTGGGTGAAGCGGTGGTAGACGGCGTCGAGTTCGGCGTGGGTGAGATGGTGGCCGAGTTCGATGAGGCGATGCTCCAGGGCGCGGCGGCCGGAGTGCTTGCCGAGGACGAGCGAGTCGTGGGGTACGCCGACCGATTGCGGCGTCATGATCTCGTAGGTGAGGGGGTTGGCGATGACTCCGTGCTGGTGGATTCCGGCAGCGTGGGCGAAGGCGTTGGCCCCGACGATGGCCTTGTTGGGCGCGGCGCCGAAGCTGATGCATGTGGCGAGCATCTGGCTGGTGGGATAGAGCTGGTTCATGACGATGTTGTGGCGGAAGGGGAGCTGGTCGCGGCGGGTGACGAAGATGGCGGCGAGTTCTTCGAGCGAGGCGTTGCCGGCGCGCTCGCCGATGCCGTTGATGGCGCACTCGACCTGGCGGACTCCGGCCTGAATGGCGGCGAGAGAGTTGGCGACGGCGAGGCCGAGGTCGTCGTGGCAGTGCGCGGAGAGGACGATGTTTTCGATTCCCGGGACTCGTTCGCGCACCATGCGGAACATCTCTGCGTAGTCCTGCGGGAGGCAGTAGCCGACGGTGTCGGGAAGGTTGAGGGTGGTTGCTCCGGCCTGGATGGCGGCCTCGCAGACTTTGACCAGGAAGTCGGGATCGGTGCGAGTGGCGTCCTCGGGGGAGAACTCGATGTCGTCGCAGTAGGTGCGTGCGAGGGCGACCATCTCGGCGATCTGGTCGAGCGCCTGGGCGCGGGTGATCTTGAGCTTGGCGGCGAGGTGCAGGTCGGAGGTGGAGAGGAAGGTGTGGATGCGGGCGCGCGGTGCGGGCTCGATGGAGCGGGCGGCGGCCTCGATGTCTTCGCGCTTGGCGCGGGCGAGCGATGCGATGATGGGGCCACGAACTTCGCGGGCGATGTTGCGGATGGATTCGGAGTCGCCCTCGGAGGCGATGGCGAAACCGGCCTCGAGGACATCGACGCCGAGGGCGGCGATCTGGTGGGCCATGCGCAGCTTCTCGTTGCCGTGCATGACGCATCCGGGGGACTGCTCGCCGTCGCGCAGGGTGGTGTCGAAGAAGATGATGCGGTCGCGCTGCGGCTGCTTCTCGTCGCGCGGACTCCGCGGGTTGACGGGGGTAACGTCGGGGACTGATTCGGACATGGGTTCGACCTCGGTGCCTTGTGATTAAGAATAACTCAGACTTATAGTGTTTCGCACGAGTATTATTATTTCTAATTGAGATATTCATGGCCGGGCGTGCGGAGTGCGCTCGGGGAGGGCGGAGGACGCGATGGACCTTTTTCAGTTGGAGACGTTTCTTGCGGTGAGCGAGGAGCGGAGTTTTTCGCGAGCGGCGACGCGGCTGCACCGCACACAGCCGGCGGTGAGCCAGGCGATTGCCAAGCTGGAAGCGGAGCTGGGCGAGGTGCTGCTGGAGCGGTCGTCGCGCGATGGCACGCTGACGGACGCTGGCGATGTGTTGCGCGAGTACGCGGTGAAGTTGCTGAATCTGCGGACGGAGGCTGCGGGCGCGCTGAACGAGTTGCGGGAGCTGCATCGCGGACGGCTGAACATTGCGGCCAACGAGTACACGTGCCTGGTTCTGTTGCCTCTGCTGGACGAGTTCCGGCGATTGAATCCGCGGATCAAGGTGACGGTGCAACGGGCGCTGGCCAGCCGCATCGCGGACGACGTGCTGGTGCACACGGTTGAGATCGGCGTGCTGAGCTTCCGTCCGGACGACGCGGCGATCCGGTCGGTGGTGGTGTATCGCGATGAGCTGGACCTGGTGGTGAACCCGAAGCATCCTCTGGCGCGGGCGGGCGAGGTTTCGATCCGGCAGCTTGGGGCGGAGAACTTTATTGCGCACAATATCTCTTCTCCGCAGCGGCAGAAGGTGATCGAGACGTTCCGGCGGCACAAGACCCCGCTGCGCATGGGGGTGGAGCTGCCATCGCTGGAGGCGATCAAGCGGTTTGTGGAGATGGGCAACGGGGTGGCGCTGGTGCCGGGGTTGACGGTGCGGACGGAGCTGGCCTCGGGCGCACTGGTGCGGGTGCGGGTGCGGGAGCTGCAACTGGAACGCAGACTGCGGCTGGTGTACCGGCGGCAGGCGAGCCTGTCGCACGTTGCGGTGGCGTTCCTTAAGGTGGTGGAGAATTATGCTGCGGCACACGGCGATCCCTATTGCTTTCAGGCGGAGCGGGCGGGTTGAAGCGGAGCTGGCGAGCAATGTTGCCTTCCGGTTATGAAAGATGTTTTGCGAAGCGTAAACAAATCTGGGGGCTGGGTGCGTCCGAAGTGGCGGATTGAACGTCTGTAGCGGTAGACTTGTCCGCCGGAGAATCAAGCCGGAACCGACACGGGAGAGCAGCCAATGAAGAACATGTTTCGTAAGTTTGCCATGCGCGCAGGCGCAGTGGCTTTGTGCAGCGCCGCGCTATGCGCGGTGCCGGCGATGGCGCAGGGCGGCGGCGGCGGCGGCCGCATGCAGATGACTTCGGACCAACGCGTAGCCGCGATCGACAAGGCCGTGACGCTGACCGATGATCAGAAGATCAAGATCAAGGCGATCTATGAGGCCGGCCAGAAGAAGATGGCCGACCTACGCGATTCGGGCGAGGACTTTTCGACCCTGATGCCGAAGATGCAGGCGATCCGCGCGGACGAGAATGTGCAGATCAAGGCGCTGCTGACGGACGAGCAGAAGCCGAAGTTCGACGCGTATCTGGCCTCTCTGCCGCAGGGCAGAGGTCCTGGCGGCGGCGGACCGGGCGGACCTCCTCCAGACGGTGGCGGAGCACCTCCACCTGCGCCTCCACAGTAATTGCGGCGAGGATTTGACAGGCGGGCCGGAGAGCTAATTGACTCTCCGGCCTTTCTGCGTGCGGCGCGCTGCACGGCGCTCGGTCTACAGGTACAATGATGGGAGCGACCGAGCCAGTGTTCGTTGCGATGCGAGGAGCATCGCCAGCGAGTTGCGGGGCCGGGCTGCGAAGGAACAAGAAGGGGCAGAACGAAGAATGAAGAAGACGATTTTGTTGGGTGTGCTGATGCTGACGGCGGCGGCCTGTGTTGCGCAGGAGAGCCGGCAGGACGTGAGCTTCAGCGGGACCGGGCTGTTCGGGCCCACGATCCACGGACCTGGGGCCGTGGTGGCGAATTCAACCGGCGCACTGGGACTGCTGACCAGCTACCGGTTCATGCTGACACCGCACAGCGCGCTGGAGGCGAACTACAGCTTCATCCAGAACAACCAGAAGTATTGCATCGGTGGAGGCTGCCTCCCGGGCGCCCCTGTCATCCCTGGCCAGACCAATTACTACAGCTACCGGATCCACTCTCGGATACAGGAGGCCACGGGCGCGTATGTCTTCGGCATGACCTTCAAGCGGTATAACCCGTTTCTGGAGGCTGGAGGCGGCACACTGATCTTTACGCCTGTGCTGGACAATGGGACGAAAGAGCTGGGCACCAAGGGGACGAAGGGGATGGCGGGACTGTTCGGCGGCGGGCTGGCGTATGAGCTGAGTCCGAGCTTCGACATTCGCGCCGAGTACCGGGGCCTGTTGGTGAAGACGCCGGCCTTCGGCGAGACGAACATCGTCACAGACCGCTATGAGATTCTCAACATGCCGACGATCGGCGTGGCTTACCACTTCTAGAGTGGGTTGACGGTTAGCGCGTGCTCCATGGTTTTTGCAATGCAACTGCCCCGCATCTCTTCGATGAGATGCGGGGCGGTTTCGTCTGGGGCTGCCGGCGCAGGCTTGGAGGGAGGGGAGGATAGTTGCAGGTTGCAGGTTGTCAGTTGCAGGTTGGGGGTTGTCAGACTGACGAGAAGCAGATCCCTCCGCTGCGCTACGGGATGACAACGAATCCGCGCTGCGGGATGACTAGGAATCCGCGCTACGGGATGACAACAAGGAAGGATCGGGGGTGGGGGTGGGGAGGATCTCTGGTGGCTGGGCGGGGAAGCAGTTCTCTTTCAGGAAGAGGGCGAAGGCGCTGCGGTGCGCTTCGGCGGCGGCTTCGGGTGGGGGGAGCTCGGCGATGGGGGCGATGGGGCCGAGGTCTTCATCGAGGATGAGGTCTTCGACGAAGTCGTTTGTATCGTTTGCGTTGGGGTCGGAGGAGATGGATTCACGGCTGGAGGAGGAGCTGGATTCGCGGCTGTCATGGCTGTCGCTGCGGGCGGCGGCGGCGGGGCGGGTTTCGTGGAGGTTCCAGATGGCCAGTTTCAGGGTGTAGAGGATGGCGTTGGCGCGCTTTGGGTCGAGCTGCGCGGTGGTGAGGCGCGCGAGGATCTGGGCGAGGGCAAACTGGATGCCCTCGCGGTCGTCGATCAGCGGCATCTCGAAGATGGACTGCTCGGGGTGGACTCCGCGGTGGCGGGGTGCGGGGCGGCGGGTGGTGTGGTGGTAGTAGCAGAACTGCTCGCCGTGCAGCGAGGCCGAACGGCAGCGGCGGCCAGAGGTGAGGATGTGACGGCACTGAAAGCGCTTGGGCGCGGGTTCAGAGGATGGAGATGGGTTGGCCGGTGCGGTTTCGGTTGCGTTCGTCATTGTGGACCCCCCCCCCGGGGGTAAATAGCGTAAAGTATTCAAAATATGTAAGTTAAGCTCGCGCTAAGCGCGCGAGACGTATTAAAAGCGAAGACCCGGCGGTTGGCCGGGTCTTTCGGTGTTTTTGCTTACTGATTTAATTATACGCGTTGGAGGGAAACTACTATGCCAACTATTTTTCGGATTTATGTGGTTTAGTTGGTGTGAGTTAGGGGGATTTGGGGGCGTCGAGGGTCTTGACAAGGGGATTTGCTGGGGTTTTTGCGGGTCATGGAGCGAAAAAAAGGCCCGGGGCTAAAGCCCCTTGATTCCAAGAGGCTTATTCACGGGGCTGAAGCCCCCTGCTCCCTCCGAAGAACAGACAACAGCAAGAGCAGAAGCAGATTCCTCCGCTGCGCTGCGGAATGACAAGCAAGGGGGGCTGCGGAATGACAAACAAAGGGGCTGCGGAATGACAAACAAGGAACAGGGAACGGCACGCGTACCGCGGCCGGCGCGCGATCAGTGGCTGAAGCGATAGGCAACGCCGAAGGTGAAGACAGAGGGGGAGATGCTGGGGGTGCCGTATCCGGGCCAGCTCTGGCTCTCGTAATCGAAGGCGCGGATGACGATCTTCCGGTTGTAGAAGATGTCGAGACCACCGCCGATGGAGTAACCGATGTTGCTACCGCTCTGGAGCCCGACGTTATCCTGCTGCTCCTGGATGTAGAGGTCGCGGATGCCGGCGAGGGCTTTTCCGTAGAGGACGAAGCGGCCATAGGGAAGCATGAGCCTGGGACCGAGGAAATAGGTCAACTCGGCGCGGTCGAGGGAGGTGATGAGACAGAGGCAGTGGAAGTCGCCTTCCACGCCCAAGTGCCGGGTGAAGTCATAGTCCCCGTATCCGGTTACGCCGGCGATGGACTGGGACTGATACTTTGGATCGCCGATTTTGGGCTGGATCCAGAAGTCTGGAGTGGCGTAGCTGAATGCCGCACCGACCTGAGTTTTGCCCATGCCAGTGGCGGTGGGCAGCGCCTGGGTCCGCCCGATGGAGGGGAGGGCGAGCAGGGCGGCCAGCCAGGCGATGGAGATCAGGGTCTTGCGCATTTCAACAACTCCGGGAAAAGCGCTGCAAAATGCTGCATGGACGATCTGTGTCTGCGGGGTGTGAGAAACGCGGCAAGAAGCGGCCGTCTGGAGCACATCCCGGGGAAAACCTACTGGGCCCGGACTGTCTGGTTACTGGGTTGGAGCAGCCGCCGGCGCAGGTTGCTGGGCTGCCGGAGGGGCGGCAGTGGCGCCCGCCGGGGGTGCGGTGGCGTCTGGCGTTGGGTTGGCCGGTGCGGCGACGGGCGGCGGCGCCGGGGCCGCTGGTGTCTTGAAGTAGGTGAGCTTGAGGTAGACCGGCTCAACCTCGAAGGGCATCTTGTCGCGGTCTGTGATGAGGGGCTCGAAGGTGGAGTGCATCTGGATGAGCTGATCGGTCCAGGGATCGAATCGGAGGAAGCTGGCCAGCGGCATGGCGGCCTGCTGCTTGAGGTCCTTCATGTTGAGCTTGATGCCCTTGGGAATCATGGCGGCCATCCAGAAGGAAGTGTCTGTGTCGCTCTTGATAAGGGCGTCGCCGAGCACGGGCTGGTTGAGCGCGGTAAGGGCCTTGACGCGCAACTGGAGTTGCTGGAGATAGAGGCCGAAGTACTTTTGCCCGTCGGCGAGTTCCTTGACGCTCAACAACTGCAGGGCTTTCTTGGCGGCTTCAGTATTCTCCTGGGCGGTGTGGTGCATGGGGATGCGCTCGAAGACGGAGGTGGAGGGAAAGAGCAGGCGGTCGTTGAATGCGAACTTGGTGTCGAGGCGATGTCCGAGGACGATGTGGGCCAACTGGAATGCGAGGATGGCGTTGAGATTACCCATCTGCTGGGAGCCGTCCGCGTCGACGACGGAGGTGGTGTCGAGCAGGCCCTTGGAGATGATGATGGTGTTGCCGACGGCGAGGGACTCGAGCGGCTCGGTGAGCAGGGTACGCACGCGGATGGGGCGGGCGGTCTGAATGTTGTTGTAGACGAGGATGTTTCCGGCGAGGGCTTCGAGGGTCTTGTCGAAGTCGCTGGGAGCGTCGAGGAGGCCTGCCTGGAAGAGGCGCTCGATGACGTTGTCCTCCGCCTGCTGCGCCCACTCTCGCTGCGCGCCCAGTGGGCTGACATCGGGCGCGTCGTTGGAGACATCCTGTGCGTTGACGACCTCGAGCGAGGTGTTCTCGGCATCGGTTGGAGGGACCTTGAGGGCGTAACCCCAGACGTAGTTAATGGCTTTGAACTTGAGGGTGCTGGTGGTGCTCTTTGGGTCGCTCTCCTCGACGTAGAAGGCGGTGGGGAGCCAGAGGTCGGGCTGGATGTTGGTGCGCCAACTGTCGAAGTGGTAGAACTCCTTCATGGTGAGGATGGAGCCGGCGAAGTCTCCGTTGAAGCGGATGACGTTGCCACCCTTGGTCTCGATCCAGATGCGGCCGGAGAACCGTCCGAAGTCCTTTCTGGCGTTGGTGGGGGTGACGTCGAATACGGCGGTGGGGACGTTGCCGAGGAAGTCGTTGCGGACGAACATGAAGGTGTAGTGCTGGCGGTCGAAGTTGTTGGAGTCCATGAGCATCATCTGGGTGAAACCGGACTCGTGGAAGGTGAGATGAAGACTGGAGGAGATGCCGGTGAGAGCGGCGAGGGAGTTTTTGAACGAGCCGAGGGGGCCCTTCTTCTTGGCCGAGAAGTTACCCTTGTTGCTCTTGTAATCTTCGTCATTGATGACCTTGCTGAAGTCGACGCGCGCGAGGAAGTGCTGGTCACTCTCGGGGACCTGGGAGAGGACGGGGTCGGGCTTCATGTTCTGGATGTAAGTCTCGACCAGGGGTGCGCGCTCCTTGACGGTCTTGATGACCTCTTTTTCGCGCAGGACTGCCTTGTCGATGAGGGCATACTGGGCTGCGGTGGGCTTGCGCCCAGGCATGGAGTCTTCGGCGGGCTTCTTCTTGGGGAATGGGGAGTGGAAGCCTATCGCGGCCATTGCAGGCAGCGAAGTTGCGAGGAGAAGCGCCAGGGTTGCACCGGCGATGGATCTTGAACGGAAAATCATGATTTACAACTCCCTGTGGCGGCGCGGAGGCCGCCATCCTGTGTACAACCAGCGTATTCGAGCAGAGCGCGATAGTGAAGCGATGAACGCAAAAGAAGATTGACACAAAAGATACGAGCGAACTGGCGACGAGCGACGGACATTGCTGCTACCCCGCGAGCTGAAAGGTGACATTGACGATCACATCCGATGCGACGGCATGTCCGAGGCCATCGGTTGCGGGCTCAAACCTGGTGGCCATGACGGCGCGTTTGGCGCTCTCGTCGAGGCCGTGTCCAAGACCGTTGACCACGTTCAGAATTTCGATGGAACCATTGGACTGGACGCGGACGCGGAGGGTGACGACGCCTTCGATGTGCAACTGGCGCGCCTCTTCGGTGTACTCCGGCTTGGGCTTGGAGGTGAGCTTGGCCATCTTGGGCTGCACCAGCGAGGCGACGGGCGCGGGCCTGGGCGCGGGCGGCGGAACTGCCTGGGCAAGATTGACCTGACTGACCGCGGGACCCTTTCCCGTGCCACCGGTGACACCGTGGGGAATGCCTGCGATGGGAACCACGCTGTTGCCGCGGATGCTGGTGCCGCCGGGAGAGCCGTTGCCGAGAACGACCTTGGTGGAACGCGGGCCGTTCCCAGTGTTGGCGGAGTTCATGCCGGCAAAGCCCGCGCCCAGATTGACCCTGGAGACGGCGGGGCCGTGGAGGTTGTTGAGGGGACTGTTTGGATTTCCCAGGCGGACGGCGGAGGGATGCGCGTCGTTGTTGGGCACGGAAGCGGCCTGGGGCTTGGCGCCGAGGTTCACCACCTGCGGGGCAGCCATGGCGATGACCCTGGTGGGCGCGGGCGCAGCGATGACGGGCTTGAGCGCGTCCATCTTGACCTCGGGGGGCTTGGGCGCGTCCGGCGGCCTCACGATAACGATCCGGGGAAGCTGCACTTCGATCCTGGGGACATTGGGAAGGACTGGCGGCGGGGGCGGCGGGGGTGGGACGAACTTGGGCTTGATGGGTTCGACCTTCTTGGCGACGACCGGTTCGGTGAGCTCGGTGAGCAGATGGCGATTGTCGATGGACTTCTTGGCGGCGGCGCTGACGACGATGGCGATGAATAGGATGACGACATTGAGCACCACGGAGACGAAGAGCGATGGCTTGCTCTGGCTGCCGGAATCGAGGACGCCGAAATGGGCAAACTGAACGTCGATCGGTTGGCCGAGTTTCTCGCTCCTAGGCGGCATTTCCATAGTCGGACAGTCCTTCAATAATCGCTCCCGAAGAGAGCGATGAGTTGATCTTAAGTATGACGCAATATGAGACGCGGGGGTAACAAATTGCGCAACCAAGAACACTCAATAAAACCCGCTAGTACCTGGAACACTGTGCAAGTTGCTCAGAAACACTGGATTGACGAGGCCAAGTCAGTGTTTCGCTTACCGATTTGATGCGCCGATCCATCAAAGGACTGAATCAAGTTAGATGCGGGCTGCGGGAATTCGCTGTGGTTTGAAGAGGCTGCGACTGCCTCTGCCAACGGGCCCTCCTTTCGCGCTGTCTCGCGCTCCCATCCATCTTTCCTTAACCCGGGTTTTGCGGGAATCACTCTTTTTGCGCTGAAATCCCTATACTTTGGTTGTAGCTGCAAACTAGATGCAGGGAGAAGCGATGCGGATTCTGGTAACAGGCGGTGCAGGGTATATTGGCGGGACGGTGGCGCGGCTTCTGCTGGCGGGCGGGGATGGGGTGACGATTTACGACAATCTGTGTCACAGCAAGCGGGCCGCGGTGGCGGCGGGGGCGGAGTTTGTGGAGGGGGACGTGGCCGACCGGGCGCTGATGGAGAAGACGCTGCGGGCCGGGCGGTTCGATGGAGTGATGCACTTTGCGGCGCTGATCGAGGCGGGCGAGAGCATGCAGAAGCCGGAGATTTATTTCCGGAACAACACGGCGGGGACGCTGGCGCTGCTGGAGTCGATGCTGGCGACGGGGCAGAAGCGGCTGGTGTTCAGCTCGACGGCGGCGTGCTACGGCGAGCCGGAGACGACGCCGATTCTGGAGGACGCAAAGCTGGCACCGACCAACGCGTACGGCGAGAGCAAGTTGATGGTGGAGCAGATGCTGGGGTGGTTCAACCGCATTCATGGGCTGAGGTACGCGAGCCTGCGCTACTTCAACGTGGCGGGCGCGATTGCAGGATATGGCGAGGCGCATGAGCCGGAGTCGCATTTGATTCCGCTGGTGCTGGATGTGGCGCTGGGACGGAGGAAGAGCATTAAGATCTTTGGCGAAGACTATTCGACACGCGATGGGACTTGCGTCCGCGACTACATCCATGTGCAGGACCTGGCGGACGCGCACCTGCTGGCGTTGGCGGCGTTGAAGGAACGGGACCGCGTGATATACAACATCGGCAATGGACAGGGATTTACGGTGCGGGAGGTGATCGAGTCGGTGCGGCGCGTGACGGGCAAGGCGATTGCGGTGGAAGAGTGCGCGCGGCGGGCGGGCGATCCGGCGGTGCTGGTGGCGGGGTCGGAGAAGATCAAGCAGGAGTTGGGCTGGAGGCCGAAGTTCGCCGAGTTGGACACGATTGTGCGGAGCGCGTGGGAGTGGCAGCAGATGCGCTACGCGTGAGGCGAAGTCGAGTGGTGAGCGGAAGTGCGACGAGAATTTATGAGATCGCCGATGAGAAGTTCGCGTTCAACCGGTGAGTATTGGCTTGCGGCCATCGTTCTGTTCGGCTTGCTGGCGGGCTTGCGCGCGGGGGCGGCACAGCGGGCAGAGACGACGCCGCAGATGGCAGAGACGCCTGTGCAGAAGACGGAGCCGCCTACGCTGGAGGAGATTCTGCAGCGACTGCAGAAGAATCTAGACCAGTACGATTCTGGTGTGCCGAGCTTCTTCGCCGACGAGCATGTGGTCTCGCGGATGGTGCCCGACGTACACGATCAGGAGACGGTTACGGATTCCGTCTTCCGCCTGAAGCGCGTACTGAACGCCGACCATACGACGACGCTCGAGGAGTCGCGCGAGGTGAAGACGGTGAATGGCCAGCCCGAAAAATCGCAGGAGTTGGGCGGGCCGTCCATCGTGGATGGAGCGTTCGAGGGCGGACTCGCCGTGGTCTCGCTGAGCCAGCAGTCGTGCATGAACTACACGCTGGAGCGAATGAAGCGAAACGATGCGCAGGCGCCAATCGTCGTGCGCTTCGCGAGCGTGCTGACTCCGGAAAATACCGGCGGCTGCCTGCTGCAGGAGAACGGCAGAGGGCAGGTCTTCATCGACCGCGCAACCATGCAGATTACACGGATGGAACTGACGACTCCGCATCACATCATCATCCCGGGAGACGGGATGGGCTACGGGACGAGGGTGGGCGAGTGGGTGCTCTCGGTGGACTATGCGCCGGTGATGCTGGATGGAAAGAGCTTCTGGATGCCGGCCACGATTAATTCGCGTTCCACCAGCGGGCGGGGAAGCTTTCATCCGATCATCTGGACGTTCAAGGCCAGCTATCGCAACTTCCACAAGCTGGAGGTGACGTCGCGGATTCTGCCCGCCAGCGAGACGCCGGTGCAGTGATGCCACGCATATTCGCCATCGGCTAGAAGCAGATTCCTCCCCCTTCGACTTCGCTCAGGGTGCGGAATGACAAACAAGATCAGGCAACGACGAAATGCGGGGATTCTTCGCTGCGCTCAGAATGACAAGCAAGAACAGGCAACGGCGCATTACAGATGCTGGAGTGGTTCCAGCAAAGAAAACCATCGCGCGGGGGGTTTGCTTCATCTGAGTTAGAGCGTTTTCGATAATGGTGTAGACCGTCATTGAGCGAGCAAAAGCAGATTCCTCCGCTTCGCTACGGAATGACAAACGAAATTGGTCTATAGCAATTCCGAAAATGCTCTAGTGCTAAGCCGTTGATGAACCGACGGCGGCACAACGAAGACGAGGGACGGGCTTGCAGACATCGGTTGGAACGAATGTGGAGTCGCTGCTGCGGGAGAACCGGGTGTTTCCACCGCCGGCGGAGTTTGCGGCGGGTGCGCGCGTGGGGAGCCTGGAAGAGTATGAGGCGATGTACCGGCGCAGCGTGGAGGAGCCGGAGGCTTTCTGGGCGGAGGCGGCGAGCGGGCTGGAGTGGTTTGCGCCGTGGGACAAAGTCGTAGAGGGAGAGATGGGCTCGGCGAAGTGGTTCGTCGGCGGGAAGCTGAACCTGAGCCACAACTGCGTGGACCGGCACGCGGCGGGCGCGCGGCGAGAGAAGATCGCGCTGCTGTGGGAGGGCGAGCCGGGCGAGGTGCGGCGGATTACATACGGCGAGTTGCATGGGCTGGTGCAGCGGTTTGCCAATGTGCTGAAGGGGCTGGGCGTGGAGCGCGGGGACCGGGTGGCGATCTACATGGGGATGGGGCCGGAACTGGCGATTGCCATGCTGGCGTGCGCGCGGATCGGAGCGGTGCATTCGGTGATCTTCGGGGGATTCGCGGCGCAGGCGATTGTGGACCGGGTGAACGATTCGGCGTGCGTGCTGGTGCTGACGCAGGATGTGAGCTACCGGAGGGGCGCCGAGGTGAGGCTGAAAGCGATTGTGGATGAGGCGATCGAGCGCTGTCCGACGGTGAAGCATGTGGTTGTGTATCAGCGAGCGGCTGCGGTTGCGGCTTCGATTGCGATGAAGGCGGGGCGCGACCTTTGGTGGCACGAGCTGATGGATGCGGCTCCGCCTGACTGTCCAGCGGAGTGGATGGACGCCGAAGACCTGCTATACATCCTGTACACATCGGGCACGACGGGCAAGCCGAAGGGGTTGGTGCATACGACGGGCGGCTACGCGGTGCAGAGCTACCTGACGAGCAAGTACGTCTTCGACCTGCGCGAGGAGGATGTGTACTGGTGCACGGCGGACTGCGGATGGGTTACGGGGCACTCTTATGTGGTGTATGGGCCGCTGCTGAACGGGGCGACGGTGCTGATGTACGAGGGCGCGCCGAACTTTCCGGAGAACGATCGGTTCTGGAAGATTATTGACGACCACAAGGTGACGATTTTTTATACCGCGCCGACGGCGATCCGGGCGTTTATCAAGTGGGGCGACGAGTGGGTGCGGAAGCATTCGCTCGAGTCGCTGCGTCTGCTGGGGACGGTGGGCGAGCCGATCAACCCGGAGGCCTGGATGTGGTATCACCGGGAGATTGGCAAGGAGCGCTGCCCGATTGTGGATACGTTCTGGCAGACGGAGACGGGGGCGATCATGATTGCGCCGATTCCGGGGGCGGTGGCGACCAAGCCGGGGTCGGCGACGCTGCCATTTTTTGGGATTGTGCCGGATGTGGTTACAAAAGAGGGCGGGGCGGTTCCGGCGGGGCAGGGCGGGCTGCTGGTGGTGCGGCGACCGTGGCCAGCGATGGCGCGGACGATCTGGTCGGAGAAAGACGGGGGCGATGCGGCGCGGTTCCAGGAGACATACTTCTCGGCGGTTCCGGGGAGCTACTTTACCGGCGACGGCGCGCGGCGGGACGCGGACGGCTACTACTGGCTGATGGGGCGGGTGGACGACGTGATCAACGTGAGCGGACACCGGCTGGGGACGATGGAGATCGAGTCGGCGCTGGTGTCTCACCCGAAGGTGGCGGAGGCGGCGGTGGTTGGTCGTCCCAATGAGATGAAGGGACAGGATATTGCGGCGTTTGTGACTCTGGATGAGGGTTATGCGCCGAGCGAAGAGCTGCGCCAGGAGCTGCGGCAGTGGGTGGCGAAGGAGATTGGAGCGCTGGCGCGGCCGGAGTATCTGCGGTTTACCCAGATGCTGCCGAAGACGCGCTCGGGGAAGATCATGCGGAGGCTGCTGCGGGAGGTGGCGTCCAACGGCGAGGTGCTGGGCGACATAACGACGCTGGAGGACTTTACAGTGCTGGCCAAGCTGCGGGAGGGGGACGAGTAAGGCAGGTGTATCTGCTGCAATATGTGATGCAGGAGGGTAGAATACAACGCGTGGCTACAAGCATTGAGGGGCGGTTATTGCGACGCGAGGGCGAAGAGTGAGTGTTGCCGAGAGTCTCCCCGGAAGACAGATAATCTCGGCGGCTACCAGAGCCTTGATTGAGGGCGTGACTAACAAACGGGCCCGGTTTGTTCTTGACTCAATTGTCAAGAATGGGATGGTATCCACAGAAGAGATAAACAACGCTGGATACGACCACCCACCTCGCGCGGCCCAGGACGTCAAGGATCTCGGCTTTCCCCTAAAGAGACTGAAGGTTAAACATAGCAATGGGAGAAGCATTGCTGCGTACACTCTTGATCTTGAGAAGCTGCAAAACCCCGGAATGGTTGGCAGGAAGGCCATTTCAAAGAAAGAACACAAGCAGATCGTTGAGAGATTGGGCAGTCAATGCAGAATCTGTTCTTCCACTCTCAATCTTCAGGTCGATCATCGTATTCCGTATCAGATTGCCGGTGAATCGAAGGGCACAGACGAAGAAATGTTCCAGATTTTATGCGGCTCCTGCAATCGCAAGAAATCCTGGGCTTGTGAACACTGCCCGAATTTTCTGAAGACGAAAGATGCGCAGACCTGCCGTTCCTGCTATTGGTCTGGTTCCGATTCCTACACGCACGTTGCAGCGGTCGCGGAACGGAGGACGGACTTGATCTGGGTTGGCAAGCCTGAGACGGACGTGGCCGACAGGCTCAGCCGAGAGGCGAAGACGGTTGGCAAGAGGCCGACCGAATACATCAAGGACATCTTGAAGCGTTAAGCAAACATGCTGGTCTGAGGACTGAAGTGGGCAAGAGGCAGAGGCGCATGGGAGCCTGCGTATTTCAGGCATCGCGAGATGTAGAGCGACTCGATGGTGACGTGGTCATTGCCGTTGAGCGTGGCCTGACTTGAGCGTCCCACGTCCAGAAGGACTCTGTCTGCAAGATCGGCTGGGAGAGGCTCTCCGTAGTACATGTTTCCGCACGATCCGTCGTAGCTGAGCACGAATGGAATCCCCTTTTCGTTGAGGAGGGCCAGTCCCTCTACGATGCGCTTGCGCGACACGCTCTCGAAGTAGCGTTGATCTCTTCCTTCGCTTGTGCCCTGATACGGAGGGTCAAGGTAGAAGAAATCGCCTGGGCGGGCCTGCTCGAAGAGCGACATGAAATCGCTTGTGACTGCCTGAGACCTGCCGTGAAGCAGCCGGTGCGCGGCATTCAGTTCCGCGCGCATGGTCGTCGGTTGTGTGCCGGTACGGCGTTTATCCGGGGATTGATTGAACTGACCTGAAGGGTTGAAGCGAACTGAGTTTTTTACGCATCGCGCCAGAAGGTAGAGCAGTTTAGCGGGGTTCCTGTCGATATTGAACTCGGAGCGGATGAGGTAATACTCAGCGATTGGATTCCTTCGTTCCCTGTTCCAGAGAGCCTCATACTGATCTGCTATTTCGTCTGGCGATTGAATGATGTCTTGCCACAAAGCGATCAGCGGATCCAACGCATCTCCGATAAGAAACGATGGAAACAAGTTACTCGATGCGGCAGCTAGAGTGATCGCTGCGGAGCCTGCAAATGGTTCAATCAGCCGCTTGTACTTGTGACGCCCGACATGGCTTAGAACGGCGTTTGCGAGCCGCCGTTTGCTGCCCTGATACGGGATGGGATGAGGTACTGAATATCGCACGGTTCGACACCCTCGAATAGAGTCTACGCTATAGCGAACGCAAAGCGAATCTTGTTTTGAGGAAATCTACGTTTGTACGCGGACACTTTCCAAAACGGAACAGACTCCGCAGGACTTGGTTCAGCGGTGGAGTTCGCCGATGTAGACGGCGAACGGTGGGAGGGCGACGGCGTCTAGGTCCTGCGGGCCGATTGCCTGGTCGGAGCGCAGAAGGGTGAGCAGAAACGATCCGCGCAGGTTGAGGCTGTGGACGGCGGAGGTGAGCGACAGGCGCAGCGGCGAGGACGATAGGTTGCAGACCACGACAACTGGCGGGGCGAGAGCGGAGTTCGCGGCCGGGCGGATGATCCAGACCAGAGCGTTCTGGGCGTCGAAGTCGAGGACGGTGACAGAGCCGTAGCGCACGGTTGCGTTGCCGTGGTGGAGGGCGCTGAGTTTGCTGATCCAATCGGCCAGGGTTGGGGTTGGAGGAGCGGCGGGGCGAAAGATTGGCGCGGGGTGGTTGACGGCGAGGGTGCGGGCGGCGGCGGGCGGCGGCGCGGCTTCGGGGGTTGCGTCGGGCTGAAGGACGAGGGTGGGGCTGGCGTCGATGAGCGCGGCGGAGTGGGTTGTAAGCAGGATGGCGGAGATGGCGCGGGCCACCGCGGGGTAGGGATCGGGCGAGCTGGGCGGTGGAGTTGGCGGGTAGAAATCTAATAGAATGTTTGGAGTGAGGAGTGATTGCGCAAGTAGAGGGCGAAGGTTGGCGGCTTCGGGGAGATCGAGCTGGGAGAGCTCTGAATCGATCTGGAGCTGGGCGTTGAGGGCGTCGCCGGAGCGATTGGCGCGACGGGTGGAGGCAGTGCGGGAGGGGTGGCGAGAGGCGGGCGGGGCGACGGGAGTTGCGGTTGCGCCGGGGTTGAAATCGGAGAGGACGATGCGCTGGCCGACGGCGCTGTTGGTGATTCTGCGCAGGGACTGCAGGAGGGATTGGGAGTCCTGCAGGCTGGCGGAGGGTGGGGTGACGAGGCGGAAGCCGGCGACTCCGCGGGAGAGCCAGAAGCGCGCGATGGGTGCGAGATCGGAGGGAGCGGAGGAGACGGAGGGGGCGGGGAGGGTGACGAGGACTCGGATGCCGCGACGGCTGGCCTGATGGATCAGCTCGTCGAAGTCGTCGAGGGCGGGATCGGGGGCGAGCGAGGTGGGCAGAGGGGGCATGGGGACGATGAGCGCGTCGACGCCGAGGGTGTGCAGGGCATCGAGACGGGCGGCGATGAATTTGAAGTCCGCGCTGTGCTGAAGCTGGAGCTGTTCGGCGGGGCTTCCGCCGGGTGGGTTGGCGGGGCTTGAGGAGACCTGATAGAAGACGGCCTGACGCCACCAGGGATCGGTGTTGAGGCCGGAGCCTGCCCATCCGGGACGGGCCAGGGTCTGCGCGGCGGCGGGGAGGGCGAGTGCAAGCAGAAGGAGGGCTGGGACCGAAAGACGATGTCTCCCACCCATTCCGCAACGGGCGCGGAATGGATGGGGCACCCAAAGCGTGTGGTTAGAGATGGGGGCGAGAGAGTGCGGGAGCGGGGAGAAGCTCGGCATAGATTGATTGTCTCGCGCAATTTTCGCGGCGGGAAGTACGGAGATGGTACGCGGGCGGATTGGGGCGCGGCTAGTTTGGAGTGGGGGGCTCGACGTGGTCGATGACGAGGGTCTTGACGGGGACTTTGGCGGGTTGCAGTTTGAGGCCGAGCTTTGTGGAGCGCCACGACATGGAATAACCTCGGGAGTTGGTCGTGGTCCCAGCGGCTTCATCGACGGCGGGCGGGTTCGATGCCTGGAGCTTGGGGCTGCCTTTGGCGAGGATGAGATCGTAGCCCGAGACTTCCTTTGTGCCGCGATGAACGGTCAGCTTTAGCCGGTCTGCAAGCAGTATGATATGTCGTTTTGTAGCACCGGGGAACCGCGTATTTCTCAGGCGATGGGGTTGCCGGCGGCTTTGTAGATGGACTCGATGGCGAGGAGGTCGTGGAGGCCTTCTTCGCCGGGCGTCCTAACCTCAGCGCCGGTGCGGATGCAGTTGGCGAAGTGCTCGGCCTCGAGCTTGAATTGGAACGGCTCCTCGCGCTGGGTGGTGAGGTCGATGTGGGTGGGGCCGCCGAGATTGGCGAGGTGGACACCCTGATAGCTGTAGGCGCTGGTGATCTCCAGCGAGCCTTTGTCGCCGTGGATGCGCAGGAAGCCGGGCATATCTTCGCCATAGGTGCTGGAGAGCGATGCGACGATGCCTGAGGGGAACTTCATGGTCCAGGCGAGGGTCTGTTCGACCTCGGCGAAGCGGCCGCTGTCGTGGTCGCGGGTGGCGGCGACGGCGGTGAACTCGGAGGGTTCTTCGTTGGTGAGCCAGCGGGTCTCGTTGAGCGGGTAGATGCCGACATCCATCAGCGATCCGCCGCCGCCGTATTGTTTGGTGAGGCGCCACTGGTGGGGCTGGGCGTTGAAGCCGAAGGCGCCTTCGAAGGCCTGGAGCTGGCCGAGGGCGCCGGAGTCGACGATGCGCTTCGCCTCTAGGTGGGTAGGGTCGTAGTGGACTCGGTAGGCGCACATCAGCAGCAGGTTGGAGTTGCGGCAGGCGGAGATCATGGATTCGCACTCGCCGGAGGAGATGGCCATGGGCTTCTCGCAGAGAACATGCTTGCCGGCGCGCGCGGCGCGGACGGTGAACTCGCGGTGCATGCTGTTGGGCAGGCCGACGTAGACGGCGTCGACGGCTTTGTCGTCGGCGATGCGGTCGAAGGTCTCGTAGGTGTAGATGGAGGTTTCGGGGATGCCGTACATGGCGGCGTATTTCTTGCCCTTGGTCTCGGGGTGGCCGGTGACGAGGGCGGTGATCTTGGCGGTCTTCGAGTTGGCGCAGGCGCGCATGAAGATGTCGGAGATGGCGCCGAGGCCGATGGCGGCGTAGCCGACGGGGCTTTGGGCGGCGGTCGTGGTTGCTTGCGCGAAGGCTGGGATACGGGAGCCGGCTAGGGCCAGGACAGAGAGTTTGTTGAAGGCGCGGCGGTCAATCCTGAGCATGGGCACCAGCTTATGTCAGATGCTACGGGTGTGTCGAGCGAGGGAGGAGGGTGTGGTTGATGCGGACTGGGCGCGGGCGATGGGCGCGGCGAGGATGATGAGTGCGGCGAGAGCGAGGCGGTGCATGAGGATGAGGGTACTGCGCGGAGTGGGGGTGGGGCAAACTCGGAACCCCACCTTAGCCGCGATGAGACTGCGGCGAAGATGGGGCACCCGCCATGAATGGGGACCCTGCTGCTACGAGTGGGACATCCGGCGGGTCAGCGCAGGAGCAGGACGATGAGCACGATAAGAAGGATGAGCGAGAGACTGCCTCCGCCGTAGTAGCCGAGGCCCGGGCCCATGCGGTAGCCGCCAAAGCCGAAGCCGAAGATCAGGAGGATGAGAATAATTGGAATAAGCATGGAAGACTCCGTTCAAGAGAGGATTTTGTAGCGGCCGGATCAAGGGCCTGAGGGGTAGGATGCGGATTCCGGGGGGGATGGTAGACTTGGGGTGTGCCGGGCCCTACGCGACGTAATCCCGCCAACCCCGCCAGGTCCGGAAGGAAGCAACGGCAACGGGTCATTACGGGTGCAGTAGGTCGCCCGGTACTTTTAATGCAGTTGCAGGTTGTCAGTTGCAGGTTGTCAGTTGACGACGGGCTGGCCGGGATTGTCCCATTGAACAATTTGAGGCGTGGTTTGGCGCGCGTGGAAAGAAACCCGGGGCTAAAGCCCTTTTCTTCTGTTGCTATTTTTCGCAGGGCTGAAGCCCTGCGCTCCCTCCGAAGGACAAAGTCGGGTGGTTTATGGGAGAAAGGGGCGGGCGGTTGTGACAGGTTGGAGCCCATCGGGGTCCTTCGACTGCGCGCTTCGCGCTCCGCTCAGGATGACAGTCAATTGTTGGCTGGGACTTGTTCTTGGGGCGCGGGTCGGCGAGAATGATTCGGGGCCGAGTTGGTCCAGAAGAGACAGGGAGGCGATGGATTGAGTCTGACGTTGAAGGCGCACGAGAGCGTGAGGGTGAAGATCAGTTCGGTGGGGACGTACGTTCCTCCGCGGCTGCTGACCAATGCCGACCTGGAGAAGTTGGTGGCAACCAACGACAAATGGATCACGGAGCGGACGGGGATCCGCGAACGGCACATTGTGGACAAGGGCGTGGCGTCGAGCGACCTGGGCGCGGAGGCGGCGCGGCGGTGCCTGGCGGCGCGTGGAATCGAGGCGAGCGAGGTTGAGGTGATCGTGGTGGCGACGGTGACGCCGGACATGCTGTTCCCGGCGACGGCGTGCCTGATCCAGGAGAAGATTGGGGCGAAGGGGGCGTGGGGATTCGACCTGTCGGCTGCCTGCTCGGGGTTTCCCTACGCGCTGCAGGTGGGGGCGAAGCTGGTGGAGACGGGCGCGCACAAGAAGGTGATGGTGGTGGGCGCGGACGTGATGAGCTCGATCACCGACTATACGGACCGGACGACGTGCGTGATCTTCGGGGACGGCGCGGGGGCGGTTCTGCTGGAGCCGTGCGCGGCAGGCGAGGTGGGGCTGATCGACTACTGGCACGAGATCGATGGGTCGGGCGCGGTTTCGCTGTATATGCCGGGAGGGGGGAGCCTGCACCCTCCGTCGGCCGAGACGGTGGCGAAGAAGATGCACTACATACACCAGGACGGGCCCGCGGTGTACAAGTTTGCGGTGCGCAAGATGGCGGAGGCGACCGAGACGGTGCTGGCAAATAACGGACTGACCGGCAAGGATGTCGATTGCTTCATTCCGCACCAGGCGAACAAGCGGATCATCGTGTCGACGGCGGAGCGGCTGGGACTGCAGATGGAGCGGGTGATTATCAACATCGACCGCTTCGGAAATACGACGGCGGCGACCATCCCGATGGCGATGCAGACGGCCATGGAAGAGGGCCGGCTGAAGAAGGGCGACCTGGTGCTGCTGGCCAGCGCAGGGGCGGGATTTACCGTGGCGGCGACGTTGTTGCAGTGGGAGATTTGAAGGACAGTTGCAGGTTGCAGGTTGTGAGTTGTTAGTAAAGGCAAGGAGCCGGTGGGGCTCTACAGGAAGCGGAGGGTGGGGAGCGGAGGCAGGAGGCTGGCTTCGGCGGCGTAGCGGCGGAAGAGTTCGACGGCAGCGACGCAGGCGGGCGTAAGGGTGTAGTGGATGTTGCGGGTGAGGTAGTGACGGGTGGTGGCGGGTGGGATGGCGATGCGGGGGGTCCACTCTTCGACGAGGCTTTCGATGTGGGCGAGGCCGTGGTCACGGGAGAGCTGAAGGTCCGCGGTGAGTTGGGTGGGGGTGAGGGGTGAGCCGGTGAGGGCGACGGTGCGGACGGCCCAGACGGCGGCGACCCAGGGGAGGTGGGTGCGGTAGGTCCATTCGTGAGCGAGGTCGAGCCATAGGCATGGGCCGATGGTGGATTCGATGCGGGTGCGGTTCTCAAGAGCCAGCAGCGCGGGGTCGCCGATGAGCAGGGCGGCGTCGGCGTGGCGCAACATGGCGATGGGGTTGGCGGGCGCGGGAAGGAATTGGGGCGCGGTGCCGATGAACTTCTTGAAGAGGATTTGGGCGTAGGCGAGGGAGCTGCGGGATGCGGTGTCGGCGGCGATGGTGCGGACGCGGGCGAGGGCGCGATCTGTGTCCACTTGCGCGGTGAGGGGATTCAATTTACCGCTGTGGCTTTTTAGTTTAATGATGAGCTGGATGGAGCGGACGCAGTCGAGCGAGGCGATGGCGCAGTCGGAGACGATGGCCAGCTCGGGGGTGAGGGCGGCGATGGGGATGAGGCCGAGGTCGGCGCGACCGGCGAGGAGCTCGTCGGCGCAGAGGGAGGGTTGGGTGGAGTGGACCTGGTAGCGGGCGGCGAGGGCGGAGGCGAGCGGGGGGTGGTCGAAGTCCCACATGAGGGGCGCGGGATTGAGGAAGTCGATGGCGGCGACGCGCAGGCGGGTTGGGGCGGAGTGGGGCAAGAGATTAGTTTATGCGCTGCGGAGGGGGAGGGGTGGTTTTCGCCAAGTTGAAAAGCAAGAACAGGCAACGACGCAATGCAGAGATTCTGGCTTCGCCAGAATGACGATTCGTAGGCTTCCCAGAATGCGAAGTGGGAAAAGGAGGGTTTCGTGTTAGTCTCCTGCGAATGTAGGATTTGTCTGCGAGTGATTTGACGGAGAGAGATGGCGACGAACAGCGACACAGAGCGGGATGCGCTGAAGAGTGACGAGGTGGGGCGGCTGGGGTGGATGGCGCTGATGCTGACGCCGGAGATGGGGCCGACACGGATTGCGCGGGCGATGGAACGGCTGGGAGCGAATGCTTCCGGTGAGGAGGAGCGTGCATTTCGCGGGGCGGAGCGGGTGTTCGAGGCTTCGCTGACCGAGCTGGAGGCTGCTGGGATGCCGGCGCAGGCGGCGCAGTTTGTCAGCGATGGGAGGGCGCGGGCGGCGGCGGAGAAAGAGGCGAAGCAGGTCGCGGAGGCGGGTGGATTTTATCTGACGCGCGAGGATGAGGATTATCCGGGAAGGCTGCTGAATATCTACGATCCGCCGGCGGTGCTGTGGGTGCGCGGAGATGCGAAGCTGCTGGAGCGACCGGGGATTGCGGTGGTGGGGACGCGGCATCCTACTCCGTATGGGTTGGGGATGGCGGAGATGCTGTCGCGCGACCTGGCGAATAGAAGGATGACGATCCTGAGCGGGATGGCGCGCGGGGTGGACGCGGCGGCGCACAAGGGCGCGCTGGATGCGGGCGGCAAGACGGTGGCGGTATGGGGGACGGGGATCGATGTGGTGTATCCCAAGGAGAATAAAAAGCTGGCGGAGCGGATTGTGGCGAGCGGCGGGGCGATTGTGAGCGAGCTTCCGCTGGGGACTTTTCCCGCGCCGCAGAACTTTCCTCTGCGCAACCGGATTTTGAGCGGGATGAGCGTGGGCGTGCTGGTGGTGGAGGGCGGCGAGTACAGCGGCACACGGATCACGGCGCGCTGCGCGATGGAGCAGAACAGGGATGTGTACGCGGTGCCGGGCAATGTGACCAACAAGATTGCGTGGGGGCCGAATACGCTGATCAAGCAGGGAGCGAAGCTGACCGCGACGTGGGAGGACATCTGGGAGGACCTGCCGACACAGATCCGGTTGCAACTGGAAGAGGAGATGGAGGCGGCGGGGCAGATTGAATCGAAGACGGGCGGGAGTGCATCTCTGTTTGAAGACGAGAAGCCGATGCCGGAGGCTGAGCGGGTGGTGCTGGAGAAGCTGCGGCGCGATGAGTCGGTGCAACTGGACGAGCTGATCGAAGGGCTGGAAGGAACGCTGGGGTCGGCGGAGATCTTTACGGCGCTGTTCGAGTTGGAGCTGAATGGGCGGGTGAAGCAGATGCCGGGAAAGAATTACGTGCGGTGCTTCTGAGGCGAAGCGGAGCGCGGATTTGCTCGGATTGAGAACATGCAACGGCAAACGCAGAAGCAGATTCCTCCGCTGCGCTACGGAATGACAAACCGAAAAAAACGGAATTACAAACGAGACGGATTTGTGGTGGGGGAGTGTATGGGTGTAGATTCTCGACTGGCGCCGGAGTTTTTGCCGGGGCGGGTGGGTTCGCATCTTTTTGCGGTTCCGTGTTAGGTTCGCAATGGAAACGTGAAAGACGAAGAAGAAGACGAACATAACGACGAAGAAACAGGACGAAGAAGAAATCGAAGCGAGAGACGAAGACGGGGATTGCCGTGTGGCAATCGGAATTTGAATTGAAGGGGACGAATGGCAAAGTCACTTGTGATCGTGGAATCGCCGGCGAAGGCGAAGACGATCAATAAATATCTGGGCAGCGAGTATGTGGTGGAAGCCTCGATCGGGCACATCATGGACCTGCCGAAGAATGACATTGGGGTGGAGCTGGAACGGCGGACGTTCGAGCCGACGCTGGTTGTGTCTCCGGGCAAGGAGAAGGTGGTGGAGCGGCTGAAGAAGCTGGCGGCGAAGGCGGACTTCGTCTATCTTGCGCCGGACCCGGACCGCGAGGGCGAGGCGATTGCGGCGCACCTGGCGATGCAGTTGCTGCCGGTGATGAAGGACAAGAGCAAGCTGCGGCGGGTGACGTTCAACGAGATTACGCAGAAGGCGGTGAAGGCGGCGTTCGCGCACTCGCGAGACATCGACGAGAACCTGGTGGACGCGCAGCAGACGCGGCGGGTTCTGGACCGGTTGGTGGGCTATCAGATCTCGCCGCTGCTGTGGGAGAAGGTGCGGCGCGGGTTGAGCGCGGGGCGGGTGCAGACGGTGGCGCTGCGGCTGATTGTGGAGCGCGAGCAGGAGATCAACGAGTTCAAGCCGGTGGAGTACTGGAATATCGATGCGAAGTTGAAGGCTTCCGAAGCGAGTCTTAAGACGGGGAAGAGCGAGGCGTTCACGGCGAAGTTTGTCGGCGTGGATGGCGTGGCGGCGCGCGTCTCGAACGGCGTGGACGCGGAGGGGAAGGAGCAATTTCTTTCCAGTGCGCTGCCGGACAAAGAGGCTGTTGAGGAGGTCCTGGCTGAGTTGGAGACGGCCAAGTGGAGTGTGCGCGGCGTGGAGAAGAAGGAGCGGCGGGCGAACCCGACAGCACCGTATATCACCAGCAAGCTGCAGCAGGACGCATCGAGCCGGCTGGGCTTCAACGTGCGGCGGACGATGGGCGTGGCGCAGCGGTTGTATGAGGGCGTGGAGATCGGCAAGGAGGGGACGGTCGGACTGATTACCTATATGAGGACCGACTCGACGCGCGTTTCTCCGGATGCGATTGTGGAGGCGCGGGAGTTTATCGCGAGGCTGGGCAAGCAGTATCTGCCGGAGAAGGCAAATGAGTTTGCAGGCAAGCGGCAGGCGCAGGCGCAGGACGCGCACGAGGCGATCCGGCCGACGCGGGTGGACTTTACTCCGGAGTCGATTCGCGCTTCGCTGAGCGAAGAACAGTACAAGCTGTACAAGCTCGTCTGGGAGAAGTTTGTGTCGAGCCAGATGACACCGGCGATCTTCGACCAGACGACAGTGGATGTTGCGGCGCGGGCGGAGCGGACGTACGACTTCCGCGTGACGGGAAGCGTGCTGAAGTTCGATGGATTCCAGAAGGTGTGGGAGAGCGGATCGGAGGACACGATCCTGCCGGAGCTGACGGCGGCGCAGGCGCTGGAGAAGATTGCGGTTTCGAGCGAGCAGAAGTTTACCCAGCCGCCACCGCGGTTCAACGAGGCGAGCCTGGTGAAGACGCTGGAGGAGCGGGGGATCGGGCGGCCATCGACGTACGCGTCGATCATCAATACGATCCAGGACCGCGATTATGTGAAGAAGATCGACAAGAAGTTTGTGCCGACGGAGATTGGCACCGTGGTGACGGGGCTGCTGGTGAAGAACTTTCCGTACATCTTCGATCTGCTGTATACGGCGAAGCTGGAGAGCGAGCTGGATGCGGTGGAAGATGGACAGGAAAAATGGACCGACCTGCTCAATGGGTTCTATGACTACTTTGAAGAGGAGCTGGTGGTTGCGGGCAGGGAGATGGAAGACATCAAGCGCATGGAACACGCGACCAATGAGATCTGCGACAAGTGCGGGAGCCCGCTGCTGTTGAAGTGGGGCAAGTTCGGGAGCTTTTATTCCTGCTCGAACTTCAGCAGGCTGAAGCCGGTGACGGTCTCCGCCGGGCCGTGGAAGAAGGACGCGAAGGCTGTGACGAAGAAGATTGTGAAGGCGCTGAAGTTCCCTATGACAGTGAAGGCGGCGAATGGGCATGTGACGGAGTTTTCACAAGAAGTTGCCGACGCGGGTGAGATGGCGAAGGCCGTCGAGCTAGCGCAGCAGGCGGGCAAGAAAGTGACGGTGGAGCAGGTGAGCTGCGACTTCACCAAGGAGAACTTCGCGGCCAAGCCGGACCTGAGCGCGCCGGGAGCGGACGAGGTTCCGGAGGAGGAGTTCTGCGACAACTGCGGGCGGGTGATGGTGCTGCGCAATGGGCCGTGGGGGCCGTTCATGAGCTGTCCGGGCTACTCGGAGGACCCGCCGTGCAAGACGATCCGCAAGCTGACGCAGAAGGTGCAGCAGAAGCCGCCGGTGGTGCTGGATGAACTGTGTCCAAAGTGCGGCAAGCCGATGTTGCAGCGCGACGGGCAGTACGGCGAGTTCATTGCGTGCAGCGGCTATCCGAAGTGCAAGTACGTGAAGCAGGAGCTGCTGGAGGTTGCTTGCCCGAAGTGCGGCGGCGACGTTGCGGTGCG
The DNA here is from genome assembly GCA_003132145.1 of Granulicella sp. Taxonomy (GTDB): domain Bacteria; phylum Acidobacteriota; class Terriglobia; order Terriglobales; family Acidobacteriaceae; genus Edaphobacter. The sequence continues at coordinate 59,901 of PKWU01000009.1, forward strand.
CAAGACCAAGCGGGGCGATACGTTCTATGGGTGCGTGAACTATCCCAAGTGCGATTTTTCGAGCAACCAGAAGATGATCAACGAGGTCTGTCCGAAGTGCGATAGCGCGTATCTGTTGGAGTTGGCGAACGCGAAGGGGACGTTCCTGGTGTGTCCAAACAACCGCGAAATGCTGCCCAAGCGTCGGCCGAAGAAGGGCGCGAAGGTGGAAGAGCCGAAGACGCCGGAGTGCGGGTTCCAGAAGAAGATTGGGCCGCCGGCGGTGGTCCCGGTGCTGGAGATGCCCGATCCGGAGAAGACGCGCGCGGTGGTTGAGAGCGTGGCTTGACCGGCAATCCATAAAAGGAGAGAAACTGAATGGCGACAACGGCAGATGCTGAGGTGATGATGCGGCTTTACGAGTTACGGCGCGAGGAGACGCTGCGGAAGGCGCGTCACTTTATGGTCTTCGAGTTTCAGCCGAAGACCCTGGAGCAGTTACGCGCAGTTTCGCGGGACGTGTCGGCGAAAGAGAATGTGTACTGGCGTCAGGCACTCAGCTACTGGGAGATGGCAGCCTCCTTTGTAATGCACGGGGCAGTCGATGCGGATTTGTTCCTGGCCTCCAGTGGCGAGGGCATCCTGCTCTATGCCAAGTTCCATCACTTTCACGCCGAGACGGAGAAGGAGTCTGGCAGTCCGTTCATGAGACACACGGCCGCCATGATCGACAAGTACCCAGGGGCAAAGGCACTCCACGAGATGTTTCTGAAGATGTTCGGACCGACCAAAGTTGCCGGCTAAGCTGGCTCAGGTGGGATCCCGAAGTTATTAAGAAGAGGATAGATCTTCCCGATGGGCAGGGATCCCGGCTACCCCGTGCGGGGGACGGCCATTTCCTTTTATGCTACATTTCTGTTACAAAGGCGATGTGGAATGTTGGGATTGAGAGCCTGGGATGCCTGTCGGGTTTTCTCCGTTGGCGGCGTAACTTATTGAAAAGAATGCAGGGTTAGTCTATGGCTAAGGCAGTATGGAATGGTCAGACCCTCGCCGAAAGCGAGACGGTTGAGACGGTTGAGGGAGTTATTTACTTTCCGGACGAATCGATGAACCGGGAGTTTTTCCGGGCCAGTTCGACGACTTCGAGCAACACCTGGGGGCAGGCGCGGTACTACACGCTGGTGGTGGATGGACAGGAGAACCCGGATGCGGCGTGGTACTACCCCGACCCGAATCCTGTGGCGCGCAGCGTGAAGCACCATGTGGCGTTCTGGCGCGGGGTGGATGTTACGACGTAGGTTGCTGGTTGACGGTTGTTGGTTGACGGTTATCAAAAGGGAAGGCCCGGCTGTGTGCCGGGCTTTTCTGTGTCTTGATGCACGCATCCCACCCATCGCAAAGTACGCGATGGATGGGGCACCCGGCCTGGGTTTATCTGGGCGTAGGTTCGTGGGGGAGCTGCCAGAGTTCGATCCGGTTGGAGGTGGCGTAGAGCGCTGGGTGTAGGCTCCAGCCAATAAAGCGCTGGTTGGCGGAGTAGACGAGGACGGAGTCGGGAGTGGGACGTTTTCCGATCCAGTACTGCGCGCCCTGGGAGCGGGCCCAGAGCAGGAAGGCCGGGGGTGGGGCGCTGAGGTAGGGGATGGCGTCGGGACGGGTGATTCCGCTGGTGTCGAGGATGGGATGCTGGGAGAAGAAGGCGATCTCTCCGATGGAGTAGTCTACGACGGGCGCGCCGGGCGGGAGGTGGTCGCGGATGAAGAGGGCGAGGTCTTTGGAGGTCTGGCAGTCGATGGCCTTGTTGCGGATGAAGGGACGGACGGTGAGCACGCTGACGGCGAGGGATGCGGCGAGGGCCAATCCATATACGGCGCGGGCGGCGAACGGCGCGGCCTGGAGGGCGAGCAGCAGGATGACGAGGGTGAGGGCGGGAGCCGTGACCAGGATGTAACGGGTCTGGACATGGGTGTGGTTGGCGATGTAGAAGAGGGTCGCGATGAGGGGCCAGAGGAGGAAGATCCAACCGGCGAGGGGAAGGCTGGAGGAGCGTTGCGCGGCGGTGGGCGTGGGGGGATTGAATGCTGCGGACACGGCGTTTTGCAGGGAGCGGCGGACGGCGGCGGGGCGCAGCAGGAGATAGAGGATGCCGGCAATGAGACCGCAGAGGATGAGAGGGAAGCCGGCCGCGTAGATGGAGAGGAGATGGCGGACGACGGAGTCCGCGGGGCCGGCGCGCTTGGCGGCGTTGGTGTTGGGCAGGAGATGTCCGAAGGCGCGGAGCGAGTAGAGGGACCAGAGCAGGACGGGGGCGGCGACGAGAAACAGGCCGGAGACGAAGGCTGCGAGTTTGGAGGGTGAGGTTGGATTGCCGGGAAGGCGACGCCACTGGGCGAGGAGTGGAAGAAGGAGGAGCGCGGAGAGGAAGAACATCTCCGGCCGCAGGAGTGGGGCGAGACCGGCGAGCAGGCATGCGGCGAGGAGGGTTTTGATGGTGGGCTGCGCCTGCGTGGCGGCGAGAACGGCAAAGAAGGCGAGGCCAGCGGCGGCCAGCGGTTCCATCCCGGAAAAGATCCAGTAGCAGGTGTAAGGGTTGGCTACGACGAGGAGCAGGAGGGCGGCTGGGAAGAGGGCTGCGTCGGGGCTGGAGGGAAGCATTGTGGCGGCGAGGCGGCGGGCGAAGGCGTAGAGGCCGGCGAGCGAGAGGGCCGCGCCGAGGGCGGTGAGGACTTTTCCGGCGACGAGCCAGTTGGGGATGAGAGCGTGGCTTGCGGCGAGAAGAAAGACCCAGAGGGGCGCGGTGTCTCCGGCGACGACGCGACCGTTGAAGGCGAAACCGCGGCCGGCGGCGAGGCTGCGGGCGAACTCGAGATGGATGAATGCGTCGTCCTCCCAGTAGTGCCAGGAGTGGACGAACCAGTAGATGCACCAGAGGAGGGCGAAGGCGACGAGGAGCGCGGAGGCGATGCGGGCTTGCGCGGTCGAGCTGTTTTGAGAGGGCATCGGCTTGGGGTCGATTATAACGGGGCGGGATGAGGCGGATGGGGCGGGAGCGATTATTCTGGATGCTATGCGGAGCTTTCTTGAGCTGGTGGATGTGCATGTTGCGCGCGGCGGGAGGACGGTGCTGCACGGGATTGATCTGCGGGTGGAGGCGGGCGAGCAGATTGCGGTGCTGGGGCCGAATGGGTGCGGCAAGTCGACGCTGATCAAGACGATGACGTGCGAGTGCTATCCGCTGGCGCAGGAGGGGACTCGGGTGAGCATCTTCGGGCGCGAGCGGTGGGACCTGACGGAGCTGAAGCGGCGGCTGGGGGTGGTGTCGGACGAGCTGCCGGGAAGGCCGACGTTGCGGACGACGGGGCGGGATGCGGTGCTGACGGGGTTCTTCTCCAGCTCGACGCTGTGGCCGAACCTGACGGTGACGGCGGAGATGCGGGCGCGGGCCGAGAAGGTTCTGGAGCTGGTGGGCGCGGCGGGGATCGCGGACAAATTGGTGGGAGAGATGTCGGCGGGCGAGCAGAGGCGGGTGATGATCGGACGGGCGCTGGTGGGGTCGGGTGCGAGCGGGGCGGAGGGTTTTGTGGGGACGAATGAAAACCAGATGCTGCTGCTAGATGAGCCTTCAAATGCGCTGGATATTGCGGCGCAGCAGGGGCTGCGAGGGATGCTGCGGCGGCTGGCCCAGCAGGGGACGGGGATTCTGATGATTACGCACCAGATTGCGGACATTCTGCCGGAGATTGGGCGGGTGATCCTGATGCGGGCGGGGCGGATCGTGGCGGATGGTGCGAAGGAAAAATTGTTGACGGCGCCGGTGCTGAGCGAGCTGTTCGGGGTGGAGGTGCGGGTGATGCAGCGGGATGGGTTCTACCATGCGTGGTGAGCACTTCGTGCGGTTCTCGACGGCACTTCGTGCGGTTCTCGACGCTTCGCGTAAAGGCAAAGACAGATTTCTGGCGCACCTGAGAATGAGGCGGCGGGGCATGAGGCGAACCTCGGGTTGAAGGAT
>PKWU01000033.1 GCA_003132145.1 Granulicella sp.
TCTTGACCATCTACAGGTGCCCACCTATGCGTGACAGCAGGGGGTGCCCCCCCTCTTTTCGTGCTTCCTAAAGTCTCTGGAACCAAAGAGATGTGAGTTTGAGCATGCAAAGATTAGATTCCAGGCTATTTATAGCTATCAATAAGAAAATAAATAGTTTCCTCCTGGCTTCGGTTTCGGGCATGAAAAACCCCGGCACGCTGCCGGGGTTCCCTTGTTTTCTCTACTACTTCTATTTTACAGGATGGGGCATAACTACTATGCCACTTGCGGGAAAGTTTTTTCTCTTTTGTTTTCTGTTGGTTGTGGTGATTTCGCGGTGTTGAGGGGCTTGACACGCGATTTTGCGGGGAAATTCGGGGGAAATCTTTCGGTGCGGGAGGGGTTGGAGGTAGACCCACCCTTCGCTAGAAAAAAGCGAAGGATGGGGCACCCACTTTTCGTAGGTGCAAGTAAAAACGGTGAGTGTGCCATCCCCCGATGCAGACGGGCGGCAAGCGAGCTAGTTGAGGCGGACGATGTAGGGCAACGCGCCGGGGATGGGGACGTGGATGCTCTCCGCGATCTTGCTGGCTGTTGTCTTGTCAGCGTTTTCCGGGTTGATGCGCACCCAGTGGCCGGTGGGCCCGGCGAACTCGATCACCTTGGCCGTCGAGTAGCGGCGGATGAGGTTGTTCTTCAGCTTGATGGCGTCCGCCTCGTCCAGGAATGCGCCGATCTGCACGCACCATTTGCCGGCCGGATCGACACCGGGATGTACGGGTGGCGCGTAGGCCTCCACGCGTACCTTCGCGACTCCCACGCGATAGACGCCGGTCTCCTTGGCCGCGGCCAGCGAGAGATCGATGAGGCGGTCGCCGACGAACGGGCCGCGATCGGTGATGCGCACCACGACCGACTGGTCGTTGGCGAGGTTCGTGACGCGCACGATGGATCCCATGGGCAGCGTGCGGTGCGCGGCGGTCATTGCGTTTTGGTCGTAGACGGTGCCGTCGGCGCCCGTGCGATTGGCGTAGGGAGGGCCGTACCAGCTGGCCAGGCCAACCTCGGTCGACACCGGCTTGCCATGCGGCAGGGCCGGCTGAGCAGCGGAGGCTGCAGTTCCCTCGGAGACGCTGGGCGCGGGCCGGCTGGCTGCGTTCGGATGAGTTGGACGCGCGGCGGTCGCGCCGCGAGCGGTCGAGGTCAGTGGCGGCGGAGATTGATAGGGGACCGTCTTGTTCTTGTGGCGGCAGCCCGCAAGTGCCAGCGCGAGCGCGGGAAGCAGCGCCCAGCCCAGCGTCCTGCCCAACGCGCGGCCAGGCGCGGCGGCTGTGCGGCGGAGGTGAGCGATGCGCTTCAAGGCTGTGGCTTGTCCTTATCCGGTTCAGGGGCAGGAGGAGCTGGCGGGCCCTGACCGTGTGCTGCTGCGCTGCGGTCGTCCATGCGCTGGGCCAGCTTCTGCAACTCGGCTGCGGCGGCGCGCAGCGCATGCGATCCATTGAGCCGGATCTCCGGGACGACCTGATCGTTGATGTAGACGACGACGCGGCGCAGGTCCTCTTCGACGCGCAGCGCGGCATCGCGCACCTGTTGCTCCCAGCGCTTAGGATCCTCGTTGCCCATGGCGACACCTCCCCACACTCCAGTATGGGGAGGCGGAAAAGCGCGGGTCAATGACAGAGTCGCGTTATCGGACGCACAGTGCCTGATTGGTAATCCACCCTTCGGAGCAGCCAATCAGCGTCGGCGGGGCAACGTTGCGCGCGCGGCAGGCGTCCCTCCTAATACGGGATCTCGTTTCCAGGGCCGCGCGGCGACCCTTCAGGACTCCGCACGGATGCAGTCGCAAGGTCCGAAGGCAACACGAGCGATAGGGAGTCCATCATGAGCGAGAGATCAAGCCATACAATCCGCCGTACCATCGCTGCAAGCGCTTTGTATACAACTCTTGCGTTCCCTTTTGTGGCAGCCACCGCGCAGAACCCCGAGGCGTCCCTGACTCTGCCCAATGCTCCGGGAATCGGAAGCGGAATTGGCGGCGAGAGCTCAAGCTCAAGCGCCACGGTGGCTACGGTCGAGGCTCGCGGCTTATCGGCATCCGCGGCGACATCGGGGCCCAGCGCAGGCGCTACAGGCGCGACCATGCCCGTGGCGTCGCCGACCCAGAAGTACATCAAACCGGGGCAGAGTGTGCCCGCGCTGACGGCGAGCGACAAGGTCCTGCTGGGTGTAAGGAATGCGTTCACGCCGTTTGCGGCGTCCGGGTGGTTTGCCTCGGCAGGCTATTCCCATGTGACGAATAGCAGCCCGAACTTCGGCACCGACCGCGGCGCATTCGGGCAACGGCTAGGAGCCGCTGCGATACGGGGCTCCTCCGAAAATATCTTCAGCGACAGTGTGATGTCCAACATCTTCCATGAAGACCCGCGCTACTACCAGATGGGCCCGGCACACAACTTCTTCGTTCGCCTGGTCTACTCCGGCACGCGGCCGCTGCTGACCCGCACGGACAGCGGGCGCGCAACTCCTAACTTTGCGCAACTGACCGGCACGCTGGGCGGGGCCGCGCTGACCAACCTCTACTATCCGCAGGGCAACCGCAGCATGGGGCAGACGATGGAGACCTTCGGCGGATCGGTCGGCGGGAATGCCCTGAGCGACGTGGTCAGCGAGTTCTATAGCAGCTTCACGCACATGTTTCACTCAGGGCAGAAGTAAGCCCCCACCCATTGTTGATGGAATGATGGAGATGCCCCTCTCGCCGCAGGCACATTGACAACCCCTGGCAGCAGTTGGCGAAGCGCGTCTGCACCACGGGAATCGGCGCACTGCAATTTTGTCGCATAGCCGCGCCCGGTCAATATGCAGGCTCGCGGGCGATCCATTCGCCGCATATTATCCCCATTCAATGCAGAATCTTGCCATTCGCTACTTGTTCCTTTAAATGTCGCCCCCGGCTGCGTAGTCTTAATGCTGGAATGCGTCTGGTTTACCGACGGCATTGTCTCTTCGAGACACCCGTTCCGATTGAACACTGGATCGCATTCCAGCACGGGTTAGATGGATCGTTCCCAGGATTCGTTTTTATCAAGCAACAGATTCGTTCCTTCAAGCCCCCGGATGAGAGATCCCCGTCCCTACAATTTTTTTCAGGAGAGAATCAATATGGCAACGCCCGCAAAGAAGCCCGCAAAGTTGATGGAACGCGCAATCGTACAGGTTGCCAAAGGTGGATGGGCGATCTACAACGGCCTCAACTCGATGGTTGGCGACACGCCCTCCTTCACGCCCAAGTGGAGCGACAAGCCGCTGCAGAAGAGCTACGAGAAGGAGAAACCGCCCCTGGGCTGGCCGCGCACCACCGACTCCCTTTGTCCGAAGTGTCTGCCCGAGATCCGCCAGCAGATCGTCGACGGCAAGCTGCCGCATGAGATTTTGCTCAACGAGAAGGTCGGCGAGCTGAAGGCGCAGATCATCGAGCGCGACGGCAAGATCCTGATGGTGAAGGACTGCCCCATCCACGGCCACTTCGAGGACGTCATGTCGATTGACCCGGCCTTCATGAAGCATTTGGAAGAGACCTTCCCGGGCCGCGACATCCGCGCCCACAACGACGAGAAGCTGCACAACCACGGCACGTCCACCGTGACGCATGGACGCGGCGCGGTGCTGACGATCGACCTGACCAACCGCTGCAACATGATGTGCGACCCCTGCTTCATGGACGCCAACCAGGTTGGCTTCGTGCATGAGCTCTCGTGGGAAGACATCACCACGATGCTCGACAACGCCGTCACCATCAAGCCCAAGCGGCAGATGAGCGTGCAGTTCTCCGGCGGCGAGCCCACCCTCAGCCCGTACTTCCTGGACGCCGTCGCCTACTCGCGCAAGGTCGGCTACACCAGCGTTCAGGCAGCCAGCAACGGCATCGAGTTCGCCAAGTCGAAGGAGTTCTGCAAGGCCGCGTACGAGGCGGGCCTGCGCTACGTCTATCTCCAGTTCGACGGCATCGGCAACGCGGCCAACTCGCACCGCAAGGTGGGCAATGCGTTCGACGTGAAGCTTCAGGCCATCCACAACCTGCATGAGGCGGGCGTGGACATCGTGCCGGTCACCACCATCGTCAACGGCATCAACAACGAGCAGGTGGGCCGCATCATCCAGTTCGCGCTGGACAACCCGAAGATCATCCACTTCCTCAGCTTCCAGCCGGTCAGCTTCACCGGTCGCGACGAGGCCATCAGCGACGAGCGCCGCATCGCGCAGCGCTACACCCTCTCGCACATGGCGCACGACGTCAAGAACCAGACCGGCCTGGGCGAACCCACCCGCGACTGGTTCCCCATCTCGTTCATGTCCACCTTCTCCGACTGGGCCGACCTGGTCCACGGACCGGACCGCGAGTGGGGCCAGCTCACCTGCGGATGCCACCCCAACTGCGGCATCTCCATGGCCATCATGGTCGACAAGGAGACCAAGGAAGCCGCGCCGGTCACAGCCTTCATCCAGGCCGAGCAGCTCGCCAAGGACATCGCCAAAATCAACGACGCAGGCCGCGGCAGGTACCTGACGATGCTCGGAGCCGCACTGGCCCTGCTGCGCAACTACACGCCGCAGAACGCGCCGACGCACTTCAAGATCAAGGACCTGCTTGCCAAGTTCGACAAGAGCTTCGGAGCCAGCGGACACAACTACGGCAAGGTCACCGCCGACCGCACGCTGGAAGACGTCAAGATGCGCCGCAACGATCGTTGGAACTTCCTCTTCATCGCGGGCATGTGGTTCCAGGACCTCTTCAACTACGACTTCCGCCGGACGGAACAGTGCATTATTCCTTACGCCACGCAGGAGGGCGAGATCAGCTTCTGCGCCTACAACACCGGCGTCGGCTGGCGCAACATCATCGAGAAGATGCACATGACCTCGACGCTGACCAAGTGGTACGAGGAGCATGGGCGGCACGAGATCTTCGCCGGCGGCAAGAAGGTTGCGCTCGAAGCCGAGGCGACCTACGACCTGGTGCTGAATGAGGCCGACGTCAACGCGGCGGCCAACGATACCTTCGACAAGAACGGCATCGCCCGCAACGCGCGCGAGGAGAAGACGCGCGCTCGTGACGCCAAGCTGAAGCTCGACGCCGAAAATGCGCACATGGCCAAGCTCTACCGCAAGGAGATCCTTGGCGAACAGGAGCAGCCCGGCTTCATCTCCCTCAACGAGATCAAGCCCGCCGCGTCCGTGCAGGTCGAAGAGACCGTCGCGAAATAAGCAGTTACCAATTACGGAAAGCCTCCCGGATTACGGGAGGCTTTTCCTTTGCCGGTTATTCTAGGTTGCCCCTTCCATGCGCAACACGCATGGGTGGGGTTGATGCCACCGTCGCCGCGCCCAAAAAAATTCTGCAAAAGCCCCAGCAAATTCGCTTGTCAAGCCCCTCGGTGAACGATCCTGCCATTGCCCTGCGGCATAAAAATCGCAGCAACATGATCGCGCAAACTTCACTCCGCGATCATATGCACGGCGCGACTCTCCGCCGTGGAGAGCGCGGCCTCCAGCCTCGCCTCCAACTGCGTGAGCGTCGTGCGCAGCGATGCGACCTCAGCCTCCAACGCGGAGATGCGAGCGGCGGTTGCAGACGCCGCGGCTGGGTCCGAGGCCTGGCCGATTGCGGATAGACTGCGCGGGTGAAGGCTTGCGGAGTTGGAATCGCGAACGCCGTACTGGCCCTGCTCAATCGATGCGATCGGGCCGCCCAGCAGATGTGCGTAGCGCGACTCGCGCGAGCCGGGCTGGCGCGGCAGCATTACTGCCAGGGGGCGCGCTTCCTGTGCTGCGAACGGCGTTGCGGGGGACGCTTCATCCTTCGCAGCGGCAGGGGACGCGGTCATGCGCGCCAGCGTGCTCTCGACAGCGTCGAGGCCGTCGAAGCTATGGAGGCGGTCGGCACGCGAACGCAACTCGCCCGGCGTCTGCGGGCCGCGCAGGAAGAGCAGGCAGAGCAGCGCCGTCTCGTCGCGCCGCAGGTTCAGCACGGTGCGGATGCGGTGCTCGTACTTCGCCACGCGGCTCTCTCGCACCACCGAGGTCAGCCCCATGTCTTCGAGCGTGTGCAGGGCCTGACGCACCTCTTCTTCGCTCAGGTCGAGCACCGGGTCGCGGCTCGACCTCTGGTTGCAGGCGTTGACGAGCGCGTTGAGGGAGAGCGGGTAGTTCTCCGGCGTGGCAATCTCTTTTTCGATCAATGCGCCGAGGACGCGAATCTGGATTGGGTCAAGTGTCATGCTTACAAGGGTGCCACATTCTGTTGCCGTTGGCGCATCAACAACTCAGTCGACGCTCATCGCCGCGTCCACATCGATGGTCAGCGCGTCGTGGTCGACCATCATCGAGTGCAGCTTCAGCGTGTCGAGCGTGAGCGCGTAGCCGGTGGAGGCGACCGACTGGCTGAGCAGCTTGCGCATCAGATCCGCGGCGTTCAGCTTCATCTGCGAGGGCAGCTTGCGGCTGAGGAATGGCTCCAGCAGAAAGTTCAGCTCCTTCGATTCGCTGACCTTTTCGATCTTCGCATCGCGGAAGCCCACCGACTCTCCCTCGGCCTCGGGGACGACCGAGACCTCCGCTTCGGTGTTCAGCGAGACGCCGACGCAGGCGCCGCGCAGCGCCTTGCCCAGCTTCGCCCTGGTGTGTACCCGCACCACGACGCGGTCGTCCTTGAAGGTGACGTGGGGGTCCTCGGCGTAGACGGAGCAGGGCGAGGTTGCATCGCCGCGCATGTAGTAGCGGCCGTCGGGGCCGTTGAAGAGCTGCGTGCGCAGGGTCCGCTCCAGCGCCTGCGCCGAGACCTTCACCTCAATGGCGCGGGCCATCCGCGCTCCACCCATCCCCAGCAGCCAGAGCATCACCACACAGCGCAGCACTTTATTCATTGTTCTATAAGGATAACGCCGCCAAATCCGTTTCGCTCGGTCAGGCGTGCGGTGGTGCGCAGCCATCCGGAGAGAGCCCACGTCTCCGGTCCGAGATGTGGGCCCTGCAACAACCGATAGAACGGCTCGGAGCTACTCCACGACAGGAGCCATTGGAGCATACTCGGAGATCACCGCGACGGTCGCCGGCTGCAACCCAGGCGACGTTACGGTCACCGCAATCGTGCCGGCGTGGCCGCGCTTGCTTTGCACGATGGCCATGCATAGCCCATTGAAGGCGCTGCGCTCACTGGCGCGGTCGGGCTCGTGGCAACTGGGATCGCCATTACCCACGCCGATCACGCTGCCCGGTCCGATCACCGTCCACACCACTTTGTTGTTGGCCTCCGGCACGATCCGGCCCTGCGCATCCACGATCGCCACGTTGATGACGGCCAGGTCCTGCCCGTCGGCCGCGATCTTCATCGGCATCCGTCCGTCGGACGTGACCGTCTCCCGGTCGGTCGAAGCGACGATCTTTGCCGCCGGACCGGCCGTCTCGCGCTTGTCGGTCAGCACCACCATGCCGGCCCTGCTGGCCCGCGCCTCCAGCACGCCCGGCGCGTACTTCACCTTCCACACCAGGTGACCGTTCGTCTTCACCGGCTGCGAACCGAGGCTTGCCCCGTTGAGGAACAGTTCGACGCTCTCCTGGTTGCAGTAGGCCCAGACCTCGATCTCCTGACCCTCCTTGCCCTCCCAGTTCCAGTGGGGAAGAATGTGCAGCATCGGCTCATTACCCCACCACGCCTTGTAGTACCAGGCCGTGTCCTTGGCAAATCCGCAAGTATCGAGGATGCCGAAGTGAGAGCTGATGCATGGCCAACCGTAGGGCGTGGTCTCTCCGCGGTAGTCAAAGCCGGTCCAGGCGAATCCGCCAGCCAGCCACTCGCGCTGGTCGTAGAACGACCACCACTCCTCGGCGGTATTGCCCCAACCCGGCTTCTCGGTGTCATACGCGCTCACGTATCCGCGCGTTTTATCATTGGCGTAGATACCGCGGGTCGCTACCGTGCTCGCGGTCTCGGTGCCAATCATCGGCTGTTTCGGGTGTTCTCTGTGGTATGCATCGATCAGGCCGTCGCTATAGTTGCAGCCCATCACATCCAGTACGTTGGAGATTCCCACGCCCCCCCAGCCATAGTTCATGGCCGCCGTCGTCAGGCGCGAAGGGTCGAGCTTTTGCGCCAGCGCCCTCATCGAACGGACAATCCTCGCCCCGCGCGTGCTCCCCTGCTCCGGCTCCTCGTTGCCCAGCGACCAGAGCACCACGCATGGATGGTTGCGGTCGCGCGTGATCAGCCGCTCCAGCTCGCTCATCCCCTCGGGGTTGGAGGACATCATGCGCGTCTCGTCCATCACCAGCATGCCCATGCGGTCGCACGCGTCGAGAAACTCCGGCGTCGGCGGGTTGTGCGAGGTCCTGCACCCGTTCGAGCCCATCCACTTCAACCGCTCCAGGCGGTAGGCCTGAATGCGGTCCGGAATCGCCTCGCCCACGCCCGCGTGGTCCTGGTGGTTGCATGTCCCTTTGATCTTCACCGGCTTGCCGTTGAGGAAGAACCCCTTGTCCGCATCGAAGCGCAGTGTGCGAATCCCAAACGTCTCCGAATCCTGATCGACCGTGGCGCCGTCCACCTCGACCGTCGTCACCGCACGGTACAGATTGGGCGACTCCAGCGACCAGAGCTGCGGATGCCACACCGTGGTGTGCATCGCAAAGGTCGTCTGGTCGCTGGCCTCAATGGTCACCGGGTCCGACACCGCCGTCGCTACCGTTTTTCCCGCTGCGTCCACCAATGCGGCATGAACACGGCCTACAACGTCAACATCGCTGTCGTTGATGACCTCGGTGCTCAGATGGACCGTCACCTGATCGGAGTTTGTAACCACGCCGGTAACGGCCCCGAAGTCCGACCGCACATAGTTCCCCCAGCGCGCGATGTGTACCGGCGCGGTCTTGGTGAGCCATGCGTGGCGATAGATGCCCGCGCCCTCATAGAACCATCCCTCGTCAAGCGTCGCATCCACCCGGACGACCAGGACATTATTCCCCGGCGTCTGCATTCCCGCCTTGATGCGCTCCACCATCCTGGCGTCCGGGCCCGCCTGCGCCTTCTCCAGTCTGGCCTGGTCCGACGCGAGCCTGTCGATTGCGGCCTTGTCCGCGAAGTTGGCAAAGTCCGTCAGATCGAGGTTCAACGGGGCATAGCCGCTCATGTTCTCGGCGATGAAGTGGCCGTTGAAGAAGACCGTCGCGTTGCGGAAGATTCCATCGAACTCGACTGTGATGCGCCGGTCCGTATCGCTGGCCGGCAGCACGAACTCGCGCCGGTACCAGCCGATGCTGGTCTCGGGAAACTCGCGGCCCAGCGGCTTTGCGCCATGCCCCACCAGGATCGGATTATTGACGAAGGGCAGGTCGATCGCCCAGTCGTGGGGCAGATCGATCTTGCTCCACGCCGAAGCGTCGAAGCGCGGCGAAGCCGGGCCACCCACATCCCCCGCCTTGGCGAAGGTGCCCGTGCCGTTCAGCTTGCCGAAGCCAAAGTCCTTGACCGGGTCGTTGGCATTGCCCAGCGCAAAGCGCCAGCCGAAGTCCAGCAGAAGCCGCTCGCGCAGCGTGTTCGGCTGATTTGGGTCAATATGACTCGCGCCAGGCTGGGCAGCCGGGGGAGCCGAAGCCGCCAGTCGCGAATCGCCCGATTCGGCCAGCAGGTCCTTGCCCGTCATCACTCCGGCCGATGCCGCCAGGCCAGCCTTCACCAGATCCCGTCGCGTCCACTTGCCCATGCCTGATCTCCCTCGAAACTCTGTCGCGCATTCGGGGATGCATCGTTTCGCCTCCCTGCGCGTGTCATCCACTTTACATCGTGGAGAGATTTTTGGCAGACGGGGAGTGAAGTTCGCGCATTCGCACTAAGACCCACCATCGCATAGTGCGCGATGAATGGGGAATCCAATCCTTGCTCAAATGAAAACCCCACATCTCAGAATCGAGATGTGGGGCACCCGTACCCGTTTGGTGTGGGCAATTAGATGGAGCTCATATTGTGGAGGAACTCCTGGTTGTTGCGCGTCTTGGCAAGCTTGTCGGTGAGCAGTTCCATGGCCTCGACCGGCGAGAGCGGATTGATGACCCTGCGCAGAATCCAGGTGCGCGAGAGCTCCTCTTTCGGGATCAGCAGTTCTTCCTTGCGCGTTCCGGAGCGCTGGATGTCGATGGCCGGGAAGACGCGCTTATCCACCAGCTTGCGGTCGAGGATGACCTCCATGTTGCCGGTTCCCTTGAACTCCTCGAAGATGACCTCATCCATGCGCGAGCCGGTGTCGACCAGAGCGGTGGCGATGATGGTGAGGCTGCCGCCCTCCTCGATGTTGCGGGCCGCGCCGAAGAAGCGCTTGGGGCGTTGCAGCGCGTTGGAATCGACGCCGCCGGAGAGAACCTTGCCCGAGGGCGGAACGATGGTGTTGTAGGCGCGCGCGAGACGCGTGATGGAGTCCAGCAGGATGACGACGTCGCGCTTGTGCTCGACCAGCCGCTTGGCCTTCTCGATGACCATCTCGGCGACCTGGACGTGGCGGGCCGCAGGCTCGTCGAAGGTTGAGCTGATGACCTCGCCCTTGACACTGCGCTGCATGTCGGTGACCTCTTCGGGGCGCTCGTCGATGAGCAGGACGATGAGGACGATCTCCGGGTGGTTGGTGGTGACGGAGTTTGCGATCGACTGCAGGAGCATGGTCTTGCCGGTGCGCGGCGGGGCGACGATCAGCCCGCGCTGGCCCTTGCCGACCGGGGTGAGCAGGTCCATGACGCGACCCGACATGTGCTCGCGGTCGGTCTCCATCTTGATCCGCTCCTCGGGGTAGAGCGGGGTGAGGTTGTCGAAGAGGATCTTGTTGCGCGTCTCCTCGGGCGATTCGAAGTTGATGGCCTCGATCTTGACCAGCGCGAAGTACTTCTCGCCCTCGTGCGGCGGGCGGACGTTGCCGCTGATGGTGTCGCCGGTTTTGAGGTCGAACTTGCGAATCTGCGAGGGCGAGACGTATATGTCGTCCGGGCCGGGGAGATAGTTGTAGTCGGGCGAGCGCAGAAAGCCGTAGCCGTCGGGCAGGATCTCCAGTACGCCCTCGGCGAAGATGTGGCCCTCTTTTTCGCTCTGGGCCTGAAGAATCTTGAAGATGAGGTCCTGCTTGCGCAGACCGCTGGTTCCGGCGATGTCGAGGCCGCGGGCCAGCTTGGTCAACTCGGCGATATTGTGCTCTTTGAGTTCTGAGATTGTCATATGTATTTGGGGTTTACCTGATTGTTCTTGGGGGGATTTGTAGCGGAGGAGGGGAGTTGCCGGGCGGGAAACGCTCGCTGGTGTCTTCGGAAAAAGAAGAGGGGTCGTGCGGTGTGCCGGAGCAGCTTATGGAATGAAATGAATTATACGCTGACAGGAGGGGGTTGATGCAGGGTGGACTTCCATTGCAGGGAAGCGGCGGCAGGGCCGCGCGGGTCAGGCCGCGCGGCGTTCCTCAAGGCTGTCGACGGCCGTCTCAGAGGCTGCGTCCATGGGAATGGTGTCCTTGAAGCGGTCAAACACTTCGTTGGTGGTGTCCTGCACACGGGTGTTTGGTTTGTGCAGCTTGCGGGTTGCCTTGGAGGCAAGCTGGCAGAGTTCGTAGCGATTGGTGACGTGAGTGAGTGCTCCAAAAATGAGGTCTGAGCGCATAAAGGTTCCTTTCGTTTCGTCGCGGCAAAGGACGTGATGTCGAGCCTGGCATCGACTTTCGTTGGACCGGAAGTGCGATCCACGATGTCTAAACCTTCTAAGCTAATGATTCAAAATGGCTTGATGCAACAGCCAGTTCGTTACTGAGATTTCCAGGCCCAAATCATTCGATGCCAGGATTCGGGCGATGGTTTTGTACTTTCTGAACTTCTATTCCCGTGGTGCGATCTTAAGACAGTTCTAGAGCGAGGCGCAGAACCCCGCGCTCATTTGATATATATCGACATCTCATGCAATTCGGAGCATGTTGCGCTCCTGCGAACGAACAAGAGCAGAGGGATTCGTTGTTGTGAAGCCGCCCAAACTTCTCTTGCGGGACTGGCCAGCGTGGAACAACTTACTATAAGGAAGATAAACGGTATGGCTGGCGGAGTCAATACTTATTTTGGGAAGTTGAAAAAATAAATCTTCCATAAATGGGAAGTTGCGAGGCGCGGGAAAGATCGCGAGGCCTTACGCCGGAGAACAATGGCTGTTTGCGCAGAGGGAAGGAGTTAAGACTGGACGAGGAAACTATTAGAATCATCAATTTAAGCGTTCATTGCCGGTCACTGCAGGCTATGCCCAATAACTACGATCCAAGGTGCGGTACTGGATGGCCTCGGCGATGTGTTTGACGGCGATGTCGGGCTCGCCGCCGAGGTCGGCGATGGTGCGGGCGACCTTGAGGATGCGGTCGTGGGCTCGGGCGGTGAGGCCCTGCTGCTGCATGGCGCGCTCCAGCAGGCGTTCGGCGTCGGGGGATAGCTCGCAGAAGGTGCGGATCTGCTGGGTGTTCATCTGCGAGTTGGAGAAGATGGGCTTGGCGGCTGACTTGGCCGTGGCTTTGCCACGTTCGGGCTGGCCATTCAGCGGGACGGCGAAGCGGACGTGCTGGCGCTCGCGGGCGGCCAGGACGCGGGCGCGAATCTCGGCTGAGCCTTCGGCAGAGGCCCCTCCGCGCAGCTCCTTATACTGCACGGCGGGAACCTCGATGTGGATGTCGATGCGGTCGAGCAGCGGGCCGGAGACCTTGCTGACGTAGCGCTGGATCATCGGCGGGGTGCACATGCACTCGCGCGACTTGTCGTTGAAGTAGCCGCAGGGGCATGGGTTCATGGCGGCGGCCAGCATGAAGCGCGCGGGGAAGGTGAGGCTCATGGCGGCGCGCGCGATGGTCACAGTGCCGTCTTCCAGCGGCTGGCGCAGGACTTCGAGAACATTGCGCGGAAACTCCGGCAGCTCGTCCAGAAAGAGCAGGCCGTTGTGGGCGAGCGAGACTTCGCCGGGGCGCGGAATCATTCCGCCGCCGATCAGCCCGGCGTCGGAGATGGTGTGGTGCGGCGCACGGAAGGGCCGGTGCGTCACCAGGCCGCGGTCGGCGTCCAGCACGCCGGCGACGGAGTGGATCTTGGTGGTCTCCAGCGCCTCTTCAAAGCGCAGCGGAGCGAGGATCGACGGCAGGCGCTTGGCCAGCATGGTCTTGCCAGAGCCGGGCGGCCCGATCATCAGGATGTTGTGTCCACCGGCGGCTGCGACCTCTAGCGCCCTCTTGGCCACCTGTTGTCCGCGCACGTCCTTGAAGTCGTAGGGGAAGTGCTCGAGCTCTTCGAGCAGGCTGGCGGCCTCGATGCGCAGCGGCTGGGCCTTGATGCCTCCGAGGGAGGCGGAGTTGAGCAGATCGCGCACGTCGCTGAGGGTCTGCACGGGATAGACGTTGACGCCCTCGACGACGGCGGCCTCGCGCGCGTTAGAGGCCGGAATGACGAGGTTCTTGATCCCCTTCGCTCGCGCGGCAAGCGCAATCGGCAGCATTCCCTGCACCGCGCGCAGCGTACCGTCGAGGCCAAGCTCGCCGACCAGAAGGAAGTTGGAGATGTCCTTGATGTGCAGCGCGCCGTATGCGCCGAGAATGCCGATGGCGATGGGAAGGTCGAAGCCGGAGCCTTCTTTCTTGATGTCGGCGGGCGCAAGGTTGATGGTGATGCGCGTGGGAGGAATGTCGAAGCCGGAGTTGCGGATGGCGGAGCGGACGCGGTCGCGGCTCTCGCGCACGGCGGCGTCGGGCAGGCCGACAGTGGAGAACTCGCTTTTCTCAAGGACGACGCCGGAGAAGTCGACCTCCACGTCGATGATGTGTGCGTCGATGCCGTAGACGGCGGCGCTGCGGGCTTTGAAGAGCATAGAGGCGACCGGGACTCGTGTATTGGCGGACGGAATGAGTCTAGCATTATGGGTCTGTTGCCGCCGCGCAAAGCTGCGGTTGCAGTCTGCTGGCGAGATTTATCCTGCAATTCTCCAGCGGCAACTTCAGGATTTCGCATCACAATTGACTGACAGATCGAGTTGGCAAGAGCGGAACGTGGAGGCAGAGATGAACGGAACAGCGAGCCGTGCGCGAAATAATCTCTTCAACGGCAAGCTGATTGGGCTTCTTCTGCTCGCTCTCGCCTGCGTGGTGAGTGCGGCGGCGCGGGCGCAGAGCGGTGCTGCGAAGCCTGCCAGTACAGCGGCGCAAGAGCAGACATCTCCTGCCAATCCTGCCAGTGCGGCGACGGGCAATGAAGAGGAGGCGCCGCCGCTCGCCATCTCGCCCACGGCGACTGCCGGGCAGCGGACGGACCAGGCGTGGAAGATCCTGACCGATGCGGCGACGGATGTGAAACGTACGCAGACGCGGCTGCAGGCGCTGACGGCGCTGGGATTGCTGCGCAGCCCGCGCTCGGCAAAGCTGATCGCCGATGCGATGACCGATCCCGGCCTGGACGTGCGGGCAGCGGCGGCGCTGGCCGCGGGGTTGAGCCGCGACCGGACCCTTGAGCCCAATCTGCGCAGCCTGCTGGACGACAAGGAGCCGCAGGTTGCGTTCACCGCGGCGATGACGTTATCGAAGATGGGCGACCATTCCGGCGATGACATCCTGGTTGCGGTGGTGGACGGCGAACGCAGCGCGGGGCCGACGATGATGCACGGGGCCGAGCACCGGATCGACAACGACCTGCACAACCCGTCGATGCTGGCGCAGTTGGGCGCGATGCAGGGCGCGGCGATGTTGCTGGGGCCGTTCGGAGTCGGGATCACGGCCTTCGAGTTTATCCACCAGAGCGGCGGCGACCTGGCGCGCGTCTCGGCCATCGAGCAGATCTCGAAGGAGAGAACGGAGCCGGTGCACAAGAAGCTGCTGGCCGCGCTCGGCGACAAGGACGCGGCAGTGCGCGCGGCCTCGGCGGAGGCGCTGGCCGACTACCACGACAGCGCCACGTCGGCGGCGATCTACCCGCTGCTTGCGGACAAGAAGGTCCCGGTGCGGCTGATCGCGGCGGCGGCGTACCTGCGGACGACCGGAGTTCCGGGGCCGTTGCCTGCGGCGATTGCCCGCGGCGCAAGGACCGGACGCTAGCCGCCGAAAACCTGTGTCTCAGAAGCGAGACATGGGGCACCCGACTTTGTGGACTATTTCAGACCTGCATCACCCGCATGAACCATTAATTAGTTAGTACCCCCCCTCCCCCCCTCCATGGGGGTATTTGGACGGAAGTCTTTTTGAATCTGTTGCCTACAGGTATATACTGGCTGCAAAAATTAGATTCCAAATGAGTTACGGCTAAATATTCCATTCAAAAAGACTTACCGGGTGCAACGACTACGAATTCGGTGAAAAGGACAGCGATTTACGCCTGAAATGGCGACGATTCCGGCCAAAATGTGGTCGATTCTGGCTCAGGATGACTCGTTTTTAGCGTAGTTCCGGCGTGGAGGAAAAAGAAAAGCAGCCCGGCGTTGAACGCCGGGCTGTTCGCTTTCTTTATCTCTACACCTTCTATTTTATCATGTGGAGCATAACTACTATGCCACTTGCGGGAAAGTTTTTTCTCTTTTGTTTTCTGCTGATTGAGGCGATTTTGGTGGGCCGAGGGTCTTGACACGCGATTTTACGGGGAAATTCGGTGAAAAAATCTTTGGGAGCGGGCGGAGTTGGCGGTAGACCCACTCATCGCATGAGACAAGAGCGTGATGAATGGGGCGCGGACGTTTCGTGGGTCAAAGACAAAACGTGAGTGGTCCACCTGCCCGACAACTCGCCGGTCCCCGTTGTATTTCTGTCAAGAAGTAGTATTATTTACTACCAGAGGAATGCCATGCCAGATGTTCAAAAAGTAAGTATTGCCTTGACCGGGGAGCAGGTTACGGCGCTGAGGGCTGCGGTCGAGACCGGCGAGTATGCCACGACCAGCGAGGCCATCCGCGAGGCGTTGCGCGAGTGGCAGTGGAAGCGCGATCTGCGCGTGGAGGAAGTGAAGCGGCTGCGCCAGTCGTGGCAGGAAGGCAAGGCGAGCGGCCCGGCGGTTGCACTCGATCTTGCGGAGACGCGCGAGCAGGCGCGACGGCGGCTGAAGAAGGCATCGGGGCAGGCCGCGTGACTGGACATGTGACAGGCCGCCCAGCACTGCTGTGGACGCCGCAGGCCAGAGAAGACTTGCTGGAGATCTACGTCACCATCGGACTGGACAACCCATCGGCCGCGGAACGCGTGTACTCGGCGATAGAAGAGAAGGCGAGCCTGCTGGTCGGCACTCCGCGGCTCGGAGTGCGTCGCCGGGAGATCGCGCCTGCGGCGAGGATGCTGGTAGAGGGCGTCTACCTGCTGCTCTATGAGACGCACCCGGACAGCGACGATGGGCCTGTGGAGAGAATTGAGATCGTGCGCGTGGTTCACGGGCATCGAGATTTGACCCGCATCTCCTGACCGTAAACCCACGTCTCAGAATCGAGACGTGGGGCACCCGCCTTTGTCTCACATTTCAGACCTGGGCCACCAGCCCAGATTAAACGGCGGAAGTGGGCAGAACAACTTGCCAAACGCACTAAGTTATTGATATTGTTATGTGTAATCGCAGTGGTTAGTAGATTCGGTGGAAAGTAAAGCTCGGTTAAGGAACCTGTGCAATGGCGAAAAACAATATCCCGCGTCACATAGGTTTCATTCCCGATGGGAATCGACGGTGGGCTGCGGATCATGGCCTGCCAAAAGAAGCCGGATATGCACAGGGTATCGACCCGGGGTTGCTGCTGTTCGAGAGATGTAAAGAATGCGTGATCAAGGAAACTTCGATCTATTGCTTTACTCAGGACAACACCAGGCGGCCTTCCGTTCAGAAACAGGCATTCAGCGAGGCCAGCGTTGCATTTGCTTTAGAGATTGCACGGCGTGGAGCGGCCCTGCTTGTGGTCGGCGATGAAACCTCGAAGCAATTCCCCAAGGCGTTAAAAGAATTCCGGCATCGCCAGGGTGTCGGAATGAAGGTGAATCTACTGGTCAACTATGGCTGGGAATGGGATCTGGCCGGTCTTAAAAACGGCGGCCTGCGTTCCAGTGAGGTATCGCGTCTGGATTTGATCGTACGGTGGGGAGGAAGACGCCGATTAAGCGGTTTTCTCCCGGTGCAATCGATTTATGCAGATTTTTATGTCCGGGATGAATATTGGCCAGATTTCGATCTACAGCATTTTGAGCACGCACTCGCCTGGTTTAAAAACCAGGACCCGACACTCGGCGGGTAATCGGTGGATGCTCTCTCGCGGCGGGTTCACGTCCAGTGCGATTCGGTTTCGATGCGGCCCGGCTCGCCGGTAGACCACATCTCGACGATTCAGCATAAACCTGAGTGCTCCTGATCTCGATTCTGGTCTAATGTTTCTTTAGGGCGATGGATTTTCTTACGCAGTACAAGAACGCGCTGTTTCTGATTGCGGTGTTGCTGGCGCAGGCGATTGCGCTGGCGGTGCAGGTGCGCAGCCCGGTGGATGCGGCGAAGCCGGACGGCCCCAGCGTTCGGCTGATCCGCATGTGGGCGATGACCTCGGTGACGCCGGTGGAGCGGGTGACGCACGCGCTGGGCAGCGGCGCAGGACATGCGTGGTCGGAGTACATCGACCTGCGCCATGTGCGCCAGCAGAACAAGGACCTGCAGCAGCAGATCG
Source organism: Granulicella sp. (assembly GCA_003132145.1). Classification (GTDB taxonomy): domain Bacteria; phylum Acidobacteriota; class Terriglobia; order Terriglobales; family Acidobacteriaceae; genus Edaphobacter. The sequence continues at coordinate 17,687 of PKWU01000033.1, forward strand.
CGCGGATGCGCATTGAAGAGGCGGCGATCTCCGAGGACGCGCTCGAGGGACGGCGGTTGCAGGCGATGCTGGGCTTCAAGGAGAGCTATGTTGGCTCGACCGTGGCGGCCGAGGTGATCGGCGCCAGCGGAAGCGAGCAGTCGCACATGCTGACCATCGACAAGGGATCGCGCGACGGGCTAAGGCCGGACATGGCGGTGATCACGCAGAACGGTGTGGTGGGCAAGCTGCGGGACGTCTTTCCGGCGACCTCGGAGGTGCTGGAGCTCAACGACCAGAGCTCGGGCGCGGGGGTGGTGCTGGCCACGACGCGCATTCGGGCGATCCTGCGCGGAACGCTCACCGGGCGGGTGCAGATCGGCAACCTGACGGCGGACTCGCGCATCCAGCCGGGCGAGCAGGTGCTGACCTCGGGCGGCGACCAGGTGTATCCGCGGGGGCTGCCGGTGGGCGTGGTGGAGAGCATCGCGCCAGACCCGGACCACCAGCCGTATAGCGCCATCCGGGTGAGGCCGGCGGTGGACCTGGACCGCGTGGAAGAGGTTCTGGTGATTACGGGAATGCAGGCGGACCTGACGCCGGCGGTGCAGCAGGACCTGGCGGCCGCCGAGGTGCAGCACGCGGCCGACCTGAGCGCCGAGCGGCTGCCCGGAATTCATGACGACGCGAATCCGGCTGCCGCAAGTGGAGCTGCGCCCGCGGCCAACGCTCCGCCGGTCACCCCGCACCCGCTGCCAGTCCTGCATTCGGACCGGTTCACGAGCGGAACGACGCCGCCCGCAACGGAGATGACTCCCGGCGCGGCGAGCTCCGCCGAAAGCAGCCCGGGCGCGCCGAGCAGCACGCAGGCACAGCCGCAGTCTGGGGCGACGAGATGATGGTCACACGCAGCTACATGTCGCGCCGCGAGGTGGAGCAACAGAGCTTCTCGATTCCCGTGACGGTGCTGGTGCCTCTGGGCGCGGTGCTGCTGCAGGTGCTTCTGCCGCGAGTGTTTCATGGGCTGGCGATCCTCGATCTGCCGTTCATCGTGACGCTGTTCTTCGCCATCAGCCGGCGCAGCGCCATCGCGGGGACGGCGACGGGGGCATGCATCGGGCTGCTGCAGGACGTGCTGACCGGCCAGCCGATCGGCGTCAACGGCATGGCGAAGTCGGTGATCGGATACGCGGGAGCGAGCCTGGGCAGCCGGATCGACGTGGAGAACACAGCCACGCGCGCCCTGCTGGCCTTCGGCTTTTCACTGGTGCAGAGCGTTCTTCTGTACCTGATCGAGCGGCGCCTGCTGGGCATTCGCGCCTTCCACCTGCTATGGCTGCATGAGCTGCTGAGGGCGGCGGCGAACACGGCGGTGGCGCTGCCGGTCTTCCTGCTGCTGGACCGCGCTAAGCACCAGGAGTAGAGGCAGTGGTCGCGCGAATTCCCACTCATCGCAAAATCCGCGATGAATAGGGCACCGTAAACCCACCTATCGCATAAAACCGCGATGGATGGGGCGCCCTAAACCCACCCTTCGCTAGAAAAAAGCGAAGGATGGGGCACCCGACACCCGGCACCCGGTTCCGGCTACACCCCCACCTTAGCCGCGATGAGACTGCGGCGAAGATGGGGCACCCGGCACCCGGCGGAAGAACAACGTAAACTGAGGCAAGCAGGACTCGTCAGCATGGCGTTAATTCCCAAGACCGAACGGCACAGTGACCGCGACGAGAAGGTAGCGGCGGGCAAGCTGCACGCGACGCAGTACATCGTGGTGCTGGTGCTTGCGGTGCTGGCGGCGGGAATGTGGCGGCTGCAGGTCCTGGGCGTGGACAACTACCGGATGCTGGCCGAGGCCAATCGCGTGCGCAAGGACCCCGTACGCGCGCCGCGCGGCAAGATCTTCGACCGCGAGGGCCGCATCCTGGTGGACAACTACCCGTCGGTATCCTGCTTTCTGCTGCGCGAACAGGTGAAGGACCTGAACGCAGACATTCCGCTGATGGCGCGCGGGCTGGACCTGCCGGTGGATGCGATCGAGGCCACATTGCGCCGCTACGCCAGCTCGCCAAAGTACGTGCCGATCCCGCTGAAGCAGGACATCACGCCGGATGAGCAGGCCTTCATCGAGGCGCATCGCAACGAGCTTCCGGAGCTGGAGACCTTCGACGACCAGCGGCGCCTGTACCCGCGCGACGGCTTCGCGGCACACCTGATCGGCTATGTGGGCGAGCTGTCGGCCGAGGACCTGAACAGCGCGAAGTTCGCGTTCTACGAGCCGGGCGACGTGGTGGGCAAGAGCGGCGTGGAGGAGACCTACGACGAGATTCTGCGCGGCAAGGACGGCTCGCGCGATGTGATCGTGGACAGCCACGGCAAGGAGGTCGGCCAGCTCGGGCAGCAGATTGCGACTCCGGGGCAGGACCTGCGGCTCACCATCGACCTGGACGTGCAGCGAGCGGCGGAGCTGGCGATGGAGGGCCATAACGGCGCGCTGGTGGCAATGGACCCGCATACCGGCGAGATTCTGGCCATGGTCTCGCGGCCCACCTACGACCCCAACCAGTTCTCCGTGCGCCTGACCAAGGACTACTGGTCGCAGATCGTCAACAATCCCGACCACCCGATGATGAACAAGACCATCCAGGCGCAGCTCGCGCCGGGCTCGACCTTCAAGATCATCATGTCGCTGGCCGGGCTGGAAGAGAATGTTGCGCAGTCGATGCACGTGATGTGCAACGGCGGGGCCACCTTCTATGGCCGTTTCTTCGCCTGCGACAGGCACCACGGCATGGTGGGCATCGACCATGCCATTCCGTGGTCGTGCGACACGTTCTACTACACGCTGGCAAACAAGCTCGGCATCGATACGATTGCCAAATATGCGACCGAGGTCGGCCTCTCGCAGAAGACCGGCATCGACCTGCCGGACGAGGCTGCCGGCACGATGCCTTCGACCGCATGGAAGATGAAGACGCAGCACGATAAGTGGTACGCGGGCGAGACCATTTCCGTCGGCATTGGGCAGGGCGCAGTGCAGGTGACGCCGATCCAGCTTGCGCGCGCGCTGGGCGGCATCGCATCGGGCGGCGTGCTGAAGCGGCCGCACGTCGTCTTCCCCGACGAGCTGCCGCCGGAGATGGCCTCGGCCATCGAATCGAGCTTTCCCGGAAGCGGCGACCGCGTAATCCCCATCACGCCGGAGAACTGGGAGACGATCACCAACGCCATGGCCGCAGCGCTGGGACCGGGCGGGACGGCGGGAGCGGCGCACCTGGACGGCATCGACTTCGCCGGAAAGACCGGCACCGCTGAGGTGATCAGTCACAGCGCCGGAGCAACCAGCCTGGGAACCGGGGCCACGCGTGCCAACGCCTGGTTCGTGGGCATGGCGCCGCGGCGCAATCCGGACATCGTGGTCGCCGTCCTGTGGGAACACGGCGGCTGGGGAGCGGGCTCCGCGCCCGTCGCGGCGCAGGTCATCAACGCCTACATCACCAAACAGCGCAAGAAGGAAGGTAACCTGGTGCGCGTGGCGGAAGCGCCCAAGCCGGCAGCCACTCCTGCGCCGAATCCTGATGGCGGGCCAACCGCCTCGGTCGCTCCTGCGGTACACCCTGGAGCGGCGAACCTGCCTGCGGTCAGGCAGCCCTGATGACACAGCCCCTAGAATAGAGCCGAGCCCATGCGCCGCTTCTCCTCATTCCGCGACTTCGACTGGATGCTGCTGACCCTGGTTTTCCTGATGTCGATCATCAGCGTGCTGGAGATCAAGTCGGCGACGCTGCACACGAAGTTCCGCGGCTTCGACCACAAGCAGATCGGCTTTTTACTGGTCGGTCTCGCGCTGATGTTCCTCGTCTCGCGGATCGACTACCACTGGCTGGTGGACATTGCGCCCTGGGCGTACGGGATCGGGCTGCTGTCGCTGGTGGCCGTAAAGCTGGTGGGGACAACGGTGTTGGGAGGGAAGCGCTGGATCAACCTCGGCGGCGGCGTGCACTTTCAGCCGTCGGAGTGGGTGAAGCTGGTGCTGATCGTCATGATGGCGCGGTACTTCTGGGGGCTGGCTGGGCGGGACCTCAGTTGGGTCGATATTGCCAAGGCCTTCGCCATGATTGGCGTGCCGATGGTTCTGGTCTTTAAGCAGCCCGACCTGGGCACCGCGCTGACCTATCTTCCGGTGCTTGTCGTGGGCCTGTTCCTGGGCGGTATACGGATGAAACAGACGGTGGTCCTGCTGTTGCTCTTCGCCATGATTGGGGGCGGGGCCTGGCTCAGCGGCAAGCGGCTGAAGGGCTATCAGATGGCGCGCATCAACAGCTTCATCAATCCCGATACCGATCCCAGGGGCACCGGCTACCAGATCCTGCAGTCGAAGATCGCCGTCGGCGCGGGCGGGTTGTGGGGCAAGGGAACCAACCAGGGAACCCAGACCCAGGGCGATTTTCTCCCCATTCCGTACACCGACTTCATCTTCGCCGCCTTCTGCGAGGAACACGGATTCGTGGGCGGCGTGGCAATCCTGCTGCTCTACTTCCTGATCCTGATGCGCCTGATTGAGAACGCGCAGCAGGCCTCCGACGTGCCCGGGACTTTCATCGTCATGGGGGTGGCGGCCGTGCTGCTCTTCCAGATCTTGGTGAATATCGGGATGGTGGTCGGCCTGATGCCGGTCACCGGCATCCCGCTGCCGCTGATGAGCTACGGCGGCTCGTCGATTCTGTTCACCTTTCTGGCGCTGGGGATTGTGATGAACATCCGCATGAGGCGGTTTGTGAACTGAGGATCGGACGAATGACAGTCTCGCAAAAAGATCGCTTGCAATTGATTCGTTTATGAACGAAAATAGTGCCAAGTACGAGATCCGCCACTACCTCACTTCGGATGAGAAGGATCTCTATCTGGAGTGGCACCGCAAGCTGCGCGACACCAAGGCCAGGATTGCCATCGACCGGCGCATCAATTGCGTGGAACTGGGAAACTTCGGGGACCACAAGTTCTGCCGCGACGGGGTATGGGAGCTGCGGATTGATGTTGGGCCGGGCTACCGGGTCTACTACGCAGTCGCAGGAAGCCAGGTCGTCTTACTACTCTGCGGTGGGGATAAGCGAACGCAGGGTGCAGATATTAACCGCGCCAGTGAGTGCTGGCAGGACTGGCAAAAGAGGGTTTAGCGATGAGAGACAGAGCACACGATGAAGCGATGGCCGAGTTGTTTCAGCAGGACCCCGCCTATGCGCTGGCGCTGCTGAACAGCATTCTGGAGGACGGCGAACAGGGAGAGCTGCTGATCGCTCTGCGCCAGATGACCAAGGCCTTTGGCGGCGTACAGAGCGTGGCCGAGAAGGCCAACCTGAACTCGACTCAGCTCTATCGCACGCTCTCCGAGGAGGGAAACCCCGCGCTCAGCAGTCTGGCCGCCATTCTCAAAGCCATGGGCCTGCGGCTTGCTGTCGAACGGGTCAAGGCCGCCTGAGCAAAAAGCTGTGCAATCCAGGATTTCCGACCCGAATCGAGAAGATCGCCAGTGATGAGAGCGAGGGGGGGAATACGCTGGCGGCGATTTTGGTGCATACTGGATATATAACCGGCTGGTTCACCCAGGCCGGCGCAATTCCCCGCTCCCGTTGGCGCATGGCGCCGGGCATGCGGCGCACGAATTTTGAAGATTATCGATTTTTTATTTTAGAAGAAGCCGGCCAGGCAGGGATCAAGTCCGTTGGCCGGACAGGTTTGAAGGGAAATGATTGCATCCGGATGGCGAACGGCCCCGCCTCAAGTTGGATCTGAGGTTGTTCTGGTCACAAACTCCGCATGTCTGTCATCGTTTGAAGCATCCCAAGTGTCTCCGATAGATATTTGCAATAACCAGCGCGCGCCCATCGTCGGCGCTCTCTGGACGCAGTCTGGGGTGGGTCATGACCCCCGGCAGCACCCATCGGTTCACACCGCTTCCAGTTCCCACACTCCTGTCCGCACCCTCGATGAGCGGCGACTAGCTGCAAGCTAGCGCTCCTCCGATCCTCTCCTGCGCCTGCCGCTCGCTGAACCGGCCCATCAAAGCCGGAGCGGGCAGAAAGTGCAGGAACATGTCGAAAGAAATCTATATCTCCAGCACGCCTCACGAGACGCGTCTGGCCATCGTCGAAGACGAAGCCCTCACCGAGATCTATTACGAGCGCGAGAACGAGTACACGCTCGCCGGATCGATCTACAACGGACGCGTGACGCGCGTTCTGCCGGGAATGCAGTCGAGCTTTGTGGAGATCGGCCTGGAGCGCGACGCATTTCTCTACATCACAGATTTCATGGAAGAAGCGCCGGACTCGGAAGAGTTCGACACCACCCCGGCCGGAGACCGCGCAGCGCGCTCGCCTCGCCTGACCAACGGCGAGCAGGCGACCGATGCGGGTGGACGCGGCGAATCCGGTGGACGCGGCGGCGAGCGTGGCGGCAGAGGACGGCGCGGCGGACGCGACCGTGATCGCAATCAAGATCGAGGCACTGAACGTCCGGCGGGCTCTGACGCAGCGCCGATTCAGCAGGACGGCGGGCGCGGCGAGGCCGGAATCAACGACGCAGACAGTACGGCGCCCAGAGAGTTCAACGAAGGCTCCGAGATTGGCGAAGGCGCTCCCGGCGCCGATGGAAGCCGCCGCTGGCGCGGCCGACGCGGACGGCGTCGCGGACGCGGCGCCTCCGGCCAGCCAGGCGATCAGCCAGGTCAGGCGGGAGACTCGACGCAGGAGAACTCCACACCGCCCTACCCCGTGGCCCAGGGCTACTCCGAAGTGCCGGGCACCGGCGACGACGACTCGTCGTACGAGCGCGAGTCGATCCATGAGATCGACGGCGAGGGCAGCCAGCCATCCACGCATCCCGCTGAGCGCGGCGAAGAGATCCCGCGTGGCAGCGACAGCCCGCGAGAGAATAGTCCGCGCGGCGACCGCGGACGACGCGACAACGGACGGAACCGCGACGGTCAGCAACGCAACGGCCAGCGGGGAGACCAGCGGCCGCAGCGCGTTCCCCGCGGATTCGAGCCATCGCGCAACCTCTACGGCGTGGACAGTGACGAGGCCAGCGGCACCGGCCCCATCGCCAACGCTTATCCCGACGAGGACTTCGAGGCAGGCGCCGAGCCGATCATTCTGCCCGGCGAATCGCTCTCCAAGTACCGCAAGGGCGGCGAAGAGCAGGCCGCGCCCAAGCCTGCGGAATCGAGCTCGGTAACGCTGGCTCCGCCGGCCAACCTCTACACTCTTGCAGCGGGCTGGGACGGCGGCGCAACCCTGCCCGGCGAGACGCTCTCGCGGCGCAGCCCGGCCAACTCGCGCCCAGACTCGCGTTCCGATTCGCGTTCTGATTCGCGCCACGATTCACGTTCCGACTCGCGCCACGACTCACGCGGCGGATCACGCAGCGGATCTTCGCGCGACTTTGAGCGGGAACCGAGGCGCGATGCCAGGCCCGGCCGCAACGACCGCGGTGAGAGCCGACGCGACAGCCGCGCCGACCTTCGCAACGACGCTCCGGTTACAGCCGCAGCCGCTTCTGTTGTCTCCCAGCAAGGCTTCACGCCAGCCACAGAGGTAGCTCAGCAATTCGACCGGCCCAACGTCGCAGAAGCCCACTCCCCGGAAGTCCAAGAAACTCCCGCAGTTGTTTCGCAGGGCCCACCGGAGCCGGTTGCCGTCTCCGCGCCGGAGCCAGTAGTGGCTGCCGCGCCGACGCCAGTCCAGCAGGTTGAAGTGGAGTACGAGCCGGAGGACGCATCGGCCTCCCACCGCGTCGATCCCATGCCGCCCAGCGAGTTCCGCCAGAGCGCGCCAGCCCTCGAACCAGTGCTGGAATCGCCAGCCGAAGTCGCCGCCGAGCCGCTGGCGGACGCGCCCGTGGCCGTTGCCCACGACATCACCTCGATCACTCCCACGGGCGAGATGTTCTCCGAGCCAGTCGAAGCCCAGGCCGCCGCTGAACCCCTCCCGCAAAGTGTTGAGTCCCTCCCGCAAGGCGAGGCCGGCTTCGCTCCCGGCCCTGGCCAGCTCGCCGAAGAGGTCCTCGACGTGGAGGATTCCGCAGCCCCGATCATCCATGCCAGCTCCATCGAGGAGATTGACGACCTGGACGAAGAGGCGGTGGAGGGAGCAACCGATCTCGGCAACATGCTGCGCGAGATGTCCATCGACCAGCTCACTCGCACCTCGCCCCAGGTGGATGAAGAAGACGAGATCGACGACGACGAAGACTTTGAGGAAGACGACCTCGACGAAGAAGACCTCGACCAAGAAGACGAGGAGGACGAGGAAGATCAGGACGAAGATCAGGACCAGGAAGAGCGTGACGGCGCAGAGCAGACGGACAAGCTCGACGAGCAGGCGGCCCGCACCGGCAACGCAGCCGATGCCGAGTTCCACGAGGCGCAGTTCGGCCAGCCGGAAGAGGCGAACCGCACCGAGGAGCAGACGGGCGCTGCCGACAGTTCCCGTCAGGAGCGCGGACGCGATGCAGACCGCCGCCCAGGACGTCGCGACGGACGTCGCGATGGCCGGCGTGGACGCGGCGATCGTGGAGATCGCCCCGACCGCCCGCGCAACACCGGCGGCTCCGGCGAACGCATTGGACGCTTCGAACACGGCGGAGGCCGTGGACGTCCCTCCATGCAGACCACCAACCTGCCCGCCATCAGCGACCTGCTGAAGCCCGGCCAGGAGATTCTGGTGCAGATCGCCAAGGAGCCTATCGCCAAGAAGGGCGCGCGCATTACATCGCACATCGCGCTTCCCGGACGCTTTTTGGTCTTCATGCCGACGGTGAACCACACCGGCGTCTCGCGCAAGATCGAGTCGGACGGCGAACGCCGCCGACTGAAGGAGATCCTGCTCAGCGAGAAGGGCGATGCCACCGGCGGATTCATCGTTCGCACCGCCGCCGAGGGAGCCACGGAAGAGGAACTGCGCAGCGACCTGCGCTTCCTGCTCAACCTGTGGGCGGACATCAAGGCGCGGTCTGAATCGTCCAAGTCTCCGGCGCTGATCTACCACGACCTGAACCTCATCGAGCGCATCCTGCGCGACCAGGTGACGGACAACTTCTCCGCCATCTGGGTGGACACCGAGACCGAGTACGAACGCGTGCTGCGTTTCCTGCAGCGCTTCCAGCCGTCGCTGATCCGGCGCGTCAAGCTCTACCTGAAGGACACGCCGCTCTTCGAGCAGTTCGGCATCACCGAGGAGATCAACAAGGCGCTGCGCTCCAAGGTGTGGCTGAAGTCCGGTGGGTCGATCGTCATCAACCAGACCGAGGCGCTGGTGGCCATCGACATCAACACCGGCAAGTACGTTGGCAAGACGGCGCGGCTTGAGGACACCATCGTCAAGACCAACCTCGACGCCATCCCCGAGATCGTCCGCCAGATCCGTCTGCGCGACCTGGGCGGCATCATCATCATCGACTTCATCGACATGGACGAGCGCAAGAACCGCAACCGCGTCATGGCCGCGCTGGAAGACGAGTTGAAGAGTGACCGCGCACCGTCCAAGGTGCTCCAGTTCAATGACTTCGGTCTGGTCGCCATCACCCGCAAACGCGTGAAGCAGTCGCTGGAGCGTACGCTCTCCACCACCTGCTCGGTCTGCGAGGGCACCGGAATGGTCAAGTCGCCCATCACTGTCTGCAACGACATCTACATCGAGATGCGCAAGATGCACAAGCTGCTGGACCGCGGCGACATCATGCTGCGCGTACATCCCGAGGTGGTCAAACAGCTCAAGTCGTCGGGCGCGAAGTGGCTGCTGGAGATGGAGGAGATGGTCGGCAAGACGATCCTGGTCAAGAGCGACCCGGCCCTGCACCCGGAGCAGTTCGACATCCACTAACCAATTGCCACTTTATTTGTGATCCAAACTGCGCAATGGCGCGTCTTATCAAGCAGTGAGAAGATGGAGTTGGGCCGGAGAGCAACCGGCCCGACTGCATTACTGCACTGAGATCAGCACAACAAAGTCGTGCGATTCGGGTTAGATAACCCGAAGGACTTTGCACTCAAAAGGGAGTCATTAAAAAAATGAACATCCAGCGCAGTTTTTTCGGTATTGCGTGCCGCGCCGCGGCATTCAGCTTCCTGATGGCGGGAACGGCCTTGCTCGCACAGGCCCTACAGTCCCCGTCCGCCGCATCGACCGTGAAGGCGCCAGTTCTGCTGGCATCCGAATCCGCTCCGGCAGACCTCGCCGCCACCTCGTCCAGCAGCAGCTCGTCGTCCTCGGACGCCGATGCAGCAGTCGCCTCGGATGCGTTGGGCAGCACGCAGCCGCCGCCGCGCCGCGGCTATGGCCGGCCCAACTACGCCAGCGGCAACAGCAACCCCGACGGCTCTCCCAAGTACACCTTCCTGGGCGGCATCGGCCTCGCCATGCCCATCGGCAACACCCACAAGTACGAGACGCCCAGCTATGGATTCCAGTTTGGCGGCGGACGCAACTTCAACAAGACCCTCGGCCTGCTGCTGCAGTTCGACTACGACCACTTCGGGCTACAGGGTAAGACGCTAGCCAACCAGACCTATGTCTACGATTACGGCTGCACGACGACGCAGATCAACAATGGCACTTGCGGTGTCTCTGGGCTCGACGGAAACAATCACGTCTGGTCGTTTACCCTGAACCCAACCTTCACTCTTCCGACCGCAGGTTCGCTGGGCGCCTATGCGGTGTTCGGCGGAGGTTTCTACCACAAGGTCACCAACTTCACCGAGCCCGGTACCGGAGAATACTGCGATCCGTACTACGGCTGCTACGAGTACACCGCGAACCAGACAATCGACCATTACACCAGCAACGCAATTGGGGTGAATGGTGGCTTCGGTCTCACCTACAAGTTCTCCAAGTTCTCCAACGAGCGGTTCTACCTGGAAGCGCGCTACGTCTTCATCCCCAACTCGCAGCGCTACGGGTACACCGCCGCTAACGTCGCTACCACCAATTACAACGGCTGGAACGCCTACCCGGCGAACAGCAACCGCACCACCTACATTCCGGTGAAGTTCGGCATCCGCTTCTAGGGCGTCTGCAACTTACCGCAATTCCCACGCGAGCCCGGCCAACCAGCCGGGCTTCGCTGCGTCTACAGGTGCTATATCCCCATGGGATATGGCTTCTCGTGCATCTCCTGTGAGCCGCTGCTGACACGCTCGAAGAGCCCCTGAAACAGGCTCAGCAGCCCGGTGTACCAGTAGCCCAGCACGAAGAGAAACAGAAACGGGATGGTGAAGTAGTTCTCCGTCGTTATCGCGTACCAGATGGTCCACGCGAAGTAGGTCCCGATCAGTAGCTCGATCCACGGGACGATGCCCAGCCGCTTGCGGTAGACCTTGGCCTGGCTCGCCTCGCCCTTCTGCTTCACGCGGTACTTGGGCGTGCGCGCAAACGGCGTCTTGTAGCCGAACAGAGCCTCCATCACCGCCTTGGTGTTGGTGATGGTCAGCCCGACGCCGAGCGCCAGCAAAAACGGAATATACAGAAACGTCTTGTACCAGGTCTTTGGAAACAGTTCCTTCTGGCTGACCAGATAGAAGGTGGAGACCGACATCGTGCTGGCGATAAACAGCGGCAGGTCGATCAGCAGCATCTGGATGTAGCCCTGCCAACTGCGGATAATCATCGCCGGCATCAGCAGCACAGAGAGCACAATCATCAGCGGATAGCTGATGTTCGCCGTCAGGTGGCACCACGCCTGGACCTTGGTCTCAAATGGCACGCCGCTCTTCATCACCCGCGGCAGGATCTTCTTGCCGGTCTGGATGAGGCCCTTGGCCCAGCGCGCCTGCTGCGTCTTGAAGGCGGTCATCTCGATGGGCAGCTCGGCCGGGCACTCCACGTCCTGCAGGTACTTGAACTTCCATCCCGCCATCTGCACGCGATAGCTGAGGTCGGTGTCCTCGGTCAGGGTGTCGTGCTGCCATCCTCCGCCGTCGCTGATGGCCACGCGCCGCCAGACGCCCGCGGTGCCGTTGAAGTTGAAGAAGACGCCGGAGCGCGAGCGACCGCCGTGCTCCAGCACGAAGTGCCCATCCAGCAGGATTGCCTCCACCTGCGTCATGAAGCTGTAGTTGCGGTTGAGGTGCGTCCAGCGGGTCTGCACCATGCCGATGCCCGGCTCGGCGAAGTGGTCCACCACCTTCATCAGCCAGTCGGGCGCGGGGACGAAGTCGGCGTCGAAGATGGCGACCAGCTCGCCGCGCGCCACCTTCAGCCCCTCGTCCAGCGCGCCCGCCTTGTATCCGTGGCGATTGGTGCGATGCAGATGCACGATGGGCTGCGGCGGCAGGCCCGCGGTGCCATGCGCGTAGCGCTGCACAATCTCCTCCGCCACCTGCACCGTCTCGTCAGTGGAGTCGTCGAGCAGTTGGATCTCGAAGCGGTCTCGCGGATACTCGATGCGGCAGACCGCGTCAATCAGCCGGTCAATGACGAACTGCTCGTTGTAGATGGGCAACTGCACGGTGACAAACGGCAGCTCGCCAGGAGCATAGCGCGCACCCGGCTGGTCCCACAGCGCCTTCTTCTTCTTGTTGTGATAGTAGAGCCACACCAGTTGGTAGCGATGGATTCCGTAGAACGCCAGAATCACCATGACGACGAAGTAGGGAATCAGGATTGCCAGATCGAAGCCATTCCAGCGGTAGAGCCCGCGAAAGGTGTGGTCGCCGTAGTGCGTATGCAGATAGTGTCCGAGGCCCTTCGAGGCCAGAAACATGGCCGGAAGAGCGTGCAGATTGTTGAGAAATGAGAGCAAAAAGAGACTCCGCGGACAGTTTTTCGTCCGAGACGATTCTACGCGAAGCCGCTAATCCGGGAACCGATCTTCGTACTGGTCCAGGAAATCCGCCGGACTAATGATATACACCCCCGAGACGCGAGTGCCGTAGAGGCGCCCAAAGTGGCTCTTGTCGCCAGTGATGAGATAGTCCACGCTGGCCGCAATCGCCGCCGCAAGAATCGGCTGATCCTTGGCTATCAGCGCGACATTGGGTGGAATCAAGCGTACGTCCGCGTCGCTGACGATCTGAGTGCGTAGCAGCAGGCTCGCCAGTCGCGTGTCGTGGCCGGCAAATCTGACGTTCCGCGTAACTTCGCCGACGACGTACTGCGAGACCACCGGCACAACTCCAGGAATCCGCCAGAAATTCTGGAAGCGGGAGCCTTCATCCAACGAGGCAGAGAACAGGACATTTGAATCGAGGAAGACGCGCAGGCCAACAAAATTAGGCAATGCGCTTCTCCTTCAGTAATTCCTCGCGTCTCCGCCTGCGGCGCGCCTCCCATTCAGCGTTGGTCGGCAACCCCTCCCGGTGATCCGGCTCCAAACCCTTGACCTGCGTCGGATCGACACCCAGTTCCAACACGTGCGGAAGATTTTCATCCCACTCTTCCTTCGTCATCGAGTTGATCAGGATGAAGTACGCCGTCTCTTCCGGCGACCAGACCTCCGGCTCGTAGACGAACGCAGGCCGGATGCGAATCTCGCCGTCCCTGGCCTCGGTTACCAGCAGCGATCCATCCCCCAGCCCAAACTGCTTGCGCAGCTTCACCGGCAACACAATTGTGCCGCGCTTGCCCATCTTGATCGTAGTCGTCGCCATTCTTCCGATCCTCTGAATATCAGAATATCAGAGATTCGGACGAATTAGTACGATCAAGCCTCTCAGACGAACTCATCTCCGCCGCCATCGCCGATGCTGGCCTGAAAACGGCATAGATCGACACGGTTAATTGAGAAACATCATGCGGTAGGACGTGTCTCGTTGCATGGGCTGGAAGCCGGCGTCGCGGATGATGCGGCGGAGGTCTTCTTCGCTAGGGTGGTTTGCGGCGGCTGCATTCTGCCCAAAACCAGCCTTTGCGTCGATTCCCTGCGGCGTCACCGAGCCTGCGTCGTTGGCGCCGAAACGCAGGCCCATCTGGAGCACTTTCAGCCCTTGCGCAGCGCCGCTCCACTGGATGTTCTGGATGTTGTCGAGGAAGACACGCGCGGTCGCCAGCGTTTTCAGTTGCTCGACCGCGGTCACGGCATCCAGTTCGCGACCGCTTGCGACCTCGGTAGCCACGGGGACGAAGGCTGTGAATCCGCCCGTCTCCTCCTGCAGTTGGCGGATTGCGGCAAGCGTGTCGACGCGCTGCTGCAGCGTCTCACCCGCGCCGAATCGCAGCGTCGCAACGGTGCGCATTCCCAGCCTGTGCGCCGCGCGATGCACCGCAATCCACTCGGCTGTGCTGCAACATCTGGGGCTGCCCTGTGCCTGTGTGTCTTCGCTTGCGATCGAGTCCAAGCCCGCGTCGCGGAGGCGTGCGATCGTCTCGCGCAGGCCCAGCCCGCAGCCGTTTGCGAGCGACAGAATCTCCGCCGCCGAGAGAGTCTCGATCCACAGCGAAGGGAAGCGCTGGCGGACGCCGCGCAAGAGTCCCTCGAACCACTCCATATCGCTGCTCTTCAACGCGCAGCCAACTCCGCTGACCAGACGCACGCCGGTCGAGCCCAGCTCGATGGTCTCGCGGATCGCGTCAAACAGGCGGTGCGCGCACCCGACGGCCGGATGATTCCCCTCGCGTGTGCCGCCGCCCATCACGGTTGCGCAGTCGATCGCAGCTTCGATGGCGTAGCTGACCACGCCCTCGGGATGCAGGCGGAGGCGCACGGCGTCGGCCTCCATGCCAATGCCGATCAGGTCGTTGCTGCGAAGGCAGTCGAGGGCCTCTTTGCGGCTGATTCCCATGGCTCTATTCTACTGGCGCAGATGCCGCCGCGGCGTTCGACCCCGCGCGACGCTTCCGCCACTCCAGCAGCAGGGCCAGCGCGGAGAGCAGAAACAGCGCCGCGATGATTCCCTGCGACCAGACGCAGTAGATGCACCACTTCTCCAGAATGAAGGCCTCGATGTAGCTGAGGAAGGCGGCGAAGAAGAAGCCCACCTGCGCCAGTTCGAAGACGAGACCCATCCGTCCCATCAGCGCCAGGATCGCGATCACCGCATACGCCGCAATGCCCAGGGCCGCCACTGGAACGTGCAGCCTGCTCGGCGGCACCGTGCCGTCGATCTCGTCCATCGTCTTGGGCAGAATCCACGAGAAGCGGCTGTGCCCCACGGCCCCGCAGTCCCAGTGTTCGCTGACGGCGCACGGCGGCGCCGCGTTGGGGTCCATCAGGTGGACGTGCAGCGCCATGGAACTGACCACGATGCCCGCCACTGCCAGTAATGCAATCAGATATTTCATGCACTCCATCTTAGAGCATCTCTTCTGTTCCTACTCCCCCGAAAGAGTTTCAGGAGGGCCGCTTTTCTTGGGAAAAAACGGCGCGAGCAGTTCGCCTTCTTCATATACAACAGGAGAAATACGCAACTTTGAGTGCGGAAGGGTTCCCTATATTGCCGGTGAGACTGCTTCGATTCCCTCCAATAGGCTCATCTTTCCGCGCCTGGCTCCGATAAACCAATCTGGAACGCTGAAGCAAATTCTGAGTTGCAGGTCTTGCAATGAACACCAACCATCTTGCGGACGCCTCCATTGTAACCGCCAAAGACGCCATCGCGCGCCATATGCAGTGGAAGATCACGCTACAGTTGGCCGTCGCCCTGAATGAGTCGCTGAGCCCCAACGCCATCCGCGCCATCCAGCATTCGGAGGAGTGTCCCATCGGCAGATGGCTTGTTTCACAACACACCTTGAGCATTCGCAATACAGAGGAGTACCGCGACCTGGTCTTCCGGCACGAGGAGTTCCATCGCGAGGTGGCCCAGATCGCCACCATGATCAACAATCGGAAGTACAGTGCCGCGAGGTGTGCGCTTGATCCGAACAGCAGCTTCCGGCAGGCGTCGCAGGCCATGGCCAGCGCGATCATGGCGCTCGACCTCATCCAGACGATCGCAATCGCATGCTGATCGCCTGACCGCAAGCATCCACGGCGCGCAGGAACGTACGCATGCGGTATCAGCCTCTTCCGCTTCCGCTACACTGGGAGGTGGAAGATGTTTATCGATGAAGCCAAAATACGTGTAAAGGCCGGTGACGGCGGCAACGGCTGCATGGCCTTCCGGCGCGAGAAGTTCGTTCCCCGGGGCGGGCCCTCGGGCGGCGACGGAGGCCACGGCGGCGACGTCCTCATCTCCTCTTCGCTCTCGCACAACACGCTGGTCCACTTCCGCTTCAACCCGGAGCACAAGGCTGAGCGCGGAGGCCACGGCCTGGGCTCCAACATGTCCGGCGCGGCGGGCGAGCACCTCACGCTCAAGGTCCCGGTCGGGACCCTGCTCTACGACGACGCCACCGGAGAGCTGGTCCACGACTTCAACCGCCCCAACCAGACCATCGTCGTGGCGCGGGGGGGGCGCGGTGGCCGCGGCAACCAGCACTTCGCAACCAGCACTCACCAGGCCCCGCGCGAGCACGAGCTGGGCCGCGCCGGAGAGGAGCGCAGCTACCGCCTGGAATTGCGCCTGCTGGCCGACGCCGGCCTGGTCGGCTACCCCAACGTCGGCAAGTCCACGCTGATCTCGCGCCTCTCGTCCGCGCGGCCAAAGATTGCCAACTACCCCTTCACCACGCTCCAGCCCAACCTCGGCGTGGTGCAGGTCGGCGAGTTTCCCCACACCCAATCCTTCACCGTCGCCGACCTGCCCGGCCTGATCGAAGGCGCGCACCTGGGCGCGGGGCTGGGAATCCAGTTCCTCAAGCACATCGAGCGCACTTCGGTGCTCGTCCATCTGGTCGATGTCTCCGACTTCAGCTCAGCAATCGACGGCAGCGCCGCAACCGGAGCAAGCGCGGCGGCGATTGGGACAGACCGTCCCGACCCGGTCGCAGACTTCAAGGTCATCACCAGTGAGCTTGCCACCTTCGACCCCGCGTTGGCGGCCAAGCCGACGATTCTGGTGGCTGCCAAGATCGACGTGGCCAATCCCGCCAAGCTCAAGAAGCTGGCCGCCTATGCCAAGCGGCGCAAGCTGCTGTTTTATGCCATCTCCGCGGTCACGGGCGAGGGCATCGAGCCGCTCAAGTACGCCATCAGCGAGCTGGTCGCCGCCCATCGGCCCATGCCGATCGACCTCGACGAACCAAACTCGGCAACCCTGGTTCCCGGCAAGCCCGCCAAGCGCAAGGCCGCCTACCCGCCGCCCGCGCCGCACGCCCGTGGCCGTGCGCGATAACTCGTCCTTCCCGTCTACAGCCGCTCATCCAGTCGAATCTTTCTATAGACTTGGTACTGGGCTGCTTTATGCAGGCCAAGCCGGCTTGCGGAGCGGCGTCAGCGTCACTTTTTTTGAGGATTCCCCATGAAGCTTCGTTCCATCGCCGCAGTCGCCGTTCTCGCTCTCGCGACCGTCGCGGCCCACGCCCAGGCCGGTCTCTACTTCAACCCCGTCGCCATCCGCGTCAGCAACTCCACTGCTGACACCGGCCCCGCCGCCTTCCTCGGCCAGAACTCCACCTCCCAGGTCTTCTACGGCTACGACTTCGGCGGCTACTACGACTTCTTCCACGCAGGCCCGATCGCCGCCGGAATCGATGTGCGCGAGTCCGACCTGCACGCCAACAACGCCATGCTGCGCAGCTTCCTGGTGGGCGCGCGCGTCTCCGCCAAGCCATTCACCCGCCCCATCAAGCCCTACGCCCAGATCTCGGTCGGCGTCAGCACCACCAAGGCCCCAACCATCACCGCCCACGTCAGCAAGTTCGATTACGCCCTCTACGGAGGCGTCGATTACACCCTCCAGAAGCACATCGACTGGCGCGTCGTCGAGATCGGCTACGGCTCGCTGACCACCATCAGCAGTACAACCTACGGCGGCGGTGGTCCCCTGAACGTCCCCGCATCCAACCAGATCAGCTTCAGTTCCGGACTGGTCTTCCGGTTCTAGGGCATTTTCGGTAATGGTGTAGACCGTTGCGCAGAGAGCAAAAGCAGATTCCTTCCCCTTCGACTACGCTCAGGGTGCGGAATGACAAATAAGTTGGTCTATAGCAATTCAGAAACTGCTCTAACATGACAGAATGCGCGTAGCCTTCTTCGGCGGCACATTCGACCCCATCCATCGCGGCCACCTGCGCCTTGCCTCGGCCGCAGCGGACGCCTTCGCGCTCGACCGCGTCCTCTTCGCTCCCGTCGGCAACCAGCCCCTCAAGGCCGAGTCCGCCGTCGCCAGCTTCGCTGACCGCCTCGAGATGGCCCGCCTCGCCTGCAATCCAGCCCCCCTCCAACCAACAACCAGCAACCAGCAACCAGCAACCGACCCCCGCTTCGCCGTCTCCACTCTCGACGCTCCACGCGCCGACGGAACCCCGAACTACACCGTCGACAGCCTGGCCGCGCTCGCCCGCGAGCTGCCTAGCGCATCCCTCTACGTCCTCACCGGGGCCGACAGCTTCCTCGACCTCGGTCGCTGGCGCTCGCCCGACCGCCTGCTCGAACTGGCCGAGTGGATCGTCGTCAGCCGTCCCGACTTTCCTCTCAGCGAATCCCAGCTCGCGCCACTCGCCCTCACTCCCGCCCAGCGCGCTCGCGTCCACCTGCTCACCACCGTCAATGAGGAGGTCTCCGCCACGGACCTGCGCCGCCGCCTGCAAGTCGGCGACCCCTGCCACGGCCTGCTCCCGCCCGGCGTCGCCTCCTACATCCAGTCCCACCACCTCTACCGCTGAACCCGCCGATGATCGAGCATTTTCGCAATAGGTTTGTCGGGGGCGAAAGCAACTCGCGTGGTTTTCGATTAACGAAAACCACTTCGCATAATCTTAGCCAGGCCACATTGATTGCGAAAATGCTCTAGACTCATGCGGTATGGCGATCCGCTCCGAGGGCGATGGCAAGCAGGGAACCCTGGCCGGTCTCTGGCTGGAACCCACGCGCAAGCGCGCGCCCCAGCGGCCCGCCAAACCGGAAGCTCTCGCCGCGAACCTCGAACCTCGAACCACGGACCTTGAACGCCGCACAGGCAGTGCCAGCGCGCCCTGGAGCGTCCGCGCCCTGGTCACCGACCTCCGCCAGCACGTCGAGGCCGACTACGCCGACCTCTGGGTCGTGGGCGAGATATCGAACTGCCGCGCCGCACCCTCCGGCCACGTCTATTTCACATTAAAAGACGGCGAGGCGCAGCTTCCCGTCGTGCTCTTCCGCCGCCAGGCGCAACTGCTGCGTTTCCAGCCGCAGGACGGACTCGCCGTCCTCGTCCGCGGCCGCGTCTCCGTATACGAGTCGCGCGGCCAGCTTCAGCTCATCGCGGAGACGCTGGAACCGCGCGGTACAGGGGCTTTGCAACTTGCGTACGAACAGCTCAAGGCGCGCCTGCTGGCCGAGGGACTCTTCGACGCCGCCCGCAAGCGCCCGTTGCCCGCCTTTCCGCGCACCCTCGGCGTCATCACCTCCACCAGCGGCGCGGTCCTCCACGACATCATCAAAATTATTCGCCGCCGCCACGCGCGCCTCAACCTGCTGGTCTATCCGGCGACGGTGCAAGGCCCCGAATGCGCCACATCGGTCGCCGCGGGAATCCGCTGGTTCAACCAAATCCAGCCCAATCAAATCCAGCCCAACCAGAGCCAGCGCAAGAAGAGCCAACGCAGGAAGAGCCAGCCTGTCCAGCTCTCCGCCCAGGTCGATCTCATCCTCATCGCGCGCGGCGGAGGCTCGCTGGAGGACCTCGCCGGATTCAACGATGAAGCTCTCGCACGCGCCATAGCGGCCTCCGCGCTGCCCGTCGTCTCCGCCATCGGCCACGAGACCGACTTCACCATTGCGGACTTCGTCGCCGACCTGCGCGCCGCCACGCCGTCAGCCGCCGCCGAACTCATCACCAGTGCCCAGCACCGCATCGAAGAGCGTGTCGAGCTGCTCGCCGCCCGCGTCCTCCGAGCCATCCGCTACCAGCTCATGCTGGCGCGGCAGCGCTTCACCGCGCTCTCGGTCGCACAGATGCAGAACCGGCTGCAAGCCCTCATCGGCCGCCGCGCTCAGCGCCTCGACGACCTCCGTCACCGCCTGCAGGCCGCAGCCAACCGCCGCCTGCGCGCGCGCGCCAACCAGCTCGCGGCCCTCGCCACGAGGATTGAGCGCCAGAACCCAGCCGTCCGCCTCGCCCTCGCCCGCCGCCGGCTCGAAGCCGCCACTCAGTCCCTCCGCCGCCTCGCCGTCACCACCATCGCCGCCCGCGCCACGCGCCTCGACCGCGCGAGCGCCCGCCTGGACGCGCTCTCGCCGCTCGCTGTCCTCAACCGCGGCTACGCGCTGGTCTACATCGCCAACGGGATCGACAACGGCACCTCAGCAGGAACCCTCCTGCGCAATGCCTCAGATGCCCACGCCGGCCAGACCATCCGCGCCCGCCTGGCCCACGGCTCCGTGACCGCCGAGGTCAAGTCCACCGAATCCGCATGACCGCCCGGCCGGCGACAGCGGGAAGCTTCGCAAACCGGCATAATGGACACAGAGACGTTCAACCACCCCCGGCCCTGCACTCACCTTCCTGCGAAAGATCTCATGTTGCCTCAGTTGCCTCTTCGCGAATTGTCGCTGCTCGCTTCCCTTGTGGGTGCGTCGGCGGTTCTCGTCTGGCGCGTGCAGGAGGGCCGCACCGCCGTCACGACAAAAAAAATTCTCATCCCGCCCCTCGGCATGGCGACAGGTTTCTGCATGTTTCTGGTGCGGGACTTCCGCTTTCCGTTGCTGTGGGCGGTCTGTGCCTTCCTGCTCGGTGCCTTCGTGCTCGCCTATCCATTGCTGCGCACATCGCGCCTGGTGCGCGTCGGCGAAGTCATCATGATGCAGCGTTCCAACGTCTTCTTCGCTGTGGTGATCGTCCTCGCAGCCATTCGGATTCTGGCCCACAGCTACATCGACCGGTTCGTGGATGTGAAGCAGACCGCCGCTCTCTTCTTTGTCCTCGCCTTCGGCATGATCCTGCATTGGCGTCTGCGCATGTACTTGCAGTATCGTCGGCTCACCGGCGTTTAGACGCGCAGACAGCACTTCGCAGATCGGCAACTGCGATCAAAATTCGAGACTCATCGGAGACGGGTCCCAGCCTGACTCAAAAGGCGCACTGCTACGCGCCTGCAACACGCCCGATAATAGATGTGGAGAAAGATTCGATGAAGAAGCTATTTGGCACCGACGGCATTCGCGGTGTCGCCGGCCAGTTCCCGCTCGACCCTACTACCATCCACGCCGTCGGCCTCGCGCTGGCGCATCACTTAGGCGATTCGCCGCGCGTGCTCATCGGCGAGGACACGCGCGAGTCCTCCGACTGGATCGCCGCCGCGCTGACCGCAGGCCTCGCTGCCGGTGGCGCCACGGTGGAGAGCGCGGGCGTTATTCCCACGCCTGCCGTCGCGTACCTTGCCCGCGCGCACAATTTTGCCGCCGGCGTGGTCATCTCCGCCTCGCACAATCCCTGGGTCGACAACGGCATCAAGCTCTTCGGCCCCGATGGCTACAAGCTGCCCGACACGACCGAGTTGGCCATCGAAGCCGAAATCTTCCGCCGCCTGGAGTCTTCAACTTTGTCATCCCGCAGCGGAGCGGAGGGATCTGCTTGTGTTCTTGTGCCACCTCAAGTCAACGAATCCGACCGCGCCGAGTACATCCGCTCGTTGCTGAGTGCCGTCCCCAGCCTCTCGCTCGACGGTCAGCGCATCGTCATCGACTGCGCCAACGGGGCTGCCAGCGCCATCGCGCCCCAGCTCTTCGCCGAACTCAACTCGAACGGCGGCGGCGAGGTGCTCCTCACTCACGCCAGCCCCAACGGCCGCAACATCAACGAGAACTGCGGCGCGCTCTATCCCGGGACCGTTGCCGCCGAGGTCGTCCAGCAGCACGCCGCGATGGGAATTACCTTCGACGGCGACGCCGACCGCGCGATGTTTGCTGATGAATTCGGCAAAGTTGTGAACGGCGACGCCGTCCTTCTGCTCGCGGCCCGCGACCTGGCCGCACGCGGCCTGCTCACTAACTCCACCGTCGTGGCGACGACCATGTCCAACATGGGCCTGGAAGCAGCGCTCAAGCGTTCGGGAATCAGGATGCTTCGCGCCCCCGTCGGCGACAAGTACGTCCTCGAGGAGATGTTGGCCACCGGCGCGGCGCTGGGCGGAGAACAGTCCGGCCACATCCTCTTCACCGGCCGCAGCACCACCGGCGACGGCCTGCTCACCGCGCTGCTGCTGCTGGACCTTATTCATCGCAGCGGCAAGACGCTCACTCAGCTCACCGCAGACCTGAAGACCTTCCCGCAGATCATCGTCAACGTGAAGGTCCGCGAGAAGCGCCCGCTCGAATCGATCCCCACGGTCGCCGCAGCCATCGCTGAAGCCGAGGCCGCGCTGGCTGACTCGGGCCGCGTCGTCATCCGCTACTCCGGCACCGAAGCGCTGGCTCGGGTCATGATCGAGGCCGAATCCGAGGCGCTCATGCACCTCCACGCCAACGCCATCGCCGACGCCATTCGCGCCGAACTCGGCGTCTAACGGGCCGCAGCAAGTATAAAGCCTTCAGCACGGCGTCGCTCGGAGATTCTCCAGTCCGTCACCGCTTCGGGCCGCAGGTCTGCTGGCCGAGGCTTACTACCTGGGCGCAAAGTTGATGTTGATTTGAGTGTGTACCTCCGTTGGCTGACCGCCCATCATCATGGGTTCGTAGCGCCACTGGCGCACCGCATCCAGCGCGGCTGCGGAGAACGAAGCCAGGGGACTGGAGACGACGTTTGCATCCTTGACCCTGCCATCCTTGCCAATGGTCGCATCAATTACGACGATCCCTGTGATGTGAGCCGTACGGGCAATAATAGGATATTCGGGCTGTACGCTCCTAATCAGAACTGGCAGCTTTGAATTTGAAACAACCGCAACGCCGATTTTCAGGACATATTCCTTGGCGTCAGGGGACGGCGTGAAGGCCACATCGTCCGCATGAACCTCACTCAAATCCTCCAGCGTGGCTTGCACACGCTTCTTGCCGACATACAAGATTTCAATTTGACCGGGAAAGTTGTGATTCTGGAACTTCCGAACCTGGCCATAGAGAGTTGTAATGGTGCCATTCTCATGGCTGGCGAGGAGAACTGGCTCATGTTCTTCGAAACAATAGGCGGCCCAGACGCTACCGAGTGAATCGATCTTCACATCCGCGTTTGCTGCCCTCACCGATCCAATGCAGTCCAGATGTTGCGACGAACCCTTGATCGTAAAGTACTTGAGCTGCCGGTCACCGGACAGGGAATCTTTCATCTTCAAGAAGGGGGGAGTAAGCGCGGCAGAGAGCCGGCCCTCCATGCCTGCGACGTCATTCCCGGTAACGGATCGCAGTTCCTTGCCGTCGGCGGTATGCCATTCAATGTGCGATTGGTTGCCATGCGTCTGATCGCTGTGGGTCTGGTCACCGTGCGTCCAGGAGGCCCTGCTCACCTTGGTCGTGGACCACCAATAATCGAACTCACCCTCCGCGCTGGGCAGGCCGTTCTCATCGAAATACTGATAATGATAGCGGATGTGCCACGGCTTCATATCCGGAGACGCGTAGTCGTAATATGGAGCGGCCAACTGGAGAAGCGCGTTGGGGTCGGTGGGCGACGCGGCTGGGGCGTCGCTCTGCGCGAAAAGAATTGGGACGACGATGAACACAAGGGCTACTAATAGGTACTTTTTCACACAACCATCGTATACCGAAACGCTACGCTATACACCTTAATTTTGGCGAATGCGTTGCGACCGCATACTCGTCGTCGCTGACGTGGGTGAGCCAGGCCACGTCCACGCCGGATGCGTCGGCCACCTGCATGGCAAGATGAACCATGGTGTGCCCGGGCGCAGCGCCGTGCCAGTGCACCTCGCCCGGCTCGATCCATACCGTATCTCCTGGATGGATGGGCTGCGCGGGCTGTCCCTGCAACTGCACCAGCCCTACTCCGCTGAGCACATGCAGCGCCTGGCCCAGCGGATGAGTGTGCCATGCCGTGCGCGCTCCCGGTTCGAAGGAGACCCGGAACGCCTTCATCCGCGCCGGTGCCGGAGCGATCACAATCTCATCCGCCCATACTGCCCCGGTAAACCATTCCTTCGGCCCCTGGAAGCCTCCACGCATCTCATTGGTCAGAATCTTCATGGCACTATCCTAACTCGAAGTCCGAACCTGCTGCCGCGAAGCTGCGTCACGCTATCATCGAAGGTAGGCTCCATGCTCCCAGCACCGCAATGCCCGCGCGATGAGTAGCAGTAAATCCAAAGCCGAAGTTGCCCAATCGACGCATGGCCTTGCGCTTGTGCCTGCGCCGCGGCGCGCACGCGATCTGCTGAAGCGGACGAGCTTTCCCATTCATCCCTTTGACCAGATGCACGGCGTGGACACCAGCGGCCTGGTCCCGGCCAAGCACCTTGTCACGGGCCACGCCAACGACGAGCACATCACCGCGTACTACGGCGTTGCGCCCAGCATCCTGCGCGCGCTGATCGGCCACTGGCGCGAGAGTGGGCCACCGCACCCAATCGAGGATTACACCTTTATCGACGTGGGCGCGGGCAAGGGCCGCGGGTTGCTGGTTGCGAGCGAGTACAGCTTCCGCAAGGTCGCCGGCATCGAGCTGAACCACGAGATGGCCGCCATCGCGCGACAGAATGTGGAGCACTGGACGCGCGCCCACCGCGAAGACTCGACCGCCGCGCGCATCGCTCCCATCGAGGTCGTCGAGCAGGACGCGCTGGACTTCGAGCTGCCGCAGACGCCCACGCTCCTCTTTCTGTTTCACCCCTTCGAGGCTCCGGTACTGAAGCAGTTGCTGCGGCGGATTGAGGCGCAGTTCGCCCGGCGGCCAGGCGCGCTGGACCTGCTCTACGTCAACGCGGAGTGCGCCGATGCGATCGACCGCAACCCAGGCTTCACGCAGCTCTTCTTGGAGAACGTGCCGATGTCGCCGGAGGACCACGCCGCCGACCTGGAAGCCATCGCGCGGCAGAAGGAGTACGGCTCCACGGGCGATGAGGAGTGCGCCATCTATCGCTATACGGGCCGCGCGAGAGGGCCGATCTTCGATCCAGCCGCGTAACCGGCCCTACTGCTTCAGGCGTACGATCAGGCCGCGCTCATCGCCCTCGCCGTGCTCCATATAGATCTCTCCGGCGGAGCGCTTCACGATGCTCTCGAAGCGCTCTCCCCACTCTACGAGCAGGAGAGAATCCGGGTAGCTCGCCATCTCGTCGATGCCGAGGACGGCGATCTGCTCCTCGGTCTCCAGGCGGTAGAGGTCGAGGTGAAAGAGCCGGACGGAGGTGCCGCTGTATTCGTGGACGATGGTGAAGGTGGGGCTGGTCACCTCATCCTCGGTGGCCGCGCCGAGGGCCGCGGCGATTCCCTTTACCAGCGTGGTCTTGCCCGCGCCAACCTCGCCGCGCAGAATTACGATGAGCGGCGGATGCAGCATCGCGGCGATGCGCTCGCCCAGCGCCAGCATCTCTTCCACCGAGCGCGTCTTGAATCTCTTCTCCTTCATCCGTTTCGCTCCACGCCGTTCAGTCCGCAGATCCAGGTCAGGCCATCGGCGTCCTTCGCGCGATAGCGGAAGGCATCCGACAGATGGGCCAGCGTGTCTGTGGCGAGGACCGTGTGTTCGTCCATGGCGCGGGCGGCAAAGTCCGCGGCGAGCCCATGAAGCGCGACCGCGGCCTCCACCGCGCGGGCCACGTCTTCCGGGAACTGGGCCAGCATTGCGGCGATGATTCCGGTGAGGATGTCTCCGCTGCCGCCTTTGGCCATCGCCGGGTTGCCGCTGGTATTCACCGCGATTCGCCCGTCGGGATGGGCAATGAGCGTGCGCCAGCCTTTGAGCACCAGGGTTAGCTTGTGCTCGGTGGCAAAGCTGCGCGCGAGATTGATCCGGTCCGCCTCGACTGCGGCGATCGTCATGCCGGTCAGACGCGCCATCTCGCCGGGATGCGGCGTCAGCACCAGCGTGCGCGGCTTTCCGTTCGCATCGTTCGCTGTCGCCGCGCGCTTCAGCAACTCGGTTCTGCCGGCAAAGGCGTTGAGCGCATCGGCGTCGATCACCATCGGCAGCGTTGTCTTCGCCACAAACTCCCGCGCAAACTCCGAGGCGCCTTCTCTGGTGGAGAGCCCCGTGCCGAATGCGATCACATCGATGCCCTTCAACAACTGCTTTAGTCGCTCCGGTTCAAGGTTCGACTCCGAAGGCACTCCATATCTCTCCTGCCTGCGAGTCGCGGCCGACTGCCATAGGGGCCGCACCATTAACTCCGGCGCAATGGACGCCACCGCATCCGCCACGACCTCCGGCACCGCGGCGGTGACCAGCCCCGCACCCGCGCGCAACGCTGCCAGCGAGGCCATCGACGGCGCGCCGGCAGTCCCGTAGCTCCCGCCGACCACCAGCACATGGCCGTACTTCCCTTTGTTGGCATTCACCTCGCGCGGCTGCTCAGTGATTGATTTCGCCGCACCTGCCCAGCTCAACCCGCTCTCTGAGACGATTGCCTTGGTGGGCGAGCCAATCTCCGCGACGACGACCGGGCCAATCGCAGGTCCCGTCTGCGGGGAACCAGCCAGATGCCCAAAGACGTGCGCCAGCTTGGGCGCGGTAAATGTGACGACGGCGTCGGCGCGGAATGCACCCTGCGCGGTCTGCCCGGTCGAGTCCGAATCCCATCCCGACGGAAGATCCACCGCAACCACGGGCGCGGCGGAGTTCGCCACCAACTCGCGCAGTACCGCAGCCAGCCCACGCAATGGCGGCTTGAAGCCGGTGCCCACCACCGCGTCGATCAGCAACTCCGCCGAAGCCATCGTGTCACTCACGACCGCGAGGCCAGCTTCATTGGCCAGCGGCCAGATCGCAACTGCCTGGGCCTCCTCGCGGAGCCGCGCAAGCGCTCGCGCCGCCTCGCCCTTCACCTCGTCCTCGCGCCCCAGCAGCAACACCGCAACGCCCACGCCTGCCGCCGCGAGCACGCGCCCCGCGACGAACCCATCGCCGCCGTTGTTGCCCTTGCCGCAGAGCGCGACTACGCGCCGCGCCGCTGGATATTGCCGCAGGCAGAAGCGCGCGACCGCCGTGCCTGCGTTCTCCATCAACTCCGCCAGCGGCACTCCGAACTGCTCCGCCGTGCGCCGGTCCACCGCACCCATCTCCACCGAGGTCAAAATCTCCATCTGTCCCTTCTACGCGCATTGGGGCGGCATCGCCAAGCCCAACCGCGCAGAGGCCCAAGACTTCAACCCCCCGCGTCAGACCTCGGTTTACGGATGCGGGCCACGCTTGGCACAAAAGTTGCACAAGCATAGCGAAAGTGGCATGGTGTTCTGCGGGCGGGACTTAGTAGCTTTGGGGAAGGAGATTTTCCCATGACCCTGCGCCCTCGTACGTCCCTTCTGTTGGTTCTGCTTGGCTTGCCGCTTGCCCTGTCGCTTACGGCCTGCAACAAGGTGGAAGCCGTCTCGATCATTCCCGGCGCGGGGATTGAGATTTTGACCGCCGCTGGCCAGACGGCGCAGTACACGGCGTATGCGACCGAGCAGATGGGATCGGGGCCCACGACGACCGCCAACGTTACCACCTCGGTGACCTGGTCGTCCAGCAACCCGAATATTGCGACCATCAACTCCTCCGGGCTGGCGACGGCGGTAGGAGCTGGATATGTCGAGATTACGGCCGTGGCGTCCGATGGAGCGTTAGCGGCCTCTGACCTCACGGTGAATATCCCCGGAACCACCACTGGCTCAACTGGGAATACTATCGCTTCGATTTCTATTATTCCAGGCTCTCAATCGGTTTCTTCGCCAAGTCAAACCAGCCAATTCCTCGCCATCGGAACCACTTCATCGGGGGCTACGGTAAACCTGACCAGCCAGGTGGCCTGGAGCTCAAGCAGCGCACAGATTGCCACAGTCAACTCCTCCGGGCTTGCTACGGCGATCGGTCAGGGGACCACTACGATTACTACCCTCTACGCAAACGTCGTAGGCGGAACCGTGGTGACCGGGACAGCGACGTTCACCGTGGCGGGCGGAACAACCGAGCAGTACACCGCGGTGACCATCCTGCCAGGTTCCCAGGCGCTGTCGGCGTCGGGTCAAACCGGGCAATTTATTGCGCTTGCCACAACAGGAAGCACCGGCCTCAAGACGGATGTCACCAGCTCATCCCAGATCACGTGGAGTTCCAGCATTCCAACGATTGCTACCGTCAGTGCGTCCGGGCTGGCTGAGGGGGTAAGCGCGGGGTCCACCACCATAACGGCGGAGTTGACGAACCCCGATGGCAGTGTGGTGTCAGGTACCGCGACCGTCGCGATTTCCCTTACCGCCGCGCCGGAGCCTCTGCTTTCGCTTACCATCATTCCGAACTCGGTTACCGCAGGAGCAATTGGAGACACCGCGCAGTTTTTAGCCATTGGAACCTATGCGACCGCTCCGTACGTCCGCGATCTAACTAACTCGTCCGACCTCGCTTGGATATCTACTGAGCCAAACTATTTCCCCGTCAACAGTAATACCGGGGGGAATTCAGGAGCCAGTGCTGGTATCGTCACTGCCATGACAAATGGAAGTACTGTGATCATTGCAGAGGCAACCAACCCAGTGGACAAAACGATCCAAACTGCCACGGCGACGTTCAGCTGTCCTCTGATACTCCCTAATCTCACCGGCAATCCGCCAACCCCAGGCTCCTGTAACCAAGCTCAAAACCAACTCTTTTCAACTCTCACTGTTTATAACGAAGGCCTTAACACCTCCAATTGGGTGATAACGGCCTCTTCGGCTACGGGTACTGCTGACGTCATCCATTGCGGTCCAGGCTGGCCACTGGCCAACGGCGGCTCAGTCTGCTCAGCTACTTATCCCCTTGGAACCATCGTCACCTTGACAGCGCCTGCCCAATCAGGAGTCTCCTTCGGCGGATGGTCCACTAACTGCCTTGCGCAAGGAACCGTCTCTTCAACCGGACCCAATACATGCACGGTAACGCTGACCACCAATGACACAGTGGGAGCGATCTTCAACTAGCCGCTTCCAGCACGAACATAGCTTCAAACACGCAGGCGGGCCATGCGAACAATCACGCATTGGCCCGCCTTGATTTTTTGGAAGAGTCAGAACTTGTGGAACATGAAGAAGGCCCCGGCCACCAGGCATCCGGCTGCGACGGCGTGGTTCCAGTGCAGCCTGTCGCCGAAGTAAAGCACCGTGAAGACGCCGAAGACGCTGAGCGTAATCACCTCCTGGATCACCTTGAGCTGCTCCGGCGAGTAGACCTCGGATCCGAGCCGGTTGGCCGGAACCTGCAGGCAGTACTCGAAGAGAGCAATCGACCAGCTCACCAGAACCACCTTCCACAACGCCACTCCCTTGAACTTCAGGTGGC
Source organism: Granulicella sp. (assembly GCA_003132145.1). GTDB lineage: Bacteria > Acidobacteriota > Terriglobia > Terriglobales > Acidobacteriaceae > Edaphobacter. The sequence goes on from PKWU01000033.1 coordinate 47,085, forward strand.
CATACCACGCGAAGGTCATGAAGATGTTCGACCCAATCAGCAACACAATCGGCCATACGCGAGCGCCCATCGATTTCCTTTCTGAATCGCACGAAGAATTACACCTGAAAAGCCATAAGATGCTTCTAGTATGACTCTCGCCGCCAACCTCGCCCGCATTCGCCAACAGATCGCCGAGGCGTGCCGCCGCGGCCACCGCCCGGAGGCCGAGGTTGCGCTGATGGCGGTCACGAAGACGCACTCCGCCGAGGCTGTGATGGAGGCGTACGCCGCCGGGGTGCGCCTCTTCGGCGAAAACCGCGTGCAGGAGTGGCAGGAAAAACTACCTGCGCTCGAACACTTCTTCAACGCAGCGCGAAGCGAATCTTCGGCATACCGACGGTGCGGCCCTTCGGAGATCGCGCGAAGCGGGTCGCCGTCCGCGCAGGACCCCGCCGCGCAGATGCACCTGATCGGGCCGCTACAGTCCAACAAGACCGCCCGCGCCGTGGAACTCTTCCATGCCATCGACGCGGTGGACTCGCTGAAGATCGCCACCCGGCTCGATACTGCCGCGCGCGCGCTGGGTAAGTGCCTGCCCATTCTGATCGAGGTCAAGCTCAGCCACGAGGAGTCCAAGCACGGCGTCGCGCCCGCGGAGCTTCCGGCGCTCGTGGCGGGCCTTGCGCCGCTGGAAAATCTTATCCCTGCCGGGCTGATGACGGTGCCTCCGTGGGACGACGATCCCGAGCAATCGCGCGCTTATTTCCGCGAGCTTCGCCGCCTGCGCGATGCGTCGCTGGCCGCGTGCCCTACGCTCACCCAGCTCTCGATGGGTATGTCCCACGACTTCGGAGTTGCGATTGAGGAGGGCAGCACATGCATCCGCATCGGCACCGCGCTCTTCGGCACGCGGCAGGTCCCGGCAGGCGCGCTTAGCTCAGGATGATGGTATGTGGGGGGGGTAAGAGAGTGCGGACAAGCGGCGGCAGCGTGCTGTCGAGCTAGAGCGGTTTCAACGCAGGTCTTTACAGGAGCGAAGAACGTTTGCGTGGTTTTTCCTCAAGAAAAACCACTTTAATAATTCTCGCGCGATAACAGTTGCGGTGAAACCGCTCTAGTTGATGCCGGTAAACATTGCGACCACGCAGGGTGCAAGCAACATGCCAACAAAGAGAGCGGCAATCAGAAGGCTGTGCATCGGGAACTTCCTCTGTTCTGCTGGAGCGCGGTGGCGCTGCCGACGCTTCCAGAATCAGCCCATGGGGCCATTTTCCCCATTCCACTTCAGTAGTCCCGCTATTGCACTTTTGTGTTAGCTGGGAGGGTGTGTTCTGGAGCAGTCTTTTTCGGCGGCAGACTGGGGCGGAGCGGCGATGTCATAAAATGGAGGAATGCCAATCGATATGAGTGCACCCCTTGCCGTTGCGGACCCCGAGATTGCCAGCCAGGTTCAACATGAGGTCCTGCGCCAGCACGAGGGGCTGGAGATGATCGCCTCGGAGAACTTTGTCAGCCGCGCGGTGCTGGAGGCGGCGGGCACGGTCTTCACCAATAAGTACGCCGAGGGCTATCCCGGCAAACGCTACTACGGCGGATGCGAGTTCGCCGATGTGGTAGAGAACCTGGCGCGCGACCGCGCCAAGAAAATCTTTGGCGCGGAGCACGCGAACGTGCAGCCGCACTCCGGCTCGCAGGCCAATGCGGCGGCTTATATGAGCCTGTGCGTGCCGGGCGACACGATCCTTGGCCTCGACCTGGCCCACGGCGGGCATCTGACGCACGGGCACAAGCTGAATTTTTCCGGCAAACTGTATCGCGTCGTCGGCTATCAGGTCCGGCGCGACACTGAGACCATCGACTACGACGAGCTGGAGGCGACCGCCCTGCGCGAGAAGCCGAAGGTGATCGTGGGCGGAGGCAGCGCCTATCCGCGGCAGTTCGACTTTCCCCGGATGCGCCAGATCGCGGATAAAGTCGGCGCGTCGCTGATGATCGACATGGCGCACTTCGCCGGTCTGGTGGCGGGCGGAGTGCATCCTTCGCCGGTGCCGCACGCGCATGTGGTCACCACAACCACGCACAAGACCCTGCGCGGGCCGCGCGGCGGGATGATTCTGTGCGGACAGCAGTTGGCCGCTTCGATCGACCGCAGCGTCTTTCCGGGACAGCAGGGCGGCCCGCTGATGCACATCGTCGCGGCCAAGGCCGTGGCCTTCGGTGAGACGCTGCAGCCGGAGTTTGCCGTGTATGCGAAGCAGATTATTGCCAACGCCAAGGTGTTGGCGGAGGCGCTGGCGGCCGAAGGCTACCGAATCATCTCTGGCGGCACGGACACGCACCTCATCCTGGTCGATGTCTTCCAAAAGGGAATTCTGGGCAGCGAGGCCGAGTTCGCGCTCGGCCAGGCGGGCATCACGGTGAACAAGAACGCGATTCCGTACGACACCAACCCGCCGATGAAGCCCAGCGGGATTCGCATCGGAACGCCGGCCTTGACCACGCGCGGCATGAAGGAGCCCGAGATGCGCACCATCGCGAAGTGGATCGTCGAAGCGCTGGAGCATCGCGCGGATGCGGCCAGGCTGGCAAAGATACGAGCCGAGGTCCTGGAGTTGGCCGAGCGCTTCCCGCTCTATGGCTGGCTGCGGCAGTAACCCCCGCTGCGGTTTGGTCCACGAAGTTGTACCCAAGGGCCACCTTTGCGTGAGACACTCACCATCACCGGCGATTTGGCTGGCAGATGGCGCATCTAACATCGAGCGCGGGTTTGAGCGCAGTCATCCACGCGATGCTCCACAGGTGGTTCCATGCTGATCGCAATCTTGTCCTGGCTGCTGGCGATCCCTCTACTCGGCGTGACGACAGGGCTGCGCGCGATGACGCCGATGGCTGTTCTGTGCTGGTTCGCCTACCTGGGCTACCTTCCCCTGGAGGGTACCTGGGCGGCGTGGATGGCCAGTGCTACGGCGGTTGTGGTGTTCACTGTGCTGGCGCTGGCGGAGATTGTCGCCGACAAACTACCGCGGGCGCCCGACCGGATCTCGCTCGGTCCGCTGACGGCGCGGCTGGTCTTCGGCGGGCTGATTGGCTCGATCGCCGCGACGGCGATGATCGGTCCGGGGCTGGAGGGTGTGCTGCTGGGCGTGGTGGGCGCGGCGCTGGGGGCCTTCGCCGGGTTCATGATCCGGCGCGACATGGTGGAGCGGATCGGCTGCGCGGAGTGGAAGGTCGCGCTGGTTGAGGACCTGATCGCGGTGGCCTGCGCGGGGTTCGCCATGCATGTGGTGACCAACTGACGGCCGATTTTTCTTGTTCGGCGTGCGCTGTGCGTTCTCTGGGATCATCTGCCCATTGTGAGCGCGATCCCAGTTCGCCAGAGCCTCGCGGAAACCATAAACTTACGAACTCTTAGCAAAATCCCTACCCATTCTTAACGAAGAAAAGCATCTCCTCAAATCAAGCGCCGGCTGGAAGCAGCGCAAGGTCCTGGGTGAGTGCGATGAACCAACCTCGAAGAGATACGGACAATTTTACAAGGAAGCTATGGCTGTTCTTCTGGCCACTTGTGTTTGTGGTTGGGATGACCGTGCTGAGCGAATGCGGCCCGCAACTGTTCTCTTCCGGTTCTTCGGCTGCGGCGACACCCGTCGCCAGCCAGCCAGCCGCGCAATCCATCAAATGATGGCCCCGCAGTCCTTGCGGAGTGCGGGGCCACGTCCCTTGCAGGCGGCCCGTAAGCCGGATTCTGTTTTAGACGATCATTCCTCTAGGCGACGCATTGCTGCGCCGCTCCAGCAACCTACCCGCAAGTTCCGGCAGCCTCGCCCGCGAACGGACGAAACCAAGCTCTCCGCCTGAGCGCATCGGGCCGATACGCTCGTGCCCGCTGGAGAGTGCGGGCGCGATCCCTGCCTATTTGGTCTTGCTCCGTGTGGGGTTTACCATGCGGCAGCCATTGCTGACTGTCCGGTGCGCTCTTGCCGCACCATTTCACCCTTACCCCCGGCGGTTTGCCCGGCTTGGCTTGCGCCATGCCGTCCGTTCGTGGGCGGTATATTTTCTGTTGCACTGGCCGTCCAGCCGCCTTGAAGCGGCCGTCCCGGACGTTATCCGGCACACTGCCCTGCGGAGTCCGGACTTTCCTCCCCCTCCCGACGAGCGGCCTGGCGAGAGGCCTGGACGCGGGAGGCAGCGATCATCCAGCCGCCTGCCTTTTGAGTGTATCGCGGGAGCGAGGTGCGCGTGGGATTGGTTTCAAGTCTTGACAAGTCCGAGACTGCGATTTCAATTTTGGCTCTAATTTGAAATCGAGGCGGAACGGATGAGGAATGGGCTGCGTACAATCAGTCAAGAGCGATGGAATTCAAAGAGGCGATCAAGCTGGCGTTGCAGTCCCTGTGGCAGAACAAGCTGCGCACGGTGCTGACCCTGCTGGGCATGATGATCAGCGTGGCCAGCATCATCGCCGTGGTGACCCTGGTGAACGGCGCGATGACGTACGTCACCACCAAGTTCACGCGCTATGGCGCGGATGTCTTCACGGTGTCGCGCATGCCGTCGATCATCTTCAACACGGAGGATTACGAGCGCTATCAGAGGCGGAAGAACGTACTCTTCGACGACTACGCCTATGTGCGCGACAACTGCACGCGCTGCACCGGGATCGGCGCGGCGCAGTCGACCGTGGCCAAGGTGGTGCGCGGGACGAACTCGGTGACTGACTCCTCGGTCCGCGGCTACACCTGGCAGATGCCGTTGCTACAGAACCTGGACATCGCCGAGGGTCGCGGATTTACGGCGGTCGATGAGGAACATGCGTCGCAGGTGGCGATCATCGGGACGGACATTCGCGACAACCTGTTTCCTGGGGTCGATCCGCTGGGCCTGGAGCTGCGCGTGGATGGGATGCCATACACCGTGGTGGGCGTTGCGGAAAAGCAGGGCAGCACCTTCGGGCAGAGCCAGGACAACTGGGTCGCGGTGCCGCTGACCGCCTACCAGAAGACCTACGGGACGATGAAGACGCTGACCATCTATGTGAAGGCTGGCTCGGCCGGGCCGGTGCTGGAGGCGGCGGGCGACGAGGTGCGCGTGCTGATGCGCTCCAGACGGCACGACGCGCCGGGCGCGGAGGACTCCTTCGAGCTGGATGTGAACAACACGCTGGTGAGCTTCTTCTCCAAGGTGACGGGGATGTTCGGCGCGGTGATGGGAGGGGTTGCGCTGATCTCTCTGGTGGTGGGAGGGATCGTGATTATGAACATGATGCTGGCCAGCGTGACGGAACGGACGCGCGAGATTGGGATTCGCAAGTCGCTGGGCGCGCGCGGACACGACATCATGCTGCAGTTTCTGGTGGAGTCGTGCGCGCTGGCGCTGGTGGGCGGGTTCCTCGGCGTGATAGGCGGGATTGCGGTAGCGCAGGGAGTGACGCTGGCTCTGGGGTTTCCGTCGACGGTGGCTCTTTGGAGTGTGTTGCTGGGACTGGCGCTGGCGGCATCGACGGGGATCTTCTTCGGTGTGTATCCGGCGCGCAAGGCAGCCAACCTGGATCCGATTGTGGCGCTGCGGGCGGAGTTGTAAAGGCAGGTTGCTGGTTGTTGGTTGCTGGTTGTTAGTAAGAGCGAATTGCGGGTAAGGTTCGAGGTTCGAGGGAAACAACGATGCGGATGGGCGACTTCAAAGAGACGGTGACGATGGCCCTGGGTACGCTGCGCGCCAACAAGATGCGCAGTGGGTTGACCATCCTCGGCATCGTGATCGGCGTGATGACCGTCATTACCATCTCGTCGGTGGTGAATGGGTTGAACTCCGGTGTGGAGGGGATGGTGCAGTCGCTGGGCTCGAATATTCTGTTCATCTTCCGGTTCCCGGTCGTAGGGACGCGGCCGACCAGCGAGATGCTGACGCGCAAGCAGATGACCTACGACGACGCAATGGCGATGCGCTCTCTGCCCCATGTGGTGGCCGTCTCGCCGGCGCTGCAGTATACCGACAACACCGCTCCGGGGCGCAGCGGCGTGACCGCGATCAAGGGCGGCGGAAAGACCATGCAAGGCACGATCCTGGCGGGAAACACGCCGGATGAGAAGGACGTCTCCGATCTGGACATGCTGGATGGCCGCTTCTTCAACGAACAGGACCAGGAACGCGCGGCGCGAGTGACGGTGCTGGGGTCCGACACGGCGGAGCAGTTGTTCCCCGGGCAGAGCGCGGTCGGCCGCGAGGTGGAGGCCGCCGGGATGATGTTTACCGTGGTGGGGGTGCTGGACAAACAGATGCAGGCCTTCGGCGGAGGCAAGAACCCGCAGGACAATCAGGCTTACTTTCCGATTACGACGTTTCACTACATGCACCCCGAGGAACTCGACTACTGGATCACGCTGAAGTACGACGATCCCAAGAACCGGCTGACGGTGCAGGATGAGCTGACGGAGCTGCTGCGGCGGCGACGCAAGGTGCTCAACGAGAAGCCGGACAACTTCGCCATCTTCGGTACGGACACCATCACGCGGCTGTGGGACGAGATTACGGGAGGGCTGTTTCTGCTGATGTTTTCGCTGTCGTGCGTGGCGCTGATGGTGGGCGGCGTGGGCGTGATGAACATCATGCTGGTCAGCGTGACCGAGCGCACCCGCGAGATCGGAGTGAGGAAGGCGATCGGCGCCACCAAGCGGACGATTCTGACCCAGTTCACGCTGGAGGCGATCACGCTGTGCGCCGTGGGCGGCGTCATCGGAGTGGTGCTGGGCAGCGGGATCGCGCTTACAGTGAATCATTGGTTTCCCGCGCTGCTCTCTCCACTGTGGGTGGCGACGGCTTTCCTGTCTTCGTGCGCGATCGGGCTGATCTTCGGCATCTATCCGGCGTGGAAGGCGGCCAACCTGGACCCCATCGAGGCGCTGCGCTACGAGTAAGGGCGCTTTGCACGCGCCGGTTGGGTAGACTGGTTGCATGGCGACGGCGGTAGAGATCGCGACAACGCTCGTGACGGTGGGCGGGCTGGTCTACATGCTGCTCGTGCTGGCGGGAGCGCGGCAGTTTGGTCGCGATTGCCGCCGAATCGCCGCGATAGGCGCGAACGCTGCGGGCTTTGCTCCGGACGTTTCCATCCTGAAGCCGGTGAAGGGCGTGGACGCGCGGATGTATGCGGGGCTGGTGAGCCACTGCATGCAGCAGTATGCAGGGCGGTTCGAGATTCTCTTCGGCGTCGGCAGCGCGGACGATCCCGCAGTGGAAGAGATAACCCGGCTACGTGCGGAGTTTCCCGAGTGCGCGATCCGGCTGATCGTGTGCCCCCAGCGGTTGGGAACATCGGGCAAGGTGAGCAGCCTGGTGCAGATGCTTGGCGAGGCGAAGTACGATGCCATCCTCATCAACGACAGCGACATCTGTGTCTCGCGGAATTATCTGACGCGAGTGATGGAGCGCTTCGGCGCCGCGGCCGGTATCGAAGATGCGAAGGTGGGCATGGTGACGGCGCTCTATCGCGGGCGGACTGCGGCGGACGGCAACGCGCTGACGCTGTGGGCGCGGCTGGAGGCGCTGGGAATATCAACCGACTTTATGGCGGGAGTGCTGGCGGCGCGCAAGCTCGAAGGCGGGATTCGCTTCGGGCTGGGCTCGACGCTGGCCATGTCGCGCGCGGCGCTGGCGGCGGCGGGAGGGCTCGAGCCGCTGGTCGATTCGCTGGCCGACGACTACGAGCTGGGCGCGCGGATTGCGCAGGCGGGCTACCGCATCGAGCTGTGCGGTGAGGTGGTGGAGACCGCCGTGCCCGCGTACGGCTTTCACGGCTTCTGGGAGCACCAGATCCGCTGGGCGCGCACCACGCGTGACTCTCGCCGATGGGGCTACCTGGGATCGGGAATCACATACTGCATTCCATGGGCCGTGCTGAACTGCGTGGCCAGCGGGTTCGCTCTGTGGAGCTTCACGCTGCTGAGCCTCGTCGTGCTGGCGCGTGTCGCCGTGGCGCTGTCGGTCGGCGTCGGCGTACTGGGCGATGCACAGGTTCTGCGCGACATCTGGCTGCTGCCGCTGCGCGACTGCTTCGGGCTGGGCTTCTGGGCGTGGAGCTATGCGTCGGACACCATCGTCTGGCGCGGCGAACGGTTCCGGCTACGGAATGGGCGCATCTCTCGCGCTTGATTAAGGCCGGTTGGGCTGGTTGCTGAGGATTTGTTTGCCGCCTGAGCGGGCGATAACGTAGATGGGGCCAAGGAGCGCGGGCAGCGGGCTGGGCTGATTGGCCAGGTCCTGCCAGAGGAAGATGCGCTGCGGGCCGGGCCACTTCTCGGCGAGGGATTGCGGGGTCTCGAAGATTGGCGGGGCGTCGGGGAAGAAGCTGCCGTACCAGAGGTTGGAGCTGCGACCGTAATCGGCGGTTCCACGATACTGCATCTCCGTGAGGATGTGGATGGGATTGACAACTCGAGGCCAGCGGATCGTGTGAGCTATGCCACCGGGATGGGCGGGAGGCGCGTAAAAGCTGTAGTCCGGGCGCTGGAGATAGAAGCCGAGCGTGCTGGCGAACTCGTACTCCTGATGGATGACGATGAGGTCGTCAGGGTGGAGCTGCGGAGCAATTGCGGCGGCGAGTTGTTGCGAGCTGAGCACCGGCGCGAAGGTCTGCAAGCCGAGGTGCGCGGCGAGCAGGAAGCCGAAGGCTCCGGCTGCAAGGGCGAGGGTTGCGGCGTGGGGCTGATTATTCTTGCGCAGGATGAATGCGGCGAACGGGCCGAGGAAGAGTGCCGCGGCGGCCAGCGCGAGCGGGAGGCGGAAGAGGCCGAGGGCAGCCGCGTTGAGGTCAAGGAAGTGGCCCATGCTGAACGCGTAGTCGGCGGGGTTTTGCGCGAGGAGCTGCGCGAGGTTGGCGTCGGGCGCGGGGGCGCGGGTGCGGATCAGGAAGACGAGAGCGGCGACGGCGAAGATTGCGCCGAGGGCGAGCAGGACAGATGTTGCGCGGAGATTGGCGCGGCGGATTTTTTTTGCGCGATCCGTGATCGGTTGCCAATCGACCTCCTGCACAAGCCAGCCGGCGATGAGGATCGCAAAGGCGGGCAGCGCGGGCAGGACGTAGTACTCCTGCCGCGTGGAGAGGCTGAAGAAGAGCAGGGGAAACGCAGCCCAGAGAGCGAGCAGGAGGAGAGTGCGTTCCTGTGTGGTGAATGCGTGGGCAAACAGACGTTCTCGCCACGCCCCGGTGCAGAGAGGAATAGCGCGGGCGAAGGATTTAAAGACGAAGGCCGACCATGGCATGAGCCAGAGGAGGCAGAGGCCCCAGAAGAGCCACAGCGGGACGGTGTCGTAGTCGCGAGGGACGCGGAGGTTGAGGTAGCGGAGAAGCTGCTCGTTGACGAAGTAGAACCAGAGCCAGCCGTGGACGTTGCCCTGCGTCGGCAGTGGCACAAAGAGATGGCCGCGTACGAAGGCGAGGCCGCCGGGATGGCCCTGCGCGGGATTGGCCAGTGCGATGAAGATATGCCAGGGCGCGGCGATGGCGAGGAAGACGGCGAGCGACGAGAGCGGATGGAGCAGGCGGATGCGAGGGATGGCGGCGCGTCCACCGCGCGTGAGCAGGAGATAGATCAGGGCGATGGAGACGGGGAAGACGACGCCGATCAGCCCTTTGGTAAGGACGCCGAAGGCGCAGCAGGCGGCGAAGGCATAGCAGAGGAGCCTCAACTCCCGTGAATCTCCGTCAACGCATTCTTCGGTCAGCCAGAAGGTGAAGAGGGCGAGGGTTAGCCAGAGGCAGAGCATCGCGTCCGGAATAGTGATGCGGGTGAAGAGGAAGATGCCGGGGCTGGAGAGCAGGATGAGCGCGGCGTAGAGGCCTGCCTTTGCGTTGCGAAACGCCCGGCGGGCGAAGCTCTCCACCGCGAAGGCGAGCGCGAGAATTGTGAGAGCGAGGGGAATGCGGGCGGCGGCGGCGCTGACGCCGAAGAGCTTGAAGCTGGCGGCCATCGACCAGTAGAGCAGCGGCGCTTTTTCCAGATAGCGGATGCCGTTGGCGTAGAGCGTGACGAGGTTGTGGCGCAGGAGCATCTCTCGCGCAACCTCGGCGTGGACTGAGTCGGCATCGTCGAGCAGGGCTGGGGTGAAGAGGGTGAAGCTGGCGTAGAAGACGAACCAGAGAGCGAGCAGGAGGAGTGTGTCGGCCGGCGGTCGCTTCGGGATGGAGGTTGCGGGCGGCATGGTCGGTGTGCTCCGCGGGGTGGGTGTTGGCCGACGCCCACCTTAGCGACGATGAGACCGTCGCGAAGATGGGGCACCCGGCGGATTAGAGGACGGGGATGTCTTCGTCGATGGCGAGCTGATCGACGCAGATGTAGAGGGCTTCGCCGAGTTTCTTGAAGGCGAGCTTGCACTCCGCGGAGCAGATGCTTCTGTCGGCGCGGCGGAAGAGTTCATTCCAGATGTTCTGCGCCTGCCAGAGGTTGACGTCGAAGGGCATGGTGCGCAAAGCCAGCGCGATGGCGAGTGCGGTGCGCAGGGCCGCATCGGGGGGCTGGCCTGCGTTGACGGCGGTCTCGATCTGGACCATGGCGAGTTTGATGCGCTCGGCGGCGGCGAAGCTGAGCGCCGATGGTTCGACGGCGACGTGGTCGGTGGCGGCGCGCAGGAAGAGCGCCGCGATCCCGACGGCGTCGAATGTGTCCGCCTCGATGGCGCGACGAAGGTTGGCATTGATGGCGAAGTTGGCGGCGATAGCGAGGGCGGGCGGTGCGGCCATGCCCGACTCGGTCAGAAAGTGGAGCAGCGAGGCGTGGTCCTCGTATATCTCGCGCAGTGAGTCTTCCATCTCGGCCAGGGTCTGGTTGAGAATCGTGCGCAGAATGCGCTGCTGCTCATCGGCGAAGAGCGAGGTGAGCGAGTAGGCGATCGTGCCGAAGAAGCGGTCGATGAGGCGGATCACCTCGGGAAGATTGGCGCGCTGGATGGCGGCGCGGACCTCGTTGGAAAAGGCGGCGAAGGCCGCGCCGTTCTCCGGGCCGTCGGTGGAATAGCGGCGCACGGCGGCGGAGAGGTTCTGGTCGCCGAGGTGCAGTACCGCGAAGCAGATCTCCTCGTTCTCCTCGGTGATGCGAGAGCGCAGATGAGCGCGTCCGATGGCGACCTTGCCGCGGCCGGAGGTGTAGCTCTCGTAAGAGTCGCGGTGCAGGTCGAAGCAGAAGAGGTGGCCATCCTCCGGGTAGCCGCGGAAGATGGAGCTGATGGCATAGTGCGCGCCCACTTGCTCGAGTCCGATGCGCAGTCCGGTGACGAAGCGGCGATAGAGTTTGGCGCCGTCGCCCATCTCGGGGAGGTTGGATTTGGCGCGGGCGAGAATCTCCAGGAAGCGCTCTTCGAGCGCGGCGCCGGCGGGGCCGAAGAGCTTGGCCGCAAGCTGCAGCACGCGCCCGGCGTAGGCGATGATCTGGATGGTCTCGATGCCGGAGACATCATCGAAGAACCAGCCGCAACTGGTATACATGAGCTGAGCGTGGCGTTCCATTTCGAGCAGTTCAAGCAGGACGGTGCGCTCTTCGGGAGTGATGTGCCGCTTGGCGTGCAGTGCGAAGAAGCTGTCGACCGACGCCGGCGAGCGGTCGAGGACGATGTGGATGTAGTCGTCGCGCGCACTCCAGAGGTCGACGAGCAGCGGCGCGGCGAGCGCTTCGGCCAGCGGCGCGGTGGCGTCGCGCAGGAAGTCGAGGGCCTCGCGCAGGGGCGCGCGCCACTGCTGATTCAAGCCAGGCTTGCCGCCGTTGCAGCCGCAGTTGGAGCGCCAGCGCTCTACGCCATGCACACAGCTCCATGAGGTATTCTCGACCACCTCGGCCTCCCACTCCGGCGGAAACTTTTCCAGGAACTCGCCGTAGTTGGTCAGCGTTGCGTGGCCGTTGTCCTCAATCCAGTGCATGGCATAGGAGAGCGCCATCTCGCCGTACTTGTGATGGTGGCCGTAGCTCTCGCCGTCGGTGGCGACGTGGGAGAGCTGGACCGTGTCGGCGGAGCCGGGCTTGGGCGCGCGGAAGCCGTCCAGCAGGCGGCTGCCAAAGGCCTCGCCGCTGTTGAGCAGTCCCTCGAAGGCGATGGCGCGCGAGGCGGGGCCGTCGTAGAAGAAGACCGCGATGCTGCGTCCCTCGTCGAGGTTGACAAGGTAAGGATGAGTCGGATCGACGCTGGCGTCCAGCGTGGGAAGCCAGTTGTCAGTAGCGAACTGCCGGATGCGCGCGCACTGATGTGGAGCGAGAATGGTGAACTTGATTCCCTCGGCGGCCATCATGTCCAGTACGCCGCGGTTGACGGCGGTCTCGGCCAGCCACATGCCCTCGGGGCGGCGGCTGAAGCGGTGCTCGAAGTCGGCGACGCCCCAGCGAATCTGCGTGACGGCGTCGCGCCGGCTGGCCAGCGGCAGGATGATGTGGTTGTAGACCTGCGCGATGGCCGAACCGTGGCCGCCGTAGCGCTGCGCGCTGGCCCGGTCGGCGTCGAGAATCGTGCGATAGGTGCGCGGAGTCTTGTCCGCCATCCATTTCAGCAGGGTGGGGCCGAAATTGAAGCTCATGCGCGCATAGTTGTTCATGATGCGCACGATCTCGCCCTTGCGGTTGGTGATGCGCGAGGCGCTGTTGGGCGCGTAGCACTCCGCGCTGATGCGCTCGTTCCAGTCATGATAGGGCGCGGCGGAGTCCTCCACCTCGACCGTCTCCAGCCAGGGGTTCTCGCGCGGCGGCTGGTAGAAGTGACCATGCACGCAGACGTATCGCTGGGGATGGTCGGTTGAGGATGCTGTGAGATTCACAACTTGCTGGGAGCTTCGAGACTTCACCATGGAATTATAGGAGGCTCCCGCTCCGAATGCTCTCTCGCTGCACGATGGTCAGCCAAAAGGTGTTTTGATGGAGACTCAAGGCTGATGCTTCAGTCTATTTTGAGCGAGGTCGCAGGCGCGCCACAGGTACCAACTGGCGACCGAGCGCCAGGGACGCCAGCGTTCGGCGCGGGCCTCCATCGCGGCGGGCTTGGGCAGGTCGGCTGGTGTAACTTTGTCGGTTGGCTTGAGCTTGCCGAAGGTCAGCGCGAACCCCTTGCGCACGCCGTAGTCGCTCACCGGCAGGACGTCCGGGCGGCCGATGCGGAAGATCAACAGCATCTCGACCGTCCAGCGTCCAATGCCACGTACCTGAGTGAGGTGCTCGATGATCGCCTCGTCCGGCATTCTCCGGATGCGGGCGAGCGTGGGAACGGTACCGTCGAGAGTCTTCGCGGCCAGGTCGCGCAGCGCGAGGGATTTGTTGTGCGAGAGTCCGGCGGCGCGCAGTTGTTCGTTCGGGCAGTCGATCATGTGCTCGGCGGAGAAGTGGATCGGATCGCCCTTCGCGCCCACTCCGCAGATCGGATTGAAGCCTTCCAGCAGACGGCGGTGAATCGTCGCCGCGGCTTTGCCGTGCAGTTGCTGGTAGATGATGCTCTCCACCAACGCCTCGAAGGGCGACTGCGCGCTGGCCAGGCGCAGCGTGAACGGGCCGGCGCGTGCGATCAGGCGGGCGAGCTTGGGGTCGGCTGCGGCCAACTCGCGGCAGGCGACGGCGGAGTCGTAGCGGGGAGGGCGCGGGCTTTGGCGCGGACGGGGCATCTCTCGACGGTATCGCAGCGAGGCGTGGGATGTCTTCCGCAGCGGCGGAAAACTTCGCCGTACCCAGACCCAGGTTCACCGGCAGCGAAGCCTTTGCGGCAGCGCAAGTGCGCCGTTGGAGTCAGTTAGGGGCGCGGAGCGCAGAGTTTCGGGCGAGATTGCGCGGGCGTTTCGGGTTTTTGAACTCTCCCGGCAGGATCATTCGCCGACGCCACAACCGCCCAAGTACAGCCCGCTGAAAAAATCGCTGAAACGAAACAACCCTCTAAAGCATCCATAACTTACCACTCAGAAACGCTGAGGAGACGGGAAAGCACCGATGGCGCAGGTTTTCGATCGCAGTTCGAACGCACTGGCACGGGCCAGTCTGGTGCTTACGGGCCTGCTCGTCATCGTGCTGGGCGTCACGCTGGACCAGTTGCAGCGTTCTCCCTGGGTCACCCGGCAGGGCCAGCGGGCGGAGCAGCCGGTCCCGTTCAGCCACAAACACCATGTGGAGGGCCTGGGTCTGCAATGCCAGTACTGCCACACCACGGTGGAAGATTCCAGCTATGCGGGCATCCCTCCCACCAAGACCTGTATCAACTGCCACTCGCAGATATGGACCAATGCGGCGCTGTTGCAACCGGTAAGAGACAGTTGGGCGACGGACGCATCGATCCAGTGGATCAAGGTGCATGACCTTCCTGACTACGTCTACTTCAACCACGAGATCCATGTGAATAAGGGGATCGGTTGCGCCAGTTGCCATGGCCGCGTGGACCAGATGCCCCTGATGTACATGCAGAACACGCTGCAGATGGAGTGGTGCCTCAACTGCCACCGCAACCCGGCGGTGAACCTGCGGCCCACCAGCGAGATCTACAACATGGCCTGGGCGGAACCCTCCACCGATAAACCCGTCTGGTGCGCGCCGACAGGCAAGGGCGCCTCCGGGACCGGCCCCACCGCAGAGAGCGTGGCCTGCCTAACAAAAGACCCATCGAGCAACGGCAATCCAGAGATCGCGATGTTGCAGGCGCAAGCGGGGATGGAATCGCAGCCGCACGCGACCAGTGCAGGCCAGACCGAGAGTGACGGCCCGCCGATGGCTGTCCTGGTTCCAGCTAGTAAATATCGCAAGTTCACCAGCCAGATCGACCTTGGCCGCTACCTGACCTCTCAGTACCACATCCGACCACCCAACGAACTCACCAGCTGCGAGACATGCCACCGATGAAGACGACACATGAGACCGTGATGGAGACCACGCCAGCGAGCGCGCAGCTTGTGACCACGATTGCGCCCGCGCACGCAGACGACGGGACGATCTCTGTCGGGTATGAAAACATGGCAAAGCTGACGCTGGCCGAGGTTCGCGCCAAGCTCGACGGCAAGAGCGGCAAGCGCTTCTGGAAGAACCTGGACGAACTGGCCGAGACGCCCGCCTTCCACGAGATGCTGAAGGCGGAGTTTCCCCGGCTGGCCGGAGGCTCGGCCAGCGAGTGGACGGATGCGGTCAGCCGCCGCGGATTTCTCAAGGTGATGGGCGCATCTCTTGCGCTGGCCGGGCTTGCCGGATGCACCAAGCAGCCCGACGAGCCGATCTTCCCCTACGTCAAGCAGCCCGAGGACCTCATCCTCGGCAAGCCGATGTACTTTGCCACGGCATTTCCATTTCCCACCGGCGCGATCCCGGTGTTGGTGAAGTCGGACGCGTTCCGCCCCATCAAGGTGGATGGAAATCCCGACCACCCAATGTCGAAGGGCAAGTCCGACGCATTCACCCAGGCCACGCTTCTCGATCTCTACGATCCAGACCGCTCGAAGGAGGTGCGCCTGCGCGGGCAGACCAGCGAGTGGGCGGATTTTCAGGCGGCGTTTTCGTCGGCGGTGAAGAAGAGCGGCAACGGCCAAGGAATTTATTTTCTCAGCGAGACGATCACTTCGCCAACGCTGGCCGCGCAGTGGCATCAGGTGCAGGCAAAGTTTCCGGCGGCGAGGCTGGTGCAGTGGGAGCCGGTAAATAGTGACTCCTCGCGCGCCGCGTCGAAGGCTGCTTTCGGCAGCTACATGGACGCGCAGTACAGGCTGGAGAATGCGGATGTGATTCTGTCGCTGGACGCGGATTTTCTGGGAGGAATCGCGCAGCCCGGATTTCTGCCCATGGCTGCGGCGTACGCTCAACGGCATCGCTACCAAGCGGGCAGGACGATGAACCGCATGTACGTCGTCGAGACCATGGCGACGGTGACCGGGTTCAAGGCGGAGCATCGGCTGGCGCTGAAGCCGAGCGATCTGGTGAAGTTTGCGACTGCGCTGGCGAACGGCGGCACGGGCGCGGGGAATCCTGAAGCGCAGAGCTTCGCTGCGGCCGTGCTGAAGGATCTGCACGCATCCGCCGGCAGGTGCGTTGTGGTTCCGGGCGAGCAAGCCTCGCCCGCAGTTCATGCGGCAGCATACGCGTTGAATCAAAAGCTGGGCGCGGTGGGCAAAACGGTCATCTACACCGAGACGGTTCATCCGATTCCGTCGCAGCAGGTCGCCGACCTCAAATCGCTCGTCGCCGATATGAGCGCGGGCAAGGTGCAGTGGCTCGTCATGCTCGGCGTCAATCCGCTCTACTCCGCGCCCGCCGATCTGGAGTTCGAGGCTGCATTCAACAAGGTCCCCAACACCGTTCATCTCGGCTCGCATGTGGACGAGACGGGCGCGGTTTCGGTGTGGCACATCCACAAGGCGCACTACCTGGAGAGCTGGTCCGATGCGCGCGCCTACGACGGAACCGTCTCCATCATCCAGCCAATGATTGCTCCGATGTATGGCGGCCACAGCGCGCATGAGGTGTTGCAGACACTGCTGGACAATCCGCAGGCATCGGCGTTCGACGCAGTGCAGGCCAACGCAAAGACGTACATCAAGGGAGACTTTGCCACAGGATTCCGCAGGGCGCTGCATGATGGCTGGGTCGAAGGCACCGCGTTTACGCCGAAGGCTGGAGTGGTTGCGAAGGGCGGAACTCTCCCCGTCTCTACCCCGAACGGAAGTGGTCTGGAGATTTCCTTCCGGCCCGATCCCTCGCTCTACGACGGCCGCTTTGCCAACGTCGGCTGGTTGCAGGAGCTGCCCAAGCAGATCACAAACCTGAGCTGGGACAACGCCGCGCTGATGAGCCTGCGCACCATGGAGGCCCTGAAGCTGGAGCAGAGCGATGCGGTGGAGATTGAGGCCAATGGCCGCAAGGTGATTGCGCCGGTGCTTATGGTTCCCGGCCACGCGGACGGCGCGGTGACGCTGCATCTCGGCTTTGGCCGCCGCGTGGAAGCTGGCCGCGTTGGCGCCGGAGTCGGCTTCAACGCGTATCTTCTGCGCACATCTGTTGCTCCGCGCGCGACCGTCGGCAAACTGACAAAGACCGGCGGCACATACGACATTTGCGTCAGCAAGGTCAACACCATCGAGCATCGCGGCAGCTTCGCGCAGCAGGACCTGCAGCATCCGGAGTCGGACAAGGAAGGCACCTACTCGCTGCCCGGACACGAGGCGATGGAGCGCGCCATCATCCGCTACGCCACGCTGGCCGAGGCGAAGGCGAACCCGGACTTTGCCCATGAGGGCGCGTCGGGCACGCTGGTCGACAAGGTAGGTTATTCGCCGCTGGGCGAGAAGCCGGGCCACGACGAGAGCTTCTTTCCCGATGCGTGGAAGTACGACCACACGGACGCGTCGTCGCAGAAGCTACAGAACAAGTGGGGCATGGCGATCGACCTGAACTCCTGCGTGGGCTGCAACGCGTGCATCGTGGGCTGCTACGCGGAGAACAACATCCCGGTGGTTGGTCGCGAGCAGGTGAAGATCGGCCGCAACATGCAGTGGATTCGCATCGACACATACTTCGAGGGCGATCTCGATGCTCCGCGCGCGCACTTCCAGCCCATGGCCTGCCAGCACTGCGAGAACGCGGGATGCGAGCAGGTCTGTCCCGTGGGCGCGACGGTGCATACGCCCGAAGGCCTCAACACCATGGTCTACAACCGCTGCGTCGGCACGCGCTACTGCTCCAACAACTGCATATATAAGGTGCGGCGGTTCAACTTCCTGCTCTACTCGGACTTCGACACCGAGAGCCTGAAGTTCATGCGCAACCCTGACGTCACGGTGCGCTCGCGTGGCGTGATGGAGAAGTGCAGCTACTGCGTGCAGCGCATCGAGGCGGCCAAGATCACCGCCGACAAGGAGAACCGCGAGGTGCGCGACGGCGAGATTGTGACCGCGTGCCAGCAGGCCTGCCCGACAAGCGCAATCAGCTTCGGCAATCTAAACGACCCGCAGAGCGAAGTCTCCAAGCGCAAGGCGCAGGAGCGCGACTATCAGGTGCTGGCGGACTTGAACTTCCGGCCGCGCACAACCTACACGGCGGGCGTCATCAACCCAAACCCGGAGCTTGGCTAGCATGGCGACCAAATCCCCCATCGACGACCCCAGAATCGACCCGCGCACCGGCGAGTACGCGGTCATCGCGCCGGGCCACACCTTCCGGTCGGTGACGCAGAAGATCGCGGGCCTGGTGCTCACCAGCAACACGCCGCTCGGCTGGTTCGGCGGGCTGACGGTTGCCGGCGGCATTGCCACTCTGTTGGTGGTCGCGATGACGTGGCTGTTCCTGAAGGGCGTGGGCATCTGGGGCGTCACCATCCCCGGCGCGTGGGGATTCGCCATCATCAACTTCGTCTGGTGGATCGGAATCGGCCACGCGGGCACGCTGATCTCCGCGATTCTGCTTCTCTTCAAGCAGACGTGGCGCAACTCCATCAACCGCTTCGCCGAGGCGATGACGATCTTCGCCGTGGTCTGCGCAGGCACCTTCCCGCTCATCCATCTGGGGCGTCCGTGGCTGGGCTACTGGCTCTTTCCTTACCCGAACACGATGAACATTTGGCCGCAGTTCCGCTCGCCGCTGGCGTGGGACGTCTTTGCGGTCTCCACCTACGCGGCGATTTCCGTTGTCTTCTGGTACATCGGAATGGTTCCCGATTTCGGCACGCTGCGCGACCGCGCGGTTATGCCCTTTGCCAAGTACAGCTACGGAATGCTGTCGATGGGCTGGCGCGGATCGACACGCCACTGGGTCCGCTACGAGTCGGCGGCGCTGCTTCTGGCCGGCCTCGCCACGCCTCTCGTGCTCTCGGTGCACACGGTCATCAGCTTCGACTTCGCCGTGGCTGCCATGGCAGGCTGGCACACCACCATCTTTCCGCCGTACTTCGTGGCCGGCGCCATCTACTCGGGCTTTGCCATGGTGCTGACGCTGGCCATCCCCATCCGCAAGTTCTATCACCTCGAAGACCTGATCACGCTGCGCCATCTGGACAACATGGCCAAGGTGATGCTGGCGACCGGCTGCATCGTCGGCTATGGCTACATGATGGAAGTCTTCATGGCGTGGTACTCGGCCAGCCACTGGGAGTTCTTCATGATGTGGAACCGGATGTTCGGCCCCATGGGCTGGGCCTACTGGACCCTCATCCTGACCAACCTCGCCATTCCGCTCACCACGTTGTGGTCGCGCAAGCTGAGGGTGAATGTGGTCTATCTCTTCGTGCTGTCGCTCATTGTGAACACGGGGATGTGGCTGGAGCGCTTCGTCATTGTCGTCACCAGCCTCTATCGCGAGTATCTGCCCAGCAGTTGGGGAACCTACCGCGCCACCAAGTGGGACTACATGACCTTCGTCGGCACCTGGGGACTCTTCACATTCCTCTTCCTGCTCTTTGTGCGCTTCCTGCCCATTATTCCAATCTCGGAGATTCGCATGATGCTTCCGCAGAGCAAGATCCGTCCCGGCGGGGCGGATGCGGAAACCGTTGTTGAGGAGACGCTCTGATGACGCCACGCGAAGGAATCTACGGGTTGCTGGCGGAGTTCAACACTCCGGCTGAGCTGGTCCGCGCCACCGAGAAGGCGCACCAGGCCGGCTTCCGGCGCATGGAGTGCTACACCCCCTACCCGGTGGAAGAGGCCGCGGTTGCGCTGCGCTTCCACAAGACGAGCGTGCCGCTGGTCTGCCTGCTGGGCGGAATCATGGGAATGCTCACCGCGTTTCTGATGGAGACGTGGATCACGGTCTGGTCTTATCCGATGAACATCGCGGGCAGGCCGCTCTTCTCGTGGCCTGCGTTCATCATTCCGGCGTACGAGTGGACGATCCTCTTCGCGGGACTGTCGGCCGCCTTCGGAATGCTGGCGTTGAACGGCCTGCCGCAGCTCTATCATCCGCTCTTCAATGCGCCGAACTTCCGCGATGGCGCATCGACTGACAAATTTTTTCTCTGCCTTGAGGCAACCGACCCACGTTTTTCCATCCTCGATACGCGCGCTTTTCTGGAGCAGTTCGCGCCCGTCTCCGTTGTGGAGGTGGAACTGTGAGACAGGGACGAGGTTCGAGGTTCGAGGTTCGAGGCGGCAGAGTGCGCAGCGTTGTCGCTGTGTGCGCGATTGCGACAGTGGGCCTGCTGGCCGGCTGCCGCCAGGACATGCAGGACCAGCCGAAGTTCATTCCCCAGCGCGGCACTGACTTCTATGCGGACGGCCGTTCCGCGCGGCCGCAGGTGGAGAACACAGTGGCGCGTGGACAGCTCCATGACGACGCGTACTTCTACACCGGACTTGTGAACGGCAAGGAGGGCAACGCGATGCCGTTTCCGGTGACGATGCAGGTTCTCGCGCGCGGCCAGGAGCGGTTCAACATCTTCTGCACGCCCTGCCACTCGCGCGTGGGCAATGGCGCGGGGATGATCGTCGAGCGCGGCTATCGTCCGGCGGGCAACTACCACACCGCGCGGTTGATGAATGCGCCTCTCGGTCACTTCTTCGCCGTGATGACCCACGGATACGGCGCCATGCCGGAGTACGCCTCGCAGGTTTCGCCGCAGGACCGCTGGGCGATCGTCGCCTACATCAAGGCGTTGCAGTTGAGCCAGAGTGCGAAGCCGAGCGATGCGCCTGCGGGCGCGCGGATCGAGTCGCTCGCCAGCATCGCCGAGAGCCAGGGCCTGCCCGCCAACTTTACAAACCAGTGGACGCTTCCGCCGACCGCCGTCTACGGCACGCCCAACAATCAGGACAATGGCATTCCACCTGAGCTGCCTCCCAGCGCCAATGGAAAATATCCGGCGGCGCAGTCCGCACCGGCCCAGCCGAATGCTTCCGCAAGCACGAACAAGCACGCAAGCCCGAACAAGCAATAGAGAACAATCTCTTTCACCAAGGCCGAAACAAAATGTCATTTGCACACGAACAACACGGAGAGCATGGCACACATGCTGATCACGGGCCGCGCGCGCTTCCGCCGTCGCTGGCCGCACCTGTGGTGCTGCTGGCGTGGCGCAGGCGTGCGCTACTGGTTGCCGTTGTCTTCGCGCTGCTGACGCTGTTCTTTGCATTCACCGGCGAGGGCAGGGACCACATCCTCCGCGCCTACCTCATGGGCTACATGACGTGCTTCAACTTTGCCGGCGGCGCACTTGTGATGCTGATGCTGCAGTACGTAACGGGAGGCAAGTGGGGGTTGTTGCTGCGCCGACCGCTGGAGGCGATGACGCGCACACTGCCGCTGGTGGCGCTGATGTTCGTTCCCATCCTGCTGTTCATGAAGCATCTCTATCAGTGGGCGCTTTATCCCACCGAGGAGACAACTAACAACGCGTATTTGCATCACCTCATCACCCACGAGCAGGCGCTGACAGCGAACTTCAAGCGGCCCATGCTCAATCCGCACGCGATGATTGTCGAGTCCTGCATCATCTTCGCGGTCCTCTTCCTCTTCATGTTCCTGCTGAACAAGTGGTCGCTCGATCGCGACGCCGATCCTCTGCGCGGCACGCAGGCGAGCTACGAGCGCTGGCGCACGCGCTTCGAAAACCTCAGCGGGCCAGGCATTCTGATTTATGTCGTGGCACTGACAGCGGGTGCGATTGTGTGGATCCAGTCGCTCGATGTCACCTGGTACTCGTCGATCTGGGGACTGCAGTTCCTTGTCGCGCAGGGCTATGCAGTGCTTGCGCTGGGCATCCTCAGCCTGGTTCTGCTCTCGCGATACGAACCCATGAAGACACTGCTGCGCACCACCGAGCAGCACGACCTGGGCAAGTTCGCCTTCGCCTTCGTGATGCTGAACATCTACCTCTGCTTCGCCGAGTTCCTCATCATCTGGTCCGGCAATCTTCCCGACGAGATCCCCTGGTACCTCAACCGCATTCACGGCGGATGGTGGACCATCTGCACGCTGGACTTCGTCTGCCACTGGCTCATTCCCTTCTGCCTTCTGCTCTCGCGCGACTTGAAGCGCAACAAGCGCAAGATGATCTGGATCACGTGCTTCATGATCTTCGCGCGCCTGGTCGACATGTTCTGGCTCATCGAGCCGAACTTCGCCGGCTCGGCCGGAAACCTGCACATCGGCGGCGGAATGCTGGCGTACATTACGGTGCCCATCGCGCTGCTTGCGCTGTGGTCCGCGTTTTACATCACGCAATTGATGCGGCGGCCCCTGGTCAGCACCAACGATCCGCATCTGGAAGAGCTTCTGGAGCCTGAACATGCATACTGACGGCCACAACACGGGCAACGACGCGACGAGCAAGAGTAGGCCAAGGGATGCCGAGCAGCCGGGCTACGAGACCTCGGATGTCAATGCGCGTGGCGTGGTTATCTTTCTCAGCGGCCTCTTCGGAACCCTGATTATTTTTTTCTTCTTTTGCTACTACATGGGGCGCGCCATCAACGCAGAGTGGCAGAAGCAGGACGGGCCCGCGAACAAGTGGTCGATTGCGTCGGGCGCGGCACCGCCCAGCGGTAAGGGCAGGGACCTGGTCAGCAATCCGGAGATGGAGCAGAGGCAGTTGCAGCAGATCGTCGCGGGATTCTCCGAGCCGCGGCTGGACATCGACGACGGCAACCAGGCTACGGTCGACCTTCATGCGCGCGAGGACCTTCTGCTGGAACATTACAGCCTGGTCGACGGCCAGCCCGGAACGATTCGCATCCCCATCGAGCGCGCCATGCAGTTGATTGTGCAGCGTGGGCTGCCGGTTGCGAATCAAACATCCATGGCCGCCGATTCTGTTGCGCACGCAGCGCGACCGGAGATTCAAGCGCCGTTGACGACAGGCTTTGCGCGCACCGGATTTGAGCTGACAACGATCGAGGCGCGCCAGCAAAAGATGATCTACGGCAAAGCGGAGAACTCCGCGAACGCAGAAGTTGCGCCGCAGAAGTAAACGCCGCAACGGCACGGATGCGAGAGAACGGATGCGAGAGAGAGAAGGCGGAAGATGATGGACGGTCGAACAATTCGGCGGGCAATAGCGCGGGGCGGGATTGGCGCGGCCTTCTGCTGTGCGTTACTAATTGCGTCCGCTCGCGGACAGGTCTCCAGCTACGGCGACAAGCAGGCGGGCGAGAACAGCGGTGATCAACTGCCTCAGGTGTTGCAGCGCGTCGGCGTGACGCAGCGCCTGAACCAGATGCTTCCACTGGACGCGCAGTTCGTCGACGACACCGGCAAGACCGTGCGCCTGGGCGATTACTTCGGCAAGCGCCCCGCCATCCTCTCGCTGGTTTACTATAACTGCCCCATGCTCTGCTCCGAGGAGATGGACGGCATTGCCAGCGCGCTGGAGATGGTACGGCTGACTCCGGGCAAGGACTTCGAGATCATCCTCATCAGCATCGACCCCAGCGAGACGCCGGAGATCGCCGCCAGAAAGAAGGCGTTCTACCTGAAGCGGTATGGACGGCCGGAGACGGCCAACGGATGGCACTACCTCACCGGGCAGCAGGCGGCGATCGACGCAGTCTGCAACGCGACCGGCTTCGGCTATGTCCGCGTGCCTGGGCCGGATGGAAAGCTGGACCAGTTCGCGCACGCAAGCGCGATCGAGGTGGTGACGACCGATGGCCACCTGGCGCAGTACTACCTCGGCGTGGAGTTCTCGCCCAAGGACATTCTGCTGGGCCTGATCGAGGCGTCGGGCAACAAGATCGGCTCGCCGGTCGCCAACATTCTCACCTACTGCTACCACTACGATCCGCAGACAAATCGCCACTCGCTGATCGTGGCGCGTGTGGTGCAACTAGGCGGCATGATGACCGTCGTGAGCCTTGGCAGTTTCATGTTTGTCATGTTTCGGCGCGACCTGAAGCTTGGCCGCAACCACGACCTTACCAGCAAGCGAACGGACGATGAAGGATAACCATGGGGATTAGTCCAGTACTGTGGCAGTTTCTGGTGAAGTGGCTCAACGCCTCCGCGCTCTTTCCGCGCGAGGCGTCGACCATTGCGCCGTATATGGACTCGCTCTACTTCTTCCTGATCGCCATCACGCTCGTCGGCGTCTTTCTGGTGGCGGCCCTGCTGGTCACCTTCTCCATCCGCTACCGCAAGGCGGTGCATCCGGTGGCGACGCAGGTTGAAGGATCGACGCTGCTGGAAGCAACCTGGACCATCATTCCGCTCGGCCTGTTTCTCATCTGTTTCGTCTGGGGCGCGCTGCTTTACTTCCGCATCTACACGCCGCCGGCCAACTCCAGCAACATATACATCGTGGGCAAGCAGTGGATGTGGAAGGCGGAGCATCCCGGCGGCCAGCACGAGATCAACGCCCTGCATGTGCCGGTTGGGCAGCCCATTCAACTCACCATGATCTCGCAGGATGTCTTTCACAGCTTCTCGATTCCCGAGTTCCGCATCAAGCGCGAGGTGATTCCCGGCCGCTACAGCACGGTCTGGTTTGAGGCCACCACACCGGGCAGCTATCACCTCTTCTGCACGCAGTACTGCGGCACAAACCATTCGGCGATGATCGGCACCATCACGGCGCTCTCGCCCGCCGACTACAAAAAGTGGACCGAGCAGTCCACCAGCGGAATGTCGCTGGCGCAGAACGGCGAGCGCATCTTTGCCAGCATGGGATGCAATGCATGCCACTCCGGCAACGCCGCGGCACGCGGGCCGAACCTGGCGGGCGTCTACGGCTCGAGGCTGCGGTTGACCAGCGGCGCGGAGGTGCTCGTGAATGAAGCCTATCTGCGCGACGCGATCCTGAATCCGTCGCAGCATGTAACGTCGGGCTACACGCCCATCATGCCCACCTACCAGGGACAGATCAGCGAGGACGGCCTCATTGACCTGGTCGAGTATCTCAAGAACCTCAACACCAACGACCGCGTGCAGCAGACGCTGACCACATCGCAGTCCGGCCAGGCGGCGCCTCAGGCGTCAGGGGTGGTGAAACCATGAGCGCACCGAGCAATACGATCCTCAACCTTCCCGACCAGAGCACCGCGCAGCTTCCCCGCCGCAACTTCATCAACGCGGAGCACGGCCTGCTGAGCTGGCTGTTCACCAGCGACCACAAGCGCATCGCGATCCTCTACCTGATCTCAATCACGTTTTTCTTCTTCATCGGCGGCGCGTTTGCTGGGCTCATCCGGCTGGAGCTGCTTACGCCGCAGCCCGACCTCGTCTCCTCGGACACCTACAACAAGTTCTTTACCATGCACGGCATCATCATGATCTTTCTTTTTCTGGTGCCGTCGGTTCCGGCGACGCTGGGCAATTTCCTGATCCCCATGATGATTGGCGCGCGCGACCTCGCCTTCCCCAAAATCAATCTACTCAGTTGGTATCTATATGTAATCGGCGGCACATTGACGCTGACCGCGCTGGTGCTGGGCGGCGTCGATACCGGCTGGACCTTCACTGCTCCGCTCTCCACGCACTATCTCAACACCCACGTCATCACCACGGCCTTTGCAATCTTCGTCGCCGGCTTCAGCTCCGTCTTTACCGGGCTGAACTTCATCGTCACCATCCACCGCATGAGGTGCCCAGGGATGACCTGGTTCCGCATGCCGCTCTTTGTGTGGGCGCACTACGCGGCCTCCATCCTGATGGTACTCGGCACTCCGGTGCTGGCCATCGCGATGATCCTGATTGTGCTGGAGCGGCTGGTCGGCATCGGCGTCTTCGACCCCACCAAGGGCGGCGATCCGCTGCTCTTTCAGCACCTCTTCTGGTTCTACTCGCACCCCGCCGTCTACATCATGATTCTGCCCGGCATGGGAGTCATCTCCGAGGTCGTCAGCACCTTCAGCCGCAAGCGCATCTTCGGCTACACCGCCGTTGCGTTCAGCTCCGTCGCGATTGCGCTCTTCGGCTTCTTCGTCTGGGAGCACCACATGTTCATCATGGGCGTCTCCAACTACTCGGCACTCATCTTCTCGCTGCTCACCATGCTGGTCGCGGTGCCGTCGGCCATCAAGATATTCAACTGGTGCTTCACCCTGCAGATGGGCTCCATCACCTTCGAGACGCCGATGCTCTATGCCTTCGGATTCATGGGCCTGTTCACCATCGGCGGGCTCACCGGCGTCTTCCTCGGCTCGCTGGGCATGGACATTCAACTCACCGAGACGTACTTCATCGTCGCTCACTTCCACTTCGTCATGGTCGGCGGAATGCTGATGGCCTTCCTCGCGGGCGTGCACTTCTGGTGGCCCAAGATGACCGGCCGCATGTATCCCGAGTCGCTCTCCAAGCTCGCCGCCGTGGTCACCTTCATCGGATTCATCCTCACCTTCATGCCACAGTTCGTCCTCGGCTATCTTGGAATGCCGCGCCGCTATCATGCGTATCCGCCGGAGTTTCAGGTGCTCAATGTGCTCTCCACCGCGGGCGCAACCATCCTCGGCATTGGCTACCTGATGCCGATGATCTACCTCGCCTGGTCGCTGAAGTATGGGGCGATTGCAGGAAATAATCCCTGGCAGGCCACCGGCCTCGAGTGGCAGACGCAGTCGCCGCCGCTGACCGAAAACTTCACCGAGATCCCCATCATGGACCACGAGGCATACGACTACGACTGGCTGGAGCACAAGACCGCGGATGAGGTGACCCACGTTGCATAGCGCGATCGCAAATCCGCAGGCCGATCAGGCACAGCAGCACGAGCACGTCTCCCTGCCGCAGCACCGCCATCACTTCGCCACCCCTGAACAGCAGCGCGAGGCGGGCAGCTTCGGCATGTGGCTCTTCCTGCTCACCGAGATCATGTTCTTCGGCGGGCTCTTCTTCGCTTATCTCCTCTTCCGCAACTGGTACTACGACGCCTTCGTCACCGCGTCGAACCAGCTCAGCGTGCCGCTGGGCGCGGTCAACACGGCGATCCTCATCACCTCCGGCTTCTTCATGGCGCTCGCCGTCTGGGCCGCCGAAGTCCGCAAGAAAAACCTCCTCGTACTCTTCCTCGTTCTCACCACCCTCCTCGGCTTCGCCTTCCTCGGCATCAAGGCCGATGAGTACCACGAGAAGTACGAGAAGCACCACATCCCCGGCGCCAGCTTCGACACGTCGCAGTTCATCAACCCGGCCGCCTACGGCCTCAGCGAAAAGCCGCTCGCTCCCGACGCCGCGCAGAAGACGCAACTCTTCTTCTTCCTCTACTTCGCCATGACCGGAATGCACGCGCTGCACATGGTGCTCGGCCTGGGAATCTTGTTTTGGCTGATGATTCGCGCGCAGCGGGGCGACTTCAGCTCCGGCTACGTCGCGCCCATCGAAAACTTCGGCCTCTACTGGCACTTCGTCGATATTGTCTGGATATTCCTCTTTCCCCTGCTCTACCTCATCAACCGTCACCCGCTGGCGCACTAGAAGCTCAGAAGGAAAACGCGATGGCCCACGAACCCCAGCACGAGCAGCACTACCACGATGCCGCCAACGTCACCAACCCGGAGCACGCATCGCACCACATCGTCACGCCGCGCGTCTACGCCGCGGTCTTCGCCACGCTGCTCGCATGCACGGCGCTCACGGTCTTTGCCGCGGACATCAACCTCGGCGTCTTCAATCCGATCATTGCGCTGGCCATCGCCAGCTTCAAGGGCGTCATCGTGATTCTCTTCTTCATGCACGTCAAGTATCAGTCACGCCTCATCAAGGTCACGGTCGGCGCGGGCTTCTTCATGTTCCTCGTGCTGGTCACCATGACGCTCTCCGACTACATCAGCCGCGCCTGGGGCCTCTGGTAGCGCGCCTGCCCAACATCCATTGCAGCGTTTACAATCTCTACGCCGCATCTGCGGGCTGAAGGATCGCGTTGAAACTCCTTCGTCTCCTCACCGTGCTCATCTTCGTATCCCGCTTGCTCCCGGCGCAATCGCCCACGCCTGACGCGCAATCATCCACACCCCCCGAAGCTCCCGCGCAGCAATCCGCCCCGCCAGCGCAGCCACCCGCCACCGGCAGCATTACCGGCCATGTTTATCTGGGCGACTCCCGTCTGCCCGCGCGCATGGCCTACGTTATCCTGCTACCCGTCGGCGCTACGGAAGGAGGCGACGCAAAGCCGGTCGCCAGCACCGCTACCGTCCAGACCGGGCTGGATGGGTCATTCCTTATGCAGAATGTCCTGCCCGGCACCTACTACGTCGCTGCTGCGAAACTTGGCTATGCCTCACCGGTTCCTGCCTCCTACCTCATCTCCGACGATGCTCCCAAAGACATGAAGGAAGCCCTGGCCGCCACGCTCACTCCAGTCGTTGTCGCCGCAAATCGCACGTCAACGGCCGACGTCGTCCTCAACAAGGGCGCAGTCATCGCCGGTACGGTCCGCTTCGACGATGGCGAGCCCGACACCCAGGCCGTGGTCTCGCTGATGCGCAAGGACAAGTCCGGCAAGTGGGCCGAATTCGCAACCTGGGACGCTCTTTTCTCCGCCGGACAGCGCACCGACGATCAGGGCAACTTCCGTCTCACCGGCCTTCCCGCAGGCGAATACCTCCTCCGGACAACCCTCGAGCTTAGCGGCGCTTATATAAACTCACCTGGGACGGATTTGCCTCACGATCCGGACTACCGTTGGGACATCTACCTTGGTGACGGCGTCCGCCCGCGCGATGCGAAGACGATCAAGCTGAAAGACGGCGAGGAATCGAACGGCAACAACATCGAGATACGCCTCGCCAGACTCCACACCATCTCCGGCACCATCCTCAGCGCCGAAAACGGTAACCCCATCAACCGCGCCAGCGTCGAACTCCACAACGCCGATGACGACTCCACCTGCACGGTCACCGCGATCAACCCCGCAACCGGCCAATTCCATTTCCCGTACGTCGCCGAAGGCGAGTACACCCTCAAAGTTACGAACGCCTCCGACATCATCCCCGGCAAGGGTGACCAGAAGCCCATCCGCACCTACACCGATGCCTCCCAGTCTCTCATCGTCAAGGGAGAGACCAGCGGCGTGACAATCCAGGTCAAGCCGCTGCCCGTGGCCGCCACCACCGCCGCGCAGTAAGTCTTACCTCGTTCAACGCTACGCTACTACGTCCACGCAGTGTCCCTGGTCAACCGCGGAGCTCCGCCGAATCATCGCAAAGCAACCTGCCGTGGCGGCCCAAAGTAGTGTGATAACGATCACTGCGCACCCCGCGCAATGCAGCAATGATGGTTCCATCTTCAAGATCGGTGGCGCAGGGCCAATGCGTACCGATCCAGGGTTGGTGTTGCAGGGCCAATGCGCATCGATCTATGGCTTGTGATGCAGGGCCAATGCTCACAGACCAATCCGCACCCGACGGAGGAGGTTCTGAGGTCTTCTCAAAGTTCCTCAGAACCTCCAATCGGAGGTCAATCAGCCTGCCGGATGCATTCGGCATTCGATAGCAGCAAGAGGGTACGCGGCCGCCTGCCAGGTGCGCCGCGTTGGTCTTTAACCTCATCGCCGCCTGCGCATCTCGCCGCGCTTAACTCCGCGCGACCGCAGCTTTCTCAGCCCGCAGTGCGGTAAACTAGAGGTGACGCGCGTTTTCGCCCTTCGGCCCTATCCCAACGCGCCCCAAAACGAACGCCAGACAGGAAAATCCCCCGCAGTGAGCAGCCCCCAAACCATCCCGAATCCAGAGACTTCCGCCCCGGCAAGCGAACAGGTCAGCGTCCCAGCCGTGCAGAAGCCAGCCGCGCAGCCGGCCTTGAAGCCCATCTTCAACATCGCCATCATCGCCCACGTCGATCACGGCAAGACCACGCTGGTCGACGCCATGCTGCGCCAATCCGGCACCTTCCGCGCCAACGAGGCCGTCGCCGAGCGCGTCATGGACTCCAACGATCTGGAGCGCGAGCGCGGCATCACCATCATGGCCAAGAACACCGCGCTCTACTACCACGGCAACAAGATCAACATCGTCGACACGCCCGGCCACGCCGACTTCGGCGGCGAAGTCGAGCGCGCCCTCAAGATGGTCGATGGCGTCCTCCTCCTCGTCGACGCATCCGAAGGCCCGCTCCCGCAGACCCGCTACGTCCTCTCCAAAGCCCTCGAAGCCAAGCTCACGCCCATGGTCGTCATCAACAAGATCGACCGCCCCGACGCGCGCGTGCAGGAGGTCCTCGACGAGGTATACGACCTCTTCATCGACCTCGACGCCGACGAAGACATGCTCGACTTCCCCGTCCTCTACACCAACGGCAAGGTCGGCACGGCAACCCTCGACATGGCCACGCCCGGCACGGATCTCCAGCCGCTCTTCGAGCAGATCGTCCAGACCATCCCCGTCGCCAAGGGCGATCCCGACGGCCCATTGCAGATCCTCGTCACCAACCTCGACTACTCCGACTACCTCGGCCGCCTCGCCATCGGCCGCGTCTTCAACGGCACCATGCGCACCGGCGAAGAGTACAACGTCGCGCGCGTCGACGACACCTTCTCCAAGCACAAGATCACCAAGCTCTTCAGCTTCTCCGGCCTCAAGCGCACCGACATCGACGAGACGCAGACCGGCGACATCGTCGCCATCGCAGGCATCCCCGGCATCACCATCGGCGAGAGCTTCTGCGACGTGGAGAACCCGCAGCCGCTGCCCCGCATCACCATCGACGATCCCACCATCGCCATCCAGTTCAACGTCAACAACTCGCCCTTCGCCGGACGCGAGGGCAAGTGGGTCACCTCGCGCAACCTGCGCGACCGCCTCGATAAAGAGCTCCTCACCAACGTCTCGCTCAAGATGCTGGAGACCGGCTCGCCCGATTCCTTCAAAGTCCTCGGCCGCGGCGAACTGCAGCTCTCCATCCTCATCGAAATGATGCGCCGCGAGGGATTCGAGATGATGGTCTCCCGCCCGGAGATCGTCACCAAGCGCATCGACGGCAAGCTCATGGAGCCGGTCGAGCAGCTCATGATCGACATCCCGGAAAACTTCGTCGGCACCGTCATCGAGCGCCTCGGCCCGCGCAAGGGCGAGATGACCAAGATGACCAATCACGGGTCGGGAAGAGTCAGGATGGAGTTCCGCATCCCCAGCCGCGGCCTCATCGGCCTGCGCTCTGAGATGCTCACCGAGACGCGCGGAACCATCGTCATGAACGCCATCCTCGACGGCTACGTCGAGTATCAGGGAGAGATCCCGCAGCGCACCACCGGGGCCATCGTCTCCGACCGCCAGGGCGTCACAACGCCCTACGCACTGGAAGGAATTCAGGAGCGCGGCACGCTCTTCGTCCCCGCCGTCACCGAGGTCTACGAGGGCATGATCATCGGCGAGCACTCCCGCGACAACGACATCGACGTCAACTGCGTGCGCGAGAAGCGCCTCACCAACATGCGCGCCAGCACCGCCGACGAAGCAACGCGCCTGGTTCCCTTCAGGAGCCTCACCCTCGAGCAGTCCATCGAGTTCATCGCCGAGGACGAACTGGTTGAGGTCACGCCCAAATCCCTCCGCATGAGGAAACAAATCCTCCAGTCCAACCGCCGCCCCCGCAAAAACCAGCCCGCCGACGCCACCGCCTAGCCCCGGCGAGGGTCTGGGTTCGCCTGCGTCCCCCGCACAGCCGCACCCATGCTACCCTCAAGTTCAATGATTCCGCACGAGAATTCCGGCAAGAACAAGCTCTATTACGGAGACAACCTCGCCGTCCTCCGCGACCACATCCCCTCGCAGTCGGTCGATCTCATCTACCTCGATCCGCCCTTCAACTCCCGCCAGGACTACAACGTCCTGTTTGCGGAAAAGGACGGCGCGCGCTCCGCCTCCCAGATCACCGCCTTCAAGGACACATGGGAGTGGAACGAGGAGTCCTCCCTCGCCTACGAGCAGGTCGTCGAACAGGGTGGCCGCGTCGCCGAAGCCATGCGCGCCTTCCGAACCCTCCTCGGCGGCACAGACATGCTCGCCTACCTCGCCATGATGGCCCCGCGCCTCGTCGAACTCCGCCGCGTCCTCAAGGAGTCCGGCTCCATCTACCTCCACTGCGACCCCACCGCCAGCCACTACCTAAAACTCCTCATGGACGGAGTATTTGGACCTCAGATGTTCAAGAACGAAATCGTGTGGAAACGCACCACATCGCATAGTGATGCGCAGAGGTATGGAAACGTGCATGACCTTGTGCTCTTCTACTCAAAGGGCGAAAAACCATTCTGGGCTACCACTTACCAAAAACACGATCCCGAGTATGTTGAGCAGTATTACCGGTACAAGGATTCGGATGGACGACGATTCATGTCAGGTGACCTCACCGGAGCAGGAGCCGGCCCGGTCCGCACCTTCGGAGACCGAGGCACCATAGCCCCACCGTCGAATCGTCACTGGATGTACGACCAAGCAGGCATTGACGATGCCTTGCAAAAGGGTAGGATCTATTGGACCAAAAATGAGATTCCACGGCTCAAGTTCTATCTTGACGAGAACCAAGGAATGCCTGCACAGGATGTCTGGAATGATATCCAAGCGCTGCGCTCTTGGCATCAGGAGCGCCTCGGCTATCCCACGCAAAAGCCCGAAGCCCTCCTCGAACGCATCCTGCGCGCTTCCTCCAACGAAGGCGACGTAGTCCTCGATCCCTTCTGCGGCTGCGGAACCACCATCCAGGTCGCGCAGAAGCTCAACCGCCGCTGGATCGGCATCGACATCACCCACCTCGCCATCGGCCTCATCAAGACGCGCCTCGACGACGCCTACGGCCCCGAAGTCCGCAGCACCTACCAGGTCATCGGCGAACCCACC
The DNA here is from genome assembly GCA_003132145.1 of Granulicella sp. Lineage (GTDB taxonomy): Bacteria > Acidobacteriota > Terriglobia > Terriglobales > Acidobacteriaceae > Edaphobacter. The sequence continues at coordinate 79,744 of PKWU01000033.1, forward strand.
GACGTAGCCGGAGCCGCGCAGCTCGCCGAAGAGAACAAGTACCAGTTCCAGTACTGGGCGCTCGGTCTCTGCGGAGCGCGTCCCACCGAGGGCATCAAGAAGGGGGCCGATCGCGGCATCGACGGCCGTCTCTACTTCCACGACGACAACTCCGGCTCGTCCCGCCAGATCATCTTCTCCGTCAAGGGCGGCCACAACATCGGCGTCTCCGAGGTCCGCGACCTCATCGGCGTCCTGCAACGCGAGAAGGCCGAAATCGGCGTCTACATCTCCTTCGAGGAGCCGACCAAACCCATGCAGCGCGAGGCCGCCGAAGCCGGCTTCTACACCTCAGTCGGCTCATCCGGCGCGGAGGGCGGCAAATACCCCCGCATCCAACTCCTCACCATCCGCGACCTCCTCGAAGGCACCAAATCCGTCCAGCGCCCACGCCTCCACGACCGCGACACCACCTTCCGCAAAGCCCCCCGATCCCGCCCCACGGCAGCCGAAAATCTCGACTTGCCACTCAGCTAATAGCCGGGTGCCACATTCATCGCGCACTTTGCGATGAGTGGGCCTTCGCGTGAAGTGCGAACCCGCCCCCCAAAACCTTGTCAAGAAAAATCTTCCAATTCACTCCATCCAAACGAGATAAACTGGCAAACTCGTCTCCCCAACCTGCTACAATTAAATAGGGGGCTTCTGCGCGCAGAGAGGGGGCTGCACACAGTGCGCACATCGGTGCCATCGTCATTCTGGCCTGAGCGAAGTCGAAGGACAGAATCTCGGGTTTCGTTTGTGGCTGCTCTTGCGATAGGCAATTGGCTCTACTGGTTCACAGGTAAGTCACTCATTCCAAAGATCGACAGATCTAAACCATCTGGAATGAAGATCTTGTAAATTTGATCCAGATCTAACTCCTTATTTATGAATATCTTGGATAAATTTATTTTTTCACGTTATGTTTGAATACGAAGAAGAGGGGATACCCATCTCGAAATCATCCACCGGCCCGGCGCGCGCACAATGCGCACCCGCTGTGCCTCGCTCGATTTACAATCACTGCGGCTGCCAAACTCCGCCCAGCCGGAAAGCTGTCACCTCATGCCCGACTACACTCCGTACCTCATCGCCGTCGCCATCGTCCTGCTTTACATCCTCAACTCCATCAAGATCCTCAAGGAGTACGAGCGCGCCGTCATCTTCCGTCTCGGCCCCGTTCTTAAGGACGCCAAGGGTCCCGGTATCGTCTTTGTCTTCCGCCCCGTCGACCAGATGGTTCGCGTCAGCCTGCGCCAGGAGGCGATGGAGGTCCCCTCGCAGGACATCATCACCCGCGACAATGTCACGCTGAAGGTCAACGCCGTCATAATGCTGCGCGTGGTCGATCCGGTGAAGGCGGTCATCGAGGTCTCCAACTACATCTACCAGACCTCGCAGTTCGCGCAGACCACGCTGCGTTCCGTCCTCGGCGAGGTCGATATGGACGAGCTGCTGGCCCACCGCGACCGCCTCAACCAGCGCATCCAGGTCATCATCGACGGCCACACCGCGCCCTTCGGCCTCAAGGTCGTCTCCGTCGAGGTCAAGCAGGTCGACATGCCGGAGAACATGCTGCGCGCCATGGCCAAGCAGGCCGAGGCCGAGCGCGAGCGCCGCGCCAAGATCATCCACGCCGAGGGCGAGTTCAACGCCGCAGCCAAGCTGGTTGACGCCGCCGCGCTCATGGCCACTCAGCCCATGACCCTGCAACTGCGCTATCTGCAGACCCTCACCGAGATCGGTGTCGAGAAGAACACCACCATCGTCTTCCCGCTGCCCATGGAGCTGGTCAACATGTTCAACAAGACCATAGCCGCCCACGTCGCTCCCGCCGCGCCCGATTCGGCGCCGAAGGAGTAAATGTGAATCGTCCCTACGACGACGAAGACGATGGTCCGCCGGGCCGCGGCTACTCCCGCGATCCGGACCGGGCCGGTTCCGGTCGCGGCGCCGACCGCGAAATCTCGCTCGGCGCGCCGGCCATTCTGGGCATCTTCTTCGCGCTCGTGCTGCTCTGCGCCGGCTTCTTCGGCTTCGGCTACACCATGGGCCGCAAGTCCGCCCAGGCTGCCAACGCAGATACCGTAGCCGCCAACGCAGACACCTCCAGCAACGGCTCCGCCAAGCCCGCCGCCGGAAGCCCTGCCAGCCAGCCCTCCGAACCCGTCGCGCAACCGGCCTCCGACTCTTCCGCCGCGCCGGTCGTGGTGCAGACGGTACCGGCCTCCGGCGCGTCCGCCACGCAGCCCGTTCCGTCGAAGAACGCCGCAACCGCAGCCGACGGCATGATCGTCGGAGACAAGCCCCCAACCAGCAACCAGCAACCAGCAACCAACAACCAACAACCCGCCATCTCTCCCACCGGGACCATCATGGTGCAGATCGCCGCCGTCTCCAGCCAGGATGTCGCCGACATTCTGCTCGCCTCGCTCAAGAAGAAGGGCTACAGTGTCAGTGTTCGCCACGAGCCGCAGGACAAGCTGCTGCACGTTCAGATCGGCCCCTTCGCCAACCGCAAGGACGCCGAAGCCATGCAGCAGCGCGTGCTGGCCGACGGCTTCAACGCCATCGTCAAGTAGCTAGTTGCAGGTTGCCAGTTACAGGTTGTCAGTTTTGCTAAAGCGTCGAGTAGAACGCGAACTTGCAACTAACAACCTGCAACCTGCAACTCATCTCGGTCTCATCTCCTCCGGCAGCGCCGCGATCATCGCCGCCCGCGCCGCGCGCATCAGTTCATCGCGCGTCGCGTACCCCGCCGGATCGATCGCCCGCAGGATCTGGACCTTCGCCACGCCCGGCGTTATCGCAGCGCTGTGCTTGCGCATCATCTTCTCGGTCCCGGAGATGGCGATGGGCACAATCGGCGCGCCGGTCTCCATCGCCAGGTAGAACGGCCCCCGTTTGAACGCCAGCAGCCGCCCGCTCTCCGACCGCGTCCCTTCGACAAAGAACACAACGTGCAGCCCACTGCGCAACGCCGCCGCCGCCGCGGCAACGCTGGCCTCCGCCGCTTCCCGCCGGCTCCCCCGCTCCACCGGGATAAACTTCCCCATCCGCATCGCGGTCCCCAGAAATGGAATCCGCATCAGCCCCTTCTTCAGCAGCACAGAACACATCCCTGGAAGAACCGGCAGCAACACCGGAGCGTCGAGGTTCGACACATGGTTCGACAGGAAGATGCAGCTCACCCCCGCCGGCACATGGTTCAACCCCCTCACCTCTACGCGAATCCCGCCCGTTCGCAACCCAGCCCGCATAATCCCCATCGCCACGCGGTACAGAAGGTCCACATTCCCCACGGCAAGTGAGTAGGGAATCCCAATGATTCCCGCCAGCGTCCCCAGCGTCACGTACACGAACACCATCTTGAAGGTCGCAAACATCTATTCGCAGAATACCGCACCCACCTGCAAAGAATTCTCACACCCAATTGCGTAATACAAAAAAAGAGGCCGGGATCGCTCCCAGCCTCTACTCGCAATCCATTTTCCTCGAACCTGTCTATGCGTTGGCTTCCGTCGCAGCCTCGGCCTCTGCTGCCGCAGCCTCTGCTTCTACTGCCGCTGCTGCCGCGGCTTCTTTCTCCGCCTTCTCCTGCTTGCGCGCTGCAATCGAGTTCTGCCCCAGCTCGTCGGCCAGCTTCTCCGTGGTGAACGACTCGATAATGTCGCCCACGCGGATGTCCTTGAAGCCGGCGAGGTCGATGCCGCACTCCACACCCTGGCGCACCTCGCTCGCGTCGTCCTTGAAGCGCTTCAGCGAGCCGATCTTGCCCCGCCAAACCTCTTCGCCCTCGCGCAGCACGCGCACCTGTGCGGTACGTGTGATCACCCCGTCGGTCACGCGGCAACCCGCAATCTGCCCAACCTTGGTGATCTTGAAGACGTTGATCACCTCGGCCTTGCCCGCGTAGTTCTCCTTGAAGACCGGTTCCAGCAGGCCATACATCGCCTTGGTAATCTCGTCGCGCAACTCGTAGATAATTGAGTGCAGACGGATCTCGACGTTCTCGCGCTCCGCAACCTCTTGCGACTTGCGGTCAGGACGCACGTTGAAGCCGATAATGACCGCGTTCGACGCCGACGCAAGCAGTACGTCCGATTCCGTGATCGCGCCCACGCCGGAGTGCAGCACGCGTACGCGAACCTTCTCGGTCGACATGCGTTGCAGGTCTTCGGCGATCACCTCGACCGATCCCTGCACGTCGCCCTTGACGATCAGGTTGAGGTCCTTCATGCCAGCGTGCTTGATCTGCTCCGCCAAGCCTTCCAGCGAGACGCGCGAACTCTTGGCTAACTGTGCCTCGCGCTCCTTCATCTTGCGGTACTGCGCAATGCCCTTGGCCTTGTCGCGGTCCGCCATCACCAGGAACGTGTCGCCCGCGTCCGGCATTCCTTCCAGCCCGAGAATCTCGACCGGAGTCGAAGGCCCTGCCTCGACGATCGGCTGGCCACGGTCGTTGAACATCGCGCGAATCTTGCCGAAGGTATTGCCCACAATGTAGCTGTCGCCGATGCGCAAGGTCCCGTTCTGCACCAGAACGCTAGCAACCGCGCCGCGTCCACGGTCCAGCTTGGCCTCGATCACCGTACCCACCGCCGGACGTTCCGGCGTCGCCTTCAGGTTGGCCAGATCGGCCACTAGGCAGACCATCTCCAACAGCAGATCGAGGTTCGTCCGCTTCTTGGCCGACACATCGACAAAGACCGTCGTGCCGCCCCACGCCTCGGGCTGCAGTCCGCGGTCCGCAAGCTGCTGCTTCACGCGGTCCGGGTTCGCCTCCGGCTTGTCGATCTTGTTCACGGCCACGATGATCGGCACATTCGCCGCCCTGGCATGGGCAATCGCTTCGATCGTCTGCGGCATCACGCCATCGTCGGCCGCAACCACCACCACAACGATGTCGGTGATCTTTGCGCCGCGCGCGCGCATCCGCGTAAACGCCTCGTGGCCTGGCGTATCCAGGAACACAATCTCGCGCCCAAACGCCGGCGAGTCCGGCTTGGTGATCTTCACCTTGTACGCGCCAATGTGCTGCGTAATTCCGCCCGCCTCGCCCGCCGCCACGTCCGTCGAACGGATCGCATCCAGCAGGGAAGTCTTGCCGTGGTCGACGTGGCCCATCACAGTTACAACCGGCGAGCGCGTAATCTCCACCATCCCCGTCGTATCTTCCAGGAAGCCCTCGATGGCCTCGTTCTCCAACTGCTCCTCGACCGAGATCACCGTCGCGTCCGCGCCAAACTGACGCGCCACATCCTTCACCAGCTCTCCGTCCAGCGACTGGTTCACCGTGACGAAGACGCCCTTCATCAGCAGCGTCGCAATCAGGTCCTTGCCGCGCACGTCCAGCTTCTCGGCCAGGTCCTTCACGCTGATGCCTTCGGTCACGGTAATGGTCTTCGTAATCGGCAACGGCTCCCGCGAGAGCATCGCTCCGCCGTAGCGCGGCGGCGGCTGGAAGCCCTTCATCGGGCCTTCCTTGGTCTTCTCGTAGCGCTGTCCACCGCGCCTCTGTCCAGGTCGCGCCGCCGGCCTCATGCCTGTCGGCGATTCGCCTGGTCCCGGCGCGATACCCGGTGCGCCGCCCGGCCGTGCGCCAAAGCCCGGTCGTGCGCCGCCGGGAGCAAAGCCCGGACGTCCAGGCGCGCCTGTCCCCGTGGGGTAGGTGCGCGTCGGATGCATCGGTCGCCGTGCGCCCGGCGCCATCGTCGAACCAGGACGCGAGCCGGGAGCGCCTGCGGCCCCTGGCCGCGGACGCTCGAAGATGGGACGCCCGCGCTGGATGCCGTGCGCAGCGCCGGCCGGAGCGGTATAGATCGGCCGAGGCCCGGTCTGAGGCATCACGACGCGGCGCGCTGGGACTTCGGCAACTGTAGACGCGACTTCCGTCTCGACCTCCGCCGCAACGGTTTCCTGCTCCACGCCGTCCGTCGTGTGTCCCGCCGCCGCAATTGACGAGGCAGCGGGCAATGCCGCGGAAGCCTCTGCGCTGGCGGCAACCGGAGTCGCGGATGATGTTGCCGCGGGTGCGCCGGCAACCGGAACAGCGGCATGTTTTACGCGCTTGACAGCCGCGGGAGCTTCTACTGATGTCGCTGCCGGACGCTCCGCCGCAGGGTGCGCAACAGATGGGTGGGTGGTCGCCGCCGGCTGCGCCGCTGTTGCATGGGCTGCGGGCGGGGGAGCAACCACCACGGGCGGACGCGCGATCACCGGCCCCACGGGAGGCTTGCTCGCAATCGCCGGCGGCGGCTGCGGAGGAGTCACAATCTGGGCGTGCTGCCTGGGCTGAGGCACAATTCGCCGCGGCGCTACGGCCGCCGGGGCCTCTGCCACCGGAGCGCTCGCCTGCGCGGCCGGCGTGCTTGCCGTCTTCGTCGCACTGGGGGCTGCCGCCACTGGCGCCGCAGTTGCTGCCGTTGCCGCTGGCCGTCGCGGCGCGTGGCGCGCCTCTTCTTCGGCCTGCTTGCGCGCCAGGATCGCCTTCACCGCGTCGCCCGGCTTCGAGATGTGGGCCAGATTGAAGGCCGGCTTGGCCTCCACGGGCGGCTTGCTCGGGGTGCTGCTGCTGCGCCGGCCGCTGAAGAAGTCGCGTACCTTCTCGGCCTCGTCAACTTCGATCGAACTGGAGTGCGTCTTCTTCTTGTCTGGATCCAAACCGAGTGAGACCAACGCCTCAAGAATAGGCTTGGCCTTCACTTCCAGTTCCCGTGCCAGATCGTTGATTCGAACTTTGCTCATCCGTCCCTTTTCATTTCCCCTGCGCGCTTAGCTGTTCATATCAGCCTCATCGAAGGTTGAATCTCGTTCAGCTCAATGTTGTAGAAATCTCGTCCAATTTTATTATCCCTGAAATCGCAACCCTCGAAGCTGCCGATTGCAACCCAGGCAATTCGTCTGCATGCGTGGCCAGCAACGCTAACCACGCTTCTGTCCATCCGTCTCGACGCCCTCGTCGCTGACCTCCTGGCTCTCGTTCACCAGGCTGTCCACGGCATCATTCTCCAGTTCAATCGTCTCCTCGCGTGCATCCGCATCGCTCACTGCGTCGCTTTCCGACTCCTTGTCCTCCGCATTCGCAATCGCCTCGGACGACACGTCGTGAACCTCCTCAACCTCTCCGGCCGAGCCCGCCTCCGTCTCCAGAATCTCCTCCGGAGTTTTCTCCTCCGAGCTCTCTTCAGAACCCTCTACCGCAGGCTCCTCCGCTGTCTCCACTACTGCATGATCCTCGCTCGCAGCCGCATCCAGCTTTACCTCCGCCTCCGCCGGCCGCTCCTCGCCCTCTTCGTACTGGCCGAAGTAGTGCCGCACCGCAACCGAGATCTTCTCCAGCGTCTTCTCGCCGATGCCGGGAATCTCCTCCAACTGCTCCGGCGTCATGTCGGCCAGCTCCTCGATGGTCGTAATCCCAGCCGCGATCAGCTTCTCCAGAATCGAATCGCCCAGCTCCTTGATCTGCTCCACCGGGGTCGTCGTGCCGCCGCCCATCTCCTGCATCTGCTGCTCGACCTCTTGCCGCTTCTCTTCCTCGCTCTTGATGTCGATCTTCCAGCCCAGCAGCTTCGCCGCCAGCCGGACATTCTGCCCCTTCTTGCCGATCGCCAGCGACAGCTGCGTATCGTCGACGATCACCTCGATCTGCTTCTCCTCCAGATTGACAATCGACACTTTGCTCACCTTGGCCGGCTGTAGCGCCTTCTCCGCAAACGTCGTGATCTCCTCGGAGAACTCGATGATGTCGATCTTCTCGCCGCGCAACTCGCGGATGATCGACTGCACGCGCATCCCCTTCATCCCCACGCACGCGCCCACCGGGTCCACGTCCTTGTCGCGGCTCTGCACCGCGATCTTGGTCCGCTCGCCCGCCTCGCGCGCAATCGCCTTGATCGAAACCGTCCCGTCGTAGATCTCCGGCACCTCGCTCTGGAACAGGTTCTGCACCAAACCCGGCGCCGCCCGGCTCACAATCACCTGCGGTCCCTTGGCCGCCCGGTCCACCCTCAGCAGCACCACGCGCACCCGCTCGCCCACGGCAAACTGCTCCAGCCGGCTCTGCTCGCGCTTGGGCATCCGCGCCTCCGCCTTGCCCAGGTCGAAGATCACGTCCATCGGCTCCAGCCGCTTCACTGTCGCGTTCAACACCTCGCCCGCGCGGTGGTTGTACTCCAGAAACACCGTATCGCGCTCGGCCTCGCGGACCTTCTGGAAGATCACCTGCTTGGCCATCTGCGCCGCAATCCGTCCCAGCGGAGTGGTGTCCTTGTAGAAGCGCAGCTCGCCGCCCACCTCAACCTCGGGAGCCAGCGCGCGCGCCTGCTCCAGCGTCAACTGGTTGATCTCGTCCTCCACCTGCTCCGGCCCCTCCACCACGGTTTTATAGACATACGCGCGTATCTCGCCTGTCTCCTTGTCCATCTCCGCACGCATGTTCTCCTGCGTCTTGTAGAACTTGCGTGTCGCCAGAGCGATCGCATCCTCCACCGCGCCCACCACGATCTCGGGCTCGATTCCCTTGTCCTTGCTCAACGTCTCGATCGACTGGTACAGAACACTCGCCATAGCTTCGCTCACCTTCAAATCCGCCTAATTCCTCGAACCTCGAACCTCGAACCTAAATCTCTGCCACTAAATTCGCCTTCTCCACATCCTTCAACTGAATCTCGATCGTCTCCGCAACCGCTGCCTTCTTTGCCTTGCCCTTCTGCTTCACCGCAGCCAGGTCAATCTTCAATACGCCGTCCACAAACCCTGTCAGCCGCCCCATCCACTCCCGGCAGCTATTGACCGGGGTAAACGTCTTCACCTTCACCAGGCTCCCCTGAAACCGCGTAAAATCCTCTGCGCGCGCCAGCTTCCGTTCCAGCCCCGGCGACGAAACCTCAAGCGTGTACTCCGCTCCCGGAACCACATCCTCCACATCCAGCAGCGTGCCAAAGTCCGTGGCAAACGCCGCGCAATCCTCATGCGTCACGCCGCTCAGCAGCTCCACTGGAACGTTCTTCGGCAGGTCCTCAACCTCGCCAGCAGCAGCTCGTTCGGCAAGCCTCTTCCGCTCTGCCGCGTCCTTCTCCACAAAAATCCGTAGCGCCCGCGACCGTCCGCCGCCGCCAAACTCCACATCCACTACCTCCAGATGATGAGATGCGGCAACCCGCTCCGCCAGCCGCCGAATCTCGTCTATCTGCAATGCCATAACGCCTTTTCAGCCCGTTCTTTCAGTAGGATGCCGTCGACAACAGCCAAACCGTCTTTGGAGCAACAAAAAGTGGGCTTTCGCCCACTCATCTCTTCCGCCATTTTACCGGGATCCCCAACCAGTTTTCTGGTTGGGGTCGGTTTGCCGGTGCGCACACGGCTCCTTACCGAACAGCGGAACAAACTTGCTCGCTCTTTCAAGATACGCCAAAATCAATGAATATTCAATCCCATCCTTCCGCCATCCTCCGAAAAACAGCATCGTCCAGGGTGTGCAAATCCGTGAAACCAACCTCATCCCCTGGCAGACTAAGCTCCCTCTCCGCACTGCCTCTCCCTGCCCCGGTTTTGCCCGAAGCGCTTCGCCAGCCTACAATCAAACAAACCCGGCACAGAAATCCAGCCTACGCAGGCGCGTGCTGGCCCACGAAGGCACCAGCCAGAACGGAAAAAATGATCACCTCTCCAATCCCGGAAGCCCTGACCTTTGACGATGTCCTTCTCGTCCCTGCCTACAGCGAGGTCGTACCCAATCAGGTCAGCACCCAGACCCAGCTCACCCGCAACATCACGCTCAACACCCCGCTCATCTCGGCCGCCATGGACACGGTCACCGAGTCTCGCCTGGCCATTGCCATGGCCCAGCAGGGAGGCATCGGCGTCATCCACCGCAATCTCACCATCGCGCAGCAGGCCGGCGAGATCGACAAGGTCAAGCGCTCCGAGTCCGGCATGATCGTCGATCCCGTCACCATCTCGCCCGAGCAGCCCATCTCCGACGCGCTCGAGCTCATGCGCCGCTTCAAGATCTCCGGCGTCCCGGTCACCCGCAAGGGCCGCCTGGTCGGCATCCTCACCAACCGCGATCTGCGCTTCGTCTCCCGCACAGACATTCCCATCGACGACGTGATGACCAAGACCAACCTCGTCACCGTTCCCGTCGGCACCACGCTGGAGGAGGCTGAGCTCATCCTCCACCAGCACCGCATTGAAAAACTCCTCGTCGTCAACGACGAGTACGAGCTGAAGGGCCTCATCACCGTCAAGGACATCCAGAAGAAGCTGAAGTACCCCAACGCGTCGAAGGACAGCAAGGGCCGCCTGCGCGTCGCCGGGGCCATCGGAGCCACCGGAGACTTCCTGGAGCGCGCCGCAGCGCTCATCGAGATGCGCGTCGACGCTCTGGCCATCGACAGCGCCCACGGCCACTCCTCGCGCGTCCTCAAGGCCATCACAGAGGTCAAGAAGCACTTCCCCGACGTCGATCTCCTGGCCGGCAACGTCGCCACCTACGACGGCGCAATGGCCCTGATCGACGCTGGCGCGGACGCCGTCAAGGTCGGCATCGGCCCCGGCTCCATCTGCACCACCCGCATGGTCACCGGCGCTGGAATGCCCCAGATCACCGCAATCACCGAGGCCACGCGCGCCGCCGCCAAGCACGGAATCCCCATCATCGCCGACGGCGGCATCAAGTACTCCGGCGACGTCACCAAGGCCATCGCCGCCGGCGCCAACGTCGTCATGATCGGCTCGCTGTTTGCCGGTGTCGACGAGTCGCCCGGCGAGACCATCCTCTACCAGGGACGCAGCTTCAAGGCCTACCGCGGCATGGGCTCGCTCTCCGCCATGTCCCAGGGCTCCGGCGAACGCTACTTCCAAAGCGCGGAAGACATGACCGAAGCCGCCAGCACCGAACGCGAAAACCTGACCGCCCGCGAGACCACCGGCCAGAACCGCCTCGCCAAGTTCGTCCCCGAGGGCATTGAGGGCCGCGTACCCCACCGCGGCCCGCTGGAGGCGATGGTCTACCAACTGGTCGGCGGACTGCGCTCCGGCATGGGTTACCTCGGCTGCAGCACCATCCCGGAGCTGCAGGCCAACGCCCGCTTCATCCGCATCTCCAACGCAGGCCTGCGCGAGAGCCACGTCCACGACGTCATCATCACCCGCGAGGCCCCCAACTACCACGCAGAGTAGATCAGCAACAGGGGCGCAGAAGCAACCAGCAACAGTGCAACGGCGCGACCTATACCAGCCTGGGGCGAACGGGGTCCCCGGCGAGCCTGCTCGCTGGGGTAGGAAGCCCCAGGTACTAGCCGCAAACAAACCCTTAGGGCTGAAAGGCCGCCCCATAGTTACGGGAAGCAGAGTTTAGCCATATGCGTCCAGTTTTCTTCTATAAGCCGTTGCCCCCGTCGCCACCCTCTCGTCCAGGCTGGCAATGGTACTTTAGCGTCTGGACTCCGGTTGCAATTGCCGTCGCAATCATCTGCATGGAGTCCACCAGCGCTCTCTCCTCGCAGCACACCAGCAGTTTTCTGCGCCCCATCCTCGAGCGTTGGTTTGGACATATCAACGACAGCTCATGGGACCTCTACCACCACTATCTGCGCAAGAGCGGCCATTTCATCGGCTATGGCCTGGTGGCCTTCACCTTCCTCCGCGCATGGCTGCACACACTCGATCTGCGCGGGTCGGGCTCGCTGCTCGCATGGCGTCTCCAGTCCACCCTGCTCGCCATCGTCTCCACCGCCATCGTCGCCAGTTGCGACGAGTTCCATCAGTCGATCCTGCCCGATCGCACCGGCTCGCCCCTCGACGTCCTGCTCGACACCGCCGGCGCCTGCGCGCTCTGTCTCCTGGTCTGGTTCCTCTGCTGGCGCAGGCGGCAATCCCACACGGAACTCATTGCCGCTTGAATTGCGTGTCCAGCACCATCGCGTCGAAGCGGTGCCTCAGCGTAAAGCCAAACCGCTCATACAGCCTCACCGCCTGCACATTGTCTTCGGTCACGGTCAGCGTGATGGCCTCGAAGCCCGCGCCTAGCAGGCTCTTCGCGCTCCGCTCCAGCAGCCCGCGGCCAAGCCCGCGACCGCGATACGCCTGCGCGATGCAGAGTTGAGTGATGTGCGCCACATTCGCCCCCACCCGCGAGCAAAGCACCATGCCCACCAATGCGCCGCTTCGCCGCTCGCGCAGCATCCACGAGAAGCCCGGCTCGAAGATGCCGCATCCGGGAAAGCGCACAATGTTGTGCAGAAAGCGCAGCGAGCCGTGCAGCGAGCGGTACTGGTCATTGATCAGCGCGTCTGTGTGCCCCACATAGCAGGCATGGATCAGCTCGGCCGCGGCCTGATAGTCCTCTGGCGTCCACAGCGCCAACGCAAGCTCCGGCCCAACGCCAGACAGATCAGCCGCCTCTGCTGCCGCCGGCAGAAGGTCCCTCTGCCCGCCAACATTACACTCCAGAAACAGTCGAGGGTACACGGTGAACTCCGGCCCGGCAAAGAGGTCGGTAAACTCGCCTGCACCGTAGAGCAATAGTTGCGACTCCACGCGATCGACTCCCGGCGTGTGCCCCAGCAGCTCCAGCATGGGCGCCAGCAGCGCCCGCGTTGCGTCGGCGTCGCTCATCGTCTTGTGGCCGGTGGCGAATGCGTCGCCGATCACCGCCTTGATCCCCTCGTATACGCAGAACGTATAGCCGCACACGCGTCCCCGGTCGAGCGCCACAAAGCCGGTTAGAATGCGCGATTCCAGATACTGTAGCAGCAGCTCGGTCGAGCTTCGGTAGTCCCAGCGCAGGCGCTCCCGCCACACCCCAGCCTCGCGCTCCAGCAATGGCCGCAGTTGGCGCGCGGAGAAGTTCCGCAGGTCGAGAACTTCGATCTCGGATGCAACCGGCACGCTAGCCATGGCCCTTCCCCTGCACCTGCGTCTTCAACTCTCGGTCCAACAAGGGTCGAGCATATAGGAGTCGAAGTTCATCCGTACACCGCGCACAGAAATATTCTTTGTGCGTTTATGGCTTTCGATAGACCTTGTACACCTGCAAACCACGCGCCGGGTACTCGATGATCTGCTGATAGACGCGCCCGGCGAGCAGAGGTTCCAGCGCGGGAGTGTCTTTGGCTGGGACCACCAGCAGATGCTCGCCCGCGGGAACGCCGTCCACTCCGTACTCGATCAGCTGCTCGTTGCGATAGAAGGAGAGGCCATACACCATGTCTCGCTTCACGCCCTCCACCGCGACCAGATGCACCTCCGGCGCCTTCTGCTGCATCTCGCGCGCCAGCGGCCGAGCCGAATAGTTCACGTCCAGGTCATGGCCGTGGAAGCCGAGCAGAAACACCAGCGCCCCCAGCACCGGAAACAGCGTCGCGTTGCGCACCTGAGTAATGCCTCCCAGGCGGATCGTCTGCACCACGGCGAAGAACACAAGCAGCGCCGCCGCGCTGGCGATCGCAAGCCATCGGGCCGGCGGCACCAGCGTGTCGTACACCATGTGCTGCGGCGCCAGCACAATCACGAAGGCCACCAGCGCGCAGGCCGCCGCATGAGACCACAGAAGCCAGCGCGGCAGCCCCACCCTCCGGATGCGGTTCAGATAGTCGCCCGTCAGAATCGTCAGCGGAGGAATCGACGGCAGAATGTAGCCCGGCAGCTTCGACTTCGAGCAGGTGAAAAACACAATGGGAAACAGCGCCCACAGCACAAGAAACTCCGGGAAGGCGTCGCCCGCCCGCGGTAGCCCCAGATAGCACTTCGGATTCAGTCGCACCTTCCACTCGTCGATCGACGCGCTCATCGCCGCCACCAGCGCCCGGATGGCGATCACCGTCCACGGCATCAGCCCCACCAGCGCCACCGCCAGGTAATACCACACCGGCTGATGGTGCTGGTAGAGGTTGGTCGCAAAGCGTTCCAGGTTGTGCTCGACGAAGAACTGCTCCACAAACGTCGGGTTTTCCCGCTGCACCGCGATGTACCACGGCAGTACCATCGCCAGGTACAGAAGCACGCCGGGAATCCATATCGTCCGCCGCAGCGCCGACCACTCCCGCCGCAGCCCCAGAAACAGCAGGATGATGCACAGCGCCAGAAACGGCGCAATCGGCCCCTTGGCCAGCGTAGCCGCCGCGCCGAAGAAGTACAGGTCGAAGAGCCAGAATTTCAATCCCGTCTCGTACCATGCATACCAACCCAGCATCCCGATGCACAGCGGCGCTGCCATCTGCATGTCGGTCGACGCCCCGCGCGCAAAGCCGATGATCGCCACCGACGACGCGGTAATCAGCGCCGCATCCAGTTGTCCTCCAGGCCGGAAGCGCCGCATGTGCAGGAATATCATCGCGATCAGAAAAAATGCGCCGGAGGCCGAGGGCAGCCGCGCAGCCCAGTCCGAGACGCCGAACTCCCTGAACGAGCTCATCGCCCGCCAGTAGTAGAGCGCCGGCTTCTCCAGCCACGGATGCCCGTACAGGATCGGCGTCACCGTGCCGCCGTCCAGGCAGCGCAGCGAGTTCTTGACGTCGCTCAACCGCAGGCTGCGCGGCACTATACTGGCGTGCAGCTCGTTGCAGGTCTCGTTGTGCGCCTCCAGCATCTCGCGCGCAATCTGCGCGTAGCGCGGCTCATCGGCGCCCACCAGTCCCACCTGGTCGCCGCCGAAGACCGGGACCAATCCATAAAACAGCAGGAAGGCCGTCGCCAGCAGCAGCACGACGATCTCCCACGGCGACTCGCCCCACACGCGCAGGCCCCAGTCGCGCAGCCACGCCACTGCCGCGTTGCGTGTTCCTGCGCCGGGGGCCGCGGGTTGTGCAGTTTCAGTCAATGAAGTTCCATCGCGAGCGAAGCCTGCATGAGCCATGCAAGAATGAGCCGGACAAGCATGGGCCAGACAAGGCTACCAGAGTCATCCCTCGCTCGGCGCGCCGGCCTTGGCCGCCGTCTCCTCGCGCCTCTTGTCGCGCTTGCGTAGCCGCCCCAGCAGCTCGTCCATGCGCCCGGTCATCCGCTCCGAGCGGTCGATGGCGAACGTCAGCTCCGGCACATGGCGCACTCCCATCCGCTCCCTCAGTTGCGAGCGGATGTAGCCCCGCGCGGCCATCAACCCGGCCAGCGTGGAGTCCTCCTCCGCCTCGCTGCCATGCACCGCAACAAAGACGCGCGCGCTCTTGCCGCCCGGCGCCAGCACCACATCCGTCACATAGCCCGGCGCAATCCGCGGGTCGGAGAGCTCCCCCTCCAGCATCGCCCCGATCTCTTCCGAGAACGTGCTGGCTACGCGATTGCGGTGGTACGTTCTGGCTCGTTGTTCAGGCATAAGTCTTAAGCAACCATCTCATCCAACAGCCAAGCATAACAAAAGCGCGCGGCTTATAGCATTTTCACAACTGCTATGAACCAAAGATGAATTGTCATTCTGACCCTGAGCTTGCCGAAGGGGAAGAATCCCCGCATTTTGCTCGCTACGCGACGGTCTACACCATTGGCAAAAATGCTCTATTCCGCCAGCATCTCCACCCAGGAGTCCACAATCTCCGCCCCCAGTCCATTGCACAGCCGATGCAGCGCGTCGTCAACCTCCCGCATCTGCCCGGTGAGATACTGCGTCGAGCCGGAGATCGCCACCACCCCCAGCGTGGCGCGGTTCCACAGGCTGGCGTCGTCCAGCTCGGCCACCGACACGTTGAACCCGTGCCTCAGCTTGTCCTTCAGCGAGCGCACCACCTGCCGCCGGTCCTTGATCGACTGCGCATGAGCAATCGCAACCTCCACCGTCAGCTTCGCAATCGCCATCGTATGTTGTATACCCTCCCGCAGCCGGTATCTTCTAGCGTGACTTGTTCAGACTAATCGACATGGTGCCCTGGATAACGAATTTCTGGCGGCGGGATGCGAAGATTGAGGCGCAGAGGTGGGGTGCGAAGACGGGGGTGCGAAGATGGGGTGTAGCGGACGGAGGACGGAGGCCGCATGATCTCGCAGGCGAACTGCACCGCAACAACCCCGATGGGCGCGACGCTCCTCTCCGACCAGGGACTTCCCGGAGGCGGCGCGACCTTTCGTGCCTGGGCCCCGCGTGCCCTTGCGGTCTATCTCAACGGCGTCTTCGACGGCGTACCCCGCACCGGCCAGACGCCCGATCTTCTGATGGCCAAGGACGCCAACGGCTACTGGTTGGGGTTCCTGTCCGAGGCCGCTGACGGCGACACATACATCTTTTATGTCGTCGGCGCAGGTTCCAGCGGCATCAAGCGCGACCCCTATGCCCGCGAGTTGGCCAACGATCCTGTAGCTCCGTTTCCGATTTGCAACGCAATTATCCGTTCGGCAAACGTCTATCCCTGGCACGATGCCGGCTTCCGCACGCCCGACTTCGCCGACATGATCGTCTATCAACTCCACATCGGAACCTACGCGCCGTCCGCGCCGGGTCAGGCCTCGACCTATCTCGATGTGGTCGAGAAGGTGGAGTATCTTGCCGCCCTCGGCGTCAACGTAGTCCAGCCGCTGCCAGTCTACGAGGAGGAGGATTCGCCCTCGCAGGGCTATCCCGGCCTCGGCTACCAGGGCGCGGATCTCTTCTCCCCGGCACTCGACTACGCGGTCTACCACGCCTCGGCCCTCGCTGGCTATCTCGTGACGATCAACCGCCTGCTTGCCGCCAAGGGCTTCGCTCCCATGATGCTCGCAGACATTACGCCCGCAGTGGCGCAGATGAGGGCGATGGTCGATCTCCTCCACGTCTACGGCATCGCGGTCGTCTTCGATGTGGTCTACAACCACGCAGGCGGATGGTCGCAGACCTACGCCGTCCCCAGGACCGTCGCGCCCAGCGGCGTCATCCACGGCGATGATGAGAGCCTCTACTTCTGGGACCGCGCGGCTGGCACGGGCGACAACAACCAGAGCCTCTACTTCTCCGATAAAGGCTTTGTCGGCGGGCTGGCCTTCGCGCTGTGGAACAGGGACGTCCGCGAGTTTCTGTTGAACAATGCGCGCTTCCATCTGCAGGAGCTCCACGCCGACGGCTTCCGCTACGACGAGATCAGCGAGCTGCTGGCGATGAATGCGACCAACGGCTGGAACTTCTGCAACGACCTGACGGCAACGGTGCGCGCCGCCAATCCCCGCGCCTTGCAGAACGCCGAGTACTGGCCCGGCGAGTACGGCGTTCCCGCGCCGCGCATCGTGGTGCGAGAGGGCGAAGGAGGCCTGCGCTTCGACGCCGTGCAGCACGACGGCCTGCGCGAGGCCATCCGCTCCGCCATCGGCCAGGCCGCACAGGGCGCAAACGCCTCAGTCGAGATGAGCGGCATCGCCCGCTCCCTCTGGCCCACCGGCTTCGCCCACGCCTGGCAGACCATCCCCTGCGTGGAGAACCACGACATCGTCAAGCTCGGCGAGAAGCCCCGCGTCCCACGCCTCGCCGATGGCTCCAACCCGCGCAGTTGGTACGCCCGCAGCCGTACCCGTGTGGCCATGGCGCTGCTCCTCACCGCGCCTGGTATCCCCCAGCTCTTCATGGGTCAGGAGTTCCTCGAAGACAAGCAGTGGTGCCCCGACCCGCGTTCTCCGGCCCACCTCATCTGGTGGGCCGGCCTCGCCCCAGCCGCCAACGGCCGCGCCACCGATCCCGCCATGGCCGACCATCTCCGCTTCACCCAGGCCGCCATCGCACTGCGCAACTCCCAGCCAGCCCTGCGCGGCGAGGGCCTCAACGTCTTCTACACCTCAGATGCCGACCGCGTCATCGCCTTCCACCGCTGGGTCCAGGGCGAGGGCCGCGATGTCGTCGTCGTCGCCACACTGAGCGAGACGACGTGGGGCAGCTATCAGCTCGGCTTCCCCTCCGCCGGCCGCTGGATCGAAATCTTCAACAGCGACGCCTACGACAGTTGCAACGCCAACGGCGCTCTGGTCAATCCGCAGGTCACAGGCAACAACGGCAGCATCACCGCCTGCGGCCCTCCGCTGCACAACCTACCCACATCCGCCACCATAGTCATCCCCGCCAACGCCGTCGTGGTCTTCATGAAGGGTTAGCAGCCGGGTACCCCATTCATCGCGCATTTGTCTCACGCGATGAGTGGGATGGACGACCGAGATACTCCACGCGAGTGTTGGACCAAGAACCGTTCAGCCTGCTTTGCAGCCAGAATGGTGCAATACCCACTCCGCAAAAAAATTAGAAGTACCCAGCGTGGTTCATTCGGGCACAAGCTGGTTTCAACCACTCTCCCGCAATGTCAAAATTGACCCTGTCGATGCACCACAGCAGCATCTTCACAGGCTTGAATGTGCGTGCCCCATCCATCGCAGCTTCATCACGATGGGTGGGAGGTGAGTTGAAGTATTCGGCGCAGCACTTTTACGAGGGAGCAGCAGCCATGTCCGAACCCGCAGACGATCTCCGCATCCACTATCAGGACGACGCACGGCGCGGCGCGCGCATCAAGGTCATCGGCGTGGGCGGAGGCGGCAACAACGCCGTCAACCGCATGATCGCCGCCGGCTTGGAGGGTGTCGAGTTCATCGCCGCCAACACCGATGCGCAGGCGCTGCAACTCTCCAACGCGCCCATCAAGCTGCAGCTCGGCGTCAAGCTCACCAACGGGCTGGGCGCGGGAGCCAACCCCGACATCGGACGCCGCGCCGCGCTGGAAGACTCCGACAAGATCATCGAGGCCCTCGAAGGCGCGGACATGGTCTTCGTCACCGCGGGTCTCGGCGGAGGCACGGGCACAGGAGCCGCTCCCGTCATCGCCAGCCTGGCCAGCGAGATGGGCGCGCTCACCGTCGCCGTCGTCACCCGGCCGTTCGCGTTTGAAGGCAAGCGCCGCATGATGCAGGCCGAGCGCGGAATGCAGGAGCTGATCGACTCGGTCGACACCCTCATCGTCATCCCCAACGAAAAACTCCTCGCCGTCGCCAAGGACGCCGGCTTCTTCGAGAGCTTCCGCATCGCAGACGACGTCCTCCGCCAGGGCGTGCAGGGCATCTCCGACATCATCACCATCCCCGGCGTCATCAACCGCGACTTCGCCGACGTCAAGACCACCATGGCCGGCATGGGCTACGCCGTCATGGGCACAGCCATCGGCTCGGGAGAGAATCGCGCCAAGGAAGCGGCGCTGGCCGCCATGGCATCCCCGCTGCTCGAGGCCGGAGCCATCGACGGAGCACGCGGCATCCTCATCAACATCACCGGCTCCGCCAGCCTCAAGCTCAACGAGGTCAACGAGGCCTCCACCCTCATCCAGAGCGCAGCCCACGAGGATTGCAACATCATCTTCGGGGCCGTCCAGGACGAGCGCATGGGAGACGAGGTCAAGATCACCGTCATCGCCACCGGCTTTCGCCAGGAGATGCCCGAGCGCCGCGCCCGCATGTTGGCCGAATCCACCCTGATGGCCTCCGACGATGAGGTCCCCATCCGCGGCCGCAGCTTCTCGCCGCGCGACGCCGCGCCGCGCTTCGCCAGCGAGATTCGCGAGGCCCAGCAGGCTCGCGCGCAGCGCCCGGTCGAGGCCGCGCAACAGTCCTCGCTGCTGGTTCCCACGCCAGCCGCCGCCCAATTCACTGCTTCCGCTGCGTCCAGCTTCGCTGATCGCACCACCGTCCTCCTTGACTCCGATTCCGATTCCGATTCCGATTCCGACGAAGATGCCGATTCCGATGAAGATGGCCAGTTCGACCTCGATGCCGATGTCGATTCCGATGCCGATTCTGAACCCGATGCCGAGCCCGATCCAAATGCAGATCTGGAAACCGATGCCGATGCGGATTTAGTCCCCGATGAAGATTCAGATTCAGGGTCCGGCTCTCGCTCCACCGCCTCCGATCCGCTCGCCGAGGCCGATGACGACGGGCCGCAGTTCGATAGTGCGGTCCATCCCCAGGCCGAGCGTTCCTCCGAGCCGGAGCTGGTTCCCGTCGCCGCCTCCGTCTTCGACGACGAGTTCTTCCGCACCCCGCGCGTCCGCCTGCGGCCCCCCGTCTCACCCAATCCAGTCTCACCCGATCCAGTCTCACCCAATCCAGTCAATCCCGGTCCTGTCGCGCCCGGTCCCGCCGGTCCCAATCCGTCCGTGTCGGACACGCGCGACTTTAGCTTCAACCCACAGCTTCAGCGCGCCCAGTCCCGGCCCTTGGTGCCGGAGTACGGTCCCGCGGAGCACGCGCCCGAGGTCCGTCTCTTCGCCGGCGCAAATGCCTCTCATGCGGAGCCCGCCGAGACCGATGAACTCGACATTCCGGCCTTCCTCCGCCACAGCCATTGAGTTTCTTGTTGACGTTGAGTTCCATCGAACACGTCATCATTCTGGTTTGAACGAAGTCGAACGATGGTTTGAACGAAGTCACAGATAAGTATCTCTGAATCTGTCTTTTGGGTCTGTAAGACTCCTTGGGCAGGAAAGGGGTTAGAGTGCTGCGCCCAACCTGTGCATGAACTCCCGTAGAATAGAGGGAGAGCAGGTTCGCAACGCCGGGGAGTGCCCCTGCAACCCGGGGATAGCACCTCCGAGTTATAGCCGGATGGTCGAGTAGGGCGTCGAATGCGTCTTGAGGGTCTGGTCTGGAGCGGTCGCTGGCAAACCTCAACGTGAACTTATCTCCCAGGGCCGGGTTTAAAGAAGAAGCAAGAGAATTGCAACAATCGTCGATAGAATAGGCAAGCGAATTGCTCAAGGATAAAGAGCACGGATTGACGCAAGCGACAGCTTGAGAACAAAAGCACCAGCCAACCTCGGAGAAGCACACTGATGGCCCTGAACTTACACTGCAACACGCGAATCACGCTTTGCCTCGCGCTGGCGATGCTGTGTGTTCCGCTACAGTGCGTGGCGCTCTCTCACCCCACTCCCCTGCACCCGCGCGCGCGCGCATACGTCGCGGCAAAGTCGGCTCCATCGAGGGCGTCGGCCTATAAGATCACCTCCTCTAAAGTGGTTGCATCCAGAGCCGTTGCGTCGAGATCCGTAGTCTCCAGGGCGTCCAGAACCGCTTCGTCCAGAGCCGCTGCCAGGACCACCCACGCCACCATTCAGATCGCCCCGCCCGCCCGCCGCCGCAGGTTCGTCAGCGGCATTCGCACTATCAGCGGCACGCGCGCGCTGCTGGCGCTGCGTAGCCGCCTCCGCCGCGGCCCAGTCGAGCGCTTCACCGCCAGCTCCTTCACCGACACCCTCACCCTGGGCGACTCCTCCGCCGGAGAAGATCCCCTCGTCCGCGCCGCCGCCGTCCAGGCGCTGGGCAACATGAACGGCACCGCGCTTGCTATCGATCCCTCCAACGGGCGCATCCTGGCCATGGTCAACCAGAAGCTCGCCCTCTCCAGCGGCGCCGAGCCCTGCTCCACCATCAAGCTTGCCGTCACCCTGGCCGCGCTCGACGAGGGACTCATCAAGCGCGACACCCCGGTCAACCTGGGAGGCCACTACACCCTCACCCTCACTCCGGCGCTGGCGCACTCCATCAACCCCTACTTCGAGACCCTCGGCCGCATGATGGGCTTCGAGCGCGTCAAGTACTACGCCAACCAGTTCGGCCTGGGCGAGCTGGCCGGATACAACATCCCCGGCGAACAGCTCGGCGTCTATCCAGATACGGAACTCCCCGCCGCGCAGGGTGGCGTGGGCCGCATGTGCTCCTTCGGCGAGGGCATCTCCATGACCCCGCTACAGCTTGGTGCGCTGGTCTCGGCCATCGCCAACGGAGGCACGCTCTACTACCTGCAACACCCCGAGTCCCCAGACGAGGTCGCCTCCTTCCAGCCCAAAGTGAAGCGTACGCTCGACATCGCCCCGCTCATCCCGGAGATGCGCGACGGCATGGAGGGCACCGTCGACTACGGCACCGGCCGTGCGCTGCGCTCCAACTTCCGCGAATTCCCCGTCCTCGGCAAGACCGGAACATGCTCCAACAACGGCACCCGCTTCGGCTGGTTCGCCTCCTACGCCGACACCCCCACCGGGCGCATTGTCACCGTCGTCTTCCTGGAGGGTGGCCGTCCCATGTTCGGCCCCAGGGCCGCCGAAATCACCGGCCAGCTCTACCGCGCGCTCTGGGACAGCAACTACTTCGACCCCAGATCCCCCCAGCTCGCCACCTCCTCCCATTCCGTTCGCAGCAACCCATAAAGAAATTATTAAGTGTGAGTTGCAAATGGTCAGCTCGTCATTTCTTCCCTGAACCGCGTGCCGTCGGAACCGCTGCCAGCCCGCTCCCCCCGGCTAGAGCAGATCGCCTGCCACATTCGTTATAGAGGGAGCAATAACTGTCCTAAAACGGCACACAATCGGGCCGACAGCGCAGTTATTCCTCTTGATTTGCTGTATTTTCTCTGTTGATTTGTTGTATTTTCTGCTATAAGTAATAGCGGGGGAAGTTTCTAATGAAGAACCTTCGCAACCTTCTCGCGGTGCTGGCAGTCGTCATGATTGCCAGCCATACTGCGTTTGCTGGGTTCCCCGATCCGGGGGGCAATGGTGCGCCGGAGATCGACCCTGCGATGGGGACGGGAGCTCTCGCGCTTCTTAGCGGCGCCATCCTGGTGATCCGGGGCCGCGTCAAGCACTAAGCCGCGTCAAGCTCTTACCAGACTCCACTGTTTTGTCCAAATACAAAATAATCTGCGCCCGATGAGTCTTCCATCGTCGCCAGAGGCGTGTGGTCGGCAATCCTTATGGCCGCATCCGGACAGCAAGCCGCCGACAATATTTCCCGCTGGACTTATCAACGTTCTTCTATAATGTCCCGTGTGAGAGTACTCATATGAAGATTTTCCGTAATCTTCTCGCTGTGCTGGTAGTTACCGTCATTGCCATTCATCCTTTATATGGGCCTCCGAATGGTGGTTCGCCAGAGATTGACCCTGGGATGAGTATGGCAGCGCTCGCACTTCTTTGCGGCGCCATCCTGGTGATCCGGGGCCGCGTCAAACTCTAACTCTAAGCCGCATCAAACTATTAGCCGCGCTAAGCTCTTACCAGAGTCCACTGTTTTGTCCAGCAAGATAAGATCTTCGCCCGATGAGTCTTCCATCATCGCCAGAGGCGTGTGGTCGAGAGTCCTCGGCAACTCTGTCTACGTGCGCTGCTGGTGGACGGCCGGCATCCTCATGCTCGAATGCATCCTCGCCACCACACTGCCTCATGGCTGGTTGCAGGGGCATAGCGGATACACGTCCCTGGGCCAGCCCGTCACGCTCAATCCGCTGCCTTTTCGCTGGCTGCAGGCGCGCACCGTCACCACATCGACGATCTTCTTCTGCGTGGCGCTGCTCTTCTTTGGCCGAGACAAGCTGAAGGCGTTGCCCTGGAGCGCTGCGCCTCTCCACAAGCTCTGGGCACTGCTTCATGCATCCGCCCTCCTGCTGTTTGTCGCCACGGATCTTTTCCTCGCCAATGCTGCAACGCCGGGCACTCCCCTTGAGCGTGCAGCCATGTGCGCCTGGTACGGCTTGCTCGTCTCTTTGCCCGTCACGCTTGGAGGAGCACTGATTCATCTGCCCAGGCCGCTGCGCCTGATTCGCAGTCTGGGCAACGCGTGGGGCCTGGCCGCGGTCTGCGATGTGCTCATGATGTCCGTTCGCAGCCTGCTGATTATCGCCTGGGACAGGCCCGATTCATGGCTCGGACATGCCATGCAGGTGGCTACATTCCGCGGGGTAGAGGTGTTGCTGGGTTTCTTCACCCCCACCGTATTCACCGATCCAGCGCATTTTGTGGTCGGCACCAGGGCGTTTCCCATCATCATCGCGGACCAATGCTCCGGGGTCGAGGGTCTGGCCCTGATGTTGAGCCTCACCGTGGGCTGGCTTCTTTACACGCGCCGCGAGTTGCGCCTTGGACGCGCCCTGCTCCTGGTGCCGTTCTCGCTCCTCCTCAGTTGGCTGCTCAACCTGGTGCGGCTCGCTGTCCTCATCGCAATTGGAAATGCCGGCTATCCGATGGTGGCCTTCGGGGGATTCCACTCCCAGGCCGGATGGATTCTCTTCAGTTGCGTTGCCTTGGCCTTCCTGCTCACCATCAACAACGTCGCCTGGTTTCGACTCTCACCCCCCCCTCTGCCAACCCTCCCATCCACCGCCCCGCAGGCCAACGGTAGTTCATTGCCGCAGACCAATCTCGCCGCGGTCTATCTTCTGCCATGGCTTGCAGTCCTTGCCGCCGGACTACTGGCCTTGGCCGCATCCGACGGCTTTGAATGGATGTACGCTCTCCGTCTCATTGCGGCCCTTGCCGTCTTCTATGCCTACCGCCGCCACTACCTCCGCATGGACTGGCGATTTGGATGGCTCGGTCCGGCAGCCGGCGTTCTGGTCTTCGCCCTCTGGATCGCACTCGACCACGCAATCGGCGGCGAGACGGCCCGCAGGGACGTAATCTCCAACGGTGTGGTCCTGACCGGCGTCGCCCAGGGCCTGGCCCGGCTCAGCCATTTCCAGCGCGTCGCATGGATCGCGCTGCGCGCCGTCGCCGTCGTCACCACCGTCCCCATCGCCGAAGAGCTTGCCTTTCGCGGATACATCGCGCGCCGCATCATGTCGGCCAATGTCGAGAGCGTCTCGCTCGGCAGCCTGAGCCTGGTTGCGGTGCTCGCCAGTTCGCTGGCTTTTGGCATCCTGCACGGCCGCATGTGGCTCGCCGGAACGCTGGCCGGGGTGGTCTTCGCCCTCGTCGCCAAAATGCGCGGCAGGCTGGGTGAAGCCGTCGCCGCCCATGCCACATCCAACCTGCTGATCGCTCTCTGGGTCATCGCCCGCGGCAACTATTCGCTCTGGTAAGCCTCTGCCGCGTGAGCGGGCAGATGGGTTACACCGTCATTCTGGCCTGAGCGAAGTCGAAGGCCAGAATCTCGGTATTGCGTCGTTGCTTGCGAACCGCAAAACCCCACATCCAACCTGCAGCTCAATGCTTGATCAGCCACATCGCCCAGCTTGCCACCACCGTTCCGCCAACGAACAGAGCAAAGCAGAGCGCGCCGAAGCGCACCATCTTCTTCGGCTCGGATCGCTGCGTGATGCCGAACACAATGGAGGTGAAGAGCGAGAAGAGCAGTACCGCGCTGAAGTGAGAGATCGTCACTGACGTTTCCTTCCGCTGGCCAGCGAATGCGCATCCACCGCGGCAACGATGTTCAGCAGTCCGGCCACCACGATGAACTTCGTCCCATAGTCCGCCACGGCCACCAGCACCGGGGCCTGTCCCCAGCCCAGCAGGCGTGCCAGCCCGTACAGCAGGCCCGCGCCCAGGTCGCCCGCAAAGCCCAGCATGTCCAGCGGCTCGCCTGTGTTCGGCGTGTAAACCTTGCCCTGCAGCGCGACGCCGATGGCGAACATGGCCACGATCGAGAGCATCAGCAGAGTTGCGCGCACCCACTTGCCCAGCAGCAGGTGTCCCGCGCCGGGAACCAGCCAGCCCGCCACCAGCGCCAGCAGAGGAGAGACGCCACTCGCGGCCGCGTCTCCGCTTCCAGTCTTGCCACCGGCCACCGCGGGCGCCTGTACCTTTGTCGTCATCGAAACCCATCATACCAGCGTACGTGCCGATTCGCTGACTTGTTGACTTGCAGCATTACAACTCCGACTTGGCATTCTCGCTACACTCGAAGAGAATCCATTAGCCGGGAAAAATCAGCCAGGCCCGCACCGGGAGGAACGGAAGATGACCAAACCGAAGAACGCATCCGCACGAACCGCGCTCCAGCGCATCGTCGCAGCCCACTGATCACTGTCTTTATGACCCTCCGCGAAGCCCTCACGCGCGCCACCCGCCAGCTCGACGCTTCACCCGGCCTGTGCGCCGATGCCGCGCGAGACGCCGCGCTTCTGCTTCGCCACGCGCTGGGAATCTCTCACGCCGCCCAGCTCGCCGACCCCAACCGCGCGCTCACGCCCGCGCAGCAGGCCGCGTATGACGCGCTGATTCAGCGCCGCCGAGCCAGCGAGCCGATCCAGTACATCACCGGCGAGCAGGAGTTCTACGGCCTTGCCCTCCGCGTCACCCCCGCCGTCCTCATCCCGCGCCCCGAGACCGAGCAGCTCGTCGAAGCCGTCCTTGCCGAGTTGGATGGTGCAAGACCGCTGCGAATTCTCGACGTTGGCACCGGCTCGGGAGCCATCGCCATCGCGCTGGCCCACCACCTGCCCCATGCTTCCATCACCGCCGTCGATCTCTCCTCCGCGGCCCTCGAAGTTGCCGCGTCGAACGCCGCGCGCCACGCGCTCACTGATCGCATCCGCTTCCTCGCGTCCGACCTACTCGCCGCGCTCCCACTCGACGAGTCCCTCTTCGACGCTCCGGGGTCCCCGGCGAGCGGTCTTGGCTCGCTGGGGTGGGACGCAATCGTCGCGAACCCGCCCTACGTTCCCACCGCCGACCGCGACGCCCTCCATCCCCAGGTGCGCGACCACGAGCCCACCGCCGCGCTCTTCGCCGGCCACGACGGCCTGGACATCTAT
Organism: Granulicella sp.; assembly: GCA_003132145.1. Lineage (GTDB taxonomy): Bacteria > Acidobacteriota > Terriglobia > Terriglobales > Acidobacteriaceae > Edaphobacter. The sequence continues at coordinate 106,229 of PKWU01000033.1, forward strand.
CGCCGCCTCATCCCCCAGGCGCGCGCCGCGCTGCGGTCCAACGGCCTGCTCGCCCTCGAGATCGGCCACAACCAGCGCGAAGCCATTGCATCTCTGTTATCTGACTGGGGCCAGCTCCGTTTCCTCGACGACCTGCAACAAATCCCCCGCGTAGCCCTCGCCCGCAAGCCATGAACTGCGGCGTATCTTCCTACGCGGGCCACAGCCATGCAGCTCCGCGAACCCCGCTTGCATCCCCATGCTTCGCCTTCATCACCGGAGTCGCCAGCTCCCCGCCGCCAAACAGATGCCGCGCAATCAGTGCAGGAAGATGCGCATAGAGCCGGTCCAGCTTCGATAGCCCGCCGCCGATCACGATCACATCCGGGTCCAGCAGATTCACCACCCCAGCCAGCGCGCGCCCGGCGCGGTCTTCCAGCCGCGCAAGGCTTGCCTCGGCCGCCCGGTCGCCGCTCTCCGCCGCCGCAACAATCTCCGGCCCCGTAAGCTCCGCGCCCGTCACGCGCAGGTGGTCGCGCGCCAACCCGGTGCCGGAGATCCACGTCTCGATGCACCCGCGCTCGCCGCAGTAGCACTCAGGTCCGGGCAGTTCGTCCGGCTTAGCCCACGGCAGCGGATTATGTCCCCACTCGCCCGATACGCCATTCGGCCCCACGCGCACCTGCCCATTCACAGCAATTCCACCGCCGCACCCCGTCCCCAGAATCACCGCGAAGACCAGCTCCGCGCCCGCCGCCGCGCCGTCGGTTGCCTCGGAGACTGCGAGGCAGTTGGCGTCGTTGGCGCAACGCACGGGCCTGCCCACCGCAGCCGCAAGGTCGCGCTGCAGCGGCTGGCCGTTCATCCATGTCGAGTTGGCGTTCTTCACCAGCCCGGTGGCATGCACAATCGTCCCCGGAATCCCCACGCCCACAGATGCCGCTCCGCGATCGTCGACGCTGCTGCCGACGCGCCGCTCCAGCTCCTGCACCACCTCTGCAATCGCCCGCACCGTGGCCGCGTAGTCATGCTGCGGCGTCGCCACGCGCAGCCGCGCAATCTCCGCGCCCGCTTCATCCAGCGCGAGCCCCTCGATCTTGGTGCCGCCCAGATCGATCCCGATGCGAATCCATTCTTTCATGCGCCTCCCTGAAGACTGTACCGCATTCGCTATCTCGCGGGTCCCCTTCTTGCTGGGCTCGTGAAAATGCCCGGAACGGATTGGCTGGGCATAGCGGTGAAAATGTAAACCGCCGCGGCTCCCATCAGGCGTTGCTGATCCTCCGACTGGCAGCCGAAGACGCCATCAAGCGACAGAAACCGGACGAGGCCCTCAACGACTACGAACTCGGAATCGAGGCGGACCCGACGTGGGCGCAAGGCTGGTTCAACGCCGCGCTGCTTGCCGGAGAACTGGGGTTCTTCGCCGATGCCGCCGATCACATGCAGTCGTACCTGGAGCTTCTGCCCAACGCGCAATGGTACGGGATTGAGTGTCCTCAATTCGCGCTTCAGGTGCGAGAGGTTGTGGCGGCAGAGTCAACAACCTCGCCCTTCTCATCGATCATGATTTGCGGGATCGGTCTGAGCGGTAGATTCAGCGCATAGCGAGCGTGCTTCCTTTCTCCTGTTCGGATGAGTGCGCCCTGTTTGACGAGGTCGGCAAGGTCGCGTGTCGTGGTCGCGGGAGATGAGTCCGCAATCTTGCTGTAATACCCTGCACTGAGCCCACCCTTAAACCCCTCTGGGCCTTCCTCCAGCATCCGAAGGATGACCTTCTTTTGCCGGGCATTGAGCGTGCCGCTGAGACGGTCGAACAGTTTGGTCTTGTCGATCAGGAACTCGACTTGGGCGGTCGTCCGAAGCTGTGCCTCGATGGCAATTCCAGCGAACCAGGCCAGCCATTCCGTGACCTCGTTGCGTTTATTGGCAGCCTCAAGTGCGTCGTAGTAGCTACGGTGGTGAGCAAGGATGGCTGTCCCCAACGCGATAAGGATCGTCTGGCCAAAGCTCTGGACTAGGGCCTTTTCGGCGATAGCTCGACCGATGCGGCCATTGCCGTCTTCAAACGGATGGATCGACTCGAAATAGACGTGGGCAAGGCCAGCTCGCGTCAGTGCCGGAAGGGGTTCCGAGCCGTCCGGTGTTGTACGGTTGAACCACGCGATGAGACGCACCATCTCGTCCGGGACTCGATCGGACGGCGGCGCCTCAAAGTGGATTTTGGGCGCATATGTTGCCCCCGAGATCACCTGCATGGGTTCGCTGCTGGTTCGATAGCAGCCAACGTCGCGCAGATCCTTACGGCCAGACATTACCATCCGGTGCCATCCGAAGAGCATTTCAGTAGAGAGCGGAACCGGAACACTGCGGTACAGGCTGACCATCAGCTCCGAAATGCCCTGTTCTGCTGGCGCGACGCGACGGTCTTCCGTAGTCAATCCAAGTTGCCGTTGAATCGAAGATTGGACACTGGCCCGGTTCAGGTACTCCCCTTCGATCTCCGAGGTGGTGAGGGCCTCAACGCTCATCTCGTCGACCGAGAGTTGCGCCAGCTCCGTATCTCCAAGATGCTTCGCGGTACCGATTAGAACTCCGGCGCCAAGGAGAAATCGCTCCTCTGCCCTCGCTAAGCGGGTGGGATTCCAAGTGAAGTCCGGCCAATCCGGCTGCTGCCAGTTCCAACGCATGATGGATACAGCATATGCCTATCGCTCATTTATGTCTATTTTATGATTGATACAAATTACCGGAAGTGGCATTTATCTACGATGGCATATACGACATGCAACGCCGCCGCACGGTCGCGGGTTATCTCATTGTGACGCCTAGAAGGGTCTACCTTCCACTCGATCTATCTGTTTGAATTACAATTACTTTCGGATTTTTCTGTAACCGAGAACTCTCCATCACTAAAGGCAGAACCCTTGAGTGACTCAGTTTGCGCAATGCCTGCTGCGTCAACTGAGATCCGGCTCTGATCCGGAGGGGACGCATCGCTAGACACTGGCCGACTTTCCGTTACAAATCTGCCCCTCGCTGAGCGCATTGAAGCAGGTTGTCGATTGCAGGTTGTTGATTGCTGGCTTATGGCGTGCGCTCCTGCTGCCTGCAGCGCACTGACCTTGCCCCTGCGAAACGTCGCTCTTAGCGAGATGTTCTAATGCGAAGGGGTAGCGAATATGACGAAGGCGACGCGGAAGCAGTACACACTGGAGTTCAAGCAGGAGGCGGTTCGGTTGGTTGAGTCGGGTCAGAGTCTGGCCTCGGCGGCACGCACGTTGGGCATCATCGAACAGACGCTGGGCAACTGGGTCAAGGCGCAGTGCACGGGATCGTTGCAGGCAGTCAGTGGCAAGGCTGCTGTCACAGCCGAGCAGATGGAGAACCGTCGTCTGCGAGCCGAGCTGGCGCGGGTCACCATGGAGCGCGACATCTTGGGAAAAGCGACGGCGTTTTTCGCGAAGGGCCAGCGATGAAGTACGCCCTTATTCTGCGCAACAAATTGGTCTGGCCCATCTGCGTGCAGTGCCGAGTACTCGAAGTCAGCGTCTCCGGCTACCACCAACATCAGGCGCGGCGGCGCAAGATCGCCACGCGTCGCCATCTCAGCGACGAGGCTTTGCTGGTTCACATCCGCGCTGTTTATGCGGCCAATCGCGGTGCGTATGGATGGCCGCGCATCTGGCGGCAACTGCGGGCAGATGGCGTTCGCGTGGGTACGCGCAAGCCGTCACCTCAGACAAGCGTGAAGCACAGACCAATGTAGCGGCACTTTTTGTTGTGAAGTCTGCGGGAAAGAAGAAAGCGAAGGCCGCATAAAGGTGATTGGACCTTTATGGACCCACGCTTTTCTTATTGGACCCAGATTTGGCCTGCAAGTTATTGAAAATATGGTAGGCACGAGGAGACTCGAACTCCTGACCTCTACCGTGTCAAGGTAGCGCTCTAACCAACTGAGCTACGCGCCTCTGGTGCGTCTTTGTAGTGTAACTGGAACCCTCCGCGCAGGGCAAACGCCGTGGGCATCCGCGCCAAAGAGACTGCGTTATCTTCCGCCAAAGAGAACCACCTCGCACAATCATTCCTTCACCGCAGCAGCGATGAAAATGCACTACGATGGATGTGTCCCCAAACGATGAATTTTCTGCGCCAGTTCCGCGCCGCTCCCAACCTGCTCACGCTGCTGCGTCTGTTCATCATCCCGTTTCTGGTGCTTGCCATCCTGGATGGGCGGCACGGCTTGGCCTTCGCGCTCTTCGTTCTAGCCGGCTTCAGCGACGGCCTCGACGGGCTGGCGGCGCGCTTGACCAAGCAGTACACGCGGCTGGGTCTCTATCTTGACCCCATCGCCGACAAGCTGCTGCTGAGCACGCTGTTCGTCGTGCTCACCCACATGAACCTGGTGCCGCGCTACGTCACCGTGCTGGTCTTCAGCCGCGACCTGGGAATCCTGCTGATCGCGACCCTGCTGTTCGCCACCGGCACGCTGCGCGACTTCCGCCCCAGCCTGCTGGGCAAGTTCAACACGCTGGTGCAGATCCTGGGGCTGACCGTGGTGCTGGTGGAGCAGGTGTGGCCCTCGGTGGACGCGGTGCTGCTGCGCGTCGTGCTGCTGAAGTCGATTGCCTGGCTTGCGCCCATCTCCGCAGCGCAGTATGCGTGGATCGTTATGCAAAGAGTGAACGCAGCTGAGCCGCAAGCCGCGCAGTAAGCCGCTGGCCGCTGCCCTGAACGAAAATTCTTTATCCTGAATCAGGCTTTGTCGCCGGGTGCTTCCTGGTTGTCGGTAGGCGTGATCTCTTCGTCTTCGTTGAGGATGTCGGCGAACTCAGCCGAATCGAAGACCTCGCCGCACACCTGGCACACAACAAACTCGGCGTCCTCCTCGCGGGCGACGACGCGGACCTTGGGATGTTTGCACGATGCAGGCATAAGGGAAAGAATCTACGGGTTGCTAAAAAGTTTGCCTTTGCACAAACCGCTTGTCAATCCTAAATTCTAACCTCTGTCCTCTCACATTGGGTAGAAGTGTCTCCTTTTTCCCGGCCGTGGGCCCCTGCGCGCACAGGTTTGCGAAGGGGACTTGCAACCCACCCCCCTTCCGCCGTACACTAAATACGACCAATACGGTCGGATTAGTTATCGAGCACAAAATCCCTCCGTTTTGGCCTGAATCGCGGAATCTGGCGAGAGAGGGGCCCAAATGCTTCGTCTGACCAAAAAAGCGGATTACGGCCTGATGGCGCTCAAGTATCTGGCCGAGCAGCCGGGCGCGGGCGCGCAGAGCCCCGCCGCGCAGAGCGCCAAGGACATTGCGCAGGCCTACCACATTCCTCCGCCGCTGCTGGCCAAGATCCTGCAGACGCTGGCGCGCACCGGGCTGCTGGTGTCGCACGCGGGGACCAATGGAGGGTACGCGCTGGCGCGGCCCGCCGCGACGATCTCGGCCTTCGAGGTGATCCGGGCCATCGACGGGCCGCTGTTCATCACCAGCTGCATCACCATCCACGGATCGTGCGACCTGGCCGGGCATTGCACCATCAAGGAGCCGCTGCGCAAGGTGAACGACAGCATCAAGGAGCTGCTCAACAACATCCACATCAGCGACCTCATCGAGACGCCGGAGGCTGCACTGGGCGACGAAGGCGTCGCAGTGGCCAGAGGACCGATGAGCATTTTGAAGTAGGTTCAAGGTTCGAGGTTCGAGGTTCGAGGTTCGAGGGATTGGAAGTACGGAGGAGTGACGGAATGAGTCTTCAGAATCAGAATGCGATTGGCCACAACGGCAATGGGAACGGTTCAAACGGCGCGGTTGCTGGAACCAACAGCACCGGCGTCGTCATCACCCATTCGACGACCCCGCTGCCAGCGGGCGTGCATCTTCCGCTCTACATGGACAACCACGCCACCACGCCGCTGGACCCGCGCGTGCTGGAGGCCATGATGCCGTACTTCACCGGCAAGTTCGGCAACGCGGCCAGCCGCAACCACCAGTTCGGCTGGGAGGCCGAAAAAGCGGTCGAGATCGCGCGCGAGCAGATCGCCAAACTGATCGGCGCGAGCGCGAAGGAGATCATCTTCACCTCCGGCGCCACCGAGAGCGACAACCTCGCCCTCAAGGGCATCGCCGAGATGTACCGCGAGCGCGGCAACCACATCATCACCCAGGTGACCGAGCACAAGGCCATTCTGGACACATGCAAGAAGCTGGAGAAGCAGGGCTTCCGCGTGACGTATCTTCCGGTGATGGCCGACGGGCTGATCGACCTCGACGACCTCCGCCGCGCCATCGTCACCGAAGGCCCCGAGAAGACCATTCTGGTTTCGATCATGTTCGCCAACAACGAGATTGGCGTCATCCAGCCGATCGCGGAGATCGGCAAAATCTGTCACGAGAAGGGCGTTCTCTTCCACACCGATGCGGTGCAGGCCGTGGGCAAGGTCCCGGTCGACGTGCAGTCGATGAACATTGACGTTCTCTCCATCTCCGCGCACAAGCTTTACGGGCCGAAGGGCGTGGGCGCGCTGTACGTTCGCCGTCGCAACCCGAGGGTGCAGATCACCGAGCAGATCAACGGCGGTGGGCACGAGCGCGGAATGCGCTCCGGCACGCTGAACGTCCCCGGAATCGTTGGGCTGGGCGCGGCCTGCGAGATCTGCATGAACGAGATGGCCGGCGAAGCCGTCCGCGAAACCGAGCTGCGCGACTACCTGCGCGCAAAGTTCGAGGGTGCGCTCGACTACGTCCACGTGAACGGCAACATGGAGTACCACCTGCCGGGCAACCTCAACATGAGCTTCGTGTATGTCGAGGGCGAGAGCCTGCTGATGGGCATCAACGACATCGCCGTCTCCTCCGGCTCGGCCTGTACCTCGGCCACGCTCGAACCCAGCTACGTGCTGAAGGCGCTGGGCCTGGGCGACGATGTGGCCCACAGCTCCATCCGCTTCGGCCTCGGCCGCTTCAACACCCGCGCCGAAGTCGACTACGTAGCCGACAAGATCATCGATGTGGTGCGCAAGCTGCGCGAGCTCAGCCCGCTCTACGAGATGGTGCAGGAAGGCATCGACCTCACCAAGATTGAATGGGCCGCGCACTAGAGATTAATCTTCGCGTCGTCATTCTGGCCTGAGCGAAGTCGAATGGCCAGAATCTCAGTATTTCGGCGACGCACCACATTCAGCGGGCCCTCATCCAATAGGAAGCAACAAGGAGAATCGACATGGCATACAGCGACAAGGTAGTAGACCACTACGAGAATCCACGCAACGTAGGCACGCTGGACAAGTCGTCCGGAGCGGTCGGCACCGGGCTGGTCGGAGCGCCGGAGTGCGGCGACGTGATGCGCCTGCAGATCCGCGTCAACCCCCAGACGCAGGTCATCGAAGACGCCAAGTTCAAGACCTTCGGCTGCGGCTCTGCCATCGCCAGCTCGTCGCTGGCCACCGAGTGGGTCAAGGGACGGACGATCAACCAGGCGCTGACCATCTCCAACACCGACATTGTGAAGGAGCTGGCGCTGCCGCCGGTCAAGATCCACTGCTCGGTGCTGGCCGAAGACGCCATCCGCGCGGCGATTGGTGATTGGAAGAAGAAGAACGGCGTGGCCGATGAGTCTCCCGCCGAAGTAGCAGTGGCCAGCTAAGGATTGGAGGGTGGAAAGATGGCAATGGTAGGGCTGCAAACCACGACACCTACGGGCGCGATGGCGCCACCACCCACTGCGCCCGCGCCAACTCCGCCCGCGATTGCAGCAGACGGCGAGCCAGCCGGAGCCAAGGGCATTCAGGTCACGGCGCGCGCACTGAAGCGCATCCGCGTGGCCATGGCGAAGGAACATATCTCACCCGCCGCGGGCGGCCTGCGCGTGGGCATCACCGGCGGCGGCTGCTCGGGGCTGAGCTACAGCATCCGCTTCGACTCGCAGCCGCGCGACCGCGACCGCATATACTCGTTCAGCCAGACGCACCTCGACCCGGCAGCCACCGGCGAGCCGCCGCTGCGCATCTTCGTCGACCCCAAGAGCTTCATCTACCTCAGCGGCATGATCCTCGACTACGAGGAGACGCTGATGCGCCAGGCCTTCAACTTCATCAACCCCCACTCCACCAAGAGCTGCGGCTGCGGATCGAGCTTCTCCACGTAGTTTTTCGTATACTCCATAGCGAGGGCAACGATGACTTCAAAGTCGAAGTTCAATCTCATTTACGGTCTGTTGTGGGGTGTCTTTACCGCGCTTGGTGTTACTGGCTGGGAAACTTGGATCGATCACTGGCAGTTCTCGCTGACCCATTTGATTGTCCGTCTAACGGTCTTTTCCCTCGTAGGCATCGGGTGGTCCAGCGCCATGTGGAGATTTCGTCGCATGGGCGAAAGGTAGCATCTTAGCTCAATTGGTCGGGCAGGTCTATAACATCCCCATGTACGAATACACAGTCATCTACGAACGAGGCAAAGACGGCGGCTGGGGAGCGTATGCTCCCGATCTACCCGGCCTCGGCGTAATCGCCGATACCCGCGAAGAGGTTGAAACTCTCATTCGCGAGGGCATCAAAATCCATATCGAAGAGCTTCGTGCAGGTGGCTTCCCCGTGCCCGAGCCGTCGTCCTTCGCCGAACTCGTTTCTGTGCCTGCAGAATGACTACCTACTTCGAAATCTTCTCTCTCCCGGCAAAGTTGATGATCGACCTCGCCGCACTGGAGAAGAGTTTTTACGCGCTCAGCCGCAGGCTGCATCCTGATCGATTTGCGGCGAAGTCTGCCGATGAGCAGGCTGCGGCGCTGGCCGAAAGCTCACGCCTCAACGACGCCTATCGCACGCTGAAAGACCCCATCGCGCGCACCGAGTACCTGCTGAAGCTGGAAGGCGTCGAACTGGAGGAGCAGTCGAAGTCGGCGACTGAAGCGGCCCGCGCCAGCGGCACAGCCAAGAAGCAGATCGTCCCCGAGGACCTGCTGGAGGAGGCGTTCGAGCTGAACATGCAACTCGAAGAGATGCGCATGGCAAAAAAAATGGGCGGCGACGATCCCCAGCTCCGCAGCGACTTACTCGCCGCCAAGGCCGGCTTCGACGCCAAGATGTCCGCGACGCAGGCCGAACTGGAATCCCTGTGGGCGAGGTGGGACGCCGCACTCGACACAGAGGATGCGCCCGCAAAGCTCGCCGCGCGCGATGCCATGGTTGCGCTGCTCAACCGCCGCAGCTACCTGCGCAACCTGGTCCGTGACGTGAACGAAGCTCTGGAAGCCTGAGGCATTTTCCCCCTGGACAAACTCAAAGGGGGAAGGCGCTTGGCCCTCCCCCCTCGGTAAATCCGTGTCCCATCGCAACCGGCAGAGCTTAGAGCATTTTCACAGTATCTGTGGTATCGGAAAACTCGTGCGATGTGGTTTTCTTTGAGAGAAAACCACGCAGGCTTCTTTCGCCCCACTCTACACCTACTGTGAAAATGCTTACTGGCCGGCTTCGACCCGCGGCGTAATCAGTCCGATGTTGTCCACATCCGCCTGGTGGCCGAAGTCGATCACTTCGGCAACCTTGCGGAAGTCGAGCGACGCATCGCCTTTGACGAACATGACCTTCTCCTGCCGGGTGGCGAAGATCTCCGCCAGCTTGGGCTCGATCTCGGACTTGTTGAAGGCTGTATCGTTGATCTTGTACGAAGGCTCACCTGCCCCGTTCGCCAGTACCTGGACCACGATCGTCTGGGCCGGCGGCGGCGCTGAATTGTCCTTGGGCGGTTGCGGGATCAGCGTGCTCAGCCCCTTCGGCGTCACCGGGACGATCACCATGAAGATGATCAGAAGCACCAGAAGAACGTCAATCAGCGGCGTGACATTGATGTCCGATACCGCTTTGTCTGTACCACCACCACCGCCCATTCCCATAACAATCTCCTTAGTCCTTCTGTTGCGACCGGCCGTTGTCTCCCGGTCGCCCGGCCCTCGAACGGCCTGCGTTGCTGTCGCTTACTTCTGCACAGGTTCGTCGTTGTCGCGCTTCTCGGTCAACAGGCCAAGCTCACTCACGCCAGCCGTCCGGATCTGGTCGACTGCATTCATTACCTTGCCGTAGTTGGCGCGCTGGTCAGCCCGCAGGAAGACCTCTTTGTCGGTCTTGTTCTCCAGCTTGGCGGCGATCTTCGCTCCCAGGTCGTCGGGGTTTATCGGGTCCGCGCCGAGGAACGTCTTGCCGTCGCGCGTCACCGCAACCGTAATCGCGTCTTCCTTGTTTGCGTTCTCCATGATGACTGCGGCCGTGGCCACCGGCAGGTCGACATTGACCTTGTTGTTCAGCATGGGCGTAATGACCATGAAGATGATCAGCAGCACCAGCATCACGTCCACCATCGGCGTGACGTTGATGTTGGAGTTGACCTTCTTACCTTCTTCGCGCTTGTTGATACCCATAATTGTTTGTCCCGTTCGGTCGTTCGCGGCCTCGGCCGTGGTTGCCGTCATCGTCACCGCGGAGGATGAGCCTTCGGAGGCGGTTCGCTTGCCGGCCTCCGAAGGCCATGCTGTCCGAGGTGAAATTGCTCCCTGCCTTTCAGCAGGGCGGCCTGCTTACCGGTGGCTCTGCTTGATGAAGTAGTCCACCAGCTCGCTGGAGCTGTTGTCCATCTCGACGTCGAAGGCCTCAACCTTGTTGGTGAAGAAGTTGAAGGTCATGACGGCGGGGATGGCGACGAAGAGGCCGAACGCCGTGGTGACCAGCGCCTCCGAGATACCGCCGGCGACCGCGCCGATGCCCGAGGTCTTCTGCGTGGCGATGGCCTGGAAGGCGTTCAAGATGCCGATCACGGTGCCCAGCAGCCCGATGAACGGGGCGGTGGAACCGATGGTGGCCAGTCCGCCCAAGCCGCGCTTCAGCTTGGCATGGACGATCGCCTCGGCCCGTTCGAGTGCGCGCTGCGAGCTTTCTACCTGTTCCTCGGTGATGTTGCCGCCCGAGCCGAAGCTGCGGAACTCCTGCAGGCCGGCGGTGACGACTTCGGCGAGGTGCGACTTCTTGCTGCGGTCGCCCAGCTTGATCGCCTCGTCCAGACGGCCATCCTTGAGCGCGCCGGCAACCTTGGGCGCAAACTCGCGCGACTGCTTGCGCGCTGCGTTGAAGTAGAGGTAGCGGTCGATCATAACGGCCAGCGACCAGATCGACATGATGAAAAGGATGATGGCGATGCAGCGGGCCGGCCATCCCATGTTCGAGATCAGACCGCCGATACTGAAGCTGACCGCTCCTCCACCGGATTCCTGAAAGAGCATGGCGAGCGGCGCGGGGACGTGAGCGAAGTTTACGAGATGAGCGAGAATCACTGGAATCTTTCCTCCTGATTTCTATACAACATTGAACTGGATCGATCTAAAAACCCTGAATTGAAATCCGACCAAAACCTGAACTACATAACCCAATCTGCAACCAGCCGGACGCGCAAAACCATTTTTCCGGCCCTGAATCTAAAGCGTGAACTGCGTGAAACGGACATCTGTGAGAACTGCATCCGGCTAGCTGCCGGTGAAGGTAAAGTTGACCGTAATGCTCGTCTCCACCTCGGTGGGTTCGCCGTTCAGAAGATAGGGCCTGTAGCGCCAGCGCATGACCGCGTCTCGGGCCGCGTTCACCAGCATCCCGTTGCCGCTGATCACCTGCAGGTTCTCGATGGTGCCCTGCTTGGAGATGATGGCATGCAGGACGACCACCCCCTGAACGTGTGCGGCCTTGGCGATCGCCGGATATACCGGCTCGGGCTTGGAAATGATCATGCCGGCAACCACTCCGCTGGAGAGGTGCACCGGGCCGGTCTGCTTCGGAACCACTCTCGGGACAACCGGCGCACTATTGTTCAGGCTGGCAAAGAGACCGCCCGCCACGCCTCCTGGTTGGCCGTTGCCCATGCCTTGCATTCCCTGGACTCCGGTACCCGACGACGGAGCCGCTTCTTCATGCACGATCTTGATGTCGTGGGGAATCTTGGCCGGGGCGTGCAGGCCCGAGTCGATCTCGGAGACCATCTTCACCTCGGCAACCTTTTGCTGGGGCGGAGGCGGTGGCGGAGGCGGCGGAGGCGGAGGAGGCGCAGTCAGCAGCGCAGTCAGTGCCGTCCGCGGCAGGGCCTCGGGATAGAGCAGGGGAATCAGGATCAAGATGGCCAGAATGGACAGATTGATTGTGCCTGTCAAGAACATCCACCGGCCCGTCTTGGTCTTGAGCTGACCGCCGGATTCCATCAATGAGCTTTCAAACATGAAGCGCCTCGCAAAAAATGTTCTACCCAGCTTAGACACCGCGCCGGTTTACTTTGTTCCCGCGTCCGCGATGCTTTGTCCCCGCGTCCGCGATGCTTTGTCCCCGCGTCCGCAATCCCAATCTCCGTTCGTGCCCTGGACCGCTGAAACGGAGCCGCCCAAGAATCTTACACAAAAACATACACACCTGGAAACCCGCGCCTGAAATCAGGCCGCTTACGCCCTGGCGCGCTTGGCCGGAAGGTTCGAGACCTTGCCCCGGCGCCTGCGCCAGTCCTGATACGCCACCAGCATGGGAGCGGCCACCGCGATCGAAGAGTAGGTCCCGATCACGATGCCCACCGTAAGCGCAAACGAGAACCCGCGCAGCACCGGCCCGCCGAAGAGCAACAGGCTGACCACGGTAAGGAAGGTGAGGCCGGAGGAGATCACGGTCCGGGTCAGCGTCTGGTTGATGCTGCGGTTCACAACATCCGGCAGCGATTCCCTGCGCGACAAGGCCAGGTTCTCACGGATGCGGTCGAAGACCACGATGGTGTCGTTCATCGAGTACCCGATCAGGGTCAGGATGGCCGCGATCACGGTCAGGGTGATCTCCTGGTTGGTCAGGCTGAAGGCGCCCACCGTGATCAGCGTGTCGTGGAAGACCGCGACCACGGCCGCCACGCCGTAGATCAGCTCAAAACGGAACCACAGGTAGATCAGCATCCCGATCAGCGAATAGATGGTGGCCAGCTCGGCCTGGTGTTGCAGTTGCGTGCCCGCCGTCGGTCCCACAATGTCCACCCGCTGGATGGTGCAGTTGGACTCGGGCTGGTCGCAGTTCAGCGCGCCCTCCACCTGCGTGCGCCCCGCGTCGTGCGATATGTCGGCGGCCTCAGGCAGCGAGATCACCACCATGTTGGCAGACTGCCCGTTGGTGTCGCTGATCGGGTAGATGGTGGAGTCCTTCACGCCCGCGCTGTTCAGCGCCTGGCGGATGTGGTCCTCATTGGGCGTGCTCGCGAACTGCACCTGGATCTCAGTGCCGCCCTTGAAGTCCACACCACGCGGAATGCCGTGCCAGAACAGCATGCTCAATATGCCAGCCACGGAAAATATCAGCGAGAAGCCGAGGAAGTACCACTTCTTGCCCAGCCAATCGATCTTTGCATCACGAAACAGTTCCACTTGAAACTCCAGTTATCAGTTGCAGGTTGCAGGTTGCAGGTTCCAGACCAGTTCGCTTATCAACTGACAACCTGTAACCTGCAACTGTTCTTAAATCGACAACTCCGCGCCGCGTTCCTTGCCTGCCAGATGCGCGTCGAAGATCGTCCGCGAGACGAAGACGGCGGTGAACAGGTTGGCCAGCAGTCCGACGGTGAGTGTTACCGCGAAGCCCTTCACCGGGCCCGTGCCGAAGAGGAAGAGAATGCCCGCCGAGACGATGGTTGTTACGTGGGTGTCCACAATCGTGATCCACGCGTGGCCGAAGCCCTGCTGCACCGCAACCGCCGACGACTTGCCCATGCGCAGCTCTTCGCGGATGCGCTCGAAGATCAGCACATTCGAGTCCACTCCCATACCAATGGTCAGGATGACGCCGGCGATCCCGGGCAGCGTCAGCGTGGCGCCGACGTAACCCATGAACCCGAGCAGGATCACCAGGTTCAGCAGCAGCGCCAGGTCCGCGTTGATGCCCGAGCCGCGATAGTAGACCAGCATGAACACGATCACCGCCAGCATGCCGACGATGGCCGCCATCACTCCCTGGTGGATCGATGCCGCGCCCAGGCTCGGCCCCACCGTGCGCGTCTCCAGGGTGTCGATCGAGGCAGGCAGGGCGCCGGTGCGCAGCATCAGCGACAGGTTGTCGACCTCGTCTTTGCTGAAGGTCCCGGTAATCTCGCCCCGGTCGCGGATCGCCGAGTTGATCGATGCCACCTCGCGAATCTTGTTGCCCAGCACGATCGCCATCGAACCCGGGTTCGCGCTGTCCTTGGAGTGCGCTTCGGTGTACTTGTAGAAGCGGTCGCCGGCCTCGGTGGTCAGCGTAAAGGTCAGGTTCGGCCTGCCATTCTGGTCCGTCGAGGGCTGCGCATCGCGGAAGTCTGTCCCCTCCACCCTGCTCGCCCGCTCCAGCAGATACACCTGGTCGGGAGAGTTCGGCGAGATGTTGCCATGCAGCAGTTGATCCTCCGGTGGGACCACCTCATTCAGCGCAGTCATCGCCGCCTCGTCGCTCTCGTACGGCCCGCTCACCACGGCGTACACGGCCAGCTTGGAGGTGGACTTGATGGCGTCCTCCACCTTCTCCGGGTCGGAGATTCCCGGCAGCTCCACCAGGATCTCGTTGTCGCCCAGCCCATACGGCTGCACCGTCGATTCGCTCACGCCCAGCGTGTTCACCCGGTCCGTAATGGTCTCGATCGAGTGGTCCAGCGTCGATGTCTCCAGGGTGCGGATCGCGCCCGGCTTCATGGTCAGCTTCTCGCTTCGGTCCGGGTTGGTCGCCAGGTCGTAGCCGGAGTAGTCGTTGCCATCGAAGATGGCGCGCGCGTCGCTGGCCTTCTCCGCCGGAATCCCGCTGATGGTGATCTGTTCGGGATGGGCCACCGGGTCCAGCTTGTGCACCGACTGCCCGGTGATGCCCGCCTTCTCCAGGTCGTCCTCGATCCGCTGCACATCGCGGTCGGTGGTCGAGCCTACCGCCTCGTCCACATGCACCTTCAGAACCAGGTGCGTCCCGCCTTTGAGGTCGAGCCCCAGTTTGATGTGATCGCTCAGCGCCTGCTCGAGCGCACTCGGGGTCACGCCATGCGGAATGCCCAGAAAGCCATAGCAGAACACAACCAGGAACGCTACGATGAACGCCGTCTTGCCCTTCAGATTCTTGCCCATTGCATCCTTTTTCCAAATCCCGCGGCGCCAAACGGATCGCCTCTACCCTGACCACTGACCACTGTGACTGCTTACCCCTGCTTCGATTCGTCTGGCAACGTCACCGCGGCGATAGCGCTCTTCACAAACTCGAGCTTCACATTGTCCGGCGCTACGCGCAGTTGCACTACATCTTCCTTGACCGAGATAATGACCCCGCGAATGCCGCCGTTGGTCGTCACCCGGTCGCCGTTCTTCAACTGGCTCAACATCTCCTGCCACTTCTTCTGCTTCCTCTGGTTGGGCGCAATCATCACGAAGTACATCAGCGCGATGAACACCAGCATCAGAAGCAGTTGCCCGGAAACACCGTATGATCCCATCCAATCCCATCCTTCTCAGCTTCACTTGCTTCGTCTTCGAATCAATCTTCGGGCCGTCGCGCGTCGATCGTCGCCGGAACACACCCCCGGAGCTGCGATTGGACCCGCAACCTGGCCTGGAGGTGTTTGTCGCGAAAGCTGCCAGCGGCGAAAACCTGTCTTGCCCTGCGCACTTGCGCGCGCACATAGCCGCCCAGGGCCCGCGCAACAGGCCCAGCCCTATAAGTCTCGCGTAACCCTTCGCCCCCTGTCAAGAAAACCGTCCCCGGGGAAACGCGCCGGGTCGGCATCCGCAAAGGCTGTCCAGCCGGATTCATCCCGTGGCCGCGACCACGAAGCCCTGCGGCTTTCAGCCTAACCGCGTCGAAAGATCTTGTGGAAGAGACGCCCCACCAGGTGCGCCAGATCGTTGTTCGGCGGCGCGGGCGCTGGAGTGGCAGTGGACGGCGCGTCGCTACTGGCCTGCGCGTTGTAGCTCAGCGTCTCGCTCACCTGCGCATGCACCTCGCCCGTTGGCGCCTGCGGCACCTCGGCAACCGGCGCTAGTCCTTCGCTGACCGCCACCGGGAATGGATGCTCGGCGGCTGCGGCTGTAGCCGGAGCCATCAGCGCATCGGCCAGCGGCACGCCTGAAGCGCCCGGGCAGCCGCAGGGCGACGTCTCGTGGTCCACCACCTCGCGCAGGCTTCCGTGCTCGAACAGCACATGCTGCCCCGCCGCCAGCTCATACGTCGCATCGCCAAACGGGTCGCTAACCTCCAGCACCGGCGCGCCCGCGCCGCGGTTCTCCACGCAGGTGTCGCCGTTGCGCGCAACCCGCAGGCGCAGGTCGAGCGGCCCACCCGTGCGCACCGTGAAGCGCAGGTCGGGGGTCATCACGGCGTCGGTCGCGGTAGCTTTCGTCTCGATCTCGATCGCCCCGCCATCCAGCGAGAAGAGCAGCGGCGCGGCCACCATCACCTCGCGGCTCTCGCTCAGGTGCAGCACGCTGGTCTGGCAGACGCGCACCATCCCTCCGCGCGCCAGCTCAATCGGCGCGGTGTGGTCCCGCGCCGTCACGCTCACCGAGCCGGTAAGCACGGCGCGACCCTCCATCACATCCTTCGCTCCGGTGACATCCGCGTCGCGCGTGGAGACGTAGCCGATCAACTGCTGCGCCCTCAGCGGGCCGGCCATCGGACCGCCCAGCGCGCACGCCAGCAACAGCACCGGCGAAAGAGCGCGCGCAGATGGAGTTCGCAGCCTCATGCGTCCAGCCTACATCTTCAGGAAGTTTGCGATGATCTTCTTGCCCTCAACGGTGAGCACGCTCTCGGGATGGAACTGCACGCCCTCGATGGGCAGCGTGCGGTGGCGCAGCGCCATAATCGTCGTCCCGCCCGTCGTCCCGCCCGGCCCCAACTCCGCCGTCCGCGCCGAAACCTCCAGATCCTTAGGAAGCCCCTCCTCGGCCACAATCAGCGAGTGGTAGCGCGTACAGGTCATCGGCGAGGCGATCCCGGCGAAGATCGTGCGCCCGTCGTGCTCCACCTGGCTGGTCTTGCCGTGCATCAACTTCGGCGCGCGCACCACATTCCCGCCAAAGGCCGCGCCGATCGCCTGGTGCCCCAGGCAGACGCCGAGAATCGGCACGCGCCGTCCGCCCTCCCGCGCCAGCCGCGCAAAGTGCCGGATCAACTCAATCGAGATTCCCGCGTCCTCCGGCGTGCAAGGCCCCGGCGAGATCAGGATGTGGGTCGGCGCGAGCGCCTCGACCTCGGCGGGTGTCAGCTCGTCGTTGCGGCGCACCACCATCTCCGCGCCCAGCTCCCCCATGTACTGCACGAGGTTATAAGTAAACGAATCGTAGTTGTCGAGAACGAAGACCATAGATGTGCCGATTTTACCTTGTGCTCTCTTGGTTCGATAACGTGCGAAGCAAAGACACCATAGCCGATTTCCTAACCCAACGCTTGGAATTCTTCACTGCTGTCTGGCGCGCTCGATGGCGCGGACTACGGCGCGGGCTTTGTTGGCGCACTCGACAAATTCGTTCGCCGGCACGGAGTCCGCGACGATGCCGCCGCCCGCCTGAATGTGCCCCTGCTCGCCGTTCATAAACAGCGAGCGGATGGCGATGCACGAATCGAGATTCCCCGAAAAATCCGCATACAAAATGCTGCCGCCGTAGACGCCGCGCCGCGCCGGTTCCAGCTCCTCGATGATCTCCATGGCGCGAATCTTGGGCGCGCCGCTTAGCGTCCCCGCCGGGAAGCAGGCGCGGAAGGCGTCGATAGCGTCCAGCTCCGGCTTCAGCTTCCCTTCCAGCGAGCTGACCAGGTGCATCACATGGCTGTAGCGCTCCACAAACATCAGGTCTTTGACCTTGACGCTTCCGTACTCGCTGACGCGGCCCACGTCGTTGCGCCCCAGGTCCACCAGCATCACATGCTCGGCGACCTCCTTCTCGTCGGCGCGCAGACTCGCCTCCAGCGCGCGGTCTTCCACCTCGTCGGACGAGCGCGGACGCGACCCGGCGATGGGCCGATACTCCACCGTCCGCCCATGCACTCGCACCAGCATCTCCGGCGATGCCCCGACAATATGCGCCACTGCGGGCTTCGACTTCTTCGCCTTCTTGCCTGCCTTCGCCGACGCCGCGCCCTCCATCCCGAATCGCAAAAAATACATATACGGCGAGGGATTCACGATCCGCAGCGCGCGATAAATATCGAATGCATCCACTCCCGGGACGCAGTCGAAGCGTTGCGAGAGAACGCACTGAAAGACATCGCCCGAAGCGATGTACTCCTTGGCGCGCAGCACGGATTTGAGGTATGCGGGCTTCGGCGTGCGCGCCGTCAGCTTCAGCGCACCCAGCCTTGATCCGAGCGACTTGGCCCCGCGCGATTTGACCGGCTTGGGCAGCACGCGCGCCAGACGCTTCTCCAGCCGGTCCAGCCGTGTCACCGCGCGCGCATAGGCCGCCTGCGCCACCTGCGCAGCCGTCTTCCCTTTAGCCCTCGCCGCTGCCTTCTCGCGCGTCAAGTCCGCCGTAACAATCAGCAGAATCTCCTTCTTCACATGGTCGAAGGCCAGCACCTGATCGAAGAACATCAGGCAGGCATCCGGCACGCCCAGCTCGTCGATGGCTAACGACGGCAGGCGCTCGATCTGGCGGAAGACATCGTAGCTGAAGAAACCCACCGCGCCGGCGGTAAACGGAGGCAGCCCCGACAGCCGCGCCGGAGTGTGCCCGCCCAGCGCGCGCTTCAGCTCGGCGAAGATGTCGCCCTCGAAGCAGCGCCGCTTGCCACCCTCCTCGACCGTAATCACCGTACCCCGCGACACGATCTTCTTGTACGGCTCAATGCCGATGAACGTGTAACGCCCGACGTGTTCCCCGCCCTCGACCGACTCCAGCAGAAACGCCTTTGGCTCCTCGCCCGCAACGCGCAGGAAGGCCGAGACCGGCGTCTCCAGGTCCGCCGTCAGCGTGCGGTAGACGGGGACCAGCGTGTGCTGGCGGCTCAGCTTCAGAAAGTCGCGGGCCGTGGGCAGGGCAGACTTGGCGGACTGTGCGGATCGTGCGGACATAGCGTGTGCTCCCATCGTACTAGGAACGAGGTTCAAGCAGCGAAGTTCAAGGTGCGAGGAAAAAGTTGAGCGTAGTGTGTTTTTTTTAGCAGCCGCTTGCAGCCTCGATCTACATCCAATGGCGTGTGGCGTGGGACCGTCCCGCGCGACGGTTGTTCGTGTTGGCTCGAAAGGCCTATACTCCACGCGTTTGGGCGATCATCCCGCGGAAAACAGATGACAGTCCCACAGAAAGGATGGAGCAGCTTATGGTCACCGAATCGCTGATACCGGCAACCGAACGAAGACAACCATCCGCCCAGGCCGCAGACACCGAGGCGATGTCCTTCGAGCAGGAGACCAACCCATGGCTCGCGCAGGAGGCGCGCTTCGACTTCGCCGCGAAGAAGCTCAATCTCGACGAGGGCATATGGAAGATCCTCCGCCAGCCTGCCCGCGAGTTGATCGTCCACATCCCGGTGGGCATGGACGACGGGCGGATCGAGGTCTTCACCGGCTATCGCGTGCAGCACTCCACCGCGCGCGGGCCCTCCAAGGGCGGCGTGCGCTACTCGCCGGATGTCTCGCTCGACGAGGTGCGCGCGCTGGCCAGTTGGATGACCTGGAAATGCGCGGTGGTCAACATCCCCTTCGGCGGGGCGAAGGGCGGAATCATCTGCGATCCACACACCATGTCGCAGGGCGAGTTGGAGCGCATGACGCGCCGCTACACCGCCGAGATGATGGAGTTCCTCGGCCCGGAAAAAGACGTCCCCGCGCCGGACATGGGCACCAACGAGCAGACCATGGCCTGGATGATGGACACCTATTCCATGCACATGCGCCAGACCGTCACCTCGGTGGTCACCGGCAAGCCGGTCAACATCGGCGGCTCCAGCGGCCGTCGCGAGGCCACCGGACGCGGCATCTCGGTGGTCTGCGACCAGGCCATCCAGCAGCTCGGCATCGCCGTCAAGGACTGCCGCGTCATCCTTCAGGGATTCGGCAACGTCGGCTCCAACGCGGCCAAACTCCTCTACGAAAAAGGCTACCGCATCCTCGGAATCGCGGACCTCGACGGCGGCCTCTACAACGCAAACGGAATCGACATCCACGCGCTCCTCGCGCACCGCGCGCAGGCCGGCACCATCGTCGGCTTCTCCGGCGCCGAGGCCGCCAACCCAGCCGAACTGATCACCCGCGTCTGCGAAATCCTCATCCCCGCCGCCACCGAAAACGTCATCACCAGCCGCAACGCAGCCGCCCTCCACTGCCGCATCCTCTGCGAGGGCGCCAACGGCCCCACCACCATCGTTGCCGACGAGATTCTCGCCGCCAACGGAGTCTTCGTCCTGCCCGACATTCTGGCCAACGCCGGAGGCGTCACCGCAAGCTACTTCGAGTGGGTGCAGGACCGCATGGGCTACTTCTGGACCGAGGCCGAGGTCAACCAGCGCCTTGACCGCATCATGACCGACAGCTTCCGCGATGTCATCGCCTACGCCCAGTCGCACAGCGTCAACAACCGCATCGCCGCCTACATGCTGGCCGTCGACCGCGTCGCCTACACCGCCAAACAGCGCGGCATGTACGCGTAAAGGCAGTGGTAAGTGATCAGTGATAAGTGGTCAGAAAAGAGGAGCAACACTCGCTTACCACTTACCACTTACCACTAGATTGCGACGCTCAGCGTCACCGTCTGCGCCTGCTGCGCGCCGCATACGCCCGAGGCCGCGCCCAGAAGGCAGCAGACCGTACGCCGAAGGATGCGACTGAAGCGTGACATGGAAGCACCGGCCCGAGAGCGCAGGGCGTGGGAGGACATCTGCCAATCTACCACGCGCGCCGCACCGTTTACGAGGCTGCCGCAAAGCGCAAAGACCCCGGCTGTGGCAGAATGCTAGTGTCTACTTTGCTCTGTTTTGGCCGTTCCTCCTGCCGGATGCGCGGCCCGGACTCTGCCTGCGCAGGCCGTCGCGCACTTTGCGCGGCGCGGCAACCCGAGGCCCATGAACCTGCCCAACTCCATCACGCTCAGCCGCATCGCCACCGTGCCGCTGCTGATGTGGATTCTCTCCCCCGCCTTCCCCGCCAACCACGCGGCCCACGGCCTGGCGGGCGGCGAGCAGGAACTCATCGCCTCCGGCGTCTTCATCCTCGCCTCCATCACCGACGGCCTGGACGGCTACCTGGCCCGCCGCCGCAAGCAGATCACCACCCTCGGCATGTTGCTGGACCCGCTGGCCGACAAGCTGATGATCACCGCGGCCTACATCATTCTGGTCGCTTACACTCCGCGCATCGTGCCCCCGTGGATCGCCGTCATCATCATCGGTCGCGAGTTCCTGGTCAGTGGCCTGCGCTCCATCGCGGCGTCGGAGGGCTTCACCATCGACGCCAGCGAGATCGGCAAGCTGAAGACCGTCATCCAGATCGTCTCGGTGGTCGCCGCCATCCTCGCCCACCACTGGGACTACTGGCTATGGTTCCCGACCAGACACGGCGGCGGCTTCGTCGTCGCCGTACACATGATCGCCATGTGGGCCATCTACTGGATGACCATCGTCTCCATCATCTCGGCGGTGGATTATTTTGTCGGCTTCTGGAAGAAGATCGACCACGTCAGCGAGCGGGCGCGCACCCGCCGCAGCTCCGTCCTCAGCCGACGCAAGGCCAAGCGAGAGGCCGCCAAGCAGCCCTCCCAGGCCTCCTAGCGGCCCCTCCCCGCCCGCGAAGTTAATCCACCCATCGTCCGCAAGCGGCTATCATTCTATCTGCCGATCAGGTTTGACAGCAGGAGGAGCTGACTGTGTTGCGAGTGATTGCAGGTTTTGCGTTTTCCATTCTGGTGGGCCATATCGTGCTCTGGCTGTTGATCGAGAAAACCCTGTGGCCCTACGTTCGCAAACACCATCCACCAGACCCGGACCACCAAAAATCCCGCTTGAGCTGGATGGTCGGCATCCTCGAGAGGACTATCTACACCGGCGCATTCATGCTTCCCGGCAGCGGGATTCAACTGGTTGCCGGCTTTCTTGCGCTCAAGGTCGCCTCCCGTTGGCATAGCTCCTCCGGTCCGCGCTCCACGGTGGACAGCGATAACATCTGGATGATCGGTACATGCCTCTCGGTGCTGTTTGGCTTGATCGGAGCGTGGATTGCCCTGGGGCATATGCCTCCGTTGGCCAACATCAAGATCATCAATCCGGTGCAGTAAGCGTGGACTGTGCGGCAGCGCGTGGCCCGCGGTGTAAAGTCGTCTCATAGGGGACTGCCATGAGCGCCACATCCAATCCAACTCCGCCGCTGCGCAGGACCGCGCTCAACGCCACGCACCGCGCGCTCGGTGCCAAGATGGTCGACTTCGGCGGATGGGATATGCCGGTCCAGTACTCCGGCCTCATCGCCGAGCACATGGCCGTGCGCACCAGTGTCGGCCTCTTCGACGTCTCGCACATGGGAGACATCCAGTTGCGCGGACCCGGATCGCTGGCCGCGGTGCAGCGGCTCTGTATGAACGATGCGTCCAGGCTCGCCATCGGGCAGGCGCAGTACTCGGCGATGCTTACGCCGGATGGGACGTTCGTTGACGACGTGGTGGTGCATAAACTCAGCGACAACGACTACCTGATCGTCATCAACGCAGGCACGCGCGAGAAAGACGTCGCCTGGGTTCGTAAGCAGATTGGAGCCATGCCGGGCATACACATCAGCGACTACAGCGACTACTACACCCAGCTCGCCATTCAAGGCCCAAAGGCCGAGGCCACGCTGGCCAAGCTCACCGACACCAGCCTCAGCGCGATCAAAAACTACTGGTTCACCCATGGCAAAGTCTGCGGCCTCTACAACGTGATGATCGCTCGCACCGGCTATACCGGCGAGGACGGCTTCGAGATCTATATCCCCTCCGACGAGCCGACCAGCGCGCTCGTCTGGAACGAAATCCTCGACGCCGGCGCGGAGTTCGGCATTCTTCCCTGCGGCCTCGGCGCGCGCAACACGCTGAGGTTGGAGTCCGCAATGGCGCTCTACGGCCACGAGATCTCCGACTCCATCAACGTCTTCGAGGCCAATCTGGCCCGCTACGCCAAGCTCGACAAAGACACAGACTTCGTAGGCCGTGCCGCGCTCGCCGCCATCGAAGCCGCCGGTGGCCCCAAGCGCAGGCTCGTCGGGCTGGAGATGATCGAGCGCGGCATCGGTCGCGACGGCTATCCGGTCTGCACCGTCACCGGCGAAAAGATCGGCCAGATCACTAGCGGCTCGCCCGCGCCGTTTCTGAAGAAGAACATCGCCCTTGCCTACGTCCCCGTGCAATTCGCCGCCCTCGACGAGGTCGTCGCCGTGGAGGTTCGCGGCCAGCTCGTGAAGGCAAAAATAGTCGCAACCCCGTTCTACAAACGGCGGAAAAAATCAATCGACTTGAAGTAGTAAATCGATACGAAGAAATAAATCAGCCAAAGAGATGAGGAGAACACAATGCAGTTTCTAGTCCTGACCAAGCGCCGCATGGAAGCGTATCCCGCAGAGCAGTGGACGCCGGAGCTGATCGCGGCCGAATCGCAGCGCGTGCGCGAGATGTACGCCTCCGGCTCCCTGCGCTCCATCTGGCGGCGCAAAGACATGCCCGGCGCCGCAATCCTCTTCGAGGCCGCCAGCGAAGAGGAGGCGCACGCGCTGGCCTCCTCGCTCCCCCTCGCCCAGCGCGGAATGATCGAGTTCCCTCTCATCACGCAACTGGAGCCCTACCCCGGCTTTGGCCCGCGCTGAGGCAGCTCTCGCCGCGGTTTTTTCTTCTGGACCGCGCTACGAGGTTTTCCTTCCTGCCCCGCACTACAATGAACGCTGGAGAACGCAGATCATGCCCTACCCCACGGATTACAAGTACACCAAGGAACATGAGTGGATCTCGGTGGCAGGCCTTGCCGGGACCGTCGGCATCACGGACTACGCGCAAAGCTCGCTGGGCGACATCGTCTTCGTCGACCTGCCCAAGGTGGGCGACACGCTCGAAGCAGGCAATATCTTCGGCTCGGTCGAGAGCGTCAAGGCCGTCAGCGACCTCTTTTCGCCGGTCTCCGGCACTGTCACCGCCATCAACGAGGAGCTGAAGGACGCGCCCGAGCAGGTCAACGCCGACGCCAACTCAACCTGGATGCTCAAGCTCGATCTGAAGGACGCGAGTGAGTTGGATGGGCTGCTGTCGGCGGCGGAGTACGAGGCCTTCATCGCCGAGGAGACGGGGCACTAATCGATGCGCTATCTGCCCAAGTCGCCCGCCGACCGCAAAGAGATGCTTGCGGAGATCGGCGTCGACTCCATTGACGATTTGTTTGCGACGATTCCTGCTGAATTTCAACTGACGCGCGATCTCGCGATTCCGCGCCAGCACTCCGAGTCGGAGATTATCGACCGCTTCCGCGCCTTCGCCGACTCGAACGCCAACGGCTACGCCAGTTTTCTCGGCGCGGGCGCCTATCGCCACTACCGCCCCGTCATCATCGACTCGCTCGTCCAGCGCGGCGAGTTCCTCACCAGCTACACGCCCTATCAGCCGGAGATCGCGCAGGGAACCCTGCAGGCCATGTTCGAGTTCCAGACTATGATCTGCGAGCTCACCGGCATGGAGATCGCCAATGCGTCGATGTACGACGGATCGACCGGCGCGGCGGAAGCCATGATGATGGCCGTCCGCGTCACCGGGCGCGACAAGGCGGTTGTTGCACGCACCGTGCACCCGGAGTACCGCGAGGTTCTCGCTACCTACGCGCAGCACCAGCAGATTCTCATCCGTGAGGTCGGCTACGTGCAGAATGGCCGCGTCGATCTGGCCGCTCTGGATGAGGCGATCACCGCCGAGACAGCCTGTGTATTGATCCAGTCGCCCAACTTCTTCGGCACGATTGAGGATGTGGCTGCCATCGCCGACCTCGCCCACGCCAAGGGCGCGCTGCTCATCGTCTCCATCGCCGAAGCCATCTCTCTCGGCATCGTCCGCCCACCTGCCGAGGCGGACATCGTCTCGCTGGAGGCGCAGTCGTTCGGCGTCCCGGTCAGCTTCGGCGGGCCCTACTGCGGCGTCATCGCATGCAAGGAAAAGTTCATGCGCCAGATGCCCGGCCGCCTCGTCGGCGAGACGAAGGACGCCGACGGCAAGCGCGGCTATGTCCTCACCCTCTCCACCCGCGAGCAGCACATCCGCCGCGAGCGGGCGACCTCCAACATCTGCACCAATCAGGCGCTGGTCGCTCTCATCGCGACGATCTTCCTCACCGTCTACGGCAAGCAGGGCCTGCGCGAGCTGGCCGAGCACAACCTCGCCAAAGCCGCGCATCTCAGCAGCGAACTCGCCGCAGGCGATGGCGCGAAGCTCCTCTTCGAAGGCGCGCCGCGCTTCCACGAGTTCGTCCTCAATCTTCCCGCCAGCGCCGAGGAGACCAACGCCGCGCTGCTCGAACACAAGATCATCGGCGGCCTGCCGCTCGCTCGCTGGTATCCCGAGCTGGGCCCCAACGCCAGCCTCTGGTGCGCCACCGAACTGACCACCCGCAAACAAATGGACGCCGCAGCCGCCACCCTGCGCGCAATCGCCGCGGCAGAGTTAACGAAGATTTAGATGGTGCGGCTATGACAACGAGGACAATACGTAGCTTGTCATTCCGCAGCGTAGCGGAGGAATCTGCTTTTGAAAGTGAACTGTTCGGCAAAGGTTATCTATGGACATTAGCGCAATCGAGGGCGAGGAACTGAAGTCTGTGGAGTTTGTGGAGGACTATCTACAGCTCCGCTTCGGCGAGCCGCTGCTCAAGCTCTACGACTGGCCGCACATCCTGCTCACGGATTCTTCCGTGGCCTTCGGCGAGCCGGAGTATCGCAACGCACTCTGCGCCGAGATCGGCGAGACGGTCGAGAAAGCAATGCTGGAAGAGGACGACGCGCTGACAATCGAGTTCGCCAACGGCATCGTCTTCGCCCTCTCGCTGCGCGAAGAAGATGTAGATAGCCCGGAGTCAGGCAGCTACTCCGTGTCGGGCGAGGAAGCAGACGCACAGGAGTTTTAGATATGGCAGTTGAGCAAAAGTTTGTAGGGACGCCGCGTAAGGCGACGACGCATGTCAATCAGAACGAAGGTCTTCTCTTCGAGAAGTCGTCGCCGGGGAAAAAGGCTTATCGGCTGGCGAAGCTGGATGTGCCAGCGGTGGATGCCGCGTCGTTGCTGGGCGAAAGCGTGCGCACCGACCTGGGCGTGATGCCGGAGCTATCGGAGATTGAGATCATCCGCCACTTCACGCGGCTCTCGACGTGGAACTACGCCATCGACCTCGGCATGTATCCGCTGGGCTCTTGCACGATGAAGTACAACCCGCGCGTGANNTGCACCATGAAGTACAACCCGCGCGTGAACGAGGCGGTCGCCGCGCTCGAAGGCATCGCCAACGCGCATCCCTATCAGCCCGAGTCGCTTTCGCAGGGCTGCCTCGGCATCATGAAGCTCTTGCAGGACTGCCTCGTCGAGATCACCGGCATGGACGCCATCACGCTGCAACCCGCCGCCGGCGCGCACGGCGAGTTCACCGGCATCCTGCTGGTGCGCGCGTATCACGAGAGCAAAGGCAATGCGCGCAAGAAGATTCTGATTCCCGACTCGGCGCATGGCACCAACCCCGCGTCGGCCGCAGTCTGCGGCTATCAGGTGGCGAACCTGAGATCGAACGCGCAGGGCATGGTGGACCTCGCCGAACTGGAGCGCATGGTGGACGAAGACACCGCCGCGCTCATGCTCACCAACCCCTCGACCATCGGCGTCTTCGAGAGCGAGATTCACCGCATCGCCGAGATTCTGCACGCCAAGGGCGCGCTGCTCTACATGGACGGTGCCAACATGAACGCGCTGGTGGCGAAGACGCGGCCCGGCGACTTCGGCGTCGACGTGATGCATCTGAACCTGCACAAGACCTTCTCCACGCCGCACGGAGGCGGTGGGCCCGGCTCGGGGCCAGTGGCCTGCAAAAAGTTTTTGCAGCCGTTTCTTCCGACGCCGGTGCTGGTGACGCGCGCGGACGGGTCGCTTGGGTTCGATTACGAGAGGCCGCAGAGTGTAGGCCGGGTGCGGATGTTCTACGGCAACTTCGGGATGTTCGTGCGCGCGCTGGCGTACATTCTGGCGAATGGGCCGGACGGTCTGCGGCAGACGACCGAGGACGCCGTGCTGAATGCGAACTACATTCGCGCCAAGCTGGCAGGCACATTCGAGCTGCCCTTCACTACGCCGACGCTGCACGAGGTCGTCTTCTCCGACCGCCTGCAAGCGGCCAACGGCGTCAGGACCGGCGACATCGCCAAGCGCCTCATCGACTATGGCTTCCATCCCTACACAGTGAGCTTCCCCATGATCGTCCACGGCGCGATGATGATTGAGCCGACCGAGAGCGAGAGCCGCGAAGAGCTGGACCTGCTGATCGACGCGCTCGAACAGATCGCACGCGAGGCAGCGGAGAATCCAGAGCTGGTGCAAGCTGCGCCGCACACCACACGCCTGCGCCGTCTGGACGAGACCGCCGCCGCGCGCAAGCCCGTCCTGCGCTGGAAAGGACCGGAGGTGCCGAGCGGTGCAGTCAATGCCAACTCGGCCGCCAAGGAGTGGTAGATGATCTACAGAAAGATGACGCTTCGATCCTTTTACCGAGCCGTGGCCATCGGCACTGTCTCCACCCTTGGGGCCGAACTTGCCCTTAGCATCTTCTGCGCTTTCAGCGGCTACGACCTAATGAATGCGTTCGACAGGTGGCATCGCATCATCTGGCCCCCACTTACTGCGCTTATTTTGTTCCTGATAATCGGCGGAACCGTGCTCTGGCTCGGAATGATACGGGATTGCGCCATCGCCAGAGAGATGTCAGTAAGAGCGAGGGTGCTATGGCTGATCTTAGTCGTACCAACGCCCAATCTCGGAGCACTGATCTACTATTTCTGTGTTTACGAGCGCCGCTCGCTGCGACAAGCAGAAGCAATATCTACGCAAGCATAGGTCTGATCTCATTTGGAGCAGCAGGGCTAAGCGCCGCCGCGCCGCAGCTCCTTCGTCTTCAGCACAATCATGACCTCGTAGAACGCCTGTAGCGTGGCGTAGGTGACGCCTGCAGCGCCGTCCAGCACCGCGCCGCGCACAAACATCATGTAGAGCCATTTGATCAGTGGCCTTCCTGGCATCCGGTAGAAGATCGCCTTCTGGTGCAGCCGCCGCGTGTGGAAGTCGGGATCGCGCAAGGCCGAGCGCAGGCTCGGGTGCTGTAGTCCCTGCTGGCGGAAGATCAGCTCGGCCTCCATCGTCGAGTAGGCGTTGTGCTTCGTCAACCAGCACGCGATTCCCTTCGAGAACGGGAAGTGGTCGAGCGGATGCGCCAGCTCCGCAATCGGCCCATCCACCTCCAGCACCTCGTTGATGGCGCGCGTGTACCTTGCCCGCTCCGGCCGCACCAGCCGGATGTAGAACGGCGTGAGCTGCGCATGCTTCAGCCACGTGCCGAAGAGATAATCGCGCCGCCGCAGGCGAAACGCCGCCGTATTCGCCGGCGCCTCGCTCACCACGCGCTGCATCTCCGCGCACAGCTCCGGAGTGGGCCGCTCGTCGGCGTCCAGCAGGAAGACCCACGGATACTTGAACGCCAGGCCCAGCGCGGCGTTGCGATGCGTGGCGTAGTCGTCGAAGACGCGGCTGTGGACATGCGCGCCGGTCGCGCGCGCAATCTCCAGCGTCGCGTCCGTGCTGCACGAGTCGAAGACATGCACATCGTCCGACCACGCAACCGAGGCCAGCGCGCCGGGCAGATCGCGCTCTTCGTTCTTGGTAAGGATCAGGACGGAGATCATCGCACAGGGCCCTTGGCTCATAGTATCGCGACCGGCAAACTGCGCAGGTCTGAAGGGGTCGGCTCGAAGGTCTGTTGCATCTCGCTTCCGCAGTCGTTCGCCTTCGCCGGAGGATGCTTGGTGGGCCCACAAGGACTTGAACCTTGAACCAACGGATTATGAGTCCGCTGCTCTGACCAATTGAGCTATGGGCCCCTCGTCTGCCATGCTACTGCATCCACGCTCTCGCCGGTGATTGCAGTTGCGACCCGCAAATCCACGCGTGTACCTCCGCGCCCGCGCATGCTGCTGGAGTCGCTCTGCGCGGCTGGGTGTGGTTCAATGAATCCAGCGGCAGTGCAATGAATCGATCGACGATGCACTGGATCTATCAATGATGGCCCTGCAGAATACAGTCTCGCGTCGTCCCAGCACCGCGCAGCGCCGATGGATGGCCGCGCAGCGCATTTGGTCGTCATCGACGCGCAAGCTGCGCGAGCTTGCCTCCATCGCCTCGGCGCTCATCGACACCGCGCATCCTTACATGGCGCACATCGTGCCCATGCGCCGCTGCAACCTCGCCTGCGCCTACTGCAACGAGTTCGACGACGTCTCCGACCCCGTGCCCATCCAGGAGATGGAGCGGCGCATCGACGAGCTGGGCCGCCTCGGCACATCGGTCATCACCATCTCCGGCGGCGAGCCTCTGCTGCACCCCGAGCTCGACCGCATCATCGCGCGCATCCGCCGCACCGGCGCCATCGCCGGTATGATCACCAACGGCTATCTGCTGATGCCGGAACGCATCCATCGCCTCAACCGCGCCGGCCTCGACCACATGCAGATCTCCATCGACAACGTGATGCCCGATGCGGTCTCCAAGAAGAGCCTGAAGGTCCTCGACGCCAAGCTGAAGATGCTGGCCACGCACGCCGTCTTCCACGTCAACATCAACTCAGTGGTGGGCGGCGGCATCGCCAACCCGACCGACGCGCTCACCGTCAGCGAGCGCGCGCTGGCGCTGGGGTTCTCCTCCACCATCGGCATCATTCACGATGGCAGCGGCCAGTTGAAGCCGCTGGGCGAGGCCGAGCGCACCGTCTGGGACAGGGTCCGCCGGCTCACCCGCCGCAACTACTCCCGCTTCAATCACTTTCAGGAGGCCATCGCAAACGGCCAGCCAAACGACTGGCGATGCCGCGCCGGCGCGCGTTATCTCTACATCTGCGAGTTCGGCCTGGTGCACTACTGCTCGCAACAGCGCGGATATCCAGGCGTGCCGCTCGCCGAGTACGGCAAGGCCGACCTGCGACGCGAGTTTCTCACGGCTAAGAGCTGCGCCCCAAACTGCACCATCAGTTGCGTCCACCAGGTCAGCTACATCGACCACTGGCGCGCGCCTCAGACCTCTCAGATCACTCCCGGCGGCGCACATGGCGCCAGCCCTGGAGCCGATGCGGGTCTGGTGCAGATTCGCTGATCCTCGCTGACGCCTCGTCATCAGCCGGCGGCGCGCAGAATTCAATCTCAGCCCTTGCTATTGAGGCGGTCCGATAACTCTTTGAGGATTGCGTTCACACCCTCGAGGCTCTTATCCAGGCCTCTGAGGCATTTGACGATCATCCAGAGCACCCAGATCAGGAAGATCCAGAAGACGCCAACTGCGGGGAAGAAAAGTTCCGGGAAAATCGGAGGGTTCAAGGTTGTATCCTCACAGAGCACATATACCTGCAAACACAGAGAGCATATACCAGCAAACTTCCCATGCACAATCCATAATCGTTGTCTCGCAGGGGGCAAGTTTGGTACCCCGCCGGGGGCCGGGACGCTCTAAACTGATAATGAGCGTGCTAATTTTCTTCCAGTCGAATCATTTCGCCGCAAGAGCGCGGCTTCCCAGGTGCACCCGGCGCAGCGTGAGTGCCTGCGTGTCGACGCTGGCGCTGGCATGCGCAGGACTTAGCGGTCTGGCGCGGGCGCAGCAGAACGCATCCCTTCCCATGGCCCCCAGCGCGCTTCGTTCCGCGTTGCCGGTGAACTCCGTGGACCGCATCGCGGACCAGCCTCTCGCGGATCGGGCCTTCACAGGCCTCAGTTTCACCGGCCACGCCTTCGCCGGCAAGGCGCTGGGAACCTCGACGGTTCGCTTCCCTGTGCAGCAGGCCACGCCGGGCGCCTTCCCGCTCTCGCTCGACGACGCCATCGGCCGCGGCCTGAAGCACAACCTCCAGGTGCAGCTTGCCACCGAGGCCCAGCAGTCTGTCCGCGGCCAGGTCCTCGGCGTCTACTTTGCCCTGCTTCCAAACATGCGCGCCACCGCCTACACCAACGCGCTCGAGCTTAACCTGGCCGCCATGGGATTCAAGCCCTCGTCGTTCGCGGCCTTCGGCTTCCCCCCCGGCTCCATCCACGAGATCGTCAAGGTGGACACCACCAGCGCGCTGTTCAGCGCCAACCAGGTCCTCTTCAACCTGACCGACTTCTATCTCTACCAGGCAGCGAAGAAGGCCTCCGATGTCGTCGCCATGAACACGCTCAACGTGCGTGGAGGCGTGGTCGATGCGGTCGGCACCCAGTATCTCGCCGCGCTGGCGGACCAGGCGCAGATCGCCAACGCCCAGGCCCTCGTCACCGCCGACGTTGAGGTGCTGCGCCAGGCCACGCTCGCCCACGACGCCGGTGTCGGCATCAATCTCGACGTGTTGCGCGCCCGCGTGCAGCTCCAATCCGAGCAGCAATCCCTGCTGCGCGCCCAGAACGCATTCGCCAAGGACAAGATCGCCCTCAACCGCCTCATCGGCCTCGCCGCCGAGCAGGAGCTCTCCCTCACCGACGCGGTGCCCTACGCCGGCCTCGCCGAGATGCCGCTCGACCAGGCCCGCGCCCTCGCCTATGAGCGGCGTCAGGACCTGCTCACGCTCACCGCGCAGCTCGAGGTCGCCCAGCGCGCGC
This sequence comes from Granulicella sp., assembly GCA_003132145.1. GTDB lineage: Bacteria > Acidobacteriota > Terriglobia > Terriglobales > Acidobacteriaceae > Edaphobacter. The sequence continues at coordinate 138,063 of PKWU01000033.1, forward strand.
AGAAGGCGGTCAAGTACCAGCGCCTCCCATCGCTCTCCTTCAACGGCGACTACGGCGTTCTCGGCGTCACCCACGGCAACTACCACGGAGTCTTCACCGCCCAAGGTACGCTGAAGATCCCCATCTTCGAGGAGAGCCGCTTCCGTGGCGAGAGCGAGGTCGCCACCGCCCAGCAGATCTCCCTCCAGCGCCAGATCGCGTCGCTCAAGATCACCATCGACGCCCAGGTCCGCGCCAGCCGCATGGACGTCGAGTCCTCCGCCGAACTGGTCAAGGTCGCGCGCAGCAACGTCGATCTCGCCTCCCAGGCACTCTCCGACACACGCGACCGCTACGCCGCCGGCGTCGCCGACAACCTCCCCGTCGTCGAGGCACAGGCCTCGCTGGCCGCCGCCCAAAGCCGCCTCGTCGCCACCGAGTTCCTGTTCAACCAATCCAAGCTAACCCTGGCCCGCAACACCGGCGTCGTCGAATCCCAGTACAACCAATACCTCGGCCGATAAAAATCTCTCGTGCCATCGCCGCCGGGTTTATGAAACCATAGGCAACATGGCAGACGGCCAAACTGGGGTGGCAGAGGCAGCAGCGGAGATCGGCGCCGGCAGCGCGTTTCTCTCGCGCGACTTCCGCCTCTACCAGACCGCCCGCCTCCTGGTCATCCTCGGCGCCGAGGCGCAGGCCGTCGCCGTCGCATGGCAGGTCTACCAGATCACCCACTCCGCGCTCGCGCTCGGCCTCACCGGGTTGATGCTCTTCGCTCCCATCATCCTCTTCATGCTCGCCGCCGGCCACGTCGCCGACCGCTACGACCGCCGCTCCATCATCCTCGTCTGCTACGCCGCCCAAGCCTGCTGCACCCTCGCGCTGATGCGCTTTGCCCTGCACCCCAACGGCCACATCTGGCCCATCTACGCGGTGCTCTTCGCCATGGGGATCGGCCGCGCCTTCAGCAGTCCCGCCTCCTCGGCGTTTCTGCCCAGCCTGATTCCCAGGCACCACTTCGTCAACGCGGTCACCTGGGGGGCCATCGTCTTCCAGATCGCCAACATCGCCGGCCCCTCGGTGGGCGGCCTGCTCTTCACCCTCCCCCTCACCGGGTTTCTGAAGCCCTGGAACGGCGCGGCCGTGGTCTACGCCTTCAGCCTCATCACCCTCATGGCCTTCCTCGTGCTGGTGGGCATGATGCGCACACGCCCCGTGCGCGTGGTCGACAACCCCTTCAATCTGGAAACCATGCTCGTCGGCTTCCGCTACGTCTTGCGCGCCAAGCTGCTGCTAGGCTCCATCTCGCTGGACCTCTTCGCCGTGCTGCTGGGCGGGGCCACCGCGTTGCTTCCCATCTTCGCCACGGACATTCTGCACGGCGGCCCGCGCTCCCTGGGTCTGCTGCGCGCCATGCCCGCCCTCGGCGCGCTGGTCGTCTCGCTGGTGATGACGTTCCGCCCCGTCAAGCGCGATGCGGGCAAGCGGATGCTCATCTGCGTCGGCATCTACGGCGCGGCCACCGTCATCTTCGGCCTCTCGCACATCATGTGGGTCAGCCTGCTCGCTCTGGTCTTCGTCGGCGCCAGCGACATGGTCAGCGTGGTCATCCGCGCCAGCATCCTGCAACTGGCCACGCCGCCCGAGATGCGCGGCCGCGTCAGCGCCGTCAACGGCCTCTTCATCGGCGCCTCCAACGAGCTTGGCGGATTCGAGAGCGGCGCCACCGCCGCGTGGTGGGGAGCGGTCCGCGCCGTGGTCGTCGGCGGAATCGGCTCGCTCGTCGTCACCGGTCTGGCCAGTACGCTCTTCCCCTCCCTGCGCCAGGCCGATGCGCTCACCCCCGAGTCGCTGATGCAGGCCAATCTGCAACAGAGCGCCGCCGAGCCGCCGGATTAGAGAAGGTTGCTGATTGTTGGTTGTTAGTTGTTAGTTGCTGGTTGTTGGATGCAGAATGCAGAATGCTGGTTATTGAAGCGAAAACCGAGAGGGACAGGGATGACACCTAGCAAGAGAACGGCAATCGGCATAACTCTGGCGCTGCTCCTGGCGTTGGTAATCCGCATCGCGATCATCCACCACGAGAACAACGCACCGGGGCCGGTAGCTCCCGCCGTCACTGGCACGGTGGACCTCGACGAGCTGGTCTTCCTCAAGCAGCAGCGACCCTCCTCGCTGGCCGACGTGAAGCAGTTGATCGGCACAACGGTCTGGGTCTCCGCCGGCGGCCAGCTCGACTACTACCCCTGCGTCGGCCATCGCGCGGACTACGCGCACTCCGCCGGAACCCTGCTCGGGGCCGAACCGCTGGCCATCAAGGACGCATTCGAGCAGGTCGCGCCCAAGTCCGCCACCTTCCGCATTCGCGGCGGAGACAAGCAGGTCCTGCTCGCCTTCACCATGCCCAAGTCCGCCGATCCGACGAAGCTCTACGCCGTCCCCGTGGGCTTCAAGGAGGCCGGCGACTACACCTTCGCCAACGACGAGATCTTCTTCTACGACGACCCGCACCAGCTCTTCAACCACTGGGGGCCCAAGGTCTGGCAGGCCATCGATGCCCACCAGGTCATCCTGGGCATGAACGAGCGCCAGGTCGAGCTCTCCCTCGGCCAGGTCTCCAGGAGCCTGAGCAAGGAGTACGGCAACCGCTTGGTGATCTTCAGCAACCTCGGCAAGCCCATGGCCGTCACCTTCGTCAGCAACCACGTCACCACCTTCCGCCCCGATCAGGGCTTCTGAAGACCTCCGGGCGCGGCCATGAATTACACTTGCCACAGCCGGCCCACTCGCCGGCGCTGTGATGCGATCCTGCTTCTTCGAGGGGTGGTCCGGTCCGTGAATCCATGGCTTGTCAAGGCTCGTTCGCTCGCCCGCAGGACGGGCTTGATTGGCCTCATCCATCGCCTGCGTCCGGCCGGCTCCTACGAGGGCCGCGTCCGCCAGGCCTTGACCGCCGCGGTCAGGCCGGGCGACGCGGTCTGGGATGTGGGGGCCAACGTCGGCCTGTATAGCGAGCTGTTCTGCCGCTGGGTGGGCAACAGCGGCTCCGTGGTTGCATTTGAGCCCTGCCTGGAATCCTGCGAACGACTGCGCCAGAGGCTGCCGGACTGCGCCTGGCTTCAGGTGGAGAACGTGGCACTGGGCGAGAGCGACACCACGGGCCGCCTGGTCACCGGGGAAGCGTCCGTGGAGAACCACATCGCTACCGGCAGCGACCAGCAGGACGCCAGCTTGCAGACCGTTCCCGTCACCATCTGCCGCGGCGATTCGCTGTGCAACCGCCTAGGCCGCATCCCCAATGTCGTCAAGGTCGATGTGGAAGGGTTTGAAGAGGAGGTGCTGCTGGGCATGGGCGAGTTGCTTGCCTCGCCCCTGCTGCGCTGCCTCCTGGTTGAGGTCCACTTCAAGACCCTTGAGAAGCGTGGTCGCGCCATGGCCCCGGTACGCATTGAAAAGCGGCTCGCCGGCAACGGCTTCCGCACCAGATGGGTGGATGCGTCGCATCTCTTCGCCAAGCGATGACCCCGCCCGCCGTTGGCTCATCCACTCTAGCGTCAACGAGATAACGTCCTCGCCTGCCTGCGCGGAATCCAGATCGAGTGCCGGATGCCCCACCCTAGGTTTTTGGAATCTTGATCCCCCACAAAAAGTGGGTGCCCCATCCTTCGCTTTTTTCTAGCGAAGGGTGGGTCTACCTCCAACTCTTCCCGCTCCCGAAGAATTTTCCCTCGAATTTCCCCGTAAAATCGCCGTGTCAAGACCCTCGACCCCCAAAATCCCCATAACTCACACCAACTAAACCACATAAATCCGAAAAATAGTTGGCATAGTAGTTTCCCTCCAACGCGTATAATTAAAGCAGTAGAGATGAGAGAGAAGCCCGGCGCATGCGTCGGGCTTCTTTTGTTTGCCTCTGCGCCGAAGAAGTCGTCGTTTATTTCTCCAGATGGTGTACGAAAACGCGCATCTTGCGCCGTTTTTCCTCAAGAAAAGCGGCTTTCGAGGAGCATTTCCGGAGGGATAGGGCCAGGAAAACCGCTCTAAGTCATTTGTAAAGTAATATTTAGCCGTAACTCATTTAGAATGTTATATGGAACGGCACAGACCCAATGCAATCCACAGATTCCAAAAGAGTTCCTCCCAAGACACCCCAAAGGGGGGGAGGGGGGAAGTTGATAAATGATTAACGATTCATGCGATTGCCCTGGCCACCAGATCCGGCGTGAGGCCATGCTCCACATGGGGCAGCAAGAATCTCCGTATTTCTCCGTTGCTTGTTCTTGCTCTTATACCATCGCAACAAACTGATTCCAGAGATTTTACAAAATAAACTCTCTGGAATCAAGATTTTGAAGGGAATATATAGACCTGATCCAGATCAAGTCTAGACTTAACATATTTGTTTTGAAGATTTTAGGACTTTTAGGGGGGTATACCCCCTCATCTCCATCCGGCGATTGCCCACCCGCCAGCAGCACATGGCCCAGCAGCAGCAACAGTAGGAGGTAAATCGCAGCAGAAACAGATCCGCTACAGGTTCAGCTTCTTGAAGATGCGCTCGGGAATGTGGCGGACGATGAACATGATGGGCAGAAAAATGATCGGAACATAGAGAGTGTCCACGCGCTTGTCGATCGCTTTCACAATCGTCGCAGCCACCTTCTTCACGTCGGCCTTTCTGATGTTCATGTGCGCCGTCATCGAGGTATTCACTGGGCCCGGCTTGATCGTCATCACGGTCACGCCCTCGCGGTCGATGCGGTTGCGCAGCCCGCTCAGGAACGCGGTCAGCCCGGCCTTCGACGAGGCATAGATGTAGTTCGATTTGCGCCCGCGTTCGCCCGCCACCGACGAGAGCACCGCGATCACGCCCGCATGGCGCTGCACGCAGTAGTTCGCCAGCCACGTCAGCAGCGAGACTGGCGCCAGAAAGTTGGTGTAAATGATCTGCGCCGCGTGCTCGAAATCCTGCTCGCCGCGCGCCTGGCCGCCCAGGATGCCGTGCGCCAGATACGCAATGTCCATGCCGGTCAGCGAGTTCACCGCGTGCGTCAGCAGTTCGGCGTGCTTGTCCGTGTCGTCCAGGTCGGCGACGGCGGTGCCCACGTACGACGCGCCGCGCAGCTTCAGGTCCGCAGCCACCGCGGCGAGTTTCTCCGCGTTGCGCGCCACCAGAAACATCTGCGCGCCCTCGGCCGCCCAGATGCGGCAGGTCGCCTCGGCGATGCCGGAGGTTGCGCCCAGCACCAGGATCTTTTTCGCGATCTTTGAATTTGGATCTACAAGAATCGCTGCTGCTGCAGGCTGTGTGGCAAGAGTGCTCATAGGGTCGATCCTCCTCCCGTGACGCGCTCCCAGAAGCTGGAGTTCAACCTTGGGTCGCGGTATTGCGCAAACTGCTGCCACTGCGGGTAGAACGCCTGGAACTGCGCCGGTGTCATCGCCGCGTCCTTGGCGGAGTAGAGCCTTCCGCCAAACTCCAGCGTCATGTCTCCCAGCCGCTTGAGCAGTGGGAAGGTAAGGTCGGGTTTGATCGGGAAGTCCAGCGCCAGCATGATGCCGGCCTGGGGAAAGCTCATCATCCCCAGCGAAGGTATATTGCCGAAGGCCTTCAGCACCGCCAGGAAGCTGGCCAGCCCGGACTTCGCGATCTCGCGCAGGATTTCGATCGTTCCCTCCTTCGCGTGCTGCCACGGGATCGCGTACTGGAACTGCACCAGCCCGCGCTTGCCGTATCCGCGGTTCCAGTGCAGCACCGCGTCCAGCGGATAGAAGAACGGCTCGTAGTCCTGCACGGTTTTGACATGCGCCTTCATCTGCTTGTGGAAGAAGACCGAGTTGAAGAGGCTCACCGTGGTGTGGTTCAGCGCGAAGCCCGGCAGGTCGAACGGGACGCTCAGCTTCGGCTCGGGCGAGGGCTTCAACTCGCCCGGCACCTTCGAGTGTTCGCCCAGCATGAAGACGCCGCGCGCAAAGTTCCTGCCCGTCGAGGCGCAATCCACCCAGCTCACGGTGTACTCCACGTGCTGGTAGCGCTGCTTCAGGTCGAGGAACTCGTCGATGCCGTGGAACTGGATTCCCTCGTAGTCGATCTTGCGCGAGACGATCGGCCGCAGCTTCAACTGCGCCCAGGTGATGACGCCGGTCAGTCCCATCCCGCCGATCGTTGCGGCGAACCAGTCGGCGTTCTGGTTGGGGGAGCAGATCCGGCGGCTGCCGTCCGAGCGCACCAACTCGAAGCTGGGGACGTGGTTGCCAAACGAGCCCGCAGCCTCGTGGTTCTTGCCGTGGATGTCGTTGGCGATTGCGCCGCCAAGAGTGACGTACTTGGTGCCGGGAGTTACTGGGAGGAAGAATCCGCGCGGCACAGCGAAGTCGAGAATTTGCGCCAGCGACACGCCCGCCTCGGCGGTCAGGATGCCGGTCGCGGGGTCGAAGTTGAGGAGGCGGTCCATGCCGGTCGTCAGCAGCAGCGTGCCGTCCTTCAACAGGCACACATCGCCGTAGCTGCGACCCAGTCCCACCGGCAGCGCGGCTGTTTCGAGGCCGGACATGACGCCGGGGAAGTCACACTGCCAGTTCAGGGGAACAATCTTCGCGTCGTACTTGGGATACCGCCCCCAAGACTCGAACGCGGGAGGCGCGGCCTTTGCTTGTTGCGGTTCAACTGCGGACTGAGGCATGGCCATAGGATACAACCTATGCAGGAGCAGGGTTAATGAAAGCGCATCTTCCGAACGTTACCCTGAGCCGCAACAATTAGGAGGCAGGCTTGCGGCGGATCTCGCCGGGGGCAACGAGATCGGGGGACGAGGGGACGACGGGCTGGTTGGCGCCGGGATCGACCGAGTTCGGGCGCATCCGAAGCCACTGCCTGCGCAGGTCGGCGGCGGTGATTGCGACGGTTGGCTGGAAGCGCGGGCCAGCCATGTAATCCAGAATGGAGCGGCGCAGCGACGCAGTGCCCGCACGCGCGACGTTGAGATCGATGCTACAGACCAGCAGCTTGCCAGTGCCTACGGAGCACTCATAGAGAAGGCCAAGTTTCCAGTTGCGGTTCCAGTCGTCGATGGGCTGGACTATGGATTGGAGCGACGGTGGAAGCGCGTCGAGGTTCAGCGCGCGAGCGTCGCCGGCAAGGTCGATCCACTGCCAGTCGCAGTTGCCCTCGGTTGGGAAGCCGGCCAGCGCCGGATGCTTCGCATCGCACCAGAGGCCGAGCATCCACGCGCCGCTGGGGTTCATCAGGCGTCCAGAAGATGGGAACAGTGGAGAGCTTGGGATTGGTGGAGTCGAGGTCGGCGGCCTGCGGCAAGAAGAGAACCTTGCCGCCCGAAGCCAGCCGCGCTTCAGCCTCCGGCCAGGAGGTTGCAACCAGCACGTCCGATGGAACCGACGCATCGACCTTCGCGGGATAGAGCCAGAAGTTCCATTCGTTCTTGAAGATGGTCGCGCCGTGCAGCTCGACGGCAGCTTGTATCGCGCCGGGGCGGGGAGTTTGGAGAGGTCTGCAGAGATGCTCCCCAGTGGAATATTCTTGCCACGAGGCACAGCGCGCGCGGGCCAACTGCCACTGGCCACAATCTTGCCGGCACTGGTGACAATCTGCCACTGCGAACTCGCGCTGGAGAGCGGCCGGAACCAAGGTGGGCCAGTTCACCGTCGGCCTTCAGAGTCTCCGCCGTGGTATAGACGCGGTCCTTCAGCCGGGCCAGCGGAACCGTAGCGTTGTTGAACTGGCGGAACTCGGCTGGCCCGACGTAGCTCTTCGGCTCCCAAAAGGCGTCGAGCAGCCCGATCAGCGCACCGCCCTGGCCCAGGTAGTCGTGCAGGTCGAGCAGCTCATAGCCGCTGTAGCTGGGGGTGCGCAGGCTGGCCTCGATCTCCTCCTTGTAGCAGGCGACCTGGAAGCAGCCAGAGGCGTGCGCGATCTCCTCGTTTCTGGCCAGCAGGTGGTGCTCGGACGCGGAGTCGCGCCAGATCCTGTAGTTGCCGGGAACCATGTACGGCACTTTTACCGGTTCCGGGACACCGGCGAAGGTGGTTGCCAGTCCGCTGAACTTCATGATGACGTAAAAGTCCGGGTAGGCGCACCATTGTCCAACCTCGTGACCGATGCACGGGACCGTGGTTCCGCGCAGCATCGTCTACAGCGTGTTCTCGTAGTCGGCGCCGAACCAGCCACGCGGACCGCGGGCTCTTGGAGTGACGAGGTAGTCCGCCGCGTAGGGATGACCAGGGCCTCCGGGAGGCGGGGCGAAACGGCCGGTGCCGTCGGAATACAGCCGCCGCGGATCGGCGTCGTGCCACTTCTTGTCCCACAACGGCAACTGCTCCGCATAATGCCCGGCGGGCTCGTTGGTCGCGTTCAGCAGTACCAGCGAAGGATGGTTGCCATAGGCCTTCAGCAGGCGCACGGTCTCGTCGTTGAGGACCACCAGCATTTTGCCGTCCGCGTCGAAGGAGTTCCACATGCCGCACTCCGGCTGAAGGTAGAAGCCGAGTTCGTCCGCCGCAGTGAACGCTGCCTCGGGCGGACACCACGAATGGAACCGCATTCCGTTCAGCCCCCACGTCTTGCAGGTCCCGATGATCCGCTTCCATGTTGCAACGTCAGTTGCGGGGTAACCGGTGAGCGGAAATCCTCCGCCGTCGTGCGTGGCGCGGAAGTGAAACAGCTCGCCGTTGAGCAGGATGCGCTTGCCGTCCGCATGAATCTCGCGCAGGCCGAAGGTCAACTCGCGCCGATCGTCTGCGTCGCCGCCTGGGCTGGTGAGCCTCAAGGTCAAATGTTGCAGCACGGGCGTGAACTCGCTCCACGGCACCGCGTTGGGCAGAGCCACATCAAGCGTGGCGTCGCCGCCGGTTGCGTCCCAGCTCACGGGCGTAGTAGTCGCACCAACCGTGAGCGTTCCCGATCCCGCGTGGCCAGGAGGGCCAGCGACATGATCCGCGCACCTTGGCCGGCAATCTGAACCCAACGCGCCTGCGCCATTTACAATCGGCTCTGTGGACACCTCAACCATCGTCATTCTGGACTTCGGCTCGCAGTATACCCAACTGATCGCGCGCCGCATCCGCGAGTTCAACGTCTTCTCCGTGGTCTTGCCTTGCACCGCGCCCATCGAACACATCCGCGCACTCAAACCGTTGGGACTGATCCTCTCCGGAGGCCCCAGTTCGGTCTACGATGCGGACGCACCGGCCGCCGATCCCGCGCTGCTTGCGATGGGCGTGCCCGTGCTCGGCATCTGCTACGGGCTGCACTTCATCGTGCATCACCTGGGCGGGCGGATCGAGCCTGCTCCGGCGCGCGAGTACGGCCACGCGCAGGTGGAGGTGATCGCCGAGACGCAACTCTTCCGCGGACTTCCCAGCACGCTCGAGGTGTGGATGAGCCACGGCGACGAGGCGAAGGCGCTGCCCGCGGGCTTCATCCAGACCGCGAAGACCGCGAACGCGCTGGCCGGAATCGTCGACGAGGCGCGGCGCATCTGGGCCGTGCAGTTCCATCCCGAGGTGGTGCATACGCGGCAAGGCATGGAGCTGCTGCGCAACTTCGTGCTCGGCATCTGCGGCGCGAAGGCCGACTGGACGCCCGAACACTTCATCCAATCCACCGTCGAGCGAGTGCGCCAGCAAGTTGGCGAGGGGCACGCGATCTGCGGCCTGAGCGGCGGCGTGGATTCGTCGGTCGCGGCGGTGCTGGTGGCACGGGCCATCGGCGAGCGGCTGACCTGCATCTTTGTCAACAACGGCGTGCTGCGCAAGGACGAGTTCGCGAAAGTCCAGAAGACCATGCGCGAGCAGCTTGGCCTGCGCGTGGTCGCGGTCGATGCCAGCCAGCGCTTTCTTGCCCGGCTTGCCGGCGTCACCGAGCCGGAGAAGAAACGCAAGGCGATCGGCGGCGAGTTCATCGCGGTCTTCGATGACGAAGCGAAAAAAATCTTCGCGTCGGAGAAGGGATTGACCCGCTCCGGCGGCGAGGAGGTTGCGTGGCTGGTGCAGGGCACGCTCTACCCCGACGTGATCGAGTCGTCCAGCGTCAAAGGGCCATCGCAGACCATCAAGAGCCACCACAACGTCGGCGGGCTGCCGGCGAATATGAAGCTGAAGCTGATCGAGCCGCTGCGCGATCTCTTCAAGGACGAAGTCCGTCGCATTGGCCGCGACCTCGGAATGCCTGACGAAATCATCGAGCGGCAGCCGTTCCCTGGGCCGGGACTCGCGGTGCGCATTCTGGGCGAGGTGACTGCCGAGCGCGTGGCGTTGCTGCAAGAGGCCGACGCGATCGTGGTGGACGAGATCAAGGCGGCGGGACTCTACCGCAAGGTGTGGCAATCGTTTGCCGTGCTGCTGCCGGTGAAGACCGTCGGCGTGATGGGCGACCAGCGGACCTACGCCTATACCTGCTGCGTGCGCGCGGTACACTCCGAGGACGGGATGACGGCGGATTGGGCTCCGCTGCCGTATGAGGTGCTGCGCGCCATCTCCAGCCGCATTGTGAGCGAAGTGCGCGGCATCAACCGTGTGGTTTACGACATCACGTCGAAGCCGCCGGGAACCATTGAGTGGGAGTAGCGCTGGCCACATGGCGGGAGCGGTGAAGTGAGCGTGTTGTTTCGCATTTAATTCGCCTTGCACCCCCCCCTCCCCCCCCCAGGGGGGGTATTTGGGAGTAAGTTCATTATTATGATTCGTTTGCAGGGGGCTTGTGTCTGCAAATATTCGACAACAAAGGACTTACGGCTAAATATTTCAAAACAAACTGCTTATTTGATATTCGTCAGCGATTTCGCCAGTGGATCAAAACGAGAGAAGCCCGGCGAACTCGCCGGGCTTCTCTCTCTTCATCTCTACTGCTTTAATTATACGCGTTGGAGGGAAACTACTATGCCAACTATTTTTCGGAGGTATGTGGTTGTTGGGGTGTGGGTTAGGGGATTTTTTGGGTGCGCAGGGGCTTGACACGCGATTTTGCTGAGGTTTTTGGGGAAAGAAAATGCGACGGTGGGTTGGGGCGAGAACCTACATCTCAAAAGCGAGATGTGGGACATCGGCTTTACTGGCAGTTTAGACCTGTGCCACCCACCACTAAATTTCTGCCTATACCTTAGTATTTCCTTGCAAATCAGTAGTTTTGACCATATAAAGGCTGGGAGCAATATCGTGAGGTATTTGATGAAACAATTTTTCGCAGTCCTTCTCTGCCTGCTGATCCCGACCTATGCATTTGCAGATAATAGTTTCAAGGTCGTTTACGATGGCGGTTCCATTCAAAACGTAAAGGCTGGAGCCGATGTGAAGCTCGTCATCGATCCGGCTCAAATCCGAATTGTGCGAGGGAAAGAGGAACTGGTCACAATCCCTGCTGCTTCGGTTACGGAGATCTCGTACGGTCAGGATGTGCATCGCCGAGTTGGAGCTGCTGTTGGCGTGGCCATATTTACTCTCGGTGTAGGAGCACTTTTGGCGCTTTCAAAGTCCAAGAAGCACTTTATCGGCCTGACCTGGGCGAACGGAACAGTCAAGGGTGGTTTTGCAATGCAGTGCGATAAGAACGATTATCGTGGCATCCTGGCTGCGCTCGAAGGAATCACGGGAAAGAAATCTGTTGATTCAGAGGCAATGACGGTCAAGAACTGATTCTCCGAAGAAATTCCTGATCTTCTCCCATCATCACACCGACAAACGCCCATCTCTCGATTCTGAGATGTGGGCGTTTGTTCTATTCGAGAAGCGGATTCCTCCGCTGCGCTGCGGAATGACAAACAAGGTGAAACGAACAACGACGAAATGCGGGGATTCTTCGCTGCGCTGCGGAATGACAATTCTCTGCTGCGGAATGACAATTCTCTCTTTGGTCTACAGCAATTCTGAAGATGCCCTTAGGGTGGCGATTGCAACCGGCGCCGAACAGAGATCTCCGAACACCCAGCTTCATGCGTTATCGGCGCCGGGTGTTCGGAAGTCTGTTCGAGCAGGTTTATTGGAAGAGTCTCGGAGCGAAATCCTGCAAGGCGCGCCGCCACGACAGCCACTCATGCGCGGTTCCGGGAGACTCGAAGTAGACATTTTTGATGCCGGCAGCGGTCAACGCATCGCTGAAGCTCTTTACTCCCGGTCCTTCGACCGAGCCGGTGGACAGGAAGAGCAGTTTGACCTTGCTGTTGAAGGCCGCGGGATCCGCAAAGGCGCCGCTGCAGCTTGTCTTTGGGTCGAACGTGCCGCGGCCGCCGCAGCTTCCGCTGAAGCCGCCGATGTAGGCGAACTTGTCGAGGTTGAGAAGTCCAGTGGAGAAGGTCTGCATACCACCCATCGAGAGACCGGCCATCGCGCGGTTCTCGCGGCCTGGCGCGACCCGATATTTCTTCTCGACCATGGGAATCAGATCGGTGAACATCATCTCGGTGAAGGTCGAGCTGACCATGGGGCCACGCATGGCAGGACGGGCTGGACCGCCGGGTGCTGCCGGGCCACCGGGACCGCCGGGGCCAGGTGCGCCCGCTGGGCGCGGGCCGCCGGGGCCTCCACCAGGGACTCCGGGTGCACCGAGCTGACCTGCTCCCTGAGGCTGAGGCACGGCTTGTGTAACCGCTCCGCGCGCGTTGTAAATGGATGCATCCTCACCAGGCTTCGAGGAGTTGAGATTGTCCATCACGACGATCATGGGCTTGGCTTTTTTGCCGGCGATCAGGTTGTCCATGATCTGGTCCACATGCCCCTGGAAGGTCCAGCCCAGCTCGTTCTCTCCCCAACCGTGAAGGAGGTAGAGAACCGGATACCGCGCTTTGGCATTGGTGTCGTAATCGGGAGGGGTGTAGATGTAGGCGCGGCGCCACTTCTGGGTCACGGTGGAGAAGTACCACTGTTCCCGCACGACGCCCTGGGGTACGTCTTTGTGACTGTAGAAGTCGGCGTCCGCCGCAGGAATCTCGATGGCGCTGCTCCACGCGCCGCTGCCGAAGTAGGTTGCGGTAGCCGGATCGGAGACCGCGGCGCCGTCGATCGAGAGCATATAGTAGTGGAACCCTTCAACCAGCGGCGTTGTGGTCACATGCCAGAGCCCGTCCGCCTCCTTCGTCATATCAAACCCGGAGCCGACACGGACTCGCACCTTTTGGGCATTGGGCGCGTCCACACGGAACATGGCGCTATGGTCGGGGAAAACGCAGGGATAGGGAGCTCCTGGAATGTTGAGAGCGGATGGCTTGCAGTTCGCAGGGGGCTGCGCCAGACATATTCCTGAAGCAAGAAGCGCTAACACAATTGCGACTTTTTTCATGGGGTCCCTTGTCTAAAAGCAGTTCGCAGGCAGGCAAAAACACGGAAAGCGTTCCGCATTCGCGCATTGCCTGAGCACCGCCTTTGTACACCGGATTTTTGCTGCCTGTCAAGTATGCGGGCCAGATGTGAACTCGCCGGGGCGTGTGTCTGAGAGAGCCTTAGGCGGCGGGGTTGATCACTTGGGCGAGGTAGAGGCCGGTGTGGGACGCGGGGTGGGCGGCGATCTGTTCGGGGGTTCCGGTGGCGACGACCTGGCCGCCGGCGTCGCCGCCCTCGGGGCCGAGGTCGATGACCCAGTCGGCGGATTTAATTACGTCTAAGTTGTGTTCGATGACGAGGAGCGAGCCGCCGCCTTCGATGAGCTTGCGGAAGGCTGCGAGGAGTTTTTGTACGTCGTCGAAGTGGAGGCCGGTGGTGGGCTCGTCGAGGATGTAGAGGGTGCGCGAGCGCGAGCGGGCGGCGAGCTGGCTGGCGGTGGGGGCGGCGATTTGCGAATAGGCGTCGTTGGTGCCGCTGCGGTTGGCGATGGAGCGGGCGGTGGCGAGGTGGCTGGCGAGCTTGACGCGCTGGGCCTCGCCGCCAGAGAGCGTGGTGGCGGACTGGCCGAGGCGGACGTAGCCGAGACCGACCTCGTCGAGGACGGCGAGTTTGTCGACGATGCGCGGGATGCCGGCGAAGTAGCTGAGTGCCTGCTTGACGGTCATATTTAAAACGTCGTGGATGTTGCGGCCCTTGTATTTAATTTCCAGGATGGAGGACTTGTAGCGCGTGCCGTTGCAGTCTTCGCAGGGGAGTTCGATGTCGGCTAGGAACTGCATCTCGACGGTGACGGTGCCGTCGCCCTCGCAGGTATCGCAGCGTCCGCCGGGGACGTTGAAGGAGAAGGCGCCGGGGCCGAAGCCGCGGCGTTTGGCGTCGGGTTGGGCGGCGAAGAGGGCGCGGATGTCGTCGAAGGCCTTGATGTAGGTGACAGGGTTGGAACGCGGTGTGCGGCCGATCGGCGACTGGTCGACGAGGATGACGTCGTTGAGGTGCTGGGAGCCGGTGAGCGAACGGAAGAGGGTGGTTTGCTCGGGCGCGGATGTGCCGGGTTCGCGGTGGAGCTGCTGCATGAGCGCGCGGTAGAGGACATGATGGATGAGCGTGGATTTGCCGCTGCCGCTGACGCCGGTGACGCAGCAGAGGAGGTTGAGGGGGATTTCGACATCAATGCCGCGCAGGTTGTGCAGGCGGACGCCGGTGAGTTGGAGGAGTTCGCGGCCGGGCTCGCGGCGATGCTTGGGGACGGGGATGGTGAGGCGGCCGGAGAGATATTTTCCGGTGATGGATTGCGGGTTGGCGGTGACTTCGGCGACCGTGCCCGCGGCGAGGACGTGGCCGCCCAGCTCGCCCGCGCCGGGGCCGAGGTCGAGGAGATGGTCGGCGGAGCGGATGACGCTGGGGTCGTGCTCGACGACCAGGATGGTGTTGCCGAGATCGCGCAGGGCGTGGAGGATGCGGATGAGCTTGGCGGTGTCGCGTGGGTGCAGGCCGATGGATGGCTCGTCTAATACATAAAGTGCGCCAACCAAGCGCGATCCGAGCGATGTGGCGAGTTGGATGCGCTGCGATTCGCCGCCGGAGAGCGTGGAGCTGAGGCGGTCGAGGGTGAGGTATTCGAGGCCAACCTCGATGAGGAAGTGGATGCGCTGGCGGACCTCTTCGAGGATTTTGCCGGCGATCTCGATTTGTAACGGCGTGAGTTGCAGGCTCTCGAAGAAGGCCTCGGCGGCGGAGATGGTGAGGGCGGCGACTTCGCAGATGTTTTTATTGTCGATGAGGACGGCGCGGGCTTCGGCGCGCAGGCGCTGGCCGTGGCAGTCGGGGCAGAGAGCGTAGCCGCGATACCGGGAGAGAAAGACGCGGACGTGCAGTTTATATTTTTTGCGCTCGAGGGCGGCGAAGAAGCCGCGGATGCCGGGAAAGGCGGACTGGCCGCTGTTGGGGCCGTTCCAGAGGAGGTCTTGCTGTGGGGGGTCGAGGTCGTACCAGGGGACATCGGTGGGGATGGCGGCTGACTTGGCGAAGCGAATCATCTCGCCGTGGAAGGGGCGGTACTTGGGGGTGGTCCAGGGGGCGATTGCGCCCTGCGCGAGGGTGCGGCTGCGGTCGGGGAGGATGAGGTTGGGATCGAAGTCGATGGTGTTGCCGAAGCCCTGGCAGCGCGGGCAGGCGCCGTAGGGATTGTTGAAGGAGAAGAGACGCGGCTCCGGCTCGCGGTAGGCGCGGTGGCAGGTGGAACACTCGAAGGCGGCGGAGAACCGGTACTTCGTACCGTTCTCGTTTTGGAGTGACTCACTGGCGGGTGCGAGAGCGTGGAACTGGACCTCGCCGGACTCGCGGTAGCCGGTTTCGATGGCGTCAACGATGCGGGAGCGGATGTCGGGGGAGATGGCGAGGCGGTCGATGAGGACGAAGATGGGCTGGTCGAAGTCGAGCGAGAGGAGGGACTCTGGCGTGGAGAACTCGACGATCTTGCCGGACTGGTTGGGGTCGAGCGCGGAGGGCTGATAGAGGCGGTTGTAGCCACGACGGCGGAGTTCGGCGAGGCGGTCTTTCAAGGCGTCGGTTAGGTTGAATGTAACTTCGACGACTTCTTTTTTCGTGGACTTCTTTGAGGCGGGCTTCTTTGCGGGCTTAGGTGGGGCGGGCGGGGCTTCGATGGTGGAGGGTTGGAGTGATTCGAGCTTGACCTCGGCGCGGGTGATGGGGAAGAGGGCGTAGGCGCGGGTGGAGGCGGGAAGGGCGAGCAGGGCGGCGACGATCTCGTCGACCGTGTCGTGGCGGACGATGCCACCACAGTGCAGGCAGGTGACGGTGCCGCAACGGGCGTAGAGCAGGCGGAGGTAGTCGTATATCTCGGTGGCGGTGGCTACGGTGGAGCGCGGGTTGCGCGTGGAGTTTTTTTGCTTGATGGCGATGGCGGGGGCGAGACCGTCCATGAAGTCGACGTCGGGCTTCTCGATGCGCTCGAGGAACTGTCGGGCGTATGCGGAGAGGGATTCGACGTAGCGGCGCTGGCCCTCGGCGTAGATGGTGTCGAAGGCGAGCGAGGACTTGCCGGAGCCGCTGACGCCGGTGACGACGGTGAGGGCGTTGTGTGGGATGTCGACGTCGATGGACTTGAGGTTGTGGGTGCGCGCGCCGCGGATGACGATGCTGTCGCTGGCGGTGAGGACGACGCGCGCGGGCTTCTCGTAGGGCTGCGCGGCTTCCCTGTCGATGCTTTGCTCAATCATGGCCACTCTCCATTGTCGGACAAATGGGGCCATGCGTCCATCAGCAGTGTTTATGCGGGTTTTCTGGTTGATGAAGCTGTTGGTGTGCCCAAAAGTGTGCCCAAATTAGGCAGCGGCGATTTGGGCGGTAGTGCGGTCAGTGTTGCGCTGATTGACCGCATCGAGCAACTGGTCTATCTCCTGATGCTGGTAGGGCTCCATCGACCGCAACGACGCGTGTCCCATCTGTTTCATGACAGCGAAGGTGTTGCCGGTGGCGCGCATGGTGTAGGTGCCGTAGGTGTGGCGTGCGGTGTAGGGAACGATCCGGCTGTCGATGCCAGCGCGGGCCTTTGCGCCCGCGAAGCTCTGCGCGATGCTGTTGATGTGCCCCGTCTTCGAAGTGGGGGATGGGAACAGCCATCCCGGACCCTCGTCGCCGTGGCACCAGACCGACAACTCCGCGTGCATCCGCTCCGACATGCCGACGAAGCGTCGAGCCTTCGCCGACTTGCCAGACGGTATCCATATCCTGCGGTCTGCCCAATGGATATCCTCCAGATGGATCGCAAAGACTTCAACAGGCCGCATGCCCGCGTCCTGCATCACCAGGAATACCAACCAAGCCCGGAAACGCAGCCTGGCGTGGAGGGAATTACGGGCCGGCTTAGCCCCAGCGAGTTCACGTTCAAACGCAGCCTCGGCCGTTCCATCGATCAGAGGGTCGCGGCCAGGAACAGCTGGCACCGAGAACTTCGGCCGCTTTGTGATGACGCCCCATTCCTCCGCCAGTCCAAGCATGCGCTTCAGCGTACGAAGTGCGTCACTGGTGTATGCCGGCGAGCAGTCGACGATCTCGTCGGTGGCGAGGCCGGTATGTCGATCAATGACTGGCCTCCGAAACGAGGTGCAGTCGATGATCTCCTTATCGATCTGGTCGATGGGCATAGAGGCTAGTCTCGTGAGCGACAGCAGACGCCATCCGTAGATGTAGAACTGCCGGGTTTTGGGTTTGATGTTGCGGCTGTCCTGAACCCAGGCTAGGAACCGCTTGGAGAACTCCCGCAGGATGGGAGCCCGATGGCTCCGCTTGGTTATGGTGCTGCCCTCGGTCAACCTGGTGAGCGCAGCGGCGGCGACAGTGCCGGCCGCTGCTTTCGTCTTCTCACCGGTGGAACCGCGATAGCGCTTTCCGTCGAAGTAGAAGTCATACCACCAGAACGGTGATCGTGCCTTTCTCTTAAGCTGCATGACGTCTCCCGGTATCTCGCACGCAGGGGACGTACCCAAGAAGTTGGGCTTCATACGCAGGTAGAAAGGGATCATCCTCGCCCTTGAATTTGGCGCTCTTGTAATCCACCAGGCACAGCTTTCTACTTCCCGTCATAAAGACCGCATCAGGCATGCCGACCAAAGTGATGTCATATTTTGGGAACTCCATCGTCATCTTTGCTGGGAAGTCAACGATGGAATATAGGTCGAGCGCGTCCAGCCATTTGGGAAACTTGTCGAAGGCCTTGTAATAGGCTTCGACATAGTTCTTCTCAAAGAGGTCGAGATTGAACATGATCCCTGGCATGCCATGATCAAATGGCATCTTGAAGCCATTTTGAATCTGGTACCAAAAACCGCGTGAACAAAACGACCCAAGATTCATCTGACCGAGATTCCTGGGTGAAAGGCGTAGATGTGACATGATATTTCTCCATTGAGAGCAGTAGCTCTCCAGTGTTAGTGGAACAGTCGTTGAGGTGCGAGCCAAAGACATAGGCTCAGGGATTGGTGTGTGGTGCAAGGAACAGCGTGCGGATTCGATGTGGATCTGGGTTCATGCGCCGGATGGGGTATCAACCTGGCTGAGGGCGCCTAATAGGTACATGCCGATTAGGCAACTCGCTTGGAGCGACTGGCTCGCCAATCGTCCATCCGGGCTACACCGGTTGACTCATCGAAGCGTCGACCATAGATTGAAAGGGTCGTATTTATGTTTCGGTGCCAAAGCTGCTTGGATACGGTCAAGTAATCTTCCGGGTGAGTGCGGAGCCATTCAAATGCGACGACGTCACGGTATAAATGAGGCGTTACAGGAACACCTGTATGCATTAAAGCCAGCTTCGTCACTAGAACTCTCACCTGGCCAACGTTCATTGGCTGTCCTGCGCTGTTGACAAACAGTGTGCCGGGATCGGATTTACCTACAAGCACGGGACGGTGGATCGAGAGGTATTCCTCCAGAAGCGGCACCAATTCGGAGGGCAAGTAGCCGGTTACCTCGTTCTTTGTTTTTGTCTCATGTGGACCGAAGTGGATTTGCCAATAACTCGTCCCGGGACAAATGCTTTCCTATTTCACTACCCATAAAGGCTTGGTAGCCCTACAGAAAGGGCCGATCGGAGCCTTGAAGAGATTTGGGGCGTCACCGGAAACTCTGCAATCGCGAATATTCCTCTGCCTCCATGCCAGGAGGAAAAGCCATTGCATGAGCAGTTCGTTTCGAGCATAGATTGCCAGAGTGCGAGGACTTGGAGCCTTCGTCTTCTTCCTCTGTGCACGGATGCGGAGAGGAATTTCCTCGGCCTCTGCATAGGATATATATTTCTTTGCCTTGCGCTGATCAATCGTCGACTGACTCTCGAAAGGGAGTTGATCGATAATGCTCTTGAACCAGCTCAGATCCAGTGCTTTGTATCGAGGGTTGTGCCTGAGTGCGGCGAAGATCATTCCTAGCTCTGAGACCAGACTCCGTCCCATCATCTTTCGTGTGTTTATTGCCCATGTTGTAAAGCCTGCGATGTGATCACGACTGATAAGGTCTGAGAGACTTGTTATCTCGGGCTCGCGAGTAATCTTCTGGACATATCCTGCGATCCGGCAAATAAGGTTTGTGAGTTTCTTCGCACTTATCGGCCGAATACGGGTTGTGGCCCGGTCTAGTTGAAATTCGCTCTGCTTCCATTCCATAAGCTCTTCTATTTCCCGTCGGAGATCCGGATGCATATCAGCGAGCGCTACGCCGTAACGATTAACACGCGGCTTGATCAATGGAAGCTGGGCGGATAGGCCAGTTCGTACAATGGCAGTGCGAAACCTGGAACAATCTCCTTCGGCATCCTTTAGTGAACGGCCTTCCTTGACGCGTTCTAAGCGCCAAGCTGCCAAATCGTCTTCGCAGAGAGTTCCGGGGTCCTTGCCAATCCGAACGGCAAAACTAACGATGGACCTCATGTGATGGCTAGGCAAAACATCTATAACGGCCTGCCAATCAGACGGAAGAACCTTCTCTGTACGTACCCACCCTGCTTCATGGGCACGGCGAAGAAGAATGTTCAGGTAGTTGCGGTAACTCTTTACCGACGAGGTCTTGTACGGTCCTGCCCTGAGGCTGGCGATGAAAGAATCCTTCTGGTCATACAACATTTCGATAGGAACACATTCCGCAGTCAGGCTGACGAATTCTAAGAACCGGGCAGCCACCGCGTGCAACATGCCCGCTTGGGTTCCATCCTTACGGTTTATCAACAGTAACAAGTCTGCGAGGCTTGTGGGTACTGTTGGGGTAAGCTCAACTGCGATTGAAGCAAGTGTGGTGCCAGAGTCGTTAGTGCTGTTCATTCTATATTCCTTTTCGGTGTTAGAAAGTATTCATTGTTGTTCCTAAAACTGGCCATAAAATGCGAAGCGGCCAGAAGGACGGGGAAGTAGCGTGCAATCTCTGACCGATCGTGCAGAAGCCGGAGATATAACGAAGAACTTGGAATCTGCCGACACGGTGGTTTGGCGGCGATTCCCACGCCGATGCGAGGAAGTAAATAGGCGGCATGTGGTCGCTTGCAACATCAGGCCGCCTTCTTCAGGCTGGCCTGAAGGAAGTCCTCGACGTCCTGATTTAAGAACCTCGCCCGGCCAGGCAGGTCACGCGGGTTCAGTTGCCCGGACGCAACTCGATTCTGGATAGCCCGGGCAGAGACGCCAAAAATCGCGGCAATGTTGCGGATGGAATACATCGGTTGGAGTGGCAGATTCTTAATAGCGAGAATCTCTTGTAATAACGGGAACTTCATGTCTGAATTGGTCAACGTGACTCTCCGAGGTGCAGTAGTGGTGTTCTCGATCGGGACGCGACGATCGCGCCTCTGATCTTGACCACACAATGCAACGAAGGAGGGGTTGTGCCATCGACATAGCAAAAATGCTGATGTTTTCGACATAATCGGGCATCTACCCTCCTCAATTGCTTCTGTCAGCCAGGAAGCCCTGCGGCGAAGGCTCCGTCCGGAATCAGAGTCCGCGGCCTCGCCCGCAGAGCCTTCCTGCTGACACGCCTGAGATTGCATCGAAGGAGGGGTCGAGCCAAACGCATAGCGAAATTGCTGGGTTTTCAGCGAATCGCCACTGAGCGGAAGCGTCAGTCTGTCGCTGTCCGCCCAGGAGAAGGCAGCGGGGGCTGGTACGGTGGGAGCTCAGTGAGGTAGGTGCCGAAAAGCTTATCTAGCTGCCTCTCGCACAGGCAGACTGCCCAGCCGATCAAAAGGAAATACAGCAGTATAACGAGCGCGCTAATCAGTCCTATTCGCAAGACGTATCTCCTTCTTCAAAGGCTTCGAAGTCAAACGGGACCTGGCCAAGAGCCGGGGTCGGCCTCCTGGGCCAGGGAAATGGATTGGACTTATTAGGATTGACGGCGGGGACCGGCTTACTGCTGACTGGTGTTTGTTTCATGTTGCTTTCTCCAATGGAAATGGCGGCCATGAGGCCGCCGGGTTGTTGGTGAGTTGAACGACAATCGAGTGCCTGCCGAGGTTAAGTCGCCGGGCGCGCACGGGGCAGTAGCTATGGTTGCCAAGTGGCAACTATAGCTATATGAAGCCGGTTTTCAATCCTACCGGCGTATAGTTGCGATATGGCAACTGTTAACGGTTTGAGGAAGTTTGCGGAGCAGGCGATTCGTGTGGAGCGTGTCCTTAATGAGGAGCACGTTGCAGGGTCCGCTGGCAGGGTGGTCTATCTGCTTTCGGCTGCCGACCGGGCGGTGGGCGTCTCACAGAAAGATATGGTCACCGAGATGGCGTTGCCTAAGGACGTTGTTAGCAAGCTCGTCGGTTTCCTAGTCGATGCCGAGCTGATGACACAAGTACGTCAGGCTTCCAATCCGCGGATGAAGAGGCTTGCTAACACTGACTCTGGAAGGGACCTGCTGTCACGCCTCAAAGCTGCGCTTCAGCCTCCGCGGTCGCATCCTGCGGCCGCTGAAGTCGGAATTCAGCCCAGTGGTTTTAACTTCGACTTTGACGAGGATGGTTAAGACGGTCAGTTGCTATGTGGCAACTGATGACGAACGCGAACTTGCCGAAAATCCGACATCACAGGCGGTTCGGAGATTTACTCTGTTTCGCGTCATCGGATGATCACCCGATCACGTCCGACAAGCCGATGTATCAGAAGTGCCCCTCTAAGACCATGCTGCTACGCACTGTTGCGTGGCGGGGCGCTCCAGATAGGGTGGGAATCCACCAGGGCCCTGCTCTGGTACGCTCTCGGTAACTGGGATCAATCTGTCCGCTCTCGATCCGTTCACCGCTGCGCTACACTAACAAT
Organism: Granulicella sp.; assembly: GCA_003132145.1. Lineage (GTDB taxonomy): Bacteria > Acidobacteriota > Terriglobia > Terriglobales > Acidobacteriaceae > Edaphobacter. The sequence continues at coordinate 160,184 of PKWU01000033.1, forward strand.
CTCGCTGAACAAAACATCGGGCAGGCCAGCAATCATAAACGCAATACCGCTAAACGCGAGAGCTTCAAACACCCTTGTCCACTCATCGCCAGGCCAGTGTGCTGGTCAGCAATCCCCACTAGGCCGTATCGACATAT
>PKWU01000034.1:0-17877 GCA_003132145.1 Granulicella sp.
GAACTTGTTGAATAACTCGTGTGGGCACTTACCCCAGAGCAAAAATGAGTGACCGGCAATGTATCCCGATGCCAGATTGGCGCGTTGTAGGCAATTTCTGTGCGAAGTTAATCTGAACCAAAGTGCCCTTTCAACCTCGTGTAATCGTTTTTCAACAAGTTCCTAGGGTGGTATCCACCACACTATACGCAAACCTGCACGGATATGTTCCGAGTTCCGCGCACCCTTCCTACTTGGGGCGGTGGGCGATGATTTGGAGCTTGATCTGTTCGTAGGCGGACTGGGGGAGGATGCCGCGCTGAACCAACTGGTTCTTGGCGGTGTAGGGACGGCCGGCGATGATGCGCCGCACGTACTCGTCGCCCATGCCGGGGAGGGCCTTGAGTTGGGCTGCGGTTGCGGTGTTGATGTCGAGCAGATCTTTTGATGCGGCGATCTTCTGGGCGATAGATTGCGCGGGCTTGGCTGCGGGCGCGGGGGTGGGCGCTGACTGGGCGATACTCTGCGTGGCGGCGAGGAGGAGGCTGGCGGTGAGTAGAGCCGCGAGGAAGCTGCTACGAAGGATGGGCATGAGGGGTCTCCTGAAGAACTCTGCGTGAGGTATACGGGGATGCGGGATAAGAGTAGCGCAGAAGGCGGAGGGGGAGAAAGGACAAATACGGAGATTCTGAGCGAAGCTCAGAATGACGAGCTGAAAGTGCAACACAGATTCCCTTCGGGAATGACAAACGAAGAGGCGTGTCAAACCGATGCGGCGAGGGTGCAGGGTATAATTCTGAGGAGAAGCGGGAGTAGCTCAATGGTAGAGTAGCGGCTTCCCAAGCCGTTGGTTGCGGGTTCGATCCCCGTCTCCCGCTCCAGAGTCTTTCTCTTCTTCTTTTCTTCCCAACAAGACGAATACAGAGATTCTGAGCTTCGCTCAGAATGACGGCTTCCGTGTTACTTCGCTCAGGATGACGGGCAAGAACAGGTAACGACGAAATACGGGGTCCTTCGACTCTATTTGATGCAAAGAACGCGCCAAACTCCGCTCAGGATGACGGCGTCTCATTCCATATTGCGATTACGAAACAATCCTATTGGACGAGGCTGGCGGTTTTCTGGGGGGATTTGTCGCGGTCTTCCAGGGCCATGGCTTCGGGCAGGAAGGTGGCGGCCTTGAGGACCTCGGGGTCGGCCTGGGCGCGGACCTTGAGGCCTTCGAGCTGGCCGAACTGGGAGGTGAAGAGCTCGGCTTTAATGTTGGTCTTGATCCAGTCCAGGTTGGCGGCGATGTCCGCGTCGGTGAAGTCCACCTGGTTGGCCTTGAGGAAGTCCTTGAACTGCTGCAGGACAGCGTCGTCAACGACGAAGTCGCGGGAGACGGTGTGGCTTGCCAGGTAGTGGCGGGAGAAGGTACCGGCGCCGGAGATGACGAAGACGTAGTGCTGGAGCAGCGAGATCTGAAAATGGTTGTAGTCGGGCGAGTCGATCTTCTCGTCGGGGGTGATGCCTCCTCCTCCATAGACGGTGCGGCCGGAGTCGGTGAGCTTGACCTCGAGGTTGGATTTGTCGGCCTTCTTGGCTCCGTCGCGGACGAAGAAGTAGTCATAGAAGGAGACGCCATCGTAGTCACGCTGGATGAGGCGGCCGGAGGGGGTGAAGTAGTGGTAGGTGGTGAGCGCGAGGCCGGTGTCTTCGGAGACATTGAAGACGGTCTGCACGAGGCCCTTGCCGAAGGTGGTCTCGCCGACGATGAGGGCGCGGTCGTGGTCCTGCAGCGCGCCGGAGACGATCTCGGCGGCGGAGGCGGTGTTTCGGTTGACGAGGACGACGATGGGGTACTTGTCTGAGCCGGTTTCTCCGTGGGCGGCGCGGTAGACCTGGTCGGGGAAGGCACGGCCTCGCTGCGAGACGACGATCTGTCCCTCCTTGAGGAATTTGTCGGACGTGTTGACGGCCTCGTTGAGCAGGCCACCGGGATTGTTACGGAGATCGATGACGAGGCCGTGCAGCGGGCCCGCGGCCTGGAAGTTGTCCAGCGCGTCGCCCACTTCGCGGCTGGTGGTCTCCATGAAGTTGGTGACGTGGATGTATCCGACGCCGGGCTTGAGCAGGAAGGCGAGATCGACGGAGTAGCGTGGGATCTCGTCGCGCACGAGATCGAAGCTGAGCGGGCCGTCGTGGCCCTCGCGCTGCATGACGACCAGGACGTGGGTTCCCCTAGGGCCCTTGAGCATGGCGGCGACGGCGGCGGAGTCGAGGCCTTCGGCGCTCTTGCCGTCGACCGAGAGGATCAGGTCGCCGGGGCGGATTCCGGCCTTGAACGCGGGCGTTCCCTCGAACGGGGCGAGCACGACGACGTGGGTCACTCCAGCCTTATCCAACTGGGGCTGGATGGTCATGCCAACGCCGTAGTACTTGCCATGCTGCTCCTCGCGCATCTGGGCGAAGGCCTTGGGGTCGTAAAAGTTGGAGTGCGGGTCGAGGGCGTGCAACATGCCGGGGATGGCGCCGTCGTAGATGGCTTTGTCGACCTTGTCCTGGTCCAGCGGCTCGGCGTAGTTCTGCTCGACCAGACTGTAGACGTCGGTGAACTGGTGCAGGGAATCGCGCAGGGTGGACTCGTCGGAGGCGGACTGGGCGGCGACCTTGTCGCTGATGAAGGAGCCGAGAAGGGCACAGCTTGCCAGAAAGAGCGTGACGGAGAAGAGAGCGCGGCGGGTGCGTGGTGCCATCGGCTTGGATTACCTCGAAGGTGGGCGGCAAGAGATGCTGGAGGCCGGTTTGCCCAGGAAAACTCCGCTCCAGCTTAGGACGAGTATACATCGGTTTAGAGAGCAAGGCGGCGGAGGGGGAACGCGGCCGCGAGTTGGAAGGGCTGGATTGGGAGTTAGGGATTGGTGCGGGCGGCGCGAGTGCAGATAGAATGAGGGGAGCGGATTTGGACCGCGCGCCGGGCGAGTCCAGGCAAGAGGAATGGACGGCGTGCAGTTGCAGGTTCGCTTGCCGGGTTTGCAACGATTTCCGGTTTACGGCAGGACGTGGGTTGGTTTTGGGCAAGGGAAGCGAGAGAGACCTTTTGAGATTTATTAGCTTGAACTCTGTGGATGCGATGCGGACTGGGTTGGGGAATGGGGCCGTGCGGCGACTGCTGCGTGGAACACGCGGGCTGGCTGTGATGCTGGCGGTTGCGGCGATGGCGGCGGGCGCGGCGTGGGGACAGGTGAAGGTTCCGCGCTACCAGAGCCCGATCGAGGCTCCCGCGCCGCAGATGACGCTGCCGGCGACGGCGGCGATCACAACCAACGGCACGGTGGTGGAGGACGCGATCGTTCGCGTGAACGACCAGATCATCGACCGCAGCGACTATGTGCGCGCGGAAGCGGAGTTGCAGGAGGAGGCGCGGCAGTCGAACCTGAGCGCGGACGAACTGGCCGAGCGGCAAAAGGACATGCTGCGCGACATGATCGACCAGCAACTGCTGCTGTCGCGCGGCAAGGAGCTGGAGATCAGCGCCGACGCGGAGTTGATCCGGCGCCTGGACGAGATCCGCAAGCAGAACAAGATGGACTCGATCGAGGACCTGGAGAAGGCGGTGCGCGAGTCCGGCTTGTCGGTTGAAGACTGGAAGGCGGGCATCAAGAACAGCATCATTACCCAGATGGTGGTGAGCAAGGAGGTTGGGCAGACGCTGCGGCTGACGGCCAAGCAGGAGCAGGCGTACTACGACCAGCACAAGCAGGAGTTCGAACAGCCGGAGCAGGTGCGGCTGAGCGAGATCCTGATCGCGACGCCGGAGGACGCGACGGAAGCACAGATCGCGCAGGCCAAGTCCAGAGCGGACGACGTGGAGGCGAAGCTGAAGACGGGCGCGAGCTTCGAGGAGATGGCGAAGCAGCTCTCGGGTGGGCAGACGGCGGCCAAAGGCGGAGACCTCGGGGAGTTCAAGCGCGGCGCGCTGGGATCGAGTGCGCTGGAGGACCCGGTGTTCGCGCTGAAGGCGGGCGAATGGACCGCGCCGATCCGTACGCGGCAGGGCTTTGTGGTGCTGAAGGTGACGGAACACACGCAGGCGGGGATTCCGCCGCTGAGCGCGGTGGAACCGCAGGTGCAGGAGGCAGTCTACCGGGAGGCGATCCAGCCCGCGCTGCGGACCTATCTGACGGGCCTGCGGGAGAAGGCGTACATCGACATTGCTCCGGGATTTGTGGACACCGGCGCAAGCGCGAAGCAGACCAAGCCTGTGTTTGCGGCGTATGCCGCGCCTGCGGCGAAGAAGAAGGCGCAGAAGGCGCGACTCGATCGTGGCCATGCGGCTGCGGGTGCGACGGCTGCAACTGCGGGTTCCGCGGCGGCTGGAGGCGCAAAGCCGGGAACTGCGACGGTTGCGGCTAAGGCCGGCTCGACTGCCGCGAAGACCAGGACGGTGGCCGCAGGCAAGAAGCGCAAGAAGATCAGGCGGGAGAAGATCCGCTTCGGACAGGCGCCGCGGAACTCGCTTCCGGCCACGCCGGAGGAGACGATAGCCTCTGGCGCAGATCAGGTGCCGGGAGCGGCCCCGAGCGTGCCGCCCGCACCGGGCGCGGCGATTGCGCCGATTGAGCAGACAGCGGATGTGGCAGCGGAAGACGAATCGCTTGCGCCCAAGACGGCAGAGCGGAAGAAGACAAGGTACAGCGATCGCGCGCCAATCGAAGACAAGGCCAGAAGGGACGCGGCAAAGGCGGCGAAGGGGAAGGAGAAGGCCGCGGCGACTCCAGCCCCGTTGGCCGACGAGGAGAAGGCGGCGCAGAAGGTGCAGAACGCGCCGCTGGGACTGAGCGGAGATACGGCGGCCAAGAAAAAGAAGAAGCGGGTGAAGGGCGAGGCGAAGGCGCGGCTGCAGGAACAGGCTCCAGCGCCGCCCAAGGCCAAGCCGGAGGCGACGCCGATTCCGCCGAAGAGCGTGCGCGAGAACGGCGAGCCGGTGGTGAGCCCTCCGCCGGCGCTGCCTGCGGTGACGGCACCAGCGGCGACAGGCGCGGAACCCAGTGCGCCGGCGAGCCCGGCTGCGGCGCAGTAGTCTTTCTGCGCGGGGACTGCATCAGTGCATCTTTGCCGCGCTTCAGATTGTCCGATTGATTCAGCCATAGAATCGTGACGCTGACTCCCACCCATTCCGCAAAGAACGCGGAATGGATGGGGCGCCCGGATCGTTTCATCGATGGGCCGGACCAATCGGCGCTGAAGAGGTCTTGGGCGGGGGTATGCTGGGGGGCATGAAAGATTTCTTTGTGGTGGATGCGGCGAAGTTCGATGGGGCGGCGGTGAGGTCTTTTTTTGCGGTGTCGTCGATGTCTGTGCGGGAGAAGAAGACCGGCGCGGGGCAGTATCTGGCGCTGACCTTGAGCGACAAGACGGGGATGATCGAGGCGCGGATGTGGGACGAGATCGCTTCGGCGGTTGCGACGTGCTCGGAGGGCTGTTACGTCAAGGTGCAGGGGCAGGTGTCGAAGTACCAGGGGAAGTGGCAGATCACCCTGACCAAGATGCGGCTGGCGGCGGAGACCGAGGTGGAGGCGGCGGACTTTGTGCCGGCGACGCAGTACGACATCGGGGAGATGTGGGCTGAACTGCGCGGCTATGTCGACGAGTTCGAGAATGCGGAGCTGCGGCGGCTGGTGTTCGCGTTCCTCGACGACGAGGAGATTGGGGCGGCGTACCGCGCGGCGCCGGCGGCGAAGGTGCTGCATCATGCGTGGATCGGCGGGCTGCTGGAGCATGTGGTGGCGCTGGTGCGGGTGTGCCGGGCGATGGCGCCGTTCTATCCCGAGGTGGACCGGGACCTGCTGGTGACGGGCGCGATCCTGCACGACATCGGGAAGACGCGCGAGCTGAGCTGGGGGACGACCTTCGGGTACACGCTGGAGGGACAGATGATCGGGCATATCTCGATTGCGCAGGGGATGTTGCGAGAGAAGGTGGCAGGGCTGCCGGGATTTCCCGACAAGCTGCGGGTGCTGGTGGAGCACATGATCCTGAGCCATCACGGGAGGTATGAGTTCGGGTCGCCAAAGCTGCCGATGACGCCGGAGGCGATGCTGCTGAGCGCACTGGACGATGTGGAGGCGAAGTTCGCGGCGATGCGGCGGGAGTTCGCGGCGGCAGAGCTCGCGGGGAAGAAGGCGGATGAGACGACCGAGTGGGTGCGCAGCATGGAGCGGCCGTTGCTGAACTCGAAGGCCTTTCTGGAGGAGTAGCGCGGGCTATTTGCGGAAGTGGTAGGCGGCGCCGATGGTGAAGAGGCTGGGGTGGAGGGTGGCGACGGGGAAGCTGAGCCAGTTCTGGAGTTCGTAGTCGGCGCGGAGGTTGATGGTTGGGGTGATGGCGAAGTCTGCGCCGCCGCCGACGGTGTAGAGGTTGTAGGCGATGTTGGCGATGTTGCCGGAGAAGTTGTAGACGCCGCGGCCGATGAGGACTTTGCCGTAGGGGGCGAGGCGTCCGCGGGTGAGGTAGAAACGGGGGCCGACTTCGTAGGTGCGCTCGTAGATGGTGGGGTCCGTGGAGGGTTTGATCTGGTGGAAGGCGGCCTCGAAGCCCCAGTGGGTGCGCGTGTCGAAGGTGGCGTAGGCGGTGCCGCCGGTGAGGCTGAGTTCGTTGAAGTTGTAGCCGGAGCGGCCGAAGGTGAATCCGCCGCCGAACTGGATGTCTCCGGCGCGGCTTGCGGTGGGCATGGACTGGGCGCGCGCCGCAGCGGCGAGGCAGCAGGCGACGAGGAGGGCAAGCGCGCGGAGTTGGCGGATACGGATTGCGCGTGGGCCGTTCATTCTCCTCCTCCCTTTGTTCTGCTCGCGAAACGGTTGCTGAACCGGTTGCCGAATCGATTGTCGATTGAGGACAATCCAATCGGCAGATTCAATTCGATTGCGAGGCGGTGCACTGGTGTAATCGAAGTTGCCGCAAGGAACGTCTACCGATTGCAACTCGCCGCGCAATAAAACAGATATAACTAAATCAGTGTAAACTCCTGCGAATGGTAACAGGTTTTCGCGGTTCGTCGTACAGGCATACCATGCGAGGTTTCTCCGCAGCACCGATTGTCGCGCTTCTACTCGGACTGAGTAGCGCGGCCCCGGCGCAGACGACGTGTACGGGGAATGCGACTCCATCGGTGAGCGGGGTGGTATACGCGCCGAATGGGACGGACCCGCTGCCCAACGTGACGGTGTACATTCCGAATGCGCCGGTGGATGCGTTTCCGGCTGAGGTGAGTTGCCCGGTGGTGGGTGCGCTGCCTTCGGGGGTTTCGCTGACGGCCACCCCCGCCGCTGTGGGAACAACTACAGCGGTCGATGGCAGCTTTACGATATCGAATGTGCCGGTGGGAAACGGCATTCCGATTGTTGCTGTGTCTGGAAGGTGGCGGGTGCAGTCGACGGTGAATACGACCGCATGCACCACTACCGTGATGAATCTGAGTATGCCGCTGAACCATTTGCAGGGCGACATTCCCCTGATCGCGATTGCGACGGGTGAGGCCGACGCGGTGGAGTGCGTTCTGTTGAAGATGGGGATCAACCAGTCGGAGTTTACCGATCCCGGCCTCGGAGGACGAATCAACCTTTTTGGTGGCGGAACAAATGGTCAAGGTGCTGGTGTGACCCTCGACTCGCATACTCCGACCCAGGATTCGCTGATGAGTAGTTCCACGACTCTCAACCAGTACGACTTGCTGATGCTTCCCTGCGAGGGCGGCCCCTTCGCGAAGCCGGACTCCGAGCTGCTGAACCTGATTTCCTTTGCGAACGACGGCGGACGAGTATACACAAGCCACTTTGGTTACTCTTGGATGTACAACAACCCTCCTTTTAGTGGTGTTGCCAACTGGATTGGTGGCACAGCCTCAAATTCTGTTGCTCCTGACCCAGGTGTTGCGACGGTGGACACGAGTTTTACTGCGGGACTGACGCTCGCGCAATGGCTTCAGCTTCCATCCATCGGCGCAACGACGACCGAAGGCCAGATGACGATCTCCACGTTGAGAAAGGACACCAATGGCGTGATTGCGCCGACGCAGTCGTGGTTGACGCTGAACAATTCGAGCTACGACAACCCGGTGATGCAGTTCGTCTTCGATACGCCGATTCCATCTGTCGCCGTTCCGACTCCGAACCAGTGCGGACGCGTTCTTTACAACGAGTACCACGTGGAGAACGCCAGTATTAAAGCCGGTACGATCTTTCCCAGCGAATGCGACCTCAGTGCGGCGATGACACCGCAGGAGAAGCTGCTGGAGTACATGCTGTTCGAGCTGACGAGCGAGGGCGGGCAGCCTTCGCTGGCGCCCATGACTCAGGACTTCGGCTCGGAGGCGGTGGGCTACCCCAGCGCTCCGCAGACCTTTACGTGGACGAACAATTCGAGCTTCGCGGCGCAGGTGACGTCGGCGATGATCGGCGGGACGAACGCCGCGGACTTCAGCATCACGTCTCCACCGTGCGGCTCCGTGGCGGGCGGGGCGAGCTGCCCGATCACGGTGGTGTTCACGCCGAGTCTGCTGGGCACGGAGAGCGCGACGCTGAATGTGCTGTCGGCGGGCAACCAGTTGAGCGCGACGCTGACCGGGACGGGCGTGCCGGGATTCACGCTGACGCCTGCGACGTTGAGCTTCGGCAACCAGGACGTGGGCTTTACCTCCTCTCCTCCAAAGACGCTGACGCTGACCAGTCTGGTCCCGGTGCCGCTGGCCGTGCCGATGTTTACCACCACCGGCGAGTACTCCGTGAGCACTGCGGCGTGCGGCAGTACGCTGGCCGCGCTGGCGAGCTGCCCGATCGGCGTGAGCTTCAAGCCGGCGGCGACGGGGCCGCTGAGTGGGACGACCGGGGTCAATTCGACAAATCTGCTCTACAGCGGACTGAACGCGACGCTGAGCGGCAACGGAGTCGACTTCTCGATCAGCCTGAACCCGACGGGCGGGAGCGTGGCGGCGGGCGACGGGACGACGACGACCGCGACCGTGACTCCGATTGCGGGCTACAGCTCGCCGGTGACCCTGAGCTGCACGGTGGCGGCGGGGGCGGCGGCAACGGTCTGCTCGCTGAGTTCGGCTACGCTGACGCTGACCTCGACGGCGGCGGCGACGACGGTGGTGAGCATCGGGACCACATCGCAGTACACGCTGATCGGCTACAGCGGATACGGCGGGCGAGGCCTGCTATGGCTGCTGGCGGTAGCCAGCGGCGGGCTGCTGTGGCGAAGACGCATGCTGACGCCAGTGCTGCTGGGCGGGCTGCTGCTGGTGCTGCTGGGCGGGTTGACCAGCTGCACAGGCAAGCTGCCGGCGGAGAATGCGGCGTGGACCGCTCCGGGAAACTATACGGTGACGGTGACGGCGACCGATGGGCAACTGATCCATTCGGCGATGTACAGTCTGACGGTGACGGCGAAGTAGGGCGAGTTGCTGGTTGTACCCCCCCCCGGGGGGTAAATAGCGTAAAGTATTCAAAAAATGCAGGTTAAGCTCGCGCTAAGCGCGTGAGACGTATAAAAGACGAAAATCCGGCACTCGGCGCTGACTGCGCTGTATTGAAAAAATAAATTTATCCAAGATCTTCACAAATAAGGAGTTAGGTCTGGATCAAATTTCCAAGATCTTCATTCCAGACGGTTTAGATCTGTTGATCTTTGAAATCAATGACTTGCTGGTTAAATGCGAAGGCCCGGCTGGTTGGCCGGGTCTCTTTATTTGCTTACTGATTTAATTATACGCGCTGGAGGGAAACTAGTATGCCAACTATTTTTACTTTTTAAGTCGATTATATTCTGTCTGTTACGGGAGAATTAGAGGATCGATGGTCTTGACAGCTTTCGGGAGCGGGGTAGTCGACGGAGACGAGGAAGAGGCCGGAGGCGGGGGCGGTGGGGCCGGCACGGGCGCGGTCGCGGGCGGCGAGCAGGGCGGGGATGGAATCTGGCGAGAGGCGATGCGCGCCGGCGAGGACGAAGGTTCCGACCAGGTTGCGCACCATGTGGTGAAGGAAGCCGTCGGCGGTGACGCGGTAGATGAGGAGGTCGCCGGAGATGTGCCATTGGGAGTGGTGGATGGTGCGGATGGGTTCCGGGGCAGCACTCCCACCCATCTCGCCCCACCCGCAAAGCGGGCGGGGACCCCGATTCGCGTGAGACAAAGGCTCGATGGATGGGGCACCCGATTCCGTTGTTGGCTGAGATCGGTGGGTGAGGTCGGGGTCGGCGGCGGCGAAGCTGGTGAAGTCGTGGGCGCCGAGGACGTGCGCGGCGGCCTGGTTGAGGGCGGAGAGATCGAGGGGCCAGGGACAGGGCCAGACGTAGGGGGCGAGGGTTGGAGGACAGATGTTTTCGGTACAGGTTTCCGAGTCCAGGTTGGTGGCGTCCTGAAATACGGAGATTCTGGCCTGCGGCCAGAATGACGACGGTTGATTTATTGCTGACGACGGTTGATTTGCCGGTGACGACGGTTGATTTATTGCTGACGACGGTTGATTTGCCGGTGACGACGGTTGATCTGTCTTCTGGACCGGATTGAGGAGGAAGATGCGGTACTCGTAGGTCTTGCGGAGGGCGGAGTGGCGGGCATGAAAGGTGGGAGGGACGGCTTCGACGGCGAGGACGCGGACGCTGGGAGGAAGGCAGCGGTTGAGGGCGCGATGCAGGTTGGCGGCGGGGATGGGCGCGGCAAGGGTGAAGCTGGCGACCTGGGCGAGGGCGTGAACGCCGGCGTCGGTGCGGCCAGAGCCCTGGGGAAGGACGCGCTCGCCGGTGGTGCGGTGGATGGCGTCGGAGAGCAGGCCCTGGACGGTGGGGAGGTTGGGTTGGACCTGCCATCCGCGGAAGGAGGTGCCGTCGTAGGCGAGGGTGAGCTTCCAGTGCGTCATGGCGATGAATTCCGCCCCAGCCAGCAAGCTGGCCGGGGACCCCGATTCCGCCCCAGCCAGCAAGCTGGCCGGGGACCCCGATTCCGCCCCAGCCAGCAAGCTGGCCGGGGACCCCGATAGCACGGTATCACGAAAGGCGACGGGTTAGTGGTCAGTGGTAAGTGGTCAGGGCGGCTGATCGACTGTGGTTGGAGCGATTCCGGTGCCGGGTTGGGAGGTTGGTATACTGGGCGTTCGGCGGGCGGCGGCTGGCGATGGAAACCAGAATGGGAACCAGGCTGCCTTCGGGAACGTATCAGCAGGGGGACGGCGCCGCGTTTTTTTTCGCTGCACGGCAAGAAGGGTTGGAGACGATGAAGGTGAGATTGCGGGATTTGCAGGCGATGGCGGCGATTGCGCTGCTGGCGATAAGCGGAAGCGTGCGGATGGCGGGAGCGCAGGTTGCAGCGACAACACTAACCGCGCAGGCGACTCCGGTTGCTCAGCCGGCGACGGGGCAGGGCAGTCCGGCGACGGCAGCAGTGGGCAATCTGCCGGCGGCCCCGGCGGCGAGCAACCAGGCGCCGGCGGTGAAGCTGACCGAACCGCTGTATCTGCGGGACACGGGGAAGGACTACACGCGGCTGAAGCCGATGTTTCCCAACCTGATTGCGCCGTATACGCGGACCGGCGTCGAGCTGCCGCGGCTGGGCAACACTCCGCGGCTGGACTCGCTGGTGCGCGATGGGAAGATCTATCTGAGTTTGTCGGATGCGGTGGTGCTGGCGCTGGAGAACAACTTCGACATCGCGATTGCGCGCATCAATTTGGACATTGCGGATACGGACATACTGCGGGCGAAGGCGGGCTCGAGCCTGCGCGGGGTTTCGACCGGGGTGGTGTCGGGAACGCTGGGCGGGTCGGGGACCACGGTGACGGGCGGCGGCGGGCCGGGGGGAACGTCGGGCGGCGTGGGCGGAAGCGGCGCGGGCGCTGGAGGGCTGGTGTTGAGCACCAGCGGCGGCGGGCCGCAGCCGGAGACGCTGGACCCGTCGCTGACCGGATCGTTGGAGTATGAGCCGGTCAACCAGCAGCAGTCGAACTTGCTGTTCAGTGGCGGCAAATCGGTCCTGACTACGGACACGGCTACCTATAACTTCGGTTACACGCAGGGTTTTCTCACGGGCACCCAGTTGGGGGTGACGTTCAACAACAGCCGGGTGAGCAGTGACAACCCATACGTCGCCTACAGCCCGGACATCACGACCAGTTTCCGCGCAACCGCGACGCAGCATCTTCTCCAAGGGTTCGGGTGGGGAATCAACGGGCGGTTCATTGTGCAGGCGAAGAACGACCGGCGGATTACGGACTCGGCGTTCCGGCAGCAGTTGCTGTACACGGTGAACCAGGTCGAGAACATCTACTGGGGGCTGGTGAGCGCGTACGAGGACGCGCAGGCGAGGGAGCGCGCTCTGGCGCAGTCGACGCAGTTGACGGCGGACAATCGGAGGCAGTTGGAGATTGGGACGCTGGCGCCTCTGGATGTGGTGAACTCGGACTCGGCCGTGGCGACGGACAAGCAGGCGCTGGTGGCATCGCAGTCGAACCTGACGTATCAACAACTGCTGATGAAGCAGGCGATCGCGCGGGACCTGACCGACCCGGTGCTGAGTGCCGCGCCGGTGATCCCGACCGACCGCGTGGGGCGGGACCGGCTGCCGGAAGAGGACATGACGGTGGACGGGCTGGTGCAGCAGGCGTACGTCAACAATCCGCAGATCGAGCAGGCCGTGCTGAGCATGAAGAACAACGAGATCACGATGAAGGCGGAGAAGAACGGGCTGCTGCCGACGGTGGACGCGTACGCGTTTTATGGATCGAGTCAATTGGCGGGCGCGCAGAATCCTGCACAAAACTGCAATCCGAATTTCGGTTCGACGACTTATGTGCCATGTACCACCCTCAATGGCGGTGTTTCCCCGATTGGCTATGGCACGGCGTTTGGCAGTCTATTCAACAGCTCGGCGCCAGACAAGGGTATGGGGGTGAATATTACGATTCCGCTGCGCAACCGCGTGGCGCAAGCCGACCAGGCGCGGTCGCAGATGGAGTACCGGCAGGCGCAGATGCGGTTGCAGCAGCTTTATACGCAGATCCGGATTCAGGTGATCAACGGGCAGTACGCGCTGACCAACGACCGGGCGCAGGTGGGCGCGGCGCAGGCAGGGCGCGACTATGCGGCACAGTCGCTGGAGGCGGAGCAGAAGAAGTTCAAGCTGGGGGCTTCGACCTCGGCGCTGGTGCTGCAGCAGCAGAGGAACCTGGCAACGGCGGAGAACACGCTGATCTCGGCGACAGCGGCGTATGCGAAGGACCGGGCGGGGCTGCTGCAGCTGCTGTCGAAGACGCTGGACCGGTACGGGATCAGCATAACGGAGGCTGCGACGGGCGTGATAACGGCGACGCCGGTGATTCCGGGGCTGACGGCGCCGACGGCGCCGGCGGCTGCGAAGCCGATTGCGGTGGGGCCTGCCGCGGTACAGTAGGGAAGAGGCGATTGCTTTGCAAGGAGGGCCCGGGGTTAATGCTTTGGGCCTTTCTTTTCTGTTTGGGAAGGTCTGAACAAGTTCTCAAGATTCCCTCGGCGGCTAAAGCCACAGTGTAAATAGGTGGTTTGCGGCGGGACTAAAGTCCCGCCCTTTCAAAACGTTGTCTTGTTCAGAGATATCTTTGAGGTTTGTCCGGTACATGAAAGTCACATCTGAGAATCGGGATGGCCACCCCGGCGATCCAATATACTTTGCGGGGATGCAGGGATGCAGGGAGCGCGCATCTGAACAGAGGGGAGCGAGGCGGAAGGAAGCGAGGTTACCTAAGTGGGTGTGAGAATGAAACTTGTGTGGGATTGGCGGATGCGCGGCGGCGACTAGACTGTTTAGAGCAGTTCCCGTAATGGCGTAGATCGTCGCGCAACAAGCAAAAGCAGATTCCTCCCCCTTCGACTTCGCTCAGGGTATGGAATGACAAAAATCGGTCTATAGCAATTCAGGAAATGCTCTAAGTAAGTGGCAGTGTGTGGCTGTGGGCCCAGGGACCGTGGACGTAATGAGTGAGATGCTGACGAGTGGCGTGACGGCGATGAGCGTGGAGCCGGTGGAGATTGCGCAAGACGCAGGGGATGGGCGGAGGAACGCGCTGGCGAGTGCGGCCTCGGCGTATCTGCGCTCGGCGATGCACCAGCCGGTGCAATGGATGGAGTGGGGCGAGGCTGCGTTCGAGCGGGCGGCGCGGGAGGACAAGCCGATCCTGCTGGACATTGGGGCGGTGTGGTGCCACTGGTGCCATGTGATGGACCGCGAGTCGTACGAGAACGCGGAGACGGCGCGGATCATCAATGAGAACTTTGTGGCGGTGAAGGTGGACCGCGACGAGCGGCCGGATGTGGATACGCGCTACCAGGCCGCGGTATCTGCGATCAGCGGGCAGGGAGGGTGGCCGCTGACAGCGTTTCTGACTCCCGATGGCAGGCCGTACTACGGAGGGACGTACTTTCCGCCGGAGGACGGGTACAACCGGCCGAGCTTTCAACGCGTGCTGCTGACCATGGCGGACTCCTTCGGCGAGCGGCGGACGGAGGTGGACGAGACGGCGGCCAGCGTGATGAACGCGATCGAGCACAATGAGGCGTTCAGCGGACGCGCAGGCGGCGAGATCAGGGAGATTGGCCGCGAGCTGGTGGAGAAGATGGCGTTGTCGGCGCTGAAGAGCGCGGACCTGAAGCATGGCGGATTCGGCGGGCAGCCGAAGTTCCCGCATTCGAGCGCGCTGGATCTGCTGATCGATGTGGCATCGTGGACGGACTCTCGCGCGGCGAGTACGACGGTGAAGCTGAGCGGACTGGGGACGGTGAAGATGGCGGAGGCGGCCCGGCAGGCGGTGACGGTGACGCTGGAGAAGATGGCGAAGGGCGGGATCTACGACCAACTGGGGGGCGGGTTTCACCGCTATTCGGTGGACGAGCACTGGGTGGTGCCGCATTTTGAAAAGATGTCGTACGACAACAGCGAGCTGCTGAGGAACTATGTACATGCGTACCAGGCGTTCGGCGACGTGGAGTATGCGCGGGTGGCGCGCGATGTGCTGCGCTGGATGAATGAGTGTCTGTGCGACCGCAAGCTGGGCGGGTTCTATGCGTCTCAGGACGCGGATTTTTCTCTGGACGACGACGGCGACTACTTTACCTGGACGCTGGATGAGGCGGCAGAGGCGCTGACTCCGGAGGAGCTGGAGATTGTGGTGGGGTACTACAACATCGGGGAGATCGGGGACATGCAGCACAATGTGGCGAAGAACGTGCTGCATGTGAAGCGTGGGCTGGATGTGGTTGCGCGCAAGGCCGGGGTGCGCGTGGTGGAGGCTCTGATCCGGCTGGAATCGGCCAAGCGGAAGATGCTTGCGGCACGGAAGAAGAGACCCACTCCGACCGTGGACAAGACGATGTATGTTGCGTGGAATGCGATGTGCATCTCGGCGTACCTGGAGGCAGGGCGCGTGCTGGACGATGCGAAGGCGCAGGCCTTCGCGCTGAAGTCGCTGGAGCGTGTGCTGGGAGCTGCGTGGAGCGGACACGAGCGCGGGCTGGCGCATGTGATGGCGTATGGCGAGGCGGGAGTGAAGACAGAACGCTTGGCGGGTGGGCTGGACGATTATGTGTTTCTGGGCCATGCGGCGCTGGACGCGTGGGAGTCGACCGGCGAGATGCGTTACTACAAGGTTGCGATGGAGCTGATGGAGAGCGCTCTGGAGCGGTTCTACGATGCGGCGGGCGGCGGCTTCTTCGATACCGAGGCGGCGGCGGCGGGAGAGCGCAGGCTGGGCGCGCTGGTGACTCGGCGCAAGCCGTTGCAGGACTCTCCGGCGCCGGCAGGCAACCCGGTGGCGGCGATGCTGTTGCTTCGGTTGCAGGCGCTGAACGGGAGCGCGGAGTATCTGGCCAAGGCGCAGGAGACGCTGGCGGCATTCGCGGGCGTGGTGGAGCACTTCGGCCTGTACGCCGCAACCTATGCCATGGCGCTGGAGCGAATGGTGACTCCACAGTTGCAGGTTTGCGTGATCGGCGACGATGCGGCGGCGCATAAACTGGAGGAGGCGGCAGAGGCGCGCTACGCGGCAAACATGAGCGTGGTGCGGCTGAAGCGGGAACAGATTGCGGCCCAGTCGCCGGCGATGCTGCCTCCGGCGCTCGAGGAGACGCTGACGCATCTGCCCAGGGTGCAAGGCAGCTTCGCGCTGGTGTGCAGCGGACATAGCTGCCAGACCCCGGTGGGGTCGGTGAAGGAGCTGGAGGCAGTGCTGCAGCGGCGATTTGCCGGGGTTGGGCCGGAGAGTCTAAGATTCGTGGGAAGTTTCAGGGAGGCTTGAGGATGCGGGTTCGATCGGGGATGCTGAAGGTTGGCGGTGTGGCTCTGTTTGTGGTCGGCCTGGCGGTAGGGGCGGGAGCGCAGGGAATCCAGAAGGGCGCAGCGAGCGGGGCGGTGACTCGGCCAGCCGCAGCCGCGAAGACTCCACGGAGAGCTGCGTCCGTGCCAGTGACGGCGGCGACTCCGCCGATGGGCTGGAATAGCTGGAACTTCTTTGCCGGGAAGGTGACGGACAAGGATATTCGCGACACTGCGGATCTGCTGGTGTCGAGCGGGATGCGCGACGCGGGCTATGTATATGTGAATATCGACGACACATGGGAGGGCAAGCGCGACGCGCAGGGGCGCATCCAGAGCAACGAGAAGTTTCCCGACATGAAGGCGCTGGCGGACTATGTCCACTCGAAGGGGCTGAAGTTGGGGATCTATTCGTCGCCGGGGCCGCAGACGTGCGCGCGCTACGAAGGGAGCCTGGGGCACGAGGAGCAGGACGCGCAGACCTATGCGGACTGGGGGATCGACTACCTGAAGTACGACCTGTGCAGCTTTATCCCCCAGGTGATGCAGAAACAGGCTCCGGACGATCCGGCAGGGCAGGAGAAGCTCATGCGCGCCGCATACGAGAAGATGCATCAGGCGATCCTGAAGACGGGCCGGCCGATGGTCTATAGCCTGTGCCAGTATGGGTGGGATTCAGTGTGGGAGTGGGGGCCGAGCGTGGGCGCGAACCTGTGGCGGACGACCGGAGATATCCAGCCGAACTTCGACCGGATGAGCGAGATCGGGCGGGGGCAGGCAGGGTTGGCGAAGTTCGCGGGGCCGGGACACTGGAACGATCCGGATATGCTGGAGGTGGGCAACGGACGGCTGACCCTGGACGAGAACCAGACCCACATGACGCTGTGGGCGATGCTGGCCGCGCCGCTGATCGCGGGCAACAACCTGACGGCGATGAAGCCGGAGATCGCGGCGATCCTGATGAACAAGGAAGCAATCGCGATCGATCAGGATGCGCTGGGCAAACAGGGCGACCGGGTCTTTGCCGACGGGCCGTTGGAGATATGGGCGAAGCCGCTGAAGAATGGGGCGAAGGCTGTGGCGATCTTCAACTTTGGCGAGTCGGCGAGCGAGATGCGGAAGGACAATCTGCACCTGAAGGAGATGGGATTTGCTGGGGCGGTGACGGCGCGCGATGTGTGGGCGGGGAAAGATTTGGGAAAGATCACCGACGCGTACAAGGTGACGGTTCCGCGGCATGGAGTGGCGCTGCTGATCGTGCGCTAGAGACTGCCGAGGACGACGTGGAGGAGGGCCTGGGTGAGGAGCGGGGAGTCGTTGAGGCTCTCGGTGCGGTAGAGGCGGAGGCCGAGCGAGCGGGCGGTGGCGGCGAAGGCGATGTCGATGTCGTAGAGAATTTCGACGTGGTCGCAGAGGAAGCCGATGGGCTGGAGGACGACCGCGGGATGGCCTTCGGCGCGAATGGCGGCGAGAGTGTCTTCCACGGTGGGGCCGATCCAGGGGCCCCCGGCGATGCCCTGGCTCTGAAAGGCGAAGAACCATTTTTTCAGATTCGGGAGACGGCGGGCGGCTGAGGCGAAGAC
>PKWU01000034.1:17891-19669 GCA_003132145.1 Granulicella sp.
GGGGGAAAAAGCAGATCCCTCCGCTGCGCTACGGGATGACAACAAGGGATTTGCTTCGATGGGGTAGGGGTTGGGGGAAGAAGCAGATCCCTCCGCTGCGCTGCGGGATGACAACAAGGGATTTGCTTCGATGGGGTAGGGGTTGGGGGAAGAAGCAGATCCCTCCGCTGCGCTACGGGATGACAATAAGGAGGTGGATTCGCTGGGCTTTCCAGCTTCGTTGGGCTGGATGGTGCGGCAGGGGACGGAGTGGGCGGTGAAGAGGACGGGGAGGGATTGGGCTGAGGATTGGGCGCAGGCGCGGGGATAGAGGTCGATGAGGCGCTGGGCGAAGGCTTCGATGAGGGCTGGTTCATCGGACCAGGATTCGATGAAGGTGAGGGAGGGCTTCGCGGCGGAGGGATTTTGCGCGGCTTCGGCTTCGAGGGCGCTGGTGAGGGCGCGGCGGTAGAGGCCGGTGCTGGTGCTGGAGTTCTGCGGGGCGAGGCAGAGGGCCAGGATATGAGTGACGCCGTCGGCGAGCATCTGATGGACCACGACGGGAATGAAGGGGTGCCAGTTGCGCATGGCAACATAGACCGGGAGCGCGTGACCGGATTGCTGGAGGGCAATCTCCAGCAGGCGAGCCTGGGCGAGCGTCCATCGGGTGAGGGGTGGGGGCTCGGTGCCGGGTGTGTCGCCGAGACCGATCTGGGCGTAGCGGTGCTGTAGCTCGGCGACGACTGAGGGCGGGAGGGCGCGGCCTCCGGTGACTTTGGATAGGTACTCAGGCATCTCGCCGAGCGTGTTGGGGGTGCCGTGGGCGAGCAGGAGGACGGCGGTCGAGTTGTGGCCGGGATGGTCCATGTCGATTCCGTACTCCCCCTCTCACACATCTATTCTACGTGCAACGCGGGCAGGCCGAGGGGAGCTGCGGCGCTCCGGGCCGCTCTCAAGTATAGACTTAATGGTCTATACTTGAAAGCGAGGTGAAGGAGATGGCAAAGGCGACGACCAAAGCGGCGAAGACGACGGAGAAGCGGGCAAAGCTGTTCCGCAACGGGGCGAGCCAGGCTGTACGGCTGCCCAAGGAGTTTCGGTTCGAGGGGACGGAGGTGCGGATCCGGCGGGTGAAGGGCGGAGTGCTGCTGGAGCCGGTGGGGCCGCAGATCGGGAAGGGCGACTGGGCGACGGTGCGCAGGGTGGTGCAGACGCTGGGGCCGCTGAAGCCGGAGTTTGCGGAGATGATGGACGAGGCGATGCGGAAGCTACAGGCGCCTGAAAAGGGCAAGTAAGGCAGTCTACGAAGCCCACTCATCGCGGTGAATCTATTCTGAATTGGGCACTTGGCATCAGGCAGAGGACACTCAAACAATTTCAACTACTCATGGGAAGATCCATCCTTCATGCTCATCTCTGGATTGGAGTAGGATGGTGCCACCACAAAGGGGGAGGATACTTGGGGCTCAACGCGACTGCAGAAGGCAAACCTACGAGATATACATACGCAGTGATTGTTCATTCGTTATTTGTCATTCAGATACTGGCTGTGCTCTGTGCTCTTGCCCAACCTGCATATGCGTACGTTGACCCTGGTTCCGGGCTGCTTGCGTTTCAGGTCATCAGTACTACCTTCGCAGGCATTATCTTTTTGATCCGCAGGAACGTCCGTCGTCTCTTCGGGGCCAAACGCTCCCGGCCGAAAAGCGAGAAAGCCACCATGCAGTGAACCCACGTTCTTCAACTGTAGATGGGACTTTCCGTGATTCTAACGATCGGTTTGACCTTGCCCTCAGAAT
>PKWU01000010.1 GCA_003132145.1 Granulicella sp.
GCAACTACATGCGCTTCGGCGGATGCCGCGTGGACCTTCCCGCCGGTTGGCTCGATCAGGCCAAAATTGTCGTCGCCGACTTCCCCCGCTTTCTGGATGAGTACGAGCAACTGCTGCTGAGCAATGAGATCCTCATGGACCGCACCCAGGAGGTTGGTGTGTTGTCCAGGGAGTTGGCCGTCAGCGCGGGCATCAGCGGCCCGATGGCGCGCGCCAGCGGCGTGGACTACGACATTCGCAAGGTGGACCACTACAGCATATACGACCGCTTTACCTTCCGCGTGCCGCTGGGCAGCCACGGCGACGTGTACGACCGCTTCATGGTTCGCCTGCTGGAGATGCGCGAGTCGGTCAGCATCCTGGAGCAAGCCATGCGCGATATTCCCGCCGGGCCAATCGTCGATCCCAAGATGAAGATTCGCGGCTTCCGCCCCAAGCCGGGTGAGGCCTATGGAAGGATTGAAGCGCCCAAGGGCGAGCTTGGCTTCTATCTCATCAGCGATGGCTCGCCCAACCCATACCGCTATCGCGTGCGTCCGCCCAGTCTCATCAACCTCACCGTGCTGGAAGACCTCTGCCTGGGGCAGAACGTTGCGGACATCGTGGCCATTCTGGGTAGCATCGACATTGTGTTGGGCGAGGTCGACCGATGAGGGAAGCTCTGAATCATCCACGCTTTGAAAGGGTGGGACTTCAGTCCCGCCGTAAGAGCCGTAACTTCAATGGGGCTTTAGCCCCTGAGGGAATATTAGACAGTTGTCCGATATTCCTGAGGTTGCGCGCGTGGAGGGACAGCCGTGATTGGTGAAGGCATCCTGAAGGGAATGGCGGAGACGGCCCGAAACTTCTTCGGCAGCTACGTCAGCAAAGACCGGCTGGTCACGCTCCAGTATCCCGAGCAGCGCGACCCGCAGATCGAGGCTGCGCGCAGCTTCCCGTTCCTCGTCTGCGATGGCGGGGACTGGCAACAGGCGATGCGCTGTGTCGCCTGCCAGATATGCGAAAAAGAGTGCCCGCCAAAGTGCATCTTCATCGAAAAAAGCAAGGACAAGAAGCCCGATGCAAACGGTAAGCTGCAGTTTTACCCCGCTGTCTTCAATATCGACATCTCCGTCTGCATGAGCTGTCAGATCTGCGCCGAGGTCTGCCCCTTCGATGCCATCAAGATGGACGTGGACCACGACCTCAGCTCAGACGACCGCTTCGGCGGTCTTCTGCTCAACAAGCAGCGCCTCGCCAAATCGAATGAATACTACAACTCGATTCACCCCACGGAGGCGGCCGCCGTGGATGCGCGGCTCGCCGGGGAACGGGCCCGGCAGGAAGCAAAGGCGAAGGCAGCCGCAGAGGCAAAGTCGGCAGCCGAGGCAAAGCTCGCAGCGGCAACGCCAGTGCAACCAGCTATCGGTGAACCACGATGACCCAGGCGATCGATCAGATCTTCGTTCTCACCAAGCACTGGCTGGTCGGCCTCGTCCCCGTCGGCGCGCAGCCGCTGTGCTCGGCCATCCTGTCGGTTGCGGCCATCATTATCGTCTTCGCTACGTTGTTCGCCATCACGACCTGGCTCGAACGCAAGGGCCTGGGCCGCATGCAGAACCGTTACGGGCCAAACCGCGTCGGACCCTTCGGCCTCTTGCAACCCATCGCCGACGGTGTGAAGTCGCTCACCAAGGAAGACATCGTCCCCATCACGGCAGACCATGCGGTGCATTTTCTGGCGCCGGTCCTTCTGGTCGCCGCGTCCTTGATGGGCTATGCGGTCCTTCCCATCGGACGAAATATGGTGCTCGTCAACCTGAACGCCGGTGTGCTGTACTTCTTCGCCGTCGGCTCGCTCATGGAACTGGCGGTCTTCATGGCCGGATGGTCCAGCCGAAGTAAGTACTCCCTGCTCGGTGCCATGCGCGCCATCGCACAGATGATCAGCTACGAGGTGCCGCTAGTCCTGGCCTCAATCGTTGTCATCATGCAGGCTGGCTCGCTCTCCACCGTATCCATCGTAAATATGCAGGCCACTTATTCCGGAATCTGGCCGCACTGGTTTGTATTCACTCCCTGGGGCTTCGCCGGTTTTGTCCTCTTCATGGTCGCCGCAACGGCTGAATCCAACCGTTCTCCCTTCGATCTGCCCGAAGGCGAATCGGAGATCATCGCCGGCTACTATACGGAATACTCGGGCTTCAAATTCGCCCTCTTTTTCCTGGGAGAATATATCGGCATGTTTGCCACCAGCGGAATGGCAATCACCCTCTTCCTCGGCGGATGGTCCGCCCCCTTCTCCTTCTCCTTCCTCACGTGGATTCCTTCTTACTTCTGGTTCTTTGCAAAATTGCTTGCTCTGATTATGGTGTTCATCTGGATTCGTGGAACTCTCCCACGTCTGCGCATGGACCAGCTGATGAACCTTGCATGGGAATTCATTCTCCCCATGACCCTGCTCAATCTGCTAACCGCCGGCATCTGGCATTTCATGCCTGCGGGATCTTTACGATGGCTTGTATGCGGTTCCATGGTTGTGGTTCCGTGCATCTTGCTGAGCAGCAGGATGAAACATAAGAAAAAGTTACAGGTCCGCATTTATCATTATTCCGAGTAGCATTATAGATTCCACCTCGTTCGAAATTTAGTTTTTGTAATTCGAATCCGCCTGCACCAAGTATCGAGTTATCGAGATGACTGTATCCTTCCTGATCCTCGCCGTCCTTACAGTTGCCGGAACTGCGGCAGCCATGGGCTTGCGCAACGCAGTCCACTGCGTCTTGGCGCTAACGATGGGTTTTGCCGGCGTGGCCGCGCTGTACCTCCAACTTGGCGCGCAATTTGTAGGTCTTGCGCAGATCATGGTCTATGTGGGCGCCGTGGCGATCCTTGCCGTCTTCGCCATCATGATGACGCACAGCCCAGAGTCGGCGAACTCGCCCGTCTTTTCTTCTCAGTGGAGTTGGGGCTGCATTGTCGCCGCCGCCGTCTTCGCAGTCCTCGCGAGGGCAATCTGTTCCAGCGCGGCATCCGCACACGTTCAGCCGCCGCAACCCGACGCCACAGTTCAACAGATTGGCGACGCGCTGATGCATCGATACGTCTTGCCGCTGGAGATCATGGGCCTGCTCTTGACCGCCGCGCTTATCGGCGCCGTAGTCATCGCAATGGACCGCAGGGAGGAGATGAAATGAACTCCTTGCAATCCTATCTGCTCTTGTCGTCGCTTCTCTTCTCCATTGGCCTTGCCGGAGTTTTGATCCGGCGCAATGCCATTCTTGTTCTTATCGGAATTGAACTTATGCTCAACGCCGCCAACATCAATTTCATCGCATTCTGGCGCTTTGGCCCGGCCCCCTCGGCCTTGACCGGGGTCATGTTTGCGCTCTTTTCCATCAGCGTAGCCGCAGCAGAAGCAGCCGTCGGGCTGGGAATTATTCTCGCAGCCTATCGTCATTCCAGGACCACCGACTTAGACCAGATGAATTCACTGAAAGGATAACTACCGCCGTCATACTAACCTACCGCCATCATACTAGCCTGCTATCGTCATTCTGACCCTGAGCGTAATCGAAGGGTCAGAATCTCTGTATTTCGTCCCCGTCGCCAACAATTACCTTAATATTTATAACCGTTGTTTATTCGCACCTTCTGAGACTCAATGACCTGGATCGTTCAAAACCTGTGGTTGATTCCCGTGCTGCCGATCTTCGCATCTGCCGTCGCCGCACTCCTCAGACAGCGCAGCCGCATCCTCGCCGCCGCGCTGGCCATCGGCTCCCTGGCCGTGTCTTTCCTGCTCTCGCTCTGCGCCTTCGCGCATGTCCTCGCCAACCACGGCGCCGACCAGGTTCTGACCTTCAACTTCCGCTGGTTCCAGTTTGGCAATGAGTGGCTACAGCTCGGCTGGATGCTCGACCCGCTGACCGCCGTAATGCTGGTCATGGTCTCCTTCGTCGGCCTGCTCATCTTCATATACAGTCTCGGCTACATGGCCCACGACGAGAACTTCACCCGCTTCTTCTGTTTTATGGCGCTCTTCGCCGGAGCCATGCTGGGCGTCGTCATCGCCAACAGCCTTCTTCTGCTCTTCATGTGCTGGGAGATCGTCGGCCTCACCTCCTACCTCCTCATTGGTTTCTGGTACCACAAGCCGGAGGCCGCAGCCGCCGCCAAGAAAGCCTTCATTACCACCCGCATCGGCGATCTCGCCTTTCTGCTCGGAATGGTCTGGCTCTACGCAAAGACCGGCACGCTGCTCTTCTACAACGCCGGGGCCGGCTGCCTCGAATCCTCCGCGCTCACTCACCTCGTCGCGCAGACCGCCGTCTTCGGCCTCACCCTCTCCACCGCCATCGGCATTCTCATCTTCTGCGGCGCAGCCGGCAAGTCCGGCCAGGTCCCCCTGCACGTCTGGCTTCCCGACGCAATGGAAGGCCCCACCCCAGTCAGCGCCTTGATTCACGCGGCAACCATGGTAGCTGCCGGTGTCTTCCTCATCGCCCGAATCTATCCCCTCATGAGCGCCCACGCAGGCATCTCACTCACTCCCACCATTGCCCTGCAAGTCGTCACATGGGTCGGCGCAATCACCGCCATATTCGGCGCTATAATCGCCGTCGCGCAATTCGACATCAAGCGAATCCTCGCCTACTCCACCATCTCGCAGCTCGGCTACATGATGATGGGCCTCGGCGTCGGCGGCGTTGCAGTGGGAATGTTTCATCTAATTACTCACGCATTTTTTAAAGCCCTTCTCTTCCTCGGCGCGGGCTCCGTAATTCACGGCTGCAATGGAGAACAGGACATTCGCCGCATGGGTGGTCTGCGAAAGTACATGCCGATAACATTCGCTGCGTATGCCGCGGGAATGCTTGCACTCTGCGGATTCCCCTTCTTCTTCTCCGGCTTCTGGAGTAAAGATGAAATTCTCCATGCAGCACACAACTGGAGCATCTCCCAGGCCCCGTTCTACATGGCAGCCTTTGGCGCGCTACTTACCGCCTTCTACATGACGCGCCAGGTCTACTACATCTTTGCTGGCACTTCGCGTTCGTCTGAAGAAAGCCACGATTTATCCCACGCCACAAGCCACCCGCACGAGAGCCCCGCGGTAATGACCGTTCCGCTGGTGATTCTAGCCACCTTCGCCGTGCTTCTCGGTTTCATCGGGACCCCCGCATGGCCGTGGTTTCAGTCCTTCCTCGGTGGCAATCGAGCTGTATTTAGTCTTGCAGCTTTTTTTGCAGCGGGAATTATTCCCATCATGTTTTCCTCGTCGTTGCTGGTCTTTCTCGGCCTCGGACTAGGCTGGATCTTCTATGGACGCAGGCCCATCGTAAGCGCAGCCGCACCGGATCCACTCGGTAAACTTCAGCCGCAGCTCTATTCCGTCCTGAACCACGCATTCTTTGTCGATGCACTATACGGCGCTACATTGATTCGTCTGAATACACTCTGGTCCAGTATCTGCGACTGGCTCGATCAATGGGTCTGGAACGGCGCGGTACAGACAGTCTCCTATCTGGTTCTCGTTGTTGCATGGCTGGACAACTTCTTTGACGCATCCGTCGTGAACTCCGGCTTTGATGAAGGCTGCGAGGGTGTCTCGCGCGGCGGCCAACTCCTCTCTCTGCTGCAAGGTGGTCAGGTGCAGAGTTACATGCGCATTATCGGCTGTGCGCTTATTGCCCTCACGTTATTTCTACTCTGGGGGGTAAGACAATGACCCAATTCTCCTGGATTACTGTTCTGACCGCCGCGCCCGTCGTGGGCGCACTTGCCCTGCTTGCACTTGGTGGACGCAACAAGAATCTTGTCCGGCACTCAGCGCTGGCCTTCAGCTTCATTTCGCTCGTGCTAACCCTGATCGTGTGGCATCACTTTGATTCCGCCTCTGTGGGCCTCCAGTTTCAAGAGTGGCATCGTTGGATTCCAGACATGGGAGTGGAGTACCACGTCGGAATCGATGGCCTTGGTCTCCTGATGTTGTTGCTCACTTCTATTGTGGTACCTATTGGAATACTTGCCTCATGGCAGATTCAGGAGCGAGTGCCTCTTTATTTTTCCTTGGTACTCATTTTACAGGCGTGTCTCTTCGGAACTTTTACCGCAATGAATTTTTTTCACTGGTTCATCTATTGGGAACTGAGTCTGATTCCGGCATTTTTTCTTATCAGGCTGTGGGGCGGCCCGCGCCGCGCCAGTGCATCCACACAGTTCCTGGTCTACACCATGGTCGGCAGCGTTGGGTTGCTACTGTCCTTTCTCGCCATATTTCTGGCTGCGAAGAAATTCGACTTCATCGATCTGGCCAACCTCGCGCAGAGCGGTCAACTTATGCCTGCCATAGTCGACAAACTGGCCTGGCACCGCTTCACTCCACAGCATGTGGCGCTGATTATCTTTGCCGGAGCCTTCCTCGGCTTCGCAGTCAAAGTGCCGCTGGTTCCCTTCCATACCTGGCTTCCATCCGCCTACTCTGAGGCTCCAACCGGAACCACCATCCTCTTGACCGGCGCGATGTCGAAGATGGGGCTCTATGGCTTTCTCCGCATTCTGCTTCCCATCTTCGGGCAGCAGATGCAGCTCGTCCTGACGCCTCTTTTGTGGCTCGCCGTCGCCACCATCGTCCTCTCCGCATACGCAGCGCTGACCCAGAAAGACATGAAGCGCATCTTCGCCTACTCCTCCATCAACCACCTCGGCTATTGCCTGCTTGCAATCTTTGCCGTACTCAAGTTCACCGGCGGCGACGCAGCGCTTACCGCGCAGAAGTATGCCGCGATGAATGGCGCTCTACTCCAGATGTTCAACCATGGATTGACCGCCGCAACGCTCTTCTGGTTTATCGCCATGCTGGAAAAGCGCAGTGGCGGCTTGCGTGGCATGAACGATTTCGGCGGCCTGCGCAAGGTCGCGCCCGTCTTTGCCGGACTCATGGGCATCGCCTTGTTCTCGTCCTTGGGTCTGCCCGGCCTCAACGGGTTCATCGGTGAGTTCCTGATCTTCAAAGGGTCCTTTCCGCTCGTGACATGGGCAACCTCGCTCGCAGTTATAGGACTGCTTATAACTGCAATCTTTATTCTTGGAATTATTCAGCGCGTCTTCTCCGGTCCGCTTAACGAGAGATGGATCGGCCTTCCCGATCTGACGACAGGCGAGCGACTGGCTCTAGCGCCAACAATTGGCCTCATGTTCGCGATAGGA
Organism: Granulicella sp.; assembly: GCA_003132145.1. Lineage (GTDB taxonomy): Bacteria > Acidobacteriota > Terriglobia > Terriglobales > Acidobacteriaceae > Edaphobacter. The sequence goes on from PKWU01000010.1 coordinate 7,192, forward strand.
CTCTATCCACAACTAATTCTTGGGGTCATCAACAGTACAGCAATTCAGATGGTGAACCATCTAAAGTTTTGATCGATAGCTGAACGTGGTGTCTTGATTATGCTTGCTTGGACGATCTACATCTCATTTCTCGGAGCGGCTGGCCTGCTCCTGCTGCCCAGGGGCAGCGTGGCCGCGGCGCGCCTCCTGGCCCTCCTGACGGCTGTGGCCGGATTCGGAATTACGCTCGCATACTTCCTGCATCACCAGACCGGTGAGATGCTGACAATAACTCGCATGCCCTGGGTCCCATCTCTCGGCATCGAATATCATCTCGCGGCGGACGGCATCAGCCTGACGCTGCTCTTGCTGACGGGAATCATCGCCATCACCGGCATCCTGTTTTCATGGGACATTATAGAACGCACCAAGGAATTTTTTGTTTTCTACCTTTTGCTCATCGCCGCCGTCTACGGCGTATTTCTCAGCTATGATCTATTCCTTCTTTTTGTTTTCTACGAAATTGTCATTATCCCGAAGTATTTCCTGATCGCCATCTGGGGTTCGACGCGGCGCGAGTATGGAGCGATGAAACTTGCGCTCTACTCCTTCGTCGGAAGCGCGATGGTGCTCATCGGACTCATCGCCGCCTATGTTGTGGCCGGCGCAAAATCCACCTCGCTCAGCGAACTGGCACAGTTCCCCTTTTCGCTTCACTTCCAGATGCTGGCTTTTCCCCTGGTCTTTGTCGGCTTCGCAATTCTCGCTGGTTTATGGCCCTTTCATACCTGGGCGCCCACCGGCCACGTCGCCGCGCCCACCGCGGCTTCCATGCTGCTCGCCGGCGTAGTGATGAAGCTGGGTGCCTATGGCTGCCTTCGCGTAGCCATGACGCTCTTCCCGCTTGGCCTCGGGCCATGGGGATTCCATGTACTCGCTCTCGGCTCGTGGCGAGACGTCTTTGCCCTGCTCGCAGTCATTGGAATCATCTATGGCGCGCTGGTCGCGCTGGTGCAGAAGGACTTTAAATTCGTCATCGGATATTCGAGCGTCAGCCACATGGGATTTATTCTGCTTGGCCTGATGACCTTGAACCAGATTGGACTTACCGGCGCGGTAATGCAGATGTACTCGCACGGCATTCTCGCAGGCTTAATGTTCGCTGTTGTCGGACGCATGGTCTACGCCCGTACCCACACCCGCGAGCTGGCTATTCTCGGCCCAATGAATCTATACAAAATTATTCCATTCGCCGCAGTTACATTTATTCTTGCCGGAATGGCCAGCATGGGCCTGCCCGGATTCAGCGGCTTCTGGGCGGAGTTGATGATCCTGGTCGGAGTCTGGCGTTCCTATCCCACGTTTGCGCTCTGCGTCGGATTCGGCCTTGTAATCGGCGTCATTTATATCTGGTGTGCCATGCAGAAGGCATTTTTCGCGGAGCCAGGCGCAGTTTCCGTGCCGCTCAATCCGCCGTTGCCTCCCATCTCGTTCCCCGAGCGCCTCGGCGCAATCATTCTGATCTGCGCAAGCGTGCTCGTCGGAATCTACCCACAGGTGCTTCGCAATGTCATCGTTCCAGCATTGAATTCTCCGCTGTTTGAAGGCTTGCGCAGAGGGAGCTGGCAATGATCGCTATCAACTATGCGCAACTACTGCGGCTGGCGATGCCCGAAGTCATCGTCGTAGCCACGGCGCTGATTGTGATGGCGACCGACCTTCTAGTCCTTAGAAGGTGCAAGACGGCGGTCCGGTTCTCCGTAGCCGCCGTCCTTGGATCGCTCGGCTGTGCGGCAGCAATTGTGCGGCTTCTGTTGGCGCCGGAAACAGCGAACATCCTCGACGGCATGCTGATTGCGAATCCGCTGACTCATCTGCTTCAGATTGCGCTGCTTGTTCTTTCGGTCTTCACTCTGCTCCTCTCCATCAATTCGAAGTTTACGGAGCACGTCGGCGAGTTTGTCCTTCTCATCCTGGTCGCAACCGCCGGAATGTTATTCCTCGTGGCAACGCAGGATCTGCTGGTAATTTTTATCTCGCTGGAGTTGTTGAGCCTGTCGCTCTACATCCTTGCGGCCTTCAACAAACGCAGCGCGCAGTCCTGGGAGGCCGCTCTGAAGTATTACCTCTTCGGAGGGATGTCGGCGGCTTTTCTCCTCTTTGGCTTCAGCCTGCTCTACGGCCTGTCAAACTCCACCAGCCTCTCGCACATCGCCGCTGCCATCCACGGCCCTGCGCTCAATCCTCTGCTGGTAATTGCCATCGGAACCACCGCAATCGGCCTTGGTTTCAAAGTTGCGGCGGTTCCCTTCCACTTCTGGGCGCCGGACGTCTATCAGTGCGCATCCGCTCCGAGCGCGGCTTTTATCGCGTCCGGTTCCAAGGTCGCTAGCTTTTTCCTCTTCTTCCAGTTGATGGCGCTGGGCTTTGTAGGTGCGGAAGGCTCGGCCGCATGGTCGCATCTGGTACGCGGCTGGGTTCCAGTGCTGGCCCTGATGGCCACCGCCTCCATGTTGCTGGGCAACCTGGTCGCCATTCGCCAGACCAGCCTGCGCCGGTTGCTTGCCTACTCTGCAATCGCGCACGCGGGTTATATGCTGCTCGCCGTCCTTGCCCACACCCAGCAGAGCCTTGCCGCACTTCTCTACTATGTCATCACCTATGCGCTCGCCACGCTTGGCGCCTTTGCTGTCATCGCAGTTGTCGAGGACCAAAAGGGCGGCGACGATCTCTCCAACTTCGACGGACTGAGCAGGCAGTCTCCCGTACTCTCTTTTTGTCTTGCCATCTTCATTCTTTCGCTGGCCGGCATTCCACCTCTCGCCGGCTTCTTCGCCAAGTTCTATCTCTTCGTAGCGGTGCTGAATTCAGCCTCTGGTTCTATGGGCCTGCTTTGGCTGGTCGTCCTCGCCATCGCCATGAGCGCCGTCTCGCTCTACTACTATCTGCGCGTACTCAAGCGCGTCTATGTTGCGCCTCTCCCTGCCGACGCCAACAAATTCAACTCACCGGTCCTCAGCCAGGTTCTTCTGCTCCTGCTTGCCGCATCCGTCATCCTGTTCGGCTGCGCCCCGCAACTGATGCTGCGTTGGATCGAGACCGCCATCCGCGCCTCCGGCCTCTGATCGCGCCGAAGCCGATGGGGTCTAATTCAGTTCTGTCGTTCTAACGCAGAGCGCAACGCACTCCACCACACATGCAGTCACCGCACTGTGCCTCACGCCGTCACGCGCGAGGCAGCGCGCAGCGTCTGCCGCCGAACCGTCAGCGCCTCAATCCGGTCGCGCCGCACGGCGAACCCGCAGCCAATGCCGCGCGGCACCGCAATCTCGCCCTTGGCGCTCACCGTCACCTCCGGCTCGATGATGTCCTCGGCCCAGTAGCGCGCCGATGCCGACACGTCGCCCGGCAGCGAAAAATTCTCCAGCGACGAGAGAGCGATGTTGTGCGCCCGCCCAATGCCCGTCTCCAGCATTCCGCCGCACCACACCGGAATGCCGCGCTCCGCCGCCACATTGTGTACCGCAATCGCCTCGGAGAAGCCGCCTACCCGACCCACCTTGATGTTGAGGATGCGGCACGACTCCATGTCGATGGCAGCCAGCGCGTCCCGCCGGTTGCGGATCGACTCGTCCAGGCAGATTGCCGTCTCCAGCCGCTTCTGCAGCATCGAGTGGAAGTAGAAATCGTCGTACCACAGTGGCTGCTCGATCATCAGCAGCTTGAACCGGTCCCACTCCGCGATGTGGTCTATGTCGGCGATGCGATAGGCCGAGTTGGCATCGCAACTCAGCAGTATCTCCGGCCAGCGCGCGCGCACAGCCTCGAAGATTTTAGTGTCCCAGCCCGGCTTGCACTTCAGCTTGATGCGCTGATAGCCCGCCTCAAGCTCCTTTGCGATCGTCTCCAGCAGCGCCGCGGGCGACGGCTGAATTCCGATCGAGACGCCGCACGGAATCACGCTGCGCGTTCCACCCAGCAGCCGTGCCAGTGGCACCCGCTTCTTCTGCGCCTCCAGCTCCCACACCGCGTTCTCCAGCGCCGCCTTGGCCATCCTGTGCCCGCGCACCTGTCGGAAGAGCTCGGGACAGCTTCCGCCGCCGACGATCTCCTTGCCCACCAGACGAGGCGCAAGCTCCTTCTCGGTGACGATCCATGCCGTGTCGATGCACTCGTCGGAGAAGTACGGATGTTCACCCGCCACGCACTCGCCCCAAGCCGTCAACCCGCCGGACTCGATCTCCACCAGCAGAATGCGGCGCGTTGTGGTGAGGCCAAAGCTCGTCTCAAACGGAAAGGCGAGTGGCATGTTGATCTCGCGTAGATGAACTGCGTCGATAATCAGCATTGATTCGTCCTGTCCTGGCGTCGTTCAGTTTCCTGCTCTTTGTTCTTCTGTTCCCTGTTTGCTGTTCCCTGTTCCCTGTTGCTGTTCCCTGCCCTACAGTCCGCTCACGCGTCCCAGCAGGAAGTAGCCATCGCCGTTTGTGCGGCGTTCGTAGCCGATAATGGCCAGCCCGCGCGCAAACGCCGATTCCAGTATGAGCCGGTTGCGCGTCTGCAGCGACTCCGCCAGAGTACGCCGCTGGGGATCGCGTTTCCAGTCGTGGATGATGCACGGCACGTCGATCCGCTCCACCACCTCGTCGGCAGCAGCCGCCTGCCCTGCCGTCCCATCGTCCGATGTCTCTTCGCCTAACGCCCGCCGCACCCTCTCCGACCTCAGCCACCACTCCACGACCAGCCGGTCCGTCGGCAGTCCGCCCTGCAACGGCGACGTCGAAGGCCCATAGATGTTCCGCATGTAGCGCCGCGCGATCGCGCCCAGCCGAGCAATGTTCAGGTGCGCGTTCTTGATCTCCAGCGGGTCGAAGGTCCACTCCATCCGGTCGATTCCGCGCGCCAGCGCATCGTCTCTCTGCGCCAGCTTCAGCCGCCGTCCCAGCCCCGCGTTGCGATATTTCGCCAACACGGCCAGCATGTGCGAGTGCAGGTACGGCTTGCCCTCGCTATAGCCGGGAAACGCCATCGCGAAGCCCACCAGCGTATTCCCGTCGTAGGCCCCCAGCACCTGTCCGCCGATGCGCTGGGCGACGATGAACACGCGCTTCGGGATCAGTTCGCCGTCGCTGTATCCCCACACCGCAAGCTGCACCTCCACGCAACTCTCGAAGTCCGCCAGCTTCGTCACCGGCGCAATGCGAATCTGCTCCGAATTGCTCGTGTCTCCGGTTGTCTGGACCAGGTTCTCTACTCCATCGCTCATCTGCTTCTGCTCGCTCATATCTTCAACCCGCTCGGACCGATGGGCACCGGCTCGCTGCCGGCTGACCTCTCCGATTTCGCGTTGGTCCCGCGTTTCGCCCTGTTCCACAGCGCATCCAATTCAGCGGGAGAGAGCGCAGCCAGCGCATCGAAGCCTCCCGCATTCGCCTCCATCGCTCGGAAGCGCGCGCGAAACTTCGCATTCGCAGCGCGCAGAGCCGACTCCGCATCCACCTTCAGATGCCGCGACAGATTCACCGCCGTAAACAGAAGATCGCCCAACTCCTCCTCGACGCGAGCCTGCTTCTTCTCTTCCTTGCGCCCCAGCTCCGCCGCTTCAACCTTTTCCAGCTCTGCAGTTAATTCGTCAATCTCTTCCTGCAGTTTCTCGAACAGCCCCTCCACATCCGGCCAGTCGAAGCCCGCCCTCGCCGCCTTCGAGCCCAGCTTGCCAGCCTCCATCACCGCCGGCATCGAGCGCGGAACCGCATCCAGCGCCGAGGCTCCTCTCGCGTCGGCTTCAGCGTTGCGCAGCGTTGCAGCTTCGTTCTTCAGCACAGAAGCCGCTCGCTTCTCGCCCCGCTTGATCTCGTCCCAGTTGCGCAGCACCGCCTCTGCGTCCGTCGCGTCGGCCAGCTTTCCTTCCACGGGAAAGACGTGCGGATGGCGCCGTACCAGCTTTGCATTCAGATTCGCCGCAACGTCGAAGATGTCGAAGTAGCCCTCCTCCGACGCCATCTGCGCGTAAAAGAGAACCTGAAGCAGCAGATCGCCCAGTTCGTCCTCCAAATCCGGCCAGGCCCGCCGCTCGATAGCGTCGAAGACCTCGTAGGTCTCCTCCAGCGTGTGCCGCTTGATTGTGTCGAAGGTCTGCTCGCGGTCCCACGGACAGCCGCCCGGAGCGCGCAGACGCGCCATGATCGAGATCGCCTCTGCCAGCGGCCCCACAGCCCCTGCCTCAGCTTCACTCGGCCTCGCCGCACCTGTCTCCCGCGGCACATCTGCCTGCTGCGATTGGGCTGTCTCCACTTCGGCCATACCACTACTTTACCGCGAAGCAGCGCGATAGGTCAGGTTTGAAACGATTTGAAAGGGCGGGGCTTCAGTCCCGCCGTATGCGCATCAGTTGCAACGCGGCTTTAGCCGCCGAGGGAATGTCGAACACAGATTCAAAGGTTCGGCATCACGCAGCGCCAAGCGGCCATTATCCGCGCAGCGCCATCTGGTCGGTCACAATCTGCGTCAGGTCCGGCTTCTTCAGTCCATGCTCCTGCTCGTTGAACTTGTCCACCTTGCTCGACCAGTTCATGCTGCAGAACTTCGGCCCGCACATGGAGCAGAACGCGGCCTCCTTGTAGTACTCGTCGGGCAGTGTCTCGTCGTGCATGGCGCGCGCCGTCTCCGGATCCAGCGACAGCGCGAACTGCTTGTCCCAGTCGAAGGTGTAGCGCGCCTGCGAGATAGCGTCGTCGCGGTCGCGCACGCCGGGCCGGTGGCGCGCCACGTCCGCAGCGTGGGCCGCAATCTTGTACGCAATGATCCCGTCCTTCACGTCCTTCTCATTCGGCAGCCCCAGGTGCTCCTTGGGCGTCACGTAGCAGAGCATTGCCGCGCCGTGCCATCCAATCATCGCCGCGCCGATGGCCGATGTGATGTGGTCGTAGCCCGGCGCGATGTCCGTCACCAGCGGGCCGAGGACGTAGAACGGCGCGCCGTCGCACAGCTCGACCTCCTTGTCCACCTGCATCTTGATCTGGTCCATGGGAATATGGCCCGGCCCCTCGATCATCACCTGCACATCGCTCTTCCACGCCTGCCGCGTTAGCTCGCCCAGCGTCTTCAGCTCGGCAAACTGCGCCTCGTCGCTGGCGTCGGCAAGACATCCCGGCCGCAGACCATCGCCGAGCGAGTAGCTGACGTCGTACTTCGCCATCACCTTGGTGATGCGGTCGAAGTTCTCGTACAGAAAGTTCTGCTTGTGGTGCGAGGTCATCCACTGCGCCAGGATCGCGCCGCCGCGGCTCACGATTCCGGTGATCCGCTTGGCCACCATCGGCACATACTGAATCAGAACTCCGGCGTGAATCGTAAAGTAGTCCACGCCCTGCTGCGCCTGCTCCTCGATCACTTCTAGGTAGAGGTCGATGTTCAGGTCTTCCAGCTTTTTGACTCGCGCCAGCGCCTCGTAGATCGGCACCGTGCCCAGCGGCACCGGCGAGTGGCGCAGGATCTGCTCGCGGATCATGGGAATGTCGCCGCCGGTCGACAGGTCCATCACCGTGTCCGCCCCGTAGTGCACAGCCGTATGCAGCTTGCGCAGCTCCTCCTCCACGTTCGAGACCATCGCAGAGTTGCCAATGTTGGCGTTGATCTTGCATAGCGAACCGACGCCGATCGCCATCGGCTCCAGCTCCGGGTGGTTGATGTTGGCCGGGAGTATCATCCGCCCAATGGCAACCTCATCGCGCACAAACTCCGGCGTCACCTTCTCCACCTGCGCCACATAGGCCATCTCTTCGGTGACCATTCCCTTGCGCGCAAAGTGCATCTGGCTCATGTTGCTGTCGCCGCTGCGTGCGGCCTCTGCGCGGCGCTTCACAATCCATTCCGCGCGTGGCGCCGGCACCGTGTAGTCCTTGCCCAGAACATGCGCTCCGCCGCCGTTCACGTGCGCGCCCTTGCCGTTCTCCTGCTTATGATTTCCGTTCGCGCTCATTGGTTTTCCCCCCGCGTAAAACTCCTATGTCGTCTACAAAGTATACCCTGCAACACCCCCGGTCTGCGCGTGCTGCGAGGGCATCGCGGAGCGTTCCAGAACAGCGCAAAGTGCCCGTTGTTACAGCCATCAAATGAGCGTGTTGCAAGGACACCGCGAAGCGGTCCAAGACAGTACGAAGTACTCGAGAACGGTACGAAGTACAAAGACCGTCCGCGCAATCTTCTTCTCGCAAAGAAAATCCACGCAGACGGCCTCTCACTCGTCGCAGAAATCGTGGTCCGCTCGATCGGCCTACACGCCGCTGAACGCGGAAAAACCACCATCGATCGGAATCACAATGCCGGTCACAAACTCAGACGCCGGCGAGAGCAGCCACAGCACGCCCCCAAACAGGTCCTTGGATTCGCCAAGGCGACCCATCGGCGTATGCCCGACGATCGTCTTGCCGCGTGCCGTCCACTCGCCCGTCTCCTTGTCGGTCAACAGAAAACGGTTCTGGTCGGTAAGGAAAAATCCAGGCGCGATGGCGTTCACGCGGATCTTCGGCGAGTATTCCTGGGCCATGTGCACGGCCAGCCACTGCGTGAAGTTGCTCACCGCGGCCTTTGCCGCCGAGTAGGCGGGAATGCGCGTCAGCGGCCGGAATGCGTTCATCGACGAGATGTTCAGGATCGTGCCATACCCCTGCTCCGCCATCACCTTTCCAAAAATCTGCGAAGGCAGAATCGTACCCATCACATTCAGCTCGAAGACCCAGCGCAACGCGTCCGCGGGAAGATCGAAGAACTTCAACTCGGGGCTGGTTGTGGCCGTCGGCTTATTGCCTCCCGCGCCGTTGATCAGGCAATCCAGCTTGCCCAGGCGCTTCATCACTTGCTCGGCCGTCTGAGCGATGCTGTCGCGATCGAGCACATTGCACTTGAAGACGGAGACCTGCTTCATGCGCTCTCCCAGGCGCTCGATCGTCGCGGGATGCAACTCGGAAACGATGTCCAGAATGGCGACTTCCGCGCCACATCCGGTCAGTGCGTACACTATGTCGCTGCCCAGAACTCCGGCGCCGCCGGTAATGGCCACCGTCTTGCCTTTGAAGTCGTACATCTTCGTCAGTTCTGTCAGATCAAAGTTATCTTGCTTGCTCATAATTTCTCCATTTCACTACTGCATGCGAGATCAAATCCTAGCCAGAACGAATCATCGTGCGTGAAATCGACGCCTGTTGCAATCGGCCCGTTCCCGGCGGCGGCGTTCCGCAAAGTGCAACGCCGCTGGCCGGAACCAATTGTTGTTACCGTTGAATGCGCGCCGATCCGCCGCTGGCAAACGCGACCACCTGGTCCAGCGTCGCCATCGTGGTGTCGCCGGGGAAGGTCGTCATCAGCGCGCCGTGCGCCCATCCCAGCTTGACCGCCTGCTCCGGCGTCTCGCCGTTCAGCAACCCATAGATGAAGCCCGACGCGAAGCCGTCGCCGCCGCCGACGCGGTCCAGCACCTTCAGCTCTGCCGTCGGCGCAAACACCGCCTTGCCGTTGACCCACGCCACCGCGCTCCAACTGTGGTGGTTCGTGTTGTGCACCTCGCGCAGAGTCGTCGCCACCACCTTCGTCTTCGGGAAACGCTTCACCACCTGCTCCATCATTCCCAGGAACGTACCTGTGTCCAGCTTGGAGCTGGCCGTCTTGGCGTTGGCCGCGACCTCCGGGCCAGCGAATCCGAGTCCCTTCTGCAGGTCCTCCTCGTTGCCGATCAGCACGTCGACGTTCTCCACAATCGCGCTCATCACCTTTTGCGCGCGCTCGATGCCGCCCATCGTCTTCCACAGCTTCTCGCGGTAGTTCAGGTCGAACGACGTGATCGCTCCCGCTGCCCGCGCGGCCTTCATCGCCTCGATCACCACCTCCGATGTGGTCTCCGACAGCGACGCAAAGATTCCGCCCGAGTGGAACCAGCGCACGCCCTCACTGAAAATCGCCTTCCAGTCGAAGTCGCCCGGCTTCAGTTGCGCTGCAGCCTCGTTCGCCCGGTTGTAGAAGACGATGGGCGCGCGCAGGCCGAAGCCCTGGTCGCTGTAAACAGTGGCCATGTTCGGCCCGCGCACGCCGTCGTGCGCAAACCGCTTGAAGAGCGGCTTCACGCCCATTCCGCGCACACGCTCCGCGATCAGGTCGCCGATAGGGTACGATACGATCGCGCTGGCGATCCCCGTCTTCTGCCCAAAGCAGTCCGACAGATTTGCCGCGACGTTGAACTCGCCGCCGCTGACGTGGATGGCGAAGTTCGTCGCCTTGCGGAACGGGATGATACCCGGATCGAGCCGGTGGACCAGCGCCCCAAGCGAAAGTAGATCCAGCGAACCCTTCTCTTTGATAGTGAAACCAAGACTCAAGACCTTCTCCTTATTATTCTGTGTTTGTCATTTCCAAATCGTTTGTCATTCCCTTTGCTTGTCATTCCCGAAGGGAATCTGTTGTTGCATTTAGCCAGTCGCGTCTCTATTGCCCCAGGAACACCGGCTTGATGTGCCGTTCCCACAGGTTCGCGGTCACATTCTTGGCCACTGTCTCCTCGTTGGCTTCCAGCGCCTCCAGGTAGCGCGGTCCCATCTTGGCGGCGATCTTGAAGCCGACGTGCAGCAGTTGCCGGAAGCTGGGGTTGTACTCCGCATTCGACTGGTCGTGACGCAGCGCCGATGTGTACTGCTGGCTCGTCCAGCCGTTGACCGCCTCCGCCGCCGGCAGCTTGCTCGGGTCGATGTCGATCACAGTCGAGTAGGGAGCCATCAACTCGTCCTTGTGTTCCAGCGCCTCGTTGTAGATTTCCTTCGCAATCGCCAGCCCGTTGCCGCCCGCCTCTGCCAGCCCGATCAGCTCTTCCAGCCATGTCGTTCCCGCGGTCTTCAGGTGCACGCCCGCGTTGAACTTCTTCGCGCCGTCGTGGATCGCCTTGTAGATGGAGAACTTGTCCGACCCCGAATGCACGCTCAGCTTCAGGTTCGCGGGCAACCCGTAGCGCTTCACCGCGTAGGCAATCGTCGCCAGGTCCTCCTCGAACTCCTTGGCAAACTGCTTCACATCGCCCACGTAGTCCACGCCCTTGTTGAAGCGGCCGGTGAACTTCGGCGCAATCGTCTGAATAGGAATCTTCTGGTCGGAAATCATCGCCAGAATAATCAGCAGCTCGACCGGCGTCTGCGGAAAGTCGGTCTCGTCCATCGAGATCTCCGGCACGAATCGCCCGTCGCCCTTGTTCTCGACCAGGAACCGATAGATCTCGCCCGCATTCTGCACCGCGGCCAGAAACTTGTTTGCCACACTCTCGACGAAGGCACGGTCGGGATGGAACGGCTCGTCGATGCCGGGGATCGTCACCGTGCCCATCAACTCGTTGTGCGCGTTGAGAAATGCGACGACGTCCTCCGGCTTGGCCGGCTGGCCGATCATGTCCGCCACATCCAGCGTGAAGAAGTCGCAGGGATCCATAAAGCGGTGCACCGTCTTCAGGTTGATGTGGTCCGCGTCAAGAAAGTAGGCCTTGCTCCAGCCCATCTCCTTCACTGCCACGTCCGCCGCGGCGCGCGTCTCGACCGGCTCGGTGCCGATAATGCTGTGCTCGCGGTTCGACTTGTTCCACACCGGAATGACCTCAACGCCCGCGTCGGCGGCCAGAATGCATGCGGCAAGCTGGGCCTTCGCCTGGTGAGCAAAACGGTCGCCCACACCGATGGAAAACTTCGGTAGTTCCAGTGTTTCTATTACTACGTTGTTCATTACTTCTCCCTGTTTCAAACTCCACGGCCCGCGGTTCGAACCAATTCTGCACCGCTCCCAAGCATACTGTGCGGCAAGCAGGCGCGGCAAATCCGCAACGTAACTCACGTAACTTCAGTTGAGCGACGCAAAAGTCAGTTCAGCGAGGTTAGGTTTTGTTGAGCAGCCGGCTAATCCTTGAAGCGGCCTTCATAAGCCCATAGCCCGAGCCCTGGGTTGGAGATATAGAAGATCTCCTCGCCATCAACCGTATTCCACCCATCCACCAGCTTCGCCGGATCGTACTTCGCCATGTACTCGGCCAGGTCGCCGTACTCGAAGTGCGCGCCTTCGATCTCCTCCCGCGTCAAATGCCCCGGGCAGTAGCGAATATTGAACCGTCCCTCGCTCGATCCGTGGATCAGGTGCGCCGCAGCCGATAGATTCCCTGCCAGCGCCGCGTCGTTCTTCACCGCCTCCAGCGTCGCCGGCGTTCCGCAGTAGCCGTATTTGCGGATCAGCGTGTCGATCGTCGGGTCCTCGCCAAACTCATGCACCGCCGGCGCCAGCACGATCAGCTCGGCGTTGTCAGCCAATGCCATCCTCGTGCGGTAGACGCTCTTGTTGCCCAGCCAGGTGCTCTTGAACTCCTGCGGATCGAGGAAGACCACCGCCTTCTTGATCTCGCGGTCCATCATCAGGAAGTTAACCTTCAAACTCAGCTCCGCGGCGCGCTCGAAGCACTCCGCATCGTCGCCGATGAACAGTCCGTTGAGCGCCAGTTTGCCCGCCGCGTTCTTGCTCACCACCGTCTGCACGTAGACAATCTGCGGCAGCAGATGGCCAAAGTGCTCGCTGGCGTAGTTCAGCACGCGCCGCACCGGTGTGTCCGCCCGCCCCATCATGCGCTCCATGCCGTATACCGCGCCCAGGAAGTGGCTGCGATGGATCCCCATCACGCCGCCCGTGCCCACAAAAATGTTCTTGTTGTAGTTGGCAAAGCCGATCACCTCATGCGGCACCACCTGCCCGATCGACAGGATCAGATCGTGCCCGCCCCCCGTCTTTGAAGAGCCGACCAGCAGCTTGTTCACCTGCGCCGGCCAAGAGTAGTCCAGCTTGCCCTCGCTCACCTCTTGCATGAACTCGCTCGGCACCTCGCCCAGAGTCACAATGTCGTTGCGCCAGTCATGCACGCGGAACAGGTCGCGCGGCACGGGGCCGAACATCGTCTGGATCTCGTGGTCGGTCATCGCCTTGTGCGTGCCGAGGGCGGGCAGCACGTCGGCCAGCGCGTCGCCGTAGTAGTTCCATGCGTACTCGGTCAGTTTGCCCGCCATGGAGTGCAGGCGCGTGAAGTCCGGCGGAACGGCAAGCACTTTCTTGCGCGCGCCCAGCTTGTCCAGCGCGCTGGCGAGGGCGGCCTTGGTCTCGGCGGGGGTGAATTCCGTGGTCGGCGATCCGGCGGCAAAGTAGAGGCTCATAGCTACAACTCTACTCGCGCCGCGCGCCGCTGGCAGGCGTCTTTGCTACGGGTTCGCACTCCGGCGATTCGCAGTTCAAAGGAGTGTGTAACGGCTTTGGTTTGACTGAAGGGGTCGTAATTCTGTGCTAAATGGTTCTGCGCAAAGTGGTGGGCGTGAACTGGTGGGCGAGGCGGGAATCGAACCCACAACCACCAGCTTAGAAGGCTGGTGCTCTATCCAGTTGAGCTACTCGCCCGCGTTCGGGAGGGCCCACTGCAAGCCGTCCCGCGCTCCAGCACGCAACCGCGCGCGCCCTCGATAGTATTGTATCTGCAACTACAAAATTCCAGCTCGACCTGTAGGCAGATTCGCAAGCAGTGGCAACAGAGTAAGGGCACGCAATTAAGAATTGCGCCGGACGAAGCCAAGCCGCACAATGGATTACGCACGCGCCCCCTCACAAGGAGCACCATGGACGCATTAAGTCTCCACCGAATCCACTTCGCCTTCACCGTCACCTATCACTACCTCTTCCCCCAGCTCACCATGGGCCTTGCCCTGCTCATTGTCGTGCTGAAATCGCTTGCCCTGAAGACGCGCGACGCGAAGTACGATGTCGCGGCCCGCTTCTGGGCCAGAATCTTCGCCGTCAACTTCCTGCTCGGCGTGGTCACCGGAATCCCCATGGAGTTTCAGTTCGGCACCAACTGGTCGGAGTTCTCCCGCCGCACCGGTGGCGTCATCGGAATGCCGCTGGCCATGGAGGGCATCTTCTCCTTCTTCCTCGAATCCGCCTTCCTCGGGCTCTTCCTCTTCGGCGAGAAGCGCCTCTCGCGCTGGATGCACTGGACCTCCGCCTTTCTGGTCTTTCTCGGCTCGTGGATCTCCGGCTTTTTCATCATCGTCACCGACGCGTGGATGCAGCATCCCGTCGCCTATCGCATTCTGCCCGGCGGCGTATTTGAGGTCGGCAGCTTCTGGGGCCTCATGCTGAACCCATGGGCCTGGCTGCAGTACGCGCACAATATGTGCGGATCGGTGGTCACGGCCTCCTTCGTCATGGCTTCGGTTGGCGCGCTCTATCTGCTGCTCCGCCGCGACGAGGTCTACGGGCGGATGTTCATCAAGCTGGGCGTCGTCGCTGGAGTCCTCTCCTGCATCCTGCAGATCTTCCCCACCGGAGACCTGCACGGAAAGTACATGGCGAAGCACCAGCCCGCCGCCGTCGCTGGCATGGAGGGCCTCTTCAACTCCGAGCGGGGCGCGCCGCTCGTCCTGATGGGCCAGCCCGACATCGAGGCGCAGAAGATCGACAACCCGATCGTCGTCAACAAGGTCCTCAGCTTCCTCATCTACGGAACCACTGCCGCCGAGGTCGAGGGCCTCGACCAGATTCCTCGCGACCAGTGGCCCACTGCGCTTCCTCTGCTCTACTACAGCTACCACATCATGGCGGGCCTCGGAACTTACTTTGTGCTGCTGATGGCCGTCGCCGCATTTCTGCTCTGGCGTGGCAAGCTCTTCACCGCGCGCTGGATTCTCTGGCCCATCCTGCTCAGCTTTCCTCTGCCCTACATCGCCAACACCGCCGGCTGGATGACCGCTGAGATCGGCCGCCAACCCTGGCTGGTCTACGGCCTCATCCGCACCTCGCAAGGGTACTCAACCCACATCGACGCGAGCACCAGCCTGTTTTCGCTGCTTGGATTCCTCGGCTTGTACGCGGTGCTCTCCATCCTGTGGATTGTGCTGGTCTACAACTTCATTCAGGACGGGCCGCAGGCTGCGTCGCAGGACGCCCCCGTCAACGGCAGCAAGACTGCATAGGAGAGATCGATGGGCACTCTTTGGTTCTGGATCGTAGCCGTCATGCTGGTCGCCTACGTCGTTCTCGACGGCTTCGACATCGGCGCAGGCATCGTCTATCTCTTCGTCGCGCGCACGGAAGAAGAGCGTCAGCAGGCGATGCGCTCCATCGGCCCCTTCTGGGACGGCAACGAGGTCTGGCTGCTGGCCGCCGGTGGCACGCTCTTCTTCGCCTTCCCCCTGCTCTACGCTTCGGCCTTCAGCGGCTTTTATCTGCCGCTGATGATCGTCCTCTGGCTCTTGATCCTGCGCGCCCTCAGCATCGAGCTGCGCGGCCACTCCGCCGAGCCGCTCTGGCGCACCTTCTTCGACGCGCTCTTCACCTTCTCCAGCTCGCTGCTCGCCATCTTCTACGGAGCGGCCCTGGCCAACGTCGTGCGCGGCGTCCCCATCGGCCCAGACGACTACTTCTTCCTCCCCCTCTGGACCAACTGGAAGCCAGGCCCGCATCCCGGAATCCTCGACTGGTACACCGTCACCGGAGGGATCCTCGCCTTGGTTGCGCTCGCCGTTCACGGCGCGCTCTATCTCGCCCTCAAGACGGAGGTCGATCTGGAGCAGCGCGCGCGCAACTTCGCCCGCAATGCCACCCCCGTGCTCCTCGTCCTCACGCTGGCCGGCCTTCCGCTCACCGTTCTGGCGCGTCCGCACTCGCTGGACAGCTACATCGCTCACCCCATCCTGTTTGTAATTCCCTGCGCGGTACTGGCCAGCCTCGCGGTCGTCTTCCTCGCCACGCGCGGACGCTCCCCATTGACCGCCTTTCTCGGCTCCTCCGCGTACCTCTCCACCATGATGGTCGGCGCCGTCGTCGGACTCTTCCCCGTGCTGCTTCCCACGGTCGGCACGGCGGGCCGAGACATCACCATCTCCCTCGCCCTGGCCGGCCCACACACCCTGCACGTCGGCCTGGTCTGGTGGACCCTGGGAATCCTGCTGGCCATCATGTACTTCGTCATCATCCACTGGCTCTTCCGCGGCAAGGTCCCGCGCCACGCCGATGGCTATGGCCACTGATACGCGCCAGCCTTGTCGTCGTTCGTCATTCTGGCGTAGCCAGAATCTCCGTATTTGTCGTGCTTAGAGCATTTCCTGAATTGCTATAGACCCATTTTGTTTGTCATTCCGTAGCGAAGCGGAGGAATCTGCTTTTGCTTGTTGCGCGATGATCTACACCATTACGGGAAATGCTCTAAGGGTACGGGTGGTACCCCAAGCCTTCAGGTTTGGGTCTCCGTGCCGTAAGAGCTGCCAATGGAGCGCGGCTTCAGATGCTGAGGGAATCTTCCCTCAATCCGAGCAAATGCTGACACCCAACCAAAACCAACACTGCCCATCGCCACAGCAAATGCGGCCCCATATCACATAATTAAAATTCATGCAGGAAGATGCACAAGAGAAATCCTTTGAATACAATATATCTGTGACGCTGGGCACAGACAACTCTATGCTCGCGGCGCGATTTTCAATATGAGTCATAATTTGTCGCGAGACGCAGCTTAGCCGCATGGATGACCCGCACGGTGGCCGGATGATTGGACGGACCGCACGCACTCAGTCAGTTGAACAAACTGTTTTCTCAAGGACTGAGTCTGTCTGCCGCCATCCTCTCCCAGTTCCACCCCGCGAATTCCCTGCCCTATGGAGGATTTACTGATGAAGCAAGGCGTAACGGAAGCACCGCTTGTGAAAAAAGATGCAGGCACAACCTCGACCCCAACCAAGTACACCTACTTCTTCGGCGGCGGCAAGGCTGAGGGCAATGGCAAAATGAAGGACACGCTGGGCGGCAAGGGAGCTGGCCTGGCCGAGATGACCAACGCCGGCCTGCCCGTGCCTCCGGGTTTCACCATCCAGACCGAGGCCTGTCGCGAGTACATGCGCGGCGCGCTCAGCCCCAGTGTCAACACCGAGATGCTCGAAGCCCTCAAGCGCCTGGAGAAGCTGCAGGGTCAGGATCTGGGCGCGCCAGAGAACCCGCTGCTGGTCTCCGTCCGCTCCGGCGCAAAGTTCTCCATGCCCGGCATGATGGACACCATCCTCAACCTCGGCCTCAACGACCGCTCGGTCGAGGGCCTCGCCCGCGGCAGCAACGATCCGCGTTTCGCCTACGACTCCTATCGCCGCCTCATCCAGATGTTCGGCTCCGTCGTCCTCGACATCAGCAAGAAGAAGTTTGAGCACATCTTCGACGGCGCCAAGGCGCGCGAGCACGTCAAGCTGGACTACCAGCTCAGCGCCAAGGCCCTCAAAGAGGTCATCGTCGAGTACAAGAAGCTCATCAAGAAGGAGAGCGGCAAGGACTTCCCGCAGGCCCCGCTGGAGCAGTTGGTGGCCACCCGCGACGCCGTCTTCCGCAGTTGGAACAGCGAGCGCGCCAAAACCTATCGCCGCATCAACCGCATCGACGACTGGCTGGGCACAGCCGTCAACGTGCAGTGCATGGTCTTCGGCAACATGGGCGACAGCTCAGGCACCGGCGTCGGTTTCACCCGCAATCCGGCCACCGGAGAGCACGCCTTCTTCGGCGAGTACCTGATGAACGCGCAGGGCGAGGACGTCGTCAGCGGCATCCGCACCCCCATGCCCATCAGCGAGCTCGAGCGCGCCATGCCCAAGGTCTACGAACAGTTGCGCACATGCACCTGGCGCATGGAAAAGCACTACCGCGACATGCAGGACTTCGAGTTCACCATCCAGGACGGAAAGCTCTACATGCTGCAGACACGCAATGGCAAGCGCACCGGCCTGGCCGCTGTGCGCGTCGCCATCGACATGGTGCGCGAGGGCCTCATCACCAAGGAAGAGGCCGTCATGCGCGTCGAGCCCGACCAGATCTACGACTTCCTCGTCCCCCGCCTCGTGGAGAAGGGCGAGAAAATTGAAGTCCTCGCCACCGGCCTTCCCGCATCGCCCGGCGCAGCCGTCGGACAGATGGTCTTCACCGCCGAGGATGCAGTCAAGGCACGCGCCTCCGGCACGTTCAAGGACATCATCCTGGTGCGCGGCGAGACCACCCCGGAAGACATCGCCGGCATGGAAGTCGCATCCGGCATTCTCACCTCGCGCGGCGGCATGACATCGCACGCCGCCGTCGTCACCCGCGGCATGGGCAAGTGCTGCGTGGCTGGAGCTGGTGATTGCGTGGTCGACGAGGCGCACAAGGAACTGCGCGTCAAGGGTCACACCTATCGCCATGGCGACTGGATCTCCCTCGACGGCACCACGGGCCGCGTCATCGCGGGCCGGTTGAAGACCCTCCCCGTGCAGCCCGACGATGCCGACCTGGTCACCTTCATGAGCTGGGCAGACCCCCTGCGCAGACTGAAGATCCGAGCCAACGCCGACATCCCCCGCGACGCCAAGCAGGCCCTCCTCTTCGGCGCCGAAGGCATCGGCCTCTGCCGCACCGNNGCACCGAGCACATGTTCTTTGCCGAAGACCGCATCGAACACATGCGCGCCATGATTCTCGCCACCGACGAGAAGGACCGCCGCGCACCGCTCAAGAAGCTCCTGCCCATGCAGCGCGCCGACTTCGTTGGTCTCTTCAAGGCCATGGGCCCGCTGCCCGTCACCATCCGCCTGCTCGATCCTCCGCTGCACGAGTTCCTGCCCAAGCGAGAGGACCTGCTGGTCGAGATCGCGCACCTGGAAGACACCAAACCCCGCTCGCCCAAGCTCAAGACGCTGCGCCCGCTGCTGGCGCGCGTCCAGGAGCTGCACGAGACCAACCCCATGCTTGGCCTGCGCGGCTGCCGCCTCGGTATCGCCTTCCCGGAGATCACCGAGATGCAGGCGCGCGCCATCTTCGAGGCCGCCATCATCATCAAGAAGAAGGGTGGCGAACCGCACCTCGAGATCATGGTCCCGCTCATCGGCTCCATCGAGGAGATGCGCAACCAGTCCGCCATCATCCGCCGCGTCGCCGCCGAGGTCTTCAAGGAGAAGGGCGACAAGGTGGACTACATGGTGGGAACCATGATCGAACTCCCACGCGCCGCCCTCACCGCAGACAATATCGCCGAGGAGGCCGAGTTCTTCAGCTTCGGCACCAACGATCTCACCCAGACCACCTTCGGCATCAGCCGCGACGACATCAACAACTTCCTGCCTGCCTACATGAAGGCCGGAATCTTCAAGCAGGACCCATTCGCCACGCTCGATCAGGCGGGCGTGGGTCAGCTCATCGAGATGGCCACCGACCGCGGTCGCGCCACGCGGCCCAACCTCAAGGTCGGCGTCTGCGGTGAACATGGTGGAGATCCAGAGTCCATCAAGTTCTGCCACCGCGTCGGTCTCAACTACGTCTCCTGCTCGCCCTTCCGGTTGTTGGTTGCCCGCCTCGCGGCGGCGCAGGCTGCGCTGGAGGAGAAGCAGGCCGGCGGCGAGATGAAAGACCTGCTGCGCAACTCCGGCTCCAGCACTCAATAATCGCTGCACACCGCTCTGACGAAGCCGCCGTGGAACGAACCAGTTCCACGGCGGTCTCGTCTTGCGGTAGGATTTTGTATTGCCTCACTCATCCGATCCCATGACCGACGAAGCGCTCTCCGACAACAAATCCGCCCCTCCCCTTCGCATCCGCCTGGCGACCGTCGCCGACATTCCGCGCCTCGTCCCCAGCATCAACGCCGCCTTCCTCGTCGAGACGTTTCTCGAAGGCACGCGCACAGACATTGACCGCCTCTCCGCCTACTTCCGCAAAGGCGAGTTCCTGCTCGCCGAAGACGCCTCCGGCCAGCTCATCGGCAGCATATACACCGAACTCCGCCCCCCGCGCGGCTATCTCGGAATGCTCGCCATCGCCCCCGCTCATCAGCGCGCCGGCCACGGTCGCACCCTCATGCTCGCCGGCGAAGACTACCTGCGCGGCAAGGGCTGCAACGCCGTCGACATCTGCGTCATCGCATGGCGCACCGAGCTGCCCCCCATCTACCGCCGCTTCGGCTACGTCGAGACCGCCCTCGAGGACTTCCAACCCTCCCAGCGCCTCAAGCCCGGCACTCCCCCCTGCCAATCCATCATCATGTCCAAGCCCCTCTAACCGCCGCGGCCCTTGCTTTTGCTGTTGTCGTTTTTGATCGTCATTCTGGCGCAGCCAGAATCTCCGTATTTGGCCGGGTGGCCCACCCTAAGTTTTTGAAATCTTGATCCAACCATAAAAAGTGGGTGCCCCATCCTTCGCTTTTTTCTAGCGAAGGGTGGGTCTACCTCCAACCCTCCCACTCCCAAAGTTTTTTCCCCGAATTTCCCAGCAAATCCGCGTGTCAAGCCCCTCGACCCACAATAATCGCCTCAACCAACAGAAAACAAAAGAGAAAAAACTTTCCCGAAAGTGGCATAGTAGTTATGCCCCACCTGATAAAATAGAAGGTGTAGAGAAAACTAGGGAAACCCCGGCAGCGCGCCGGGGTTTTTCATGCCCGAAACCGAAGCACGGGGGAAACCATTTATTTTCTTATGGATAGCTATAATCAGTCTGGAATCTATTCTTTGCCTGCGCAAACTCACATCTCTTTGGTTCCAGAGACGTTAGGAAGCACAGGAAAGTGGGGGGGGGGGGTGGAGTTACTAACTGATTAACGATTCATGCGATCACACTGCATGGCCGCTATAGGCCCCCGCTCTGCGATTGCCGAACGCGCTATACTGAACCTAGTTCTTTGAGTGCCAACAGCATGTTCTAGCCAGCCCTCACATGGGGGCGTCACGGCTTCGACGGGATTGCTAGCGGCAGAGAGGCATGCCGGGGTGTGGACACCCGTAATCGCTCACAAAATCATAAGTGCCGAACCTCAGTTCGCTCTTGCTGCCTAATTAATTAGACAGCCGATCGCCTCCGCTTCGCCTATGGGCGGAGTCCGATCGTCGCACAGTAGGCTGGCCTGAACTGCTCCGTCTGAGCGGAACAGGCGAGATCGATCAGACTGGTCGTCGCCGTGTCTTCGCCCGTTCTTAGCGTCGATGACGAGATAAAAATGAACGCGGAAAAGCATGAACGCTCTCTGTTGAAGGTAGTTTCGGACGCGGGTTCGACTCCCGCCGCCTCCACCACATCCAAGTTATTGAAAACAAAGTGATTTACAAAATAGAAATATAATTTGTGTCCCATCCCGAAAGAGGTTGGGGATGGCTTGCTGGCCCTACAGAATAGCAATCCCGATTACTTCTTCTGGAGAGGTAACGGGAAGCCGCAATCGGCAACGTCGAACTGGGGGCGGCGATACATCGCTCCCTGCTTCAAGGCCGCCGGTATCTTCAGCGAGGGCAACATGCTCTCACACCGACTCAGGGATACGTTCGCAGTGGACTTGCTAGAGAAGGGCGTTCCGATGGAAGAGGTAGCGAAGTTGCTCGGCAATTCGATACGGGTTTGTGAGAGGCATTATGCAAAATGGAGCAAAGGTCGACAGGACAGAACAGACTCGCTCGTCATGGGCACCTGGGAGGCGCCCAAGCGGAAGAGGTCGCGTCCCGGCCGCATAGAAACGCAGTAGTAGTCAGCCCCAATGCAGTGCCCGGCCTTTTCTGTACCAGTTCTCGTGAGAGACACAATCCCACTCATGCGCGATGGGGCTGCGCATGAATGGGGCACCCAGATGGTCGGATGGGGTATCCGTGCCAGCGGCCTGCGTACCGCCCTGGTCACGGACCAGCGCGGCGTCATCG
>PKWU01000005.1 GCA_003132145.1 Granulicella sp.
ATATGTCGATACGGCCTAGTGCGGCGGAGCATCCCCGTGTATGCTGGATGAGTACGGTGTTGCCGGATGCCCGGTGGGATGGGGTCCAGACGCGGTGCCGGGCGCATAACTCAGCGGTAGAGTGCCACCTTCACACGGTGGAAGTCGTAGGTTCGAATCCTGCTGTGCCCACCATAATTTCAATAACTTAGCTGAATGCGAACGTCCAATAAGGACCTGCGAAGGTCCACAAAACCTTGCAGGCAGGCCAGCTTTGGCCTCTAGTTGTGAAGTTTCAATAGGTTGTTGTCCATTCGGTCGAGAACTGGGAAGCTGAAGTTGCGAACAAGCAACCTCTCAGGAGACCGAATGGACTATCGCTATCATGCTCGACTGACGATTGTTGGTCGAGAGCAGCTTGCGAAGGATGTTTTAGAGGGCCGGCTGAGCTTGCACGAGGCCATGGCCGAGTTCAAGCTCAGCCGGCAGAGTGCAGCCAAATGGGTTCGGCGCTATCGCGACGAGGGCATGGCCGGGCTCAGGGATCGGAGTTCGCGGCCTCACCGGTCGCCACGCAGCACATCGCTGGAGAGGATCATGGAGGTCGAGCGGCTGAGACGGGAGCGTTGGACCGGGGTGCGGATCGCCCAGCAGCTTGGGCTCAGCCGTGCCACGGTCAGCCGCGTGCTTCGGCGGCTGGGGCTGAACCGCATCCGCGACCTCGAACCTGCGCCCGCCGTGGTGCGCTACGAACACGCTGCTCCGGGCGACATGCTGCATCTCGATATCAAGCGCCTGGTGCGCATCCAGCGGCCTTCGCACCGTGTCACCGGCGACCGCCGGGATGGGGTCAAGGGCATCGGAGCCGAGTTCCTGCATGTCGCCGTCGACGACCACTCGCGGCTCGCCTTCACCGCCATGTACCCGGACCAAACCGAACGCAGTTCCACTCACTTCCTCGCCGCTGCCGTCGCCTGGTTCGACCAGTTCGGCATCGCCATCCGTCGCGTGCTCACCGACAACGGCCCATGCTACAAGGCCCACCGCTTCAACCGTGCCTGCGCTCAGCTCAACCTCAAGCACCGGCGAACCCGGCCCTACACCCCACGCACCAACGGAAAAGCAGAACGCTTCATCCAGACCGCAATCAACGAATGGGCCTACGCACGCACCTACCAGAACTCAGAAGACAGAACTTCCTGGCTGCCCATCTGGACACACCAGTACAACTGGCACCGTCCACATGCTAGCCTCAACCAACACCCACCCATCAGCCGAGCAGGTCTCGATGACAATAACCTCTTGACTCACCACATCTAGTGACTCCCGGCCGCACATCTCAGAGGGTTCAGGGGCAAAATGGCGACCCGCCCATTCGATCAACCCTTGAGAGAGGCCGGTTCTCGTTGCCTGTCCGATCGATGCAACGAGTGTGCTAAACGGAACAGACTATTACCGGTTGCAATGCTAAGTTGAGTCCGAGAAGGATTGTGCGCTCTGGAACGTAATGCTAGCCCGTCGCCGCCCCCACGCAGCGCTGATGGAGATTATCCGCGATCAGACCACACCCAGGAAGAGGCCGTGTAGATGGGTAGAGTAACCAGGAAGCCCTTTGATATCGTTGCTTTTCTCGTGGCCAAAGTGCCAGGACGACGCAGCAGCAATTACACGACAAAGCAGATTTTCTTTTCCCAGGGAGGCCCAGCCAACTCTGTGTTTTACCTTCAGACTGGCCGAGCGAAGCTCACCGTCCTTTCCAAGGGTGGCAAAGAAGCAACGGTTACGCTGCTCGCCGCCGGGGATTTTTTTGGCGAGGAGTCGATGGCCGGAGCGGGAACGCTGCGAATGGTCACGGCCTCAGCCATCACCGCCTGTACGGTACTTAAGATCGCGACGGCGGAAATACTCCGCGTCCTCCAGGCGGAACATAAGTTCTCCACCTTTTTCTTGAAGTTCATCGTGATTCGGGGCATGAGAACCCAGGCGGATCTCATCGATCAGCTATTCAACTCCTGCGAGAAGCGGTTGGCGCGGACGCTCTTGTTGATGGCGGAATATGGTGAGCCGGGTGCGCCGGAGACACTGATCCCACCGGTAACGCAGGGGACTCTTGCGGACATGATCGGTACAACTCGATCACGTGTCAGCTTCTTCATGAATCGCTTCAGGAAGCTCGGCTACATCCATTACAACGGCGGCATTCGGGTTCACAAGTCGCTGCTCAACGCGGTTTTGCACGACAAGTTACCAGAGGAGAATGCATCACGGCCCAAACTCCTCGACCCTGCACCCAGTCCAGCACGAACCGCCAAACGAGCCAAGCTCGTGTGAGCAGCGGATGACTCGCATCGAATTGTATGTTGGCAGAGCCGGGCGCAATGCTATCCCTACAAAAAGGAACCGGAACCAATTTCCCCATTTGAAGTCGCAACGCGCTGGAGTGCCGCGTTCGGGCCAACAAACTGGCATGAGTGTGCTGTGGATGCAGAACGGTTACGGCAAGATCACCAGCGGCGAGGGGCGGTCTTTTTGCGGGCTGAAGCGGGGCTGGCTGCGGAGGATTGGGAGGGATTGGCTGGCAGTGCAGGTGAAGCGGCCGCCGGGGCCTGTGCCGACGGCGCGTCCGAGGCGCTCAATGCGCTCGCGCAGGCACGAGTTGCACTGGGTGGCGTCCTCGTCGATGCATGCCTTGCCTGGATAGATCTGGTACATCTGGCGGTAGGGCGCGGGGGTGAGGATGGGCATGAAGACGTTGGCGCCGCTCTGTAGGCCGTGCTCGCGGCCGTCGAGGGTGTTGATGGTGGCCAGGGCGGTGGTGCTGGGCAGGTTCGCCTCGGGGCAGACCAGGCGGGTGAGAGCTACGGCTTTGAGAACCATCCACTCGCTGGTGGGAACCTGATCGGCGCCTGCGGTTGCGACGTCGGGCGCGCCGAGCGGCGTGTCGGGGTGGGCGAGGAATGGGCCGATGCCAACCATGTCGAGGTCAAGGGATTCGAAGAGCTCGATGTCGCGGGCCAGCATTTCGTAGGTCTGGCCGGGGATGCCAACCATGACTCCGCTGCCGATCTCGTAGCCGAGGGCGCGCAGTTCGCGCAGCAGGGCGATGCGGTCGCTGATGGCCGCGCCGCGCCGCGGATGGATTGCGGCGTAGAGCGCGGGGTCGGATGTCTCGAAGCGCAGGAGGTAGCGGTCGGCCTCGGCATCGCGCCAGAGGCGAAGCTCGTCGGGCAATCGTTCGCCGAGGCTGAGGGTGATGGCGAGCGGGGTTTCGTTTTTTATGGTGCGCAGGACCTCGGCGAGCCATGCGGCCTCGATGCCGAAGTCCTCGCCGGACTGGAGAACGACCGTGCCGAAGCCGAGTTCGACCGCGGAGCGCGCGGCGGTAAGAATCTCTTCGCGCGACATGCGATAGCGGGGCATGGAGCGGGCCATGCGCAGGCCGCAGTAATGGCACTGGCGGACGCAGTAGCTGGAGATCTCGATGAGGCCGCGCATGTGGATGTCGTCGCCGACGTGGGCTCGGCGGACTTCATCGGCGCGGGCGAAGAGCTGCTCCAGCGCGGCGGGGTTTTCTTCGCGCAGCCAGTGGAGGATCTCTTCGTGGGTTAGTCGAGGCATCGCGACGACTCCGGATTACACGTAGACGTCGCGCTTGCCGGAGCGGACGGCGGCGATCATGGGCTTGGCGATGCGCTGCTGCTTGGCGTCCATCTCGGCGATGTGGGTGAGGATGAGCTTCTCGCCGGCGGCCTTGGTTTCGGGGCTGGCGTAGTCCTCCAGATACTCGGTGAAGGTGGACAGCGCGTTGGGCTCGCAGTGGTACTTGATTTCGCCGGGCTTGGCGACATCCATGAAGTCCGTGCCGGTGCGGCCGAGGCGGTAGCAGGCGGTGCAGAAGGATGGGGTGAAGCCCATCTCGGCGATCTCGCGGACGATGTCGTCGGTGGAGCGTGTTTCGCCGACGGCGAACTGGGCCTTGTAAAAGTCGCCCTTCGAGCGCTCATAACCGCCCGGATCGGTGCGGCTTCCGGCCGACATCTGGGAGATGCCAAGCTGTAAGCACTTGTGGCGAATTTCGGCCGTCTCACGCGTGGACATAATCATTCCGGTGTAAGGAACGGTGAGGCGCAGAATTGCAACCAGCTTGAGAAAGTCGGCGTCGGAGACCTTCCACGGAGTGGTGGCTGTGAAGTCGGTGCCAGACGCGGGTTCCAGACGGGGAACGCTAATGGTGTGCGGGCCGCAGCCGAAGCGCTCTTCCAGATGATGGATGTGCTGCAACATGGCGAGCACTTCGAATCGCCAGTCGTAGATGCCGAGGAGCGGGCCGATGCCCAGGTCGTCAATGCCCGCCTCCATGGCGCGGTCCATCACCGTGGTGCGCCAGTCGTAGTCTATCTTCTTGCCGTGGAGATGGACCTTTGCGTAGGTCTCGCGGTGATAGGTCTCCTGAAAGCACTGGTAGGTGCCGATGCCGGTGGCCTTGAGGTTGCGGAAGTCCTCGACCGCGAGTGGCGCGATGTTGACGTTGACGCGGCGGATCTCGCCGTTGCCGCTGTGCGTGGCGTAGATGGTCTCGATGGCCTTGTAGATGTAGTCCAGGCTGTTATGGTCCGGGTAGGCCTCGCCGGCGAGCAGCAGAATACGCTTGTGCCCCAACTCTTCGATGGCTTTGGTCTCGGCGGCAATCTCTTCCTGCGAGAGAGTGACGCGCTTCAACTCCTTGTTGCTGGCGCGATAGGCGCAGTAGCTGCACTCGTTGGTGCAGCGGTTGCTGATGTAGAGCGGCACAAAGAGAACCACGCGGGAGCCGTAGATCTCTTCCTTGACGGCGCGGGCGGTGTGGAAGAGCTCTTCGGTCAACTCGGGGTCCTGGAGGGCGATCAGGGTGGCGACCTCGTCGAAGGTGAGGCCCTGCATCTCGCGGGCCTTGGCGAAGATGGCGCGGACGCGGGCGGGCTCGGGCTGCGCGGTGTGGCTGAGGCAATCGAAGATTACCTGGTCGTTGATGTAGGTGGCCTGTTCGGCAACTGCTGTCATCGAAACTCCTCAGCACGGTTGGACGGTGCTGCGCCGCCTGCCATTGCGGCAGGCCAGTCACGGGGTTGTCTCGCGGCTGCGAGCGCGCTTCTGAGGCCCAAGCAACGCTGTATTCAGGAGTAACACGGTGATGCAACGGCTCGCAGTGACATGGGTCACAGAGCGAGGCAAAGGCTGGAATTTTGTGGGAGAAAGGGGGGAGGGCAGTGGCGTCCGCGAATGCATCGGGGTCCTTCACTGCGTTCAGGATGACGGCAAGAACAAGAAACGGCGAAAACAGTTCCAGGCAAGTACTTAGAAGTACTCCCAGTGGAGGAGATCGGCGAGGGGACGCTTTTCTATTGAGGGAGACTCGGCGGGGTGGCCGACGGAGACGATGCTGATGAGGGTGAGGGTGTCGGGCGCGCCGAAGGCTTTAGCGACGGCTGGGGCGTAGGGCTGAGGAGCGCCAGCGACCCAGCAGGCGCCGAGGCCATGAGCGGCAGCAGCGAGGAGGAGATTTTCGGTGGCGGCGCAGCAGTCTTCGACCGCGCAGGAGGAGGCGCGAGAGAGGACGAGGACGCAGAAGGCGGCGTTGGCGATGAACTCGGCGTGGCCGAGGAGCTTGGGAATGCTGGCGAGGGAGGATTTTTCGGTGATGACGACGAACTCCCAGGGCTGGTCGTTCATGGCGGTGGGAGCGAGGCGCGCGCAGTCGACGATCTCTTCGATTGTGGCGCGGTCGATAGGCTGAGGTGTGTAGGCGCGGATGCTGCGGCGCGAGTGCATGGCTTCGATGGCGG
Organism: Granulicella sp.; assembly: GCA_003132145.1. GTDB lineage: Bacteria > Acidobacteriota > Terriglobia > Terriglobales > Acidobacteriaceae > Edaphobacter. The sequence continues at coordinate 5,802 of PKWU01000005.1, forward strand.
TCTTCATGGGTGCTCCGTGGGGTTGTCGTCTTCCATGTTAAGCGAAAGAGTGGGGTCTTCGCTGAGAGGCTGCCCAGAACTATCGGATTCGTTGCATAGGTTCGGGACCGTCTGTGCTGGGAGAAACATGCAACGACGAAATACAGAGATTCTGCCCTTCGACTGCGCTCAGGGCAGAATGACAACTTTAAATAAATACAATAGAGGATGCACGGAGATGGAGAGGACAGGATGAGCCAGCGCGAACGCAGCGAAGAAGATTCCCTGGGCACGCGCGCGCTACCTGCGGAGGCTCGGTATGGCATTCACACGGCGCGGGCGCTGGAGAACTTTCCGCTGGCCGGGCACGCGGTGCATCCGGCGCTGGCGCGGGCCTTCGGCGAGGTGAAGCTGGCCTGTGCGCAGACCAATCGCTCGCTGGGCGAGTGGAGCGGCGACGAGGCTAAGGCGGACGCGATCGAGCAGGCCTGCCGCGAGTTGAGCGAGGGCGAGCTGGCGGGCGAGATTGTGGTGGACGCGCTGCAGGGCGGCGCGGGGACCAGCACCAACATGAACGTCAACGAGGTGCTGGCCAATCGCGCGCTGGAGATTCTGGGATTGTCGCATGGGGAGTACGCGCGCGTCTCGCCGCTGGACGACATCAATCTGCACCAGTCGACCAATGACACTTATCCGACCGCGCTGCGGCTGGCCGCGATCCGGCTGCTGCATGAACTGGAGAAGCAGGTTGTCGCGTTGCAGGAGTCCTTTCAGCGAGCGGAGCGGCGGTTCGCGCATGTGGTGAAGGTGGGGCGGACCGAGTATCAGGATGCGGTGCTGACAACGCTGGGGCGCGAGATGAGCGCCTACGCGGAGGCGGTGAACCGCGACCGCTGGCGCATCTACAAGTGCGAGGAACGGCTGCGGGTTGTGAACCTGGGCGGGACAGCGATCGGCACCGGACTGGGGGCGCCGCGCGAGTTCATCTTCCGCGCCGTGGAGCAGTTGCGCGGGCTGACCGGCATTGGATTTGCGCGCGCGGAGAACCTGGTGGAAGCAACGCAGAACACAGACGTCTTCGCGGAGGTCTCGGGGATTCTGCGAGCTCATGCGGTTTCGCTGATTAAAATATGCACCGACCTACGGCTGCTGTCGTCTGGGCCGGATGCGGGCTTCGGTGAGATTCGCCTGCCCGCGCGACAGGCAGGCTCATCGATCATGCCGGGGAAGGTGAACCCGGTGATCCCCGAGGCCGCAACCCAGGCGGCGATGCTGGCGATGGGCAACGACAGCGTGATCGCGGCGGCATGCGCGGCGGGAAGTCTGGAGCTGAATGCGTTTCTTCCGCTGATCGCCGATTGCCTGCTGGAGAACCTGGACCTGCTGGCGCGGGCCGACGATCTGCTGGCGCGGTTCTGCGTGGATAGGATCGAGGCGGACGAGGAGCGGTGCCGGGCGCATGTGGAGAACTCGACCGCGGCGGCGACTGCGCTGGTTCATGCGCTGGGATACGAGCGGGCGGGCGAGGCGGCGCGGCTGGCGCGCGAGCAGGGCAAGACGCTGCGTTTAGTTGTTACGGAGAACGGCTGGATGACCGCGGCGGAGTTCGATGAGGCGATCAGTCCGGAGGCGGTCTGCCGGTTGGGTTCGCCTGGGCGGAAGGACGCGCCAGCAGGGAAGGTTTGAAGAGTGGATAGACGTTTAAAGAGGCGCAGGATTGATTGGCGCGATGAGCAGAAGCACCGGGGCTAAAGCCCCTTGAAGATTGGGAGCTTATTCGTGGGGCTGAAGCCCCACGCTCCCTCCGAAGAGCAAGGCGAGGAGAGATTGAGATGAGTACAACGCCCAAGGGACTGCGATTGCACATCGGTTTTTTTGGCCGCCGCAATGTGGGCAAATCGAGTCTGTTGAACGCGATTACGCGGCAGCATGTGTCGATTGTGTCGGATGTGGCGGGAACGACGACCGACCCGGTGGAGAAGCCGATGGAGATGCTTCCGCTGGGGCCGGTGCTGTTTATCGATACTGCGGGGATCGACGAAGTGAGCGGGTCGGGCGAGCTGGGCGCGCTGCGGGTGGAGAAGACACGGCAGGCGCTGGAGCGGACCGAGATCGCCGTGCTGGTGGCCGAGCCGGGCGTGTGGGGCGAGTTCGAGGAGGGTCTGCTGGCGGATTTTGCCGCGCGGCAGACGCCGGCCGTCGTGGTCTTCAACAAGGTGGACGCGGCTACGCCGGATGCAGCACTGGTGGAGCGGCTGCGCGCTGCCAAGCTGCGCGTGGTGCTGGCGTCGGCGCTGACCGGACAGGGGCTGCCGGAGCTGCGCGAGGCGCTGCTGGATCTGGCCCCGGCGGACTTTATCGACTCGCCTGCGATTGTCGGCGATCTGGTTGGGCCGGGCGAGCTGGCGGTGCTGGTGGTGCCGATCGATAAGGAGGCGCCCAAGGGGCGGCTGATCCTGCCCCAGGTGCAGGCGATCCGCGACCTGCTGGACTCGGACGCGCTGTGCATGGTGGTCAAGGAGCGCGAGCTGCGCACCGCGCTGGAACGGCTGAAGACGCCGCCCAAGCTGGTGGTGACGGACTCGCAGGCGTTTCTGAAGGTTGCGGCAGACACGCCGGCCGATGTGCCGCTGACCAGCTTTTCGATCCTGATGGCGCGCTTCAAGGGCGACCTGACGGCGCAGGTGGAGGGGACGCTGGCCATCGAGCGGCTGCGGTCGGGTGACCGGGTACTGATCGCCGAGGCATGCACGCATCATCCCATTGGCGAGGACATCGGGCGGGTGAAGATCCCGCGCTGGCTGACGCAGTATACCGGGGTGAAGCTGGAGTTTGAGACGGTGCAGGGGCGGGACTTTCCCGCGGACCTGAGCAGCTACAAGCTGGTGGTCCACTGTGGGGCGTGCATGTGGAACCGGCGGCAGATGCTCAGCCGGATTTTGCAGTGCCAGCACGCGGGGGTCGCCATCACGAACTATGGGTTGACGATTGCGTACAGCCTGGGGATCTTTGCGCGGGCGCTGGAGCCGTTTCCCGATGCATTGGCGCGCTATCGGGCGATGGCTGGCGCGAAGGCGCACTGAGCTGATCGTAAGATGCGAAGGCGCCTCTCCGGGGATTTGCGGGGAGAGGCCGATAATTGGGCGGCGGCGGAGAGTATCTCTGTGAATCAAGGGGATTACGCGGCAAACCGGGGAGTTGCGCGTTTTCTCTAACACACAAAAATAAATGGGTAGTATGACGGCCATCACATACACCGTCCGTTACCGGCTGGTACAGTTCGGGCAGTCGCTAGTTGTTACCAACAGGGGCGGCGCCTGGATTCGCGGGGAAATATCGCCGGAAGGTGCAGTCGAAAGCGGTGTTTTGTCCCGCGATTGGCCGTGCGCCGCGGGTGTGCAAACGCCGGAGATCCTCCCCTGGGGCGCAAGGCCCGGAAAGCGCGGCGGACGAGGAACGATGAGCACACCCATTGAAGTGGCAACGGCAGTGAAGGTAGCGGCCCCCAAAGCCCCGGCAGCACCCAAAGACGAGATCACCCTCATCGCAAACAAGTGGAAGAACAAGCGGGGCAGCCTGATCATGGCGCTGCACGACCTGCAGAGCCGGGTCGGCTATGTGCCACGCGAGTCGGCGATGCGGCTGGGGCATGAGATGGATGTGCCCCTGGCGCGCATCTACGAGGTGGTCACCTTCTACAACTATTTCAAGCTGGAGGCGCCGGGCAAGTACGTCATCTCGGTGTGTCTGGGCACGGCGTGCCACATCAAGGGATCTGCCGAACTGCTGGCCGGGATGGAGAAGGAACTGAAGGTGAGGGAAGGCCAGAGCACCCCGGACAAGGAGTACCACCTGCAGGCCGTACGCTGCTTGGGCTGTTGCGGTCTGGCGCCCCTGGTCTCGGTGAACGGCAAGGTGTACGCCAAACTGAAGACCAATGAGAGCCATCATGTGATCGAGCGCATCCAGATCGACAAGCCGATGGCCGAAGCCGACCATGAATCTCTCGCCGAATAAACTCCCGCCAGCGGGAGTTTTTTTCAATCGAACCGACCGAAGCACAGGAAGACTATGAAACCGGAAGAACTTGAAGTAAAAGCGGCCGCGGAGCTTGCCAAGCAGCAAGCCTTCGATGTGCGCCTGTTCACCTGCTCCAGCCGGGGCTGTCAGTCGTCGGAGGCGCTGGGCGTCATTGCCGGGCTGAAGGCGGAGCTGAAGGCCAGACAGCTCGAGAGCAGGGTGCAGGTGAACGGCAGTGGATGCATGGGGCTTTGCAGTAAGGGCCCGCTGGTGCGCATGACCTCGAAGACGCAGAAGGACATCCTCTTCTCCGAGATCAAGCCGGAGATGGCGGCCATGGTGGTCGAGCAGGTGGTGGTTCCGGTGCTGGAGGGCAAGACGATCGAGAAGCCGGGCGGCGATCTGGAACACCACACGCTGGACCTGAACGACCCGTTCTTCGCCATGCAGGTGTACTCGGTGCTGGAGAACAACGGCAAGATCGATCCGGAGAAGCTGGACGACTACATTGCGCGCGACGGCTACAAGGCGCTGCGCAAGGCGCTGACGATGAGCGCCGAGGACATCTGCAAGGAGATGCTGGCCAGCGGCCTGCGCGGGCGCGGCGGCGCGGGGTTCCCGACCGGGCTGAAGTGGGACCTGACGCGCAAGGTGCAGTCGGATGTGAAGTACATCATCTGCAACGGCGACGAGGGCGACCCCGGCGCGTTCATGGACGGATCGGTGCTGGAGGGCGATCCGCACGCGGTGATCGAGGGCATGTTGATCGCGGCCCGCGCCATGAATGCAACCCAGGGCGTCTTCTACATTCGCGCCGAGTATCCTCTGGCTGTGGAGCGGGTGGAGAAGGCCCTGCGTCAGGCGCGCGTCGCCGGCCTGGCGGGCAAGAACGTGATGGACTCCGGATGGGCCTTCGACTTTGAGATCCGCCTGGGCGCGGGAGCGTTTGTGTGCGGCGAAGAGACGGCCCTGATCGCGTCGATCGAGGGCAAGCGCGGCACGCCGCGACCGCGGCCGCCGTTCCCGGCGGTGAAGGGGCTGTGGGACCAGCCGAGCTGCATCAATAACGTGGAGACGCTGGCCAACGTGCCAATCATCCTGCTGAAGGGCGCGCCGTGGTTCGCATCGCGCGGCACGGAGAAGTCCAAGGGGACGAAGCTGTTCGCGCTGACCGGCAAGAGCAAGAACAATGGGCTGGTTGAGGTGCCGATGGGCATGACGCTGCGCGATGTGATCGAAAAGATCGGCGGCGGCACGGACAGCGGCCTGAAGATCAAGGCCATCCAGACCGGCGGGCCCTCCGGCGGCATGATTCCCGAGCACCAGTTCGACACGCCGGTGAGCTACGAGAACCTGCAGCAGCTTGGGTCCATGATGGGCTCCGGCGGCATGATCGTCATCGACGAGCATGACAGCGTGGTTGAGCTGGCCCAGTTCTATCTGGACTTCTGCGTCGATGAGTCCTGCGGCAAGTGCGCTCCCTGCCGGATCGGGGGGACGCAGATGCTGCACCTGCTGAACAAGATCGTCGCGGGCACGGGGACGGCGGAGGACATCAAGACCATCCGCAAGGTTGCCAAGGCGATGCAGAAGGCATCGCTCTGCGCTCTGGGCCAGACCGCGCCCAACCCGACGCTGTCTGCCCTTCGCCATTTCGAGCACGAGTTCACCGAGCGGCTGCTGCCGGTCGCCACCCCTAAAGCCTGACCACCACGGATCGAGAAAAAGCCGCCATGAGCAATACAGTTCACGCCACGATCAACGGGTTGCCCGTCGCAGTCACCAAGGGCACCTCCATTCTGGACGCCGCGCGCCAGGTCCATGTGCGCATTCCCACGCTGTGCAAGCATCCCGACCTGGATGCCACTGGCGCCTGCGGAATCTGCATCGTGCAGATCAAGAACAACGGCAAGATGCTGCGCGCCTGTTGCACGGCCGTCGAAGACAAGATGGAGATCCTTACGGAGACGCCGGAGATCGTCGATGTGCGGCGCTCGGTGCTGGAACTCATCCTGTCGAGGCACCCCAACGAGTGCCTGACCTGCCTGCGCAACCAGAACTGCGAGCTGCAAACCCTGGCCGCCGATTTTGGTCTGACGTGGACGGGGCTGGACAGCATCGTTCCGGAACACGCAATCGACGACTCGACGCACAGCATTGTGCTGGACTCGCGCAAGTGCATCACCTGCGGACGCTGCATCCAGGTGTGCCAGCAGGACCAGAACGTGTGGGCGCTGAGCTTCCTCAATCGTGGATTCGAGACGCGCATCGCCGCCGCCGGAGACATTCCGCTGTGGGACTCGCCCTGCGTGCGTTGCGGCCAGTGCTCCGCGCACTGCCCGACTGGGGCCATCGTGGAGTACGACGAGTCGGTGAAGGTGTGGGAGAAGCTGGAGGACCCGGATGCCTACTGCGTGGTGCAGATTGCGCCCGCGGTACGCGTGGCCGTGGGCGAGGCCTTCGGATTCCCGGTGGGCGCGAACCTGACCGGCAAGATCTACGCCGCGCTTCGCCGCATGGGCTTCAAGGCGGTCTTCGACACCAACTTCGGCGCCGACCTGACCATCATCGAAGAGGCTACCGAGTTCAAATCGCGCCTGCTGGAAGGCAAGGGCGTGTTGCCGCTGATCACAAGCTGCTGCCCCGGCTGGGTTAACTTCATGGAGAAGTTCCACAGCGATATGATTCCGCACTTCTCCAGTTGCAAGTCGCCGCACGCCATGGTTGGCGCGCTCACCAAGACTTACTACGCGCAGAAGCAGGGGATCGATCCGGCCAAGATCTTCATGGTCTCCATCATGCCCTGCACGGCGAAGAAGTCGGAGATCATACGCAGCAAGGAGATGTACTCCTCCGGCTATCAGGATGTGGATGTTTCGATCACCACGCGCGAGTTTGCGCGCATGATCAAGCAGTCCGGCATCGACTTCGTGACCATTCCCAACGAGCCCTGCGACCACATCCTGGGCATGTACACCGGAGCGGGAACGATCTTCGGAGCCACCGGCGGCGTGATGGAGGCTGCGTTGCGCACGGCGTATTTCTATGTCACCGGCGGGGACGCACCCAAGCTCGACTTCACGGCGACGCGGGGGTTGAAAGGGGTCAAGGAAGCCTCCATCGATGTGGCCGGCACGACCGTTCGTATCGCCGTGGCCCACGGACTGGCCAACGTCGAACAAGTGATCGACAAGATCCGCGCAGCCAAGGAAGCGGGCGAGGAGCCCCCGTACCACTTCGTCGAGGTGATGGCCTGCCCCGGCGGATGCGTGGGCGGAGGCGGCCAGCCCTACGGCGCCACCAACGAACTGCGCATCAAGCGAGCCGAGGGACTCTACAGCGAGGACTTCGCCGACCAGTTGCGCTGCTCCCACCACAACCCATACATCAAGCAGCTGTACGACGAGTTCCTGGGCGCGCCGGCCAGCCACAAGGCGGAGCAGCTTCTGCACACCGGCTACCAGGTGCTGCCCGAGTACAAGCGGTAGAGCATTTCTCCTGATGGTGTACGCCGAAGACGAGCATCTTGCGCCGTTTTTCCTCAAGAAAAACGGCTTTCGAGGAGTTCATCCGGTGGGTAGGATCAGGAGAAATGCTCTAGGATTCAACAGCCGCATCGCACTTCCAGAGACCCTCTGCCCGCCGGGCAGAGGGTCTCTCGCGTTGGGCGGTAAGGGATGCGGGATGCGGTGAGCGAGAAAGCCGGCCCTTATCGCTCATTCGACTCACAACAGATTTCAACAGCTAATTAATGATGATGCGAGTCCTATTGGACGCAAGATTCGTCTATGGACTGATTGCTCTCAACAAGGAAGCGAAGGCCCACGGCACAGTCTGGACCTGCCGCGGCGCGATCTGCTGGGAGTGGGCCTGGGCCTGGCAGCGGCTTGAGTGGAAGACGGTTTCCATTGGCTCAAACGCGGTGCAAGCGCCAGGGACCGCGAAGAGAGTGATCTGCGTCACTGGTCAGGGCAGGCCTGCAACCGTTACAATCGTAGAGACTAAAGAAAACCCCATTCCGCGTTTTTTGCATCTGAATTACGCGCCTCACCGAAGGAGACCCACCGCGCCATGAAATTGACAGCACGAATTCCGGTTTCAGTAGCACTGCTGGTGTTACTTGGAACAACAACCGGCTGCGACAAGTTGAAGTCGCGCGACCAGATCAACAAGGGGGTTGCGGCGTTCAAGAACGCCCAGTACGAGGAGGCGGTGAGCAACTTCCAGAACGCGGTGAAGCTCGACCCGAGCTCTGAAAACGCCAAGCTGTACCTGGCGACATCGTACGCCTACCAGGTGGTCCCGAACCTGTTGACGCCGGAGAACCTGCAGTTCGCACAGAAGGCGCTGGACGGGTTCAATGCGGTGCTGGCCAAGGACCCGACCGACCTGACGGCGCTGAAGCAGGTGGCGTCGATCGATCGCAACATCCAGAAGTTCGACGAGGCCAAGATATACGAGCTGAAGGTCATCAAGGAGGCGCCGGACGATCCGGAGGCCTACTACATCGTCGGATTCGTGGACTGGACCCTGTCGTACAAGAATGCAGTCGTGATTCTCGCAGCAGACGGGTTGACCGACGATGGCGCGGGCAACAAGAAGATGACCAAGGGCGCATGCGCGAAGATGCAGTCGGCCAATACGGACCTGACAAACGAGGGCCTTCAATTCCTGAACAAGGCCGTGGATCTGAACCCGAACTACGACGATGCCATGCAGTACATCCAACTGACATACCGCCGCAAGGCCGACCTGGAGTGCGGCAATGATGCGGCGCGCAAGGCCGATATGGCGCAGGTGGACCTGTGGAGCAATAAAGCCATGGGCGCGCGCAAGGAGAACGAGTTGAAGAAGGAACAGAAGGCGGGCGGCGGCGTCTCGATGTAGCAGCCGTTAGCTTCAAGCAGCAGGAGAGGCCTCCCGGCGAAATGCGGGAGGCTTTTCTGTCTGTGCCGGCGGTGGAAAAAATTCTGTGGGCTTGCGGCCTGGTTGCAGGCTACAATCCGAATGCAGTCAATGCGAACGGAGGGACGTATGGATGAGGTTGGGGTTGTGCCAGATGGGCCGCGCGGCCTGAGCCAGATGGAGCGGGTGGTGAATACGTTCGTCGCGCCGACGGAGACGTTCAAGGACATTCTGCGCAGCAGCTCGTGGTGGCTTCCGTTTGTGCTGATGGCGGCGGCGGCGCTGTGCTTAACGGTCGCCATCCAACACCAGGTGGGCTGGCGGCAGGTGGTGGAGACGCAGATCCAGATGAGCCCAGCCCTGCAGAGCCAACTGGCCAGCCTGACGCCCGCGCAGCAGGCAATGCAGATGCATTGGATGGTCCTCGGTTACCAGATTTCGTCGTACGCGTATCCGTTGCTTGTGCTGGCGGGCTCTGCGCTGGCGGCGCTGCTGCTGTGGGTGACGTTCAACTTCGGCCTGGGAGCGCGGGCGAAGTATGGACAGATCCTCTGCCTGTGGATGTACTGTTCCCTGCCCCACCTGCTGGCGGCCCTGATCGCCGTGCTGAGGCTCTGCTTCGGCGGGAGCGCGGAGAGCTTCGACCTGAAGTATCCGGCGGGGACCAGCCTCGGCTACTACTTCACCGATGTTTCGCCGTGGCTGCGCGCGCTGCTGGGCTCGTTCGACGTGTTCGGGATCTGGGCGCTGGTGCTGCTGGTGATGGGCGGGGCGATTGTGGCGAAGGTGAAATGGGGCCAGGCGGCGGCAGTGGTTGTCGGCTGGTGGCTGCTGATCGTGCTGGTGAGCGTGGCGGCGACGGCGGCGTTCAGCTAGGCGGAGACGACTGTGGCCGGGTTCGCTCCGGCCACGAAAACGCTGTCGTTCTGTAGAACGCGCTCGTCGATGGAGCGCAGAAGACTATTCCGTCCAGCGGCGGAAGACGAGCGAGCCGTTGGTGCCGCCGAAGCCGAATGAGTTGGAGAGGGCGTAGTCGATCTTGGCGGGCTGGGGCTTGTTGGGGACGTAGTTGAGGCGGCAGACAGGATCGACCTGGTCGAGGTTCATGGTGGGCGGGGCGATCTGGTTGAGCATGGCCAGGATGGTGATGCCTGCCTCCAGGCCTCCGGCGCCGCCCAGCAGGTGTCCGGTCATGGATTTGGTGGAGCTGACCAGCAGGGTGTGGTTGAGCGCGCGCTCGCCGAAGACATTTTCGATGGCCTTGGATTCGAGCGAGTCGCCAACCGGCGTTCCGGTGGCGTGGGCGTTGACGTAGTCGATCTTGTCCGGCGAGATGCCCGCGACCTTGAGGGCGGCGTTCATGGCGCGGCGGCAGCCCTCGCCCTCGGGGGCCATGCCGGTCATGTGGTATGCGTCGGCGGACATGCCGTAGCCGATGATCTCGGCGAGGATCTTTGCTCCGCGGGCGCGGGCCAGCTCCAACTCTTCGAGGATGAGGATTCCAGCGCCCTCGCCGCAGACGAAGCCGTCGCGGTCCTTGTCCCATGGACGGCAGGCGTGGGTGGGGTCGT
>PKWU01000051.1 GCA_003132145.1 Granulicella sp.
CGGACGATCCCCCGCCCGCGCAGTAGAGCGGTTTCACCGCTACTGTTATCGCGCGCGAATTATTAAAGTGGTTTTTCTTGAGGAAAAACCACGCAAACGGTCTTCGCACCTGTAAAGACCTGCGGTGAAACCGCTCCAGCCGGACTGAACAAACCTGTTTTCGGCCCCGCTCCACGCACCGATTGGCACAAAAACTATAGTTCGGTACCGGGCAAGAAGTATTTTGCTTCGTTGCGCACGACAAGGCGTCTTATATACTGGCACTTGAAGTTATGGCCTCTACTCCCACGTCAAATCGGGCAACGCAGCTTGCAATCTGGGGGGCAGCCCTCATCGTCATCCTTGCGGCGGTCTATGCGATTCGCTCGCTCACGCGCGAGCGGGTCAGCGTGCGCGCGGCCCAGGCCGTCTATCAGGACCTGATAAAGACCTCCAGGACCACCGGCAAGGTCGAGCCGTTGGACGACTTCCAGGCCCATGCGCAGGTTGCGGGCCAGGTGCAGGAGATCTACGTCGATGTGGGCGACAAGGTCCATGCTGGCCAGTTGCTGCTGAAGATGGACGATGCGGACGCGCTGGCGCGGCTTGCCTCCGCCAACTCCACGTTGCGCGCCGCCGAGCTGGCGACCAGCGACATCGAACACGGTGGCTCGCAGGATGAGCGCAACACCTACGCCAACGACCTGAGTCGCGCCCAACTGCAGCGTCATGAAGATGCCACTTCGCTCACCGCGCTCGAAGCGCTGCAGCAGAAGGGAGCGGCATCTCCAGCCGAGGTCGCCGCCGCGCGCGCGCGCATCCAGGTGGACGACGGCACGCTGCACAGCATCCAGCAGCACAGCACCCAGCGCTATGGCGAGGCCGACCGCGCGCGCGCCCAGGCACAGCTCGCCGACGCGCGCGCCGCCGTCGCCGCCGCCGAGCGCGCCTATGCCGGCGCGGACATACGCACGCCCATCGCCGGCACCGTCTACAATCTCCCCGTCTCCCAGTACGACTACGTCAGCCTCGATAACAACGACCTGGTCTACGTCGCCGACCTCAAACGCCTGCGCATCACCGCCTACTTCGACGAACCCGAGATCGGCGATCTCGCTGTGGGACAGCCGGTCACCATCACCTGGGAGGCCAAGCCCGGCATGACCTGGCACGGACACATCACCCAGGCCCCCACCAGCATCATCACCTACGGCACGCGCAACGTCGGCGAGTGTTTCATCGACATAGACGATGCCGACGGCGTCCTGCAGCCCAACGCCAACGTCATCGTCAAGGTCACCACCGCGCAGCGCTTGCATGTACTCAGCGTTCCGCACGAAGCCGTGCGAGATCTCAACGGCCCGCAACCCTACGTCTTCCGCATCCTGCACAAGAAGCTGGTGCGGACCAACGTGCACACCGGCGTCATCAACCTTACGCAAGTAGAAATCACAAGCGGCCTCGCCGAGGGCGACAGCGTCGCTCTCAACGCAACCACCAACCGCGACCTCAGCAACGGCCTCGAAGTCACGCCTGTTTATTGATGAGCATGAACGTAATATTCTCCCCGATGCCTTCGTTCAAGCTCTCCCAGCCCGGCGCTCTCAAGCTGGATCGGTTGCTCGCTCCGTTTTTTGTTCCTGGCCTTCTCTTCGCCAGTCTCCTCTTCGCCAACCCATTTTTCGCCGGCCCGCTGCGCGCCGAAGTGCGCACCGCGGAGATGGCAGCCTCCGACCGCGCGCTGGGTGCCGACCTGGCCGCCTACCACGCTTTGCAGGAGGGCCGCGGCGACGACGCCGCAGCCCTGCTTCGCGCCACCCTCGCCGCCAACCCTGCCGACGCGCTCGCGCATCAGCTTCTCTGCCGCCTCTTCTACGCCAAGGATGAGGCCGACGACGCCATACACCAGTGCGAACTGGCCGTCTCCACCGCGCCCGCCACCGGCGAACTGGCCAGCGACAACAATCTCTGGCTGGGCCGAGCCTATGGCATGAAGGCGCGCCACGCCGGCCCCATCGCAGGATTCACCCTGGCACGCAAGGTCGAGGCCAGCTTCTCGCGCGCCGTCGAGCTCAACCCCGACAGCGTCGCCGCGCTCAACGACCTGGGCGAGTACTACGTCGCCGCACCGTTCGTCATGGGCGGTGGTTCCGACAAGGCCCATGCACTGGCCGCACGCATGATGCCCCGCTTTCCCGGCGCGGCGCACCGCCTGCTGGCGCGCCTCGCGGACTCCGATAACAACCTGGCTACCGCCGAATCCGAGTTCAAGCAGGCCGTCGCAGCCGACCGGTCGTCCGGCGCCTGGATCGACCTCGCCCAGTTCTATCAGACCCACGCGCGCCCCGACGACGCGCTCTCCGCCGTCAAGTCCGCACTCGCCGCAGACCGCACCCACGGCCCCGCGCTGGTGGACGCTGCCAGCATCCTGACCAAGGCCAACCGCGCGCCCGACCTCGCCGAACGCTGCCTGCGCGACTACCTCGCCTCCCGCGCAAAGTCCGACGCCGCACCCGCCTTCAAGGTGCATCTGCAACTCAGCAGGCTGCTCGCGGCACGCGGAGACGCCCCCGGCGCGGACCGCGAGGTCGCCGCCGCCGCCGCGCTCGCCCCGGCCTTCACGCGAAGCTCCAGAACAAGCCAGGGCCTATGATGCGCGAAGGCTATACCATGGTCGTTGACCGTCTTCGAGAGAACTTCTCAGTAACCATGACTTCCCTTCCCCCAACTCGCCCGATGCGCGGCCGTTCGGCATCCGTCCGTCCCCTGCATCTGGCGATCGCAATGGCGCTCTCCGCCGTTCTCGCCCTTGCGCCCTCCGCGCAGGGCCAGATCTCACTCGGCACCGCAGTCGATCTGGCGCTGGGCAGCAGCCCGCGCGTGCAAGGGGCCGAGGACGACGTGAAAAAAGCGCGCGCCCAACTCTCCGAGACCCACGACGCCTACGTTCCCACCATCAACGCCGGCGCGGGAATCGGCCAGTCCTACGGATACAGCACGAATCCGCCCACGCTCTTCACCGTCACCGGCGGATCGCTGGTCTACAGCGCATCGCAGTTCTACTACACCCGCGCGTCCCGCGCCGGCCTCGACGCCGCCGAGCTTGCGCTGGATGACATGCGCGAGGCCGTCGCCGAGGACACCGCACTTGCCTTCGCCGCGCTCGACCACGACCAGCAGCGCGAGGCCGCCGTCCGCCAGCAGTCCGGCTTCGCCACCACCCTCGTCACCATCGTCGAGAGCCGCGTCAACGCGGGCCAGGACACAGCGATCGAGCTCACCCAGGCCAGGCTGACCGCCGCGCAGCTTCGCCTCGCGTCCCTGCGCGCTTCGGACGAGACCGCAGTCGACCGCGAGCATCTGGAGCGGCTCATCGGCCTGCCCGCCACCGCGCTCAGCGTCAACACCGGCTTCTCCGCCAGCCCCGTTTCCCTCGACGCAACCCTCGACACATCGGTGCATGGCTACGCCAATTCCGCCGTCGCCTCCGCCTTCGACAACGCCAAGGCCAAGCAGCAACAGGCCTGGGGAGACGCGCGCTTCCGCTTCCGTCCGCAGGTGAACCTCTTCGCCCAATACAACTACTACGCCACCTTCAGCGACTCCTTCGCGCAACTGCAAAAGATCTATGAGGCGAACACCGGCCAAACCACGCTGAGTTCCAGCGAGGGCGCCTTCGGTATTCAGATCAACCTGCCTATCATGGACAGAACCCGTGCGGCCAAGGCCCGCGAGTCCGCCGCCGACGCCGCGCACGCCCTGCACGACGCGCAGAATGCGCAGATCGCGGCGCTCGACGGCCAGTCGCGCCTGCGCCACTCCATCACCGAGCTCCAGTTGCAGGCCGAGGTCGCCGGACTCCAGCAGCAGTTTGCGCAGCAACAGCTCGACGTCCTGCAGCAGCAACTCAAGTCGGGCAACCCCGACGGCCCGCAGATGACGCCCTCGGACGAGCAGAACGCGCGCATCAGTGAGCGCGAAAAGTACCTTGGCGTCGTCGATGCCGGCTACCAGCTTCGCCAGGCCGAGATCCACCTCCTCCGCCAGACCGGTCAGCTCATCCCCTGGCTCAAATCCGCCGCCGCAGCCGCCACGCCGCAATTCCCGGCCGCGCCCTCACCCACCCCCACCCCACAACCCTGATCCACGCGCTACTTCGCCAGCAGGAACACGCCCGCGCAGACGAAGAGCGCGGCCAGCCAGCGTCGGCGATCCACGTTTTCCTTGAGGAATATCTTGGCGGCAAAGGCATTGCCTAGAAACGTCAGCGAAGCGCTGGCCGGTGCAGCCAGCGACACCTCCACATTGGACAGCGTAAACAGCAGCGAGAAAAAACTCGCAGCCATCGACAGCACGCCCAGCAGAAACATCGGGCTCGATGTGACCGCGCGGATTGCGCCCGTCAGTCCGGCCTTCGCGCGGATCAGGTCGAGGTCGCCGATGCGCCGCATCGCGCCCGCCGTCAGCACATCGCCCGCAACCGCCGTGGCCGCGACCGTAAGAATCGTGGCCCACGTCTCGACCGGCCCCGCGTGGATGTGGCCCGCGTAGATCATCGTGTCCCACCCGTCACCGCGCCCTCGCCCTCGGGCGCAGGCTCTTGCACAGCGTGCTGCGGCTCGTGTGTAGTGAGCGACGGCCCGTTGGCCACAAATCCCACGCCGCACACGATCAGCAGTATCCCCGCCCAGCGATAGGGCGAGATCGTCTCATGCAGCCAGAACTTCGAGAGCAGCGCGACCACGACGTACCCGAACGCCGTGGACGGCAGCACAAACGTAAGGTCGGCCCAGGAGAGCGCCGTCAGGTAGCTGGCGAAAAATCCCAGCAGGCAAAGAATCCCGGTAATCACCCACGGATTGCGCAACGCCGCCAGCAGCATCCCCATGCGCGCCAGCGTCACCGGGCCGACCTGCGTCATGCCATGCGACAGCAGCGTGTCGCCCACCGACGCGGTCAGCATCACGGCAAGCAAAATTAAATAACGCTGCGGACTGAGGGTGTGCTTCATCGTTTGTCCGGCTCTTCCACGCGCGCTTGCGGCGCGTATTGCTTGAGTTCGTGGATGAAGTCTTTCGCCTCTTCCAGTTTGAGAATCAGCTTCTTCATTCCCAATCCAGAGATCTCCGTAGTCCCAACACTGTTCCAACCCTGACTCTGCACTTTGCAGACAACTCGTTCGATCTGCGGATAAGCGATGGGCGATGCCCCAACACAGCATGGTATTCCATCGACGAAGGCGTCAGCTCAACATAGCCATAGAAGCAGGTGTGATAGAACTCCCTAGCAGGACTTGTAGCCATCTATGTCTTTGAAGTCAATGAAATACTCTGAGCCATCTGCCAGAGTAATGCCGGCGCCGATCACTGAACCGGAAGGCGTGACATCCATTAAATCGATTTTCCGCAAAGGTGACAACTCTTCTTCTGTCCATGCCGTATCGTCGGTCTTGTGCAACATAACGGAGATCATCAATTCCATGGCTGGGTTTTTCGTCACTCGTTTGCGATGAGCAAACAACACAGTGCTTTCGCTTGCTTCGGCGTTGAAGCCGGAATGAGTCCGGCTCTGAAGGTCATCCCAACCATGATAGGCAATCATCGCCAGTCTTCTGCCGGGGATAGAAGCAGTGAGCACCTTTCGTGCTCCCTGCTCAAAACCTTGCACCTCTGCTTTCTTACCATCTATGTGCGGCAAACCGAAATGGCCGAGAGTCAATTCGTGTTCGAACGCCAGTCGGCAACGGTCAATCCGGATGACGCCACCAGGCACGGTGATTTCCGCAAGGTCAATGATGTAACCCACACCATTATTCGGCGGCTTGCGCATAAGCAGTTGCCTATAGAGGATGCCATTCCGGACCCCATTGAACAGAATGCTCTGCGAAGTTGAATACTCGGCTTTCTGCGAAGCCGTGTTGTCAACGGCGCGTCCTGTGAGGTAAAAGTTGATGTCCACACCTCGCAAGTCACGCGGATCGAGACTGCGAAAACTATATTCCTGCGATGTTCCGCCCTCCGGATTGTGGTCTTCCCACGGAAAGTGCGTATTGAAGACAAGTTTTGAGTAGTTGTGGTCATCGTCGTAGACCTTGCCGGAGACGATCTCCGAACTGCCGCTGCTTCCGTGATTGACCAGGGCCAACCCTGGCTTTTCCAAGACCGTGCGCATGGAGTTCCTGCCAAGTGCAGTCCACATACCATCGTTCTCCTGGGCCGTCCAAAATGGCGAATCTTCTGGCAGCGCTAAAGCTATAAACGGCAGGAACATGATGAACGGGCTAGCGGGGCAGCTGTAATTCTGAATTGCGAATTCCCGGTGGCCGTAGAAGCCGAGACTGGGAATATCGTTCTCGTAAAAATCCGCGCGAGTCGTGAATTGGAGGATCGAACCGGAGCAAAGCCGTCTCGCCCAGCCAGGATCAATGGGCGGCTTGGATTTGAGCATAAAGGACGCCGGGAACCCGCCCGAGATCCAGAGCCGGTAACAGATACTCCGCGCCCACATGTTGATGTAACCATTGCGCGCAAAAAACAACGGGTAGGTCTCGAACAATTCGTTGAAGCTTTTTTCCAGTACGGCGGCAATTTCGGGATAATGTTCATCACCAAAAGCGCGGCTCCAGATTGTTCCGTAAACCACAAACAGGCTGATGGTGTAGTAATTGTAGCTTTGCTCCAGGTACCATCCATTCCCCGCATGATAGGAGGCGACCCACAGAAGATGGTTTTTCAGCAATTCATCATCGATCGGATATCCGTTCTTTTTCAGAAACGAGAGTGCGCAGATGTTAAATAGCCGCCAGTTATTCTGGGTGGTGCGGTGATGCGCCCATTTGGAAATCGTAACCGCCATTTCGTCGCGTTGTGTCTGGGTTAGATGTGGCCATAACACATCCGGCATCAGCAGCATCGTTTTCGTCCAGCCGCCGAATTCGCACGTAAACTGATAGGTCGAATCCGGCAGATCTTCCGGCAACGGCAGGCTATTGGCATGGCCGGGGGTCAGGGCATTGTAGAAATGATGGCAATAGTAGTCGCGCAGCTTGAAACCATTTACTTTGATTTCCGGATCGACGTGAATCAGTGGTGCGGCGAGATTGAAGGTCCGCTCGAGCGCCTCGAATTCGTGTGAGCGCGTGCGCCATGATGGATCGCCGGGCTGCGGATAGGACTTGCCAGGCACGAGCGGGAAGACAATGGGCGAGTCGAATGATTTCACGTGTTTGAATGCGCGCTGCAATACATACTGGGCGCATTCAATGTAGTGCCGCCTCGCCATCCCTGTCAGCGGACTCAGCGTGACATCGGGATCTACCACTTCAAACTTGTCGGACTTCATCGTAACTAGCTGCCTTTCACATCCACAGTCGGCTGTCTTACACCTGAATTATGCACAAGGCCGTTTGGGAAGCCCTGAGAATCCTGATTTAGAACAGCAGGGACGCGAAGTTCACAGCTTCGCGAACCGATTCTCAGGAGTTACCCAAATGGTGAGCAATGCAAATCAGACTACGCTTGACAGCCCCGTGAATCAAGGGGTTCACGCAGATACTTCGGAGCCTAATAATATCGGGGCTTCCACGCCCTTTGACTTTGCAGCGCGGAATCTGACGGCCTACGGAAGGCTGCTTCGCCGAGGTTGGAATGATGGTGGGGCCGGAGGCTCTGATTCCCTGAAGGATTGTCACTTGGTGGGTAGCCTGTTGGTGGTTCCCAACCTTCTTCCTAACCAACTTACCGTCAATCCGATAGCGAATGTACCAGATCCCACTTCCGGCGTTCTTCTCGTATACATTCGCGACCGGCTTGGGCTTGCGTGCCATTTCGACCCTCCACACAACACGGCCACAACCCAGGGGGTACTTTGGGGATACTTTTGTACGGCTATTCCTGCACACCGCTGCATCGAATCGACACAAGTAGACGGAATGAATCGCAAGTGTTTATGAGGGTTTTGTGTGCTTCGGAGTGCAAGTCGGTGCAGGCCGATGAAGCGCCTTGGACGCCCTTTTAAGGCGTTGGTCCTGGGTTCGAGTCCCAGCGCTCTCACCATCCAGTCCATCCCTTCCATCTCACAGTCGCCGCTACGGCCAGTCGCCGCTACGGCCTTTTGGTCCCTTTGATTTTGGCGGAGCAACGGCATCGCGGCCAGTTCGCGGCCGAGTGGTAATGTGACATGGGGCACCAAACCGGAGCTGCGGTTGACGTATGATTTGATTGATCGAATATTTTTTACTTGAGAGGTTTTGCGATGCGCATTGGTATGTTGACCGGAGGCGGGGACTGTCCTGGCCTGAATGCTGTGATCCGTGCGGTGGTGCACAAGGGAGTGCAGCACTATGGCGATGAGTTCATCGGCTTCATGGAGGGTTGGCGCGGAGTGCTGGACGACCGCACCATGCCGCTCAGCATGAAGACGATGAGCGGAATGCTGCATCGCGGAGGAACCGTCCTGCGCTCTTCACGCACCAACGTGAAGAAGATTCCCGGAGGGTTCGAACGCTGCCTCAAGGTGATCCAGGATGAGAAACTGGACGCGCTGATCGCCATGGGCGGAGACGATACGCAGTCCATCTCCGTCGAGCTGGCCGAGCGCGGAGTGAACGTCGTGAGCGTGCCCAAGACCATCGACAACGACCTCAGCGGCACCGACGCCTGCTTCGGCTTCGACACCGCCGTGATGATTGCCACCGAGGCGGTCGACCGCCTGCACTCCACCACCGAGGCGCACAGCCGCGTGCAGGTGGTCGAGGTCATGGGCCGCGACGCTGGTTGGATCGCCGTCACCGCCGGCATCGCGGGCGGAGCCGACGTCATCCTGACGCCGGAGAAGCCCATCGACATGGACGATGTGGTGCGCCTGCTGCGCGCTCGCTGGGAGTGCGGCAAGCGCTTCGGCATCGTGGTCGTCGCCGAGGGCGCGAAGTTGCCCCAAATCGAGGGCCAGATCACGGTCGGCGACAAGCTGGACTCCTTCGGCCATGCCCGCCTCAGCGGCATCGGCCAAGTCCTGGCCGAGGAGATCGAGAAGCGCACCGGCTACGAGACCCGCTCGGTCAACCTGGGACACACCCAGCGCGGCGGAACTCCCACGGCGTACGACCGGATGTTGGCGACGCGCTATGGCATCGCGGCGATCGATATGGTGCATGAAGGCAAGTTCGGACGCATGGCGGTGCTCAAGGGAACCAAGATCTGCGACATCGCAATCGCCGACGCAATCGCCCAGACGCGCACCGTGGGCGAGGATATCTTCGCCGTGGTCCGCGGACTCCAGCCGGCAAAGTAAGCAAGAACAGTTGTAAGTGGTAAGCAAAGACGGGCGGCGTGGATTGCGATGTGTCTTTCCAGCCGCACGGGGATCCGACAGGCGAGGACACCGATAGAGCGGTTTCACCGTAGGTCTTTACAGGAGCGAAGAACGTTTGCGTGGTTTTTCCTCAAGAAAAACCACTTTAATAATTCTCGCGCGATAACAGTTGCGGTGAAAACGCTCTAGCCTTACCACCATTCCGCTTCCGCGTTGCTCTCTATGGGCGGAGGGTCATCCACTCTTCCGTGCGGCGCCTGGCTGCCCCCGATCTTTACCTCCCAGCCGACGCAGAAGGCGCCGATCAGTTCACCCTGCGCATCTACGATCGGCTGATAGGTGGCCACGTGGCAGCGGGCGAGGGGGTACGCGTAGTCATACGTCGGCTCGGCACGGAGCAGCCGGTGTGCAACGCTGCTGGTCGGATTGAGCTGGGTTCCGCTGGAACGGTGCCCGTCCAACAACCTTAGGCTGGTCGCCACGCGATAAAAGGAGCGGCCGCCATCCTCCTCTTCCGCCAGGACATACAGGGTCGCGGTCAATCCGGTAGATTTATAGATGGAGTCGACCTGTCCGTTCTGGAAGTTGAGGCTCTGCCCGCCGAAACAGAGTTCAGGCATGGTTCTGACGCGGTGAATCCGTCCTCTCCGCGACGGCGCTCCCAGGCGCATGCAGTCGTTGCGCAGGGTCTGGAGGGCCTGCTCAATCCTGGGCCGCATGCGCTCGAGTTCATTCAGCCCAGAGTCATTCCTGCAGGTTGCGGCTTTGCGCTCAAGGGCTGCGCTTTGGCTGGCAAGCTCCTGCTTGTCCAATTGGTCTGCAGAGGCAATCTCAGTGCTGAGGCTCGCCAGCCGATCGCACAAGTCCGCTGCCATCCTGCAGCCAGGGATGCTCGTCTCCGCCGCGACATCGGCTTCCCATGTGCAATTCCGGCCAAAGTCCTTCGTCTTCTCCGTATGTTGAGTGATCTGTTTGACGGCATCGGTCTGGCGTAGCGCGGCGGCCGCCAGGCTACAGGTGGTTCTCTCCGCATCGTGCATTACGGCGATGCAGCCGTTAAGGTCCTGCGCAGCCCTTTCGCCCTGTTCCCGGCTCAGGGCGCTGGTCTGGGAGACGAGTTGGATCGAAGCTGAGGCTGCGCCGGTGGAAGCGCGCATCCGTTTGGTGATGCTTCGAATCTGTTTCGAAGCGGTTCCTGTCATGTCCGCAAGCAGGCGCATCTCGCTTGCCACTACGTTGAAGCCCGCGCCGTACTGGCCCGCGCGTGCCGCTTCGATCGCCGCATTCAAGGCCAGCAGGTTCGTCTGATTGCTCATCTCCTGAATGACGACCAGGAGGCGCTCCACCTCCTCGACGCTGGCGTCGACCTCGCGGAATCCCGCGTGGCTCTTCTCGACGCTGGCAATTAGATTGTCGATCAGGTGCGTCCTGTCTCCGACGGCGCTGTAGCAGTTCTCGAGCAGGCCACGCGCCTGCGCGATCTTCACACTGGACTGCTCGCAGGCTGCTCCGGTCTCGGTGGCAATCTGCAAGATTTCGTCGACTTCGAGGTCCGAAACATGGACGCTATCGCAGAGCGCCTTATTGTGGGTCGACAACTGGTTCGATGCGGCGTGAATGCGCAGGCTGTCTTCGACCATCTGCCCGGCCAGGGTGGCCACACCGGCATAGTCTTCGAGCAGCTTCGTCTGCTGCTGTACCGCCTCGCTGCCTCGGCTCAACGTCTTGGCCAGGCTGTGGAGCATTCTGGATAGCCATGCCGCAGGCACTAATAGCCATGCTGCAGGCGCTTGCGCCCATCGTCCGCCAGAGCGAGGCTTGGGCGGCTTAAACCCAGGCGCGCAGGGTGTCGCCGTCGTGTCTGCACGCTGCCAGCTTGGCAATAGGATTTCGACTCTGTCCATTACACTTCTCTTCGGCAACCGTCTGAAGCCACTATCGGCAGCTTCGCGGCAGATGTGAGCGGCGCTGGAGATGAAGTTAGCTAACTTGCGACTCGAGTTCCACTGGCGATCGCCGCTGGAGGACGCGCTTGCGAAGACGCGCACCGTGGGCGAAGACAGCTTCGCCGTCATCCGCGGCCTCCAGCCCGCAAAGTAAGTACAGCTTGCCCGGAAGGCCACGGCTTTAGCCGTACCGTATCGCGCTCACCTTGAAGGCCCATTGATTTGATAGGGCGGGGCTTCAGCCCCGCCGAACAACGCTCATTCTAAAATCCGCGCTTGCTGGATCGACTCTCGATTCAGCAAGTGCGCAAGAGCGAATGCTGCCGCCTTCTTGTTTATCAATCAGTTAGTAGCAAAAACATGCACCCCCGGTTGAACAGTCGGAATCCTGTTGCCTGGAAGCCGGTTTGGGAATACAAAAGGAAATGCCGGGTTTGTCAGGCCTTTCTCCCGGTATCTTCGGGTTTCCGGCATCTTCATCATTCAGGGACTTCGAATCTAAAGGAGCGAGCTTCCATGGCGGGTGCAGTCCAGCAGATGATGCGCGAGGTGATGGATATTCGCCAGGCGTCGGAGTATCTGGGCATTAGCGGCGACACACTCTACCGCTACGCGTCCGAGGGTTTCATCCCTGCCTTCAGGCTGGGCAACCGCTGGCGCTTCAAGCGCAGCCTGCTCGACGCCTGGATGGTCCGCATGAGTTCTGCAAAGGCTCAATCGACCTTCTCCGTCATGCCTCGCGAAAAAAAGCCCGCCGGCCGCGCACGGTAGAAAGTAGCTGGTTGTCAAAAGCAGTTGGTTGTCAGTTGCAGTGGAGTCTCGTTCTCAACCAACAGCCAGCAACCAACACCCTTCAACCATTCTGCAAAGTCAGCAGCGTGATCTCCGGCGGGCAGTTCAGCCGGAACGGCAATCCCACCGTGCCGATGCCGCGGTTGACATACAACTGCATCTGGCCCAGCCGGAAGAGGCCTTGGACGTACTTTCGCCCGCCATCCACGCGATGCAGCGCTCCGACAATGGGAAGCCGGACCTGGCCGCCATGCGAGTGCCCCGCCAGCATCAGGTCGACCAACGCCCCGCGCGGGTGGGCCAGTACATTGTCCGCGTAGTCGGGCGCATGGCACATCAGCAGGACGGGCCCATCGGGGCTGGCTGGAACGGCGAGGCCCAGGTCGGGCTTATTGCTGAGTGGGTCGGCGATGCCCGCCAGCCACAGGCGCTGTCCGTTACGCTCGATTGCGACGTGCTGGTTGAACAGCAGCGGGATCGACGCCGTCGCCAGTCCCGCGCGAATCTGAGGCGGCCCTAGGATCGAATCGTGGTTGCCCATCACCGCGAAGCGCAGCGGGCAGGCCAGCTCGCGCAGCGCCTCGGCGCAGCGCAGCATGGCTCCCGCGGCGAAGTTCTGCCCCAGCGGGCTATTGCTGATGTAGTCGCCGGTCAGCAGCACCAGGTCGGGCGCCAGCCGGTTCACCTCTCCCACCACGCGGCGCACAAACGAGGGCTCGGTGTACTCGTCGAAGTGGATGTCGCTGATCTGCGCGATGCGGTAGCCATGAAACGCATCGGGCAGCCTCGCCAGCGCCACGTCGCGCGTGACAATGCTGATCTCGTGGCGCGCAATCGCGCTGGCGTAAAGCGCCAGACCTCCGGCAGCGGAGCCGAGAATGAATTTGCGCCGGGTCAGCAGCTTATTCTGCTCAGCCAACGGCGGATCGGCGACAATTCCGGTCATACTGCATGATACCCGGTTTCGCGCAGTTTTTCAGGGAGTTAGACGCATGGGAATTGCTCTGCGCGGCCTCTTCGGTAGAATGGAACGAATGAGCTTGAATGCGCGTAAGAAGAGAGCGGCAGATGCGGCCAAGGCGGCGGGAGTCGATGCGCTGCTTGTGACGCATCTTCCCGATGTACGTTGGCTGTGCGGGTTTACCGGATCGAGCGCGGCGCTGGTTCTACTCTGCGCCGCAGGTCGTCGAGCGCGGACGGCAAAACGCGCGGTGCTGTTCACCGATGGCCGCTACATCGCCCAGGCCAATGCCGAGGCGGTGGGTACCGAGGCGGTGATTGCCACCAAACCGCCGCTCACCGAGGCCTGCGAGTGGATCGCATCCGCTGGCGTCAAGCGCTGCGGATTCGATCCTGCGCAGACCACCCTCGCCGCCCTGGACAACATGCGCAAGGCCGTCCCCGCCAAGCTGCGCCGCTCCCTCTTCGTCGCCGTCGATCCGCTCGTCGCAAAGCTGCGTCAGATTAAAGACGCCGGAGAGATCGCCAGCCTGCGCGCCGCCGCCCTCCTCGGCTGCCGTCTCTTCGACCACATCCTCACCTTCATTCAGCCGGGCATGACGGAGATGGCAGTCGCAGCGGAACTGGAGCACGCGGCGCGTCTCGCCGGCGCCGAAGGCATGTCCTTCGAGACCATCATTGCCAGCGGCGTGCGCAGCGCCCTGCCCCACGGCCATGCAACCCAGGCCCGTCTGCCGCGGCGCGGCTTCGTCACCATGGACTTCGGCGTCCTGCTCGATGGCTACTGCTCCGACATGACACGCACCATCCACATGGGCCGCGCCACCACGTCCGAGCGCAACGCCTACGACGCCGTGCTCGATGCGCAGGAATCGGGCCTCGCCGCCGTCCGCGCCGGCGTCGTCACCGGCGATGTCGATGAGGCAGCCCGTTCCGTCCTCCGCCGCGCAGGACTCGCCGACTGGTTCACCCACTCCACCGGCCACAGCCTCGGCCTGGAGATCCACGAAGATCCCAGGCTCGCCGCTAAGAGAACGGAGAAGCTCAAAGCCGGAATGATCGTTACAATTGAACCTGGCATTTACATGCCGGGAAGGTTCGGCCTGCGCATCGAGGACACGGTGCTGGTCACCCGCTCCGGCTGCGAAATCCTGACTCCAAGCCCCAAGGCGTGGATCGAGTTGTAACGCATCGGGTTCGAGATTCGAGATTCGAGATTCGAGATTCGAGAAGACTAGATGCACTGAGCGCCGCTTGTAGCGCGTGGAAGAGGAACGATGGACAGCAATAAGTTGAAGGAGTTGCGCGAACTGGTCGATTTCCTGAAGGAAAACGGGATCGCCGAGTTCGATATGGAGCGCACGGACCTGAAGGTGCGCATCAAGTTTGCCGGCGCCGCCGGGGCAAGCGCGGCCGATCTGGCGATGGCGCAGCAACTGGCCGCAGGCGCGGCCGGCAGCGTCCCAAGCCTGGGCGCGGCCACCCCGGAGCAGCCCGCCGCAGCGGCCACCGAAAAGCTGCACGAAGTTACGTCGCCCATCGTCGGCACCTTCTACGATTCGCCCTCGCCCGGCGCGCCAACCTTCGTCAAGCTCGGCGACCAGGTCGAAGTCGGCCAGGTGCTCTGCATCGTCGAGGCCATGAAGCTGATGAACGAGATCGAGTGCGACGTTGCGGGCGAGATCGTCCAACGCATCGCCGCAACCGGCCAGCCGGTCGAGTTCGGCCAGCCCCTCTTCGCCATCCGCCCACGATAGAGCCTGTGACGAGCTGTTTTTTTTGACACGGATAATTTTGAGTCGTCATTCTGGCGAAGCCAGAATCTCCGTATTCTGTTCGATGCGCAACACGTTAGCCATCGGTCAAGTCACTCTAGTTGCTCGACATTCCAATGTTTCGGTTCGAGAATGAAAGCAGGCTGAGTTTATATGTTTCGTAAGATTTTAATTGCAAATCGTGGTGAGATCGCCCTGCGCGTCATCAGCGCCTGCCGCGAGATGGGCATCCGCACCGTCGCCGTCTACAGCGAGGCAGACCGGCACAGCCTGCATGTCAAGTTCGCCGACGAGGCCATCTGCATCGGCCCGCCGCGCGCCGCCGAGAGCTACCTCAACGTCCCCGCCGTCATCTCCGCCGCCGAGATCGCCGATGTCGACGCCATCCATCCCGGCTACGGCCTGCTCAGCGAGAACGCCAACTTCGCCGAGGTCTGCCGCGCCTCCAACATCAAGTTCATCGGTCCGCCGCCCGAGGTCACGCGCCTCATGGGCGAAAAATCCACCGCGCGCCAGACCATGAAGAAGGCCAAAGTTCCCATCCTGCCCGGCTCCGACGGCATGATCTCCTCCGAGGACGAGGCGCTGGAGTGCGCCCGCTCCGTCGGCTATCCCGTGATCCTGAAGGCCGCGGCCGGCGGCGGAGGGCGCGGTATGCGCATCTGCCGCAACGCCGCCGAGTTGCCCGCGCTCTTCCAGCAGGCGTCCAGCGAGGCCGCCGGGGCCTTCGGCAACGGCGACCTCTACATGGAGAAGTACATCGAGCGCCCCCGTCACATCGAGTTCCAGGTCCTGGCCGACGAGCACGGCAACGTCCTCAGCCTGGGCGAGCGCGAGTGCTCCATCCAGCGCCGCCACCAGAAGCTCATCGAAGAGGCCCCCAGTCTCGCCATCTCGCCCAGGCTGCGCGCCGAACTGGGCAAGACCATCGAGAGATGCATGAAGGACGTCGGCTACCGCAACGCAGGCACCATCGAGTTCCTCATGGACGAGGACGGCAAACTCTACTTCATCGAGATGAACACCCGCATCCAGGTCGAGCACACCATCACCGAGATGGTCACCGGAATCGACCTGGTCAAGGCCCAGATCCGCATCGCCGCCGGCGAGCGCCTGTCCGACATCGTCCCCACCCCGGTCACCATCTCCGGCCACGCCATCGAGTGCCGCATCAACGCCGAGCATCCCGAAAAATTCACCCCCAGCGCGGGCACCATCACCGCCTTCAACCTGCCCGGCGGCAACGGAGTCCGCGTCGATACTGCCCAGTACGCCGAAGGCGTCGTCCCGCCCTACTACGACTCGCTCATCGCCAAGCTCATCTGCCATGGCCACGACCGCGAAGAAGCCATGAACAAGATGCAGCGCGCACTCTCGCAGTTCGTCGTCCAGGGAATCTATACCTCAATCCCCCTCCACCAAAAAATCTTCGACGACCCCGAGTTCCGCTCCGGCCACTTCGACACCAAGTTCATGGAGCGCTTCTTCGAGCGTCAGGCGGAGAAGGCAGAGGCCGAAGCAAAGGCTTAACACCGATCCACACCGATGCTACCGATCTTTTTGTCATGCAAAGTCCACTCATCGTTTCGCGGCTATATGCCATTGTCGATGCAGAAGTCCTCGCCGCGCGTGGCGTTGCTCTGGCGGATTTTGCCCGCGACCTCCGCGCCGCGGGCGTCACACTGCTGCAGTACCGCGATAAGAATGGCTCCCCGCAGGAAGTCCTGCGCGCCGCGTCAATCCTGCGCGAAACAATGTCCGGCAGCGGCTGCCGTCTCATCCTCAACGACCGTGCAGACCTCGCCGTGCTGGCCAACTTCGATGGCGTCCACGTTGGCCAGGGCGATCTCTCACCCGCAGACGCTCGCCGCGTCGTCGGCCCGGCTCGCATCGTCGGCGTCTCCACCCACACCGATGACCAAGCCCGCATCGCCGACGAATCATGCGCAGACTACATCGCCATGGGCCCCGTCTTCGCCACCGGAACCAAGCCCGATGCAGCCGCCGTCGTCGGCCTCGAAGGCGTCCGCCGCGCGCGCGCGCTCACCCGCAAGCCGCTGGTCGCCATCGGAGGCATCACTCGCGCCAACGCGCGCAGCGTCATCGACGCGGGCGCGGACTCCATCGCCGTAATCTCCGCCCTCTTCGACGCCCATGAAAGCCCCGACCAGGTCGCACGCGACTTTCTCGCCCGTCTGCGGTAGAACTGAGAGAAGTGACTCCATCAGAAAAAGAAAAAGCAGGTCCCTCCGCTACGCTGCGGCATGACAAGCAAGTTAGTGCTGCGCCGCGCGACGACAGCCCCGCCGCGACCCCGCACTTTGTGCGCGGCATGGGACTCTTCTCAGCCACCGCCATCGTCATGGGCTCCATGATCGGCTCCGGCATCTTCATCGTCTCCGCCGAGATGGGCCGTACCGTCGGCTCGCCCGCGCTGCTGATCGCGGCCTGGCTGGTCACCGCGCTGATGACCATCATCGGCGCGCTCAGCTACGGCGAACTCGCCGCCATGATGCCCCGCGCCGGTGGCCAGTACGTCTATCTGCGCGAATCGCTCGGCCCGCTCTGCGGCTTCCTCTACGGTTGGACCCTCTTCCTCGTCATCCAGACCGGAACCATCGCCGCGGTCGGCGTCGCCTTCGGAAAGTTTCTCGGCGTCTTCTTCCCCTCCGTCAGCGCCAGCCACTGGCTCTGGCACATCGCGCATGTCCCGGCAATCCCCATCGGCCCCATGGTCCTCGGCAACATGGACATCGGTCTCAACACCGCGAATCTAGCGGCGATTCTCATCATCACCCTGCTCACTCTGCTGAACACCTTCGGCGTCAAGCTCGGCGCGTCGGTACAAAACGTCTTTACTTCAGCAAAAGTATTAGCCCTCGCCGCCGTCGTTCTGGTCGGCCTCGTCGCGAAGAATGCCGTAGCGGTCGCCGCAAACTTTGGCGTCGGCTGGCACAGCTTCTGGGCCGGAGCAAGCTGGCACACGCATCACGCGGTTCAAGTCGGCGTAGGCGGGCCAACCGCATTCGTCGGCCTGCTGACCGTCGTCGCAGTCGTGCAAGTCGGCTCTCTCTTCAGCGCGGATGCGTGGAACAACGTCACCTTCACCGCGGGCGAAATAGAGAACCCGCGTCGCAATCTTCCTCTGAGCCTCGCGCTCGGCACAGGCGTCGTCCTTCTTCTCTACATCTTCTGCAACTTCGTCTACCTCAGCGTTCTCCCGCTGGCAGGCTCGCCAACCGCTTCTTCTATCGCCGGCCGCGGCATTCAGTTCGCCACGCAGGACCGCGTAGCCACAGCCGTAATGGAGAGCGCATTCGGCGCCATTGGCGCAAAGCTGATGGCCGCCGCCATCCTCGTCTCCACCTTCGGCTGCGTCAACGGAATGCTTCTCGCGGGCGCGCGCGTCTATTACGCCATGGGCCGCGACGGCCTCTTCTTCCACTCCGTCGGCAAACTCAGCAAGCCGTCCAGCCACTCCGAGGGCGGCGTCCCCGTCAACTCCCTCTGGGTGCAGTGGGCGTGGACTTCCCTGCTCTGCCTCTCCGGCAGCTACGGCCAGCTCTTGGACTATGTAATCTTCGCGGTCCTCGTCTTCTACATCTTGACGATCGCGGGCCTCTTCGTCCTGCGCCGCACCCAGCCTGATGCACCGCGCCCATACCGCGCCTTCGGCTACCCAGTTCTGCCCGCGCTCTATATCCTGATGGCTGCATGGATCTGTGTTGTACTCTTGCGATATAAACCCCAGTACACATGGCCCGGACTCGTCCTTGTGCTGCTTGGGATACCGGTGTATCTGCTGTGGAAGCGCCTGGGTCGAGAGGCGGTAGCAGAGGATAGTCAATAGTTAGCGAACCACCAGGGAGATCGAAGTCCGCATGGCGAATCTGTTTGCAAAGAAGTCGATGGACGTGCTGACGGCGGAGGCCAGTGCCACAGGTGCGGGTACGCTGAAGCGGTCGCTCGGCCCCTTCCAACTGACGGCGCTGGGAATTGGCGCGGTCATTGGCGCGGGCATCTTCGTCATGGCGGGCCTCGGTGCCCACTACGCCGGTCCGGGCCTGATGCTCTCCTTCGTTCTCAGCGGCCTGGGATGCGCCTTCGCCGGCCTCTGCTACGCGGAGTTTGCCGCCATGATTCCGCTCGCCGGATCGGCCTACACCTACGCATACGCCACCCTCGGCGAGCTGATCGCCTGGATCATCGGCTGGGACCTCACGCTGGAGTACGCCATGGGAGCCAGCACCGTCAGCTCCGGCTGGTCCAACTACTTCGTCGAGATGCTGGAGATCTTTCGCATCAAATTTCCCTTGTGGCTTGCCTACGATCACTGGACCGCGCTGAGCAAGGCGGTCGAGATGGTCAGCCGTCAAGCGATGGCGTCCAGCTATCCGTCCCTCATCCCGGGCACGCAGGAGTACATTGCACAGCTCGGCGTCCTCAAGGCCGCGCCCACCGCCGCCATGATGGCGCAGGCACACGTTGTGCTTGCCGCGCCCGTCCTCTTCGGCCATGAGATCGGCATCAACCTTCCCGCGTTCCTCATTGCTCTCGCGGTCACAACGGTGCTTGCCATCGGCATTCAGGAGTCGGCAAAGTTCAACACCGGCATCGTGGCCCTCAAGGTCGCGGTGGTGCTTTTTGTGCTTGGCCTTGGCTCGCACTATGTGCATCCGGCCAACTGGGGTACCTCCTGGCACACCTTTGCCCCGTACGGTTTCTCCGGCATCGGCGCGGGCGCGGCCTATATTTTCTTCGCCTACATTGGCTTCGACGCGGTATCGACCACCGCGCAGGAGGCTAAGAACCCGCAGCGCGATCTGCCCATCGGAATCATTCTTTCCCTGATTATCTGCACCGTGCTCTACATCGGAGTGGCCGCCGTGCTCACCGGAATGGTTCCGTGGCAGCAGATCAACATCGAAGCCCCCATCGCGCGCGCCTTCTTCGATCGCGGACTTCCCTGGGCCAGCGACATCATCACCATGGGCGCGCTCGCAGGCCTCACCAGCGTCATGCTCGTGATGCTCCTCGGCCAGACCCGCGTCCTCTACGCCATGGCCAACGATGGCCTTCTACCCAGGAAGCCCTTCGCCGAGATTCATCCCAGGTTCCGCACGCCCTTCAAAAACACATTTCTGGTGGGAACGCTCGCCGGAGTCGTCGGCGCGCTCACCCCCATCGACGACATCGGCAAGATGGTCAACATCGGCACCCTGCTTGCCTTCGTCATCGTCTGCATCTCCATCCTCGTTCTGCGCCGCACCGATCCGGGCAAGGCGCGCCCATTCCGCACCCCGTGGGTTCCCGTGGTGCCCATCCTCGGCGTCCTCTTCAACGGCTACATGATGGTGAAGTTGGGATGGATGAACTGGACACGATTGATCGTCTGGCTCATCATCGGGCTGATCGTCTACTTCACCTACGGCCAGAAGCACAGCCGCGTGCAGCGCAGCCTCCTCCCCAAAGATCCGTCAGACTAGCCCGCCGCAACAGCCGAGCGGTTGCCGCGGTCATCATATGGCACGCAGCCTTTCCCTCAGTTTTCCGTGGGACTCTTCTCCACATGGTCCACCACCAGCCGATCCACCTTCGCCCTGCTCTTCTCCAGCTTCAGTCCAAGCTTGTCGAGCGCCGCGGCAACCGTCGCCCCGCCCTCTGGATCGGTAGCCTCTGAGCCGGACGAACCGCCGCCGGGACGACTCGGAATATCGATGCCTTGGGCGCTCAGGCTCGACATCAGGTCCATCACGGAAAAGTCAACCGCCGCCTGATACATGCCCGTCAGTCCGGTCATGTCGACAATCTGGCGTCCCTGTCCGGCGCCCAGCGTCGTCATCATCATGACGAAACCCTTCATGCTGATTGTGCTTGCCTCCATGTGCATCGAGCGGGTCTCATCGACGAACTTCAGCGTGAAGCTTCCCCTCGCCCCCATGTTGTAGGTCGTCGATCCGTCCGCGTTCTTCATCAGGCGAATCGGCCCGTTCGGAGTGTCCATCTTTGACTCGCCAGGCTTCAGCGGCGCGTTCTCGTCGAGCGCTTCGGGCGTCGCGGTAGACTCCTTCAGCTTCGGCCCGCTCTTGCCAACCACCAGCCCCAGCACCGGCTGCTCCTGCATCTCGCTGTGCGTCGTCAGATTGAACCGCTCTTTCAGCAGCGCCCGCAACATCTCCGGCACATCGTCCTTCGTCGCTCCGTCCGGCAGTCTCGCCGCAATGTCGAACCGGTCCGTCACCAGCCACTCCGGCCCGCTAATCACATATTGCGGCATCTTGTAGGCGTACATAATCAAGTCCTTCAGCGACTCGTAGTGGAACGTCGCTCGCGACCCATCGATACGAACCCAATTCGGTAGCTTGCCCGCCGTCAGGCCAGCCAGCATCTCCGCCTGGTCCGGCGCGGGGGACGGCCGCACCGACGCCACATCGAACGCAAGGTTGCCGGGCGCGGCCTGCGCAGCAGGAGATGCTTGCACACTGGAATTCGTCTGCGCAAAGGCCACGCCTGTCGCCATCAGCGCGCCTGCCATCAACATCAATCCAAATCGATTTCGCATCTTCCCTCCCTGTTATAGAGCCGTTTCATGATTGCCATAGGCCAAGAATGAAATGTCATTCCGAGCTACGAAGAATCCCCGCTTTTTGTTCAGAGCGCGACACAGTTCACCCTGAGTAAACGATTGAGCTACAGTGCCCCGCCCAGCAATCGCTTCAACGCCGCCACATACTTCGCCAGCGCCTTTCGCCCCGCCGCCGTCATGCGATACAGCGTCTGCGGCTTGCGTCCCGCGAAGTGTTTCTCCATCGCAACGTAGCCTGCCTCCTCCAGCTTCATCATCTGCGCGCCCAGGTTGCCGTCGGTCGATCCGGTCTTATCGCGCAGCCAGGTGAAGTCAGCCTCCTCCACGCCCACCAGCAGCGACAGCACCGCCAGCCGCAGCTTTCCGTGCACCACGGGATCGAGTTCCGGCAGCTCAGGCATGGGTCTGCACCATTCCCGCGTCATGCCGCTCCAGCCACATCGCATACAGCCCGAAGCCGATCATGCCGAAGCACATCTCCGGGACGAAGATCGCCACCCAATAATCCCCCGGTACAAAGAACATAGCGACGCCGCCCGCCAACCACACACCCGCCACCAGCCCCTGCGCCCACCAGCGCAGAATCATCGCGCTGGTCCCATGAGCCATGCCGACGAACATCAGCATCGCAGCGATAAACGAGATCTGCCATGTCTTGTGCGCAATCATCGCGCCCGCGAAGTAGAGAATCGCAGTGACTCCCATCATGGTCCAAACCGCAGACATGCTTCGCCCCCGCATATTGCTACTGCAGACGACACCGCTCCTGCGACGCAGAATCGCCATTACGATGAACTGAATCGCAACTCCACAGGCAATGGCAATCGGCCAGCTCCAGTTCATCACCCAGCGCGAATGCGGCATGGCCAACTGCCAGCCAACCGGCGCCAGATCGATCAGCCCCCCATAGAACGAAGATCCATCCATAACGCACGGTGGACTTCCGTCCCTCGGTAATCATCTCCTCCATCAGCGCCACGCGCTGCACCAGATCGTCGCGCGTCGTCCCGTCTTCCGCCTCGAAGTTCGCCATAATCTCTTCCCTCCACGAACTACTCTGCATTATAGAGTTCTCTATGTCAAGCAGTTTTTTCGCAGATTTTCTCCCCTTCTCGATTTTTTTGTCATTCTGCCCCTGAGCGCACGCGAAGAGGATGGGGGAAGAATCCACGCATTTTGTCTGTAGCGTCAAGCTGCCGGGCGCCCCATTCATGACGGCTTTATCGTCATGGGCGGGCTACCCATCGCAATCCATCCTGTAAGAGGGATCGCGCCCGACCCGTCCAATCCCCCCAACCTACAGTCCCGGCCGGTCGGCGAAGCTGCCTTTGCGCACATAGATGCGGTACGCGAATTTTTCGTCCATCCGGCGTTCGCAGTAGAGGTCGTAGTGCTCCGCCAGGTACTCGGCGAACGGCGGCCAGCGCTGCACCTTGTCGAAGGTCGGCGCATCGAGGAAGAGTTCGTTGCTCATCAGGAAGACGTCCGGCGGATCCACCTGCAGGTGGTCCCAGTAGAGCTTGCGGTAGTGCTGCACAATCGGCGACGCGTTGTCCGCCGAGAAGAAGAGCGTATCTCCCATCACCCCGGTGTTCTGCACCAGCCCCAGGCGGTAGAGCGCGTTCAGGCAGCCGTCCGTCATATCCAGGCACTGCACCCTGCCCTGCAGCCGGTCCACGCCGATCCTGCGCAGATCGGCCTCGGCATCGGTGGTAAAGCTGAATAGCTTGGCGTAGGTGGCATGTTGAATCTGCATCAGGCACTTGGGCACAACCACCGCCATCCCCACCGCGACGCCGGCCAGCGCCAGCCAGCGCGCCGCGCCCCGTCGTCTGGCCGCAATCGAGAACTCGATGGCGAACCACAGCAGGCTGAACGCCATCAGCTCGTAGCGATGATGGGTGAACCCCTTGCCTTGCAGGAAGTAGGAGAAGGCTCCCATGGCAACGCCCAGCATCAATGCCCACCGCTCCCAGTTCCACTCTCTTCGGTTCATCACGGCCAGCGCAATCCCGATCGGGAACAGCAGCCGCATGGGACGCGGCACCATCTCGCGCACCAAGGTCACCCAACCAACCCGGTCCAGTCTGGCATAGTAGGCGGTAATGCTTCGGGTGATCTCGATGAAAGCCGCCAGCGAGTGGTGGCGCAGCAGGAATCCGAAGAAGATCGCCGCCGCCGCGCCCGCTCCCAACAGTCCATACAGCATGGTCGGCATCGCGCGCATGCGCCGCTTGTGCAGCACCACTCCCGCCATTGCCAGCAGAAGAAAGCCCAGCGAAGCAGTGGTCGGCTTCACCGTCGCCGCCATCCCCATGCAGAACCCGAGAAAGACCATCCAGCCCGGCCTGCCTCGACGCACGGAATAAAACAGGAAGGCGTAGCCGACAATCATCAGCACCGTGATGAACAGGTCCCGCTCCCCGGTCCCGGTCGGCCCGTCCGCGGCATGCAGCAGGGCAAACAGTACGCCGCCGAAGAGTCCTGCCAGCCAGTCGGTGGGCCACGCAATCGCGATCATCCCCACCGTCGCCGACACCATCAGGAAGATGTCGTACATGCGCCATCCCAGATCGCTCGTGCCGAACAGAAACACCGCCGCGCGGTCGGAGAAGTACGTCCCCGGCATATTGATGTCCAGGATGTCGCGGTAGGGAGCGAAGCCATGGTCGATCAGGAAGTTCGCATAGCGCATCACCTGCGCGTCGGCCAGCAGCGGCCAGTGCAGGCTCCGCACCACCATGAAGGCGAATGCGGCCAGCAGCGCCACAATCAGCAACACGCGCAGCAACCCGCGGACGCCGCCCTCCACTCTCGACTCACCCGGCGGTTCGCTGTTGGACTGTGCAGCCATGCTTCAACCCTCACAACCATTCGGCAGGTTAATTCGCCTCATTACTTATACCGGAGATCACGGAGCCGGGTTGGCCGTTCCCGGTTGGGCCATCGCTGCGCCCTGCTGCTCCGCATGGGTCGGATCGATTCCCTCCTGCGATGCAAACCGGAACCGGAAGAAGCGTTTCTGGCGCAGGATTGGCCCCTCGAAGAACCTCGAGGAGAGCGCCGCGCCGGCGTAGGTAAACGCGAACGACAGGCTCGCCAACGCTATATGGAACAGGTAGGGATGGACCGTCATATTGGTTCCGCGCAGAAAATGCCGCCCGATTATAGGCACATAGATGAACATCGGGATGTGAAAGACGTAGATGAAGTAGCTGTACTTCCCCAGTCGCACCAGCGGCTTGATCGAGAAAATAGTGCGCGCGGTCTTGCTTCCCATTCGCGCGGCGCATAGCCAGATCAGCGATCCCCCAAAGAGCGCCAGAACGGAGAACCCAACGCGCGTCATTGCCGGCGCATCCGGGTTGCGCGCCAGAACCACCAGCGCGGCAAACGATCCCCAGAACAGCCCGGCAAACAGCTTCCGCGCCATCCGGCTCTCCCCGTACAAGGGCAGCAGGATCGCCACCACGCCGCCGCAGAGCAGCCCATCCATATGCAGCGGCGTCATCCGGTAGATCAGGTTGGGATAAATACTGTTCCAGTGCTGGACCCAGGGCAGGTTCCGCAGCACCGCCGTGAGCGCCATCCCGGCCAGGCAGAAGATCATCAGCGACCGCAGGCGCAGCTTGCGCACCACCGCCGGCCACACAATGTAGAACTGCTCCTCGATGGAGAGGCTCCAGAACGGGCTCAGCATGGGGATCATCAGGGGGTAGAAGGCCGTGCGGAAGTTCGATAGGTTCACCCAGTACCAGAGCTGTTCACGCGGCCCAAAATATCCCGCCGGGTGCAGCGCGAAGAACCCCCCATGATGTTGCAGCGGGACCACCACCCAGAACACCAGGGCCACCGCCAGATAGTAGACCGGAAATATCCGCAGCACGCGCCGCGCATAGAAGACCCGGTAATAGTTGGTTGCCGTGCGCGCGTTGAGCAGGATGCCCGTGATCAGAAAACCGGAGAGCACGAAGAATAGATCCACCCCCGACCAACCCATCTTTGCCACCGGCAATAGCACCTTGCCGATGCCGGTTGGCTGCAGGCTGCCGACCACGAACAGGTGGTAGCAGAGGACCGACAGGATGGCAAAGCCGCGCAGTCCATCCAGCGCGAGTAGATGCGGCTCCTGGTCTGTCTTCGGCATAGCAGGAGGATACCGTGCGCCAGCGCTTCGCGCCATGCCCATCACGCTCCGCCAGTGTCAGTTCCCCGGCTCCGCGGCCGGCTTCGGCGTCCACGGCACCCGCGTCTTCTGCGCCGCCGCCATCGCAATCAACCCCACAATCGCGCTCGCCGCCGCAGCCACCTGCGCGTTGCTCAGCGTATGGTGGAAGTAGAGCTTCGGGTTGATGCGCACAAACTCCACCAGGAACCGCCCCGCCCCGCTCAGCGCCAGATAAACTCCGGTCAACCAGCCCACCGGCCGCGCCCGCTCGCCCAGCTTCCACAGCAGCCAGAAGACCGCAATCGAGAACAGCAGCTCGTAGATCGGCGTCGGCTGCACCAGCGCGTTGGCAGGGATCGGCGGCACCAGCGCATTCTTCGCCATATGCACGCCCCACGGCAGCGTTGTGTTGATGCCATAGTCGCCGTCGCCCGCCAGCAGGCACCCGATGCGCCCCACTCCGTAGCCCAGCGCCGTAGCCGGTGCAGCCAGGTCCAGCATTCGTACCGCTCCCAACCGCGCGCCCAACACCGGCCCGGGATCCACGATGGACTTCCACCCCGGCCCCTTGAAGCGCGTCCCGTGCCCCTGAATCATCAGCACCGCAATGGCCGCCAGCATTCCGCCGAACCACGCAAACCCGTCGCGGAACCAGCCCAGAAACCCCACCGCAACCTGCATCGGACGCTGCCATCCCGGCGCGCCAATCGCGCGCAACGCGTATTGCAACTCGCGCACATTTTGCAACTCATGCCACGCCTTCGCGCCGATCACGCCCGCCACCACCACCAGCGCAGCCACGTTGATCGCGTCCGCGTCCACGCCGTTGCGCGCGAAGTTCTTGTACAGCACAATCGTCGCCGCCACCGCCGCCAGCCACAACAGCAGCCCGAAGGTCCCCGCCTGCCATGGCCCGAAGGTCAGGTTCAGCAGGTGGAACGGCAGGTGAAACGGTCCAATCGCAGGCAGATAGGGATACATAATCCTCGCTTCCTCTCAAAGTATATCTGCCAACATGATTTACACCGAATTGCACTCCGCCCTCGACCATTCACCCGCGCATACGCTACCCTAGTCCGTATGCCTCCCAGCCTGGTTCCCCCCGTCGCTCCTGCCGTCTTTCCGCCCGCCTCCGGGATGGACGTCCTCTTCACCTCCGCCCAGATCGCCGATCGCGTCGCCGCCATGGGCCGCCAGATCACCGCCGACTACGAGGGCCAGAAAACCGGCCTGCCCATCGTTCTGGTCGGCGTGCTCAAGGGCGCGGCCATCTTCCTCTCCGATCTCGCACGCGCCATCTCCGTCGACAACACATTCGACTTCGTCGCCGTCTCCAGCTACGGCCGCGCCCGCGTCAGCTCCGGCGCCGTCAAGCTCATCAAGGACATCGACAACCCCATCGAGGGACGCCACGTCATCCTGGTCGAGGACATCCTCGACACCGGCCTCACCCTCAGCTATCTGCGCGGCCTCATGCTCCAGCACAAGCCCGCCTCGCTCAAGATCGCCACCTGTCTGGACAAGCCCAGCCGCCGCCTCGTCCCCATCGAGGCCGACTACGTCGGGTTCCAGATCCCCAACGAGTTCGTCATCGGCTACGGAATGGACTTCGCCGAGATCTACCGCAACGTCCCCGACATCCGCCTCTACCCCTCCAACCCCTCCCACTGAGGGCGTTAAACTTCACAAGAATACCTCCGGCAACACCCGGAACCGCTCGCTCAGCCGCCGAATCTGCTCCTTGTTCAGCTCGCGCTTGCCGTTCATCACCTCCGAAACAATGCTCGCAGTCCCACTCGCCCTTGCTGCCGCACAATTCCCGCCTACTGAGGCACAACATCCGTCCAGTTCTCATTCTTCAGGACCGCGTCCACATTGCTCTGGTCCACCAGCGTCACCCCGGTATCGACAAACGCGGGAAACGGAGAGAACGGGTCCAGCCTGTAGTCCCGCCCCAGCGGCCTCACTGGATAGTGATACGCCTCGTCCAGTGCCTTCAGCCCCAGAAACGCCATCGTGTAAGGCTTCTGCGCGATGGTTGCGTCGATCGTCCCATCCTTCACCAGGTTCAACGTACCTACATCCGCATCCATTCCCATCAGCAGGGTTCCCTTGGCCCCTACGCGCTTGAAGGCCTCGCCGACGTCCATTCCCGTCGTTGCCTCCAGGCAAACCATAGCATCGATCTTTGCCGGCCCAGTCCTGGCCAGATACTCCTCCGCCTTGTGCATGGCCAGGCTAGAGTCGCCCTTCATGTCGAACACATCCACCACATTGATCCCCGGATAGCCGTCAAACGCTTCCTTATAGCCCTTCAGCCGCTCCTCCATGTTCAGCTGCCCCGCGATCGTAAAGAAGACCACATTGCCCTTGCCATTCAACTTCGTCGCAACCCGCTTTCCCCCTAAAAGTCCCGCCACCCGGTTGTTCGTCCCAATAAAGAACAATCGGTGGCTTGTCGGCGCATCCGAGTCGAACGTAATCACCGGAATCCCCGCCGCGATCGCCGCATCGATCTCCGGCACCATCATTGCCCTATTGACCACTTGCACCAGGATCCCCGAAGGACGCAGCGCCACCACCGCCCGGAATTCAGTCGCCTCGGCCCGCGGATCAAACCCACCTGGCCCATGCAATTCCGCCGTGACCCCATACTTCTCCGCGGCCTTGGAGAACCCTGCCCAGGCCGACTGAAAGTACGTAATCTTGATGGCGGTCGCAATCATGTAAAAACGCTCGCTCTTGCTGTGCCGCTGCCGCCCAACAAACCGCAAAATTTTCATCGTCATCCTCCCAGAAGTAACTGCCGCCCTGCGCATCGTACTACCTACCGCTAAATCTGGCGGCAAAAAAAATATGTTTTCCGCGTGGGCAAAATACTACTCCAATCACATCAGCCATGGCTTGGTATTTCAACTTAATTGAGACCCTTCCGCGTGGCGCCTGCATGGCAGGCTGAGTGGCCAACCGGGTACGGTGCATCCAGGTTAAGCCAGTCGCAACCGGCCTATGATAGAACAGTGCGGGCGAGAACCATCCGCCCCAAGGAGCTTCATGAGCAGCGTCGCCACCTCCACCCCCCCCAGCCTCAAGATCGCCGTCCCCGCGCCCTTCGACGCCGCCGCCTTCGCCGCGCGCGCTCTCTCTTCCCCTGCCGCGCTGGCCGCCGTCCTCGATCACACCCTGCTCAAGCCCGAAGCCACCCGCGCCCAGGTCATCCGCCTCTGCCCCACTCACCCTTGCAGCCCGGCAATCCCCCTATTGACTCCCGCCAGCCGTCCCGCTCTCATGGTTCAGAATCGCGTCCACATTGCTCTTGTCCACCAGCGTCACCCCGGTATCGATGAACGCCGGAAACGGAGCATCCGGGTCCAGCGCGTAGTCTTGTACCAGCGGCTTCACCGGATAGTGATACACATCGTCCAGCTCCTTCAGCCCCAGCAACCCCATGGTGAACGGCTTCTGCGCGATGGTTGAGTCGATCGTCCCATCCTTCACCAGGTTCAACGTGGCCGCAGCCACATCCATTGCCACCAGCAGGGTCCCCGTGGCTCCTGCCCGCTTGAAGGCCTCGCCAACGTCACTTCCCGACGTCGACTCCAGGCAGACCACCGCATCCACCTTCGCCGCCCCCGTCCTCGCCAGATACTCCCTCGCCTGGTCCATGGCCAGGCCGGAGTCGCCCTTCATGTCGAACACGTCCGCCACCTTGATCCCAGGAAACTCCGCAAACGCATCCTTATAGCCCTTCAGCCGCTCCTCCAGGTTCGGCTGCCCCGCGATCGTAAAGAAGACCACGTTGCCTTTACCCTTCAACTGCGCGGCCACACGCGCTCCTCCCAGCCGCCCCGCCTGAAGGTTGTTCGTCCCGATAAAGAACAACCGGTGGCTCTGCGGCGCGTCCGAGTCGATCGTAATCACGGGAATCCCCGCCGCCGCTGCCGCATCGATCTCCGGCCGCATCAACGCCTCATTGCCCACCTGCACCAGGATCCCCGATGGCTTCAGCGCCACCGTCTCCCGGAATGCACTCACCTCGGCCTGCGGATCGAACCCATCGGGCCCACGCATATCCACCGTCACTCCATACTCATCCGCGGCCTTCTGAAACCCAGCCCACGCCGACTGCCAGTACGGATGCTTGACGCTTGTCGTAACCAGGTAAAAGCGTTCACTCTTGCTATGCCGCTCACATGCAACCAGCAGTGGCAGCACTCCCATCAACAGTGCGCAACCAATCCGCTTCGTCTGAATTTTCATCGTCACCCTCCAGAAAGTTCTGCCGTCCGGCCCATCGTACCAACGCCAAGCCTGGCAGCAACGCAGAATATCATTCCCGCGAAGGCCAGATTTTACTCTTGCCGCAACCACCCTGGCATAACATTTCAACTCAATTGAGACGGTTCCCTGCGGCGCCTGCATCGCAGGGTGAGTGGCCAACCGGGAACGGTGCATCCAGGTTAAGCCAGTCGCAACCGGCCTATGATAGAACAGTGCGGGCGAGAACCATCCGCCCCAAGGAGCTTCATGAGCAGCGTCGCCACCTCCACCCCCCC
>PKWU01000083.1 GCA_003132145.1 Granulicella sp.
ACAGCTTCAGCATGGCGAGTTACTGCCGGAAGCGGACAAGCGAAAGCCTTATTGGCTGATTTGTGGGTTGGGAAAATTCCAAATGCAATTCCCCTGCCTCTTTGCGGCTTTTGGCGGAGTGAAGCCCTTTGGGGCCAGCGATGAAGGCAAGTCTACGGTGTCCTAACGTCACCAAATGCTCTATCGCCTCTCGAATTCCGGCGCCATAATCCACTCGGATAGCGCTAATCGCCCGGCCTTTA
Source organism: Granulicella sp. (assembly GCA_003132145.1). Classification (GTDB taxonomy): domain Bacteria; phylum Acidobacteriota; class Terriglobia; order Terriglobales; family Acidobacteriaceae; genus Edaphobacter. The sequence continues at coordinate 243 of PKWU01000083.1, forward strand.
GGTGCAACGTCGATGAAGACAAGAGGAATATTCTGAGCCGAAAGACGATCCAACTGTGGCTCTTCAATTCCAAACGTCATAACAGCGACCCCTTCAACCTTTCTCTGAAGCATGCGCTCGATGCAGATCTCCATGCGACGGCTGTCATAGGCTGTCGATCCGATCAGGATCTCATAGTTCGAATCGATTGCTTCTTCCTCAAAGCTCTGAATCAACTCAGGGAAGAACGGATTCGTGATGTCGGAGATGATGACACCGATCAAGCGGCTACGGCCTGAAACCAGAGCGCGAGCCTGTGTATTCGGAATGTAACCTAATATAGAACGGGCCTTTGGCCCTTGGTTTTGTGCCGCGAATTAATGACTCAGGATACTAGAGCCAGGTTCGAGGTTCGAGGTGCAAGGTTCGAGGTGCGTGATGCGGCGCAGGCCGCGCACGGAGTTGCAGAGATAAAGCTCGTCGGCGGCGCGCAGGTCGGCTAGGGTGAGAATGCGCTCCTCGGCGCGCGGGACGGCCTCCAGCAGGTGGTGGCGGAAGACGCCGGGCAGTACGCCGCAGGCCTGCGGCGGCGTGCAGAGGCGGCCCTCGATGCGGACAAAAATGTTGCTGATGGCCCCTTCGGTGACTTCGTCGCGCTGGTTGAAGAAGAGAACTTCGTCGAAGCCTGCGCGCTCGGCTGCGGCGAAGAGGCGGTCGTAGAGCGGGCGGTGGGTGGTCTTGTGGCGGAGAAATACGTCGGTCGATGTGGTGCGCTCGGCGGCGAGCGTCACTCGGCAAGTCTCTGCGTTGGGCGCGAGCGGCGAGCTGGTCAGCGCGATCTGCTCGCGCGGATCGAGGGTCAGGCGCACGCGATGGCGGCTGAGCGGGGCAAAGGTTGCGGCCAGCGCATGCAGGCGGACTTCGATCTCAGCCGAGTCGAAGGGGCGGTCGAAGTACTCGCAGGAGAGGCGCAGGCGGTCGAGGTGCAGGGGCAGCAGCGCGTAGCCGTCGCGCCAGAGCAGCGTCTCGATCAGATCGAACGGCGGCTGCGAGCGGGTGAGGAATGCAGCCTTCAGGAGGCACTCGGCGTACTCGGCCGCGGGGTCCGAGTCGTAGACGATGCCGCCGCCTACGCCCATGGTTACTGCGCCGTTCTCCATCGTCAGCGTTCGGATGGCGACGTTGAAGCAGGCGTCGCCGCTGGGTGCGATGAAGCCGATGGCCCCGGTGTAGATGCCGCGCGGCGCATCTTCCAGCTCGCGAATGATGCGCATGGTGCTGATCTTGGGCGCGCCGGTGATGGAGCCGCTGGGAAAGAGGCTGCGGAAGATCTCGTGCCAGCCAATCCCGCTGCGCAGCGTGCCGCGGACGGTCGAGGTCATCTGCAGCAGCGTGGGGTAACGCTCGACCGAGAAGAGGCCGTCGACGCGGATGCTGCCGGTCGAGCAGATGCGGCCCAGGTCGTTGCGCAGCAGGTCGACGATCATGATGTGCTCGCTGCGGTTCTTCTCGTCGTGGTGGAGAGCGAGCGCAGCGAGCGCGTCTTCGGCCACGTCGAGGCCGCGCGGCCATGTGCCCTTCATCGGGCGCGTCGCGATCTCGCGGTCGCGCACGCGGAAGAAAAGCTCCGGCGAGAACGATAGGATGGAGCGGCCCGCGAGGTTCACCAGCGCGCCGTAGGCCACGGGTTGCTGGCGGCGGAGCGCGCGGTAAAGATCGGCGGGCGAGGCGTTGTTGCGCAGGCGGATGCGATCGGTGAAGTTGACCTGATAGGTAGCCCCGGCGGCGATCTGCTCTTTGATCTGCGCGATCTTTCGCTGGTAGTCCTCGGGAGCCATGCTGAGGGCGATCTCGTCTTCGCTGAAGACTGGCGCGCATTGTGCGGCTTGCTGCGTCGGCAGCGCGGGCAGCGGCGGGCCGCTGAAGAGGCCTGTGTTGTGGTCGAAGACGATGGGCTCGCGATAGACGCCGAAGCAACCGAGCGGCAGATCGCTCTCTCTCTCGTCGGCGATGCCTTGCAGCCAGTAGCCGCTCTCGTAGGAGAGAAAGCCTGCAACGGTGCGGCCCTCGGTGAGGGCCTCCTCGATCTGCCGGAAGAAGCCGGGCAGCTCGTCCGGCGTCTGCGCGGTGAGAACGCGCAGTGGGTCGAGGAAGAGATAGCTGCGGTAATTTTCGGCGTCGAAGCGCGAGGTCTCCAGCAGCACGGAGCCGGGCGTCGCGCCCACCAGAGCGGGAACCGTCTCCGGCAGTGGGGTGGGCAGGGTCATGATTGCGCGCAGCCTGAACTACGCGAAGCGCAGGCTGACCGGGCCGGCGTGGGTAAACGCGACCTCGACCAGCGAGCCGGGGCGGGCGGGCGTGTTGCCGGTCCAGCTTCCGGTGGTGATCCACTGGCCAGCCTTGAGGCCTCCGGTGCGCGTGGCGCCCTCGTTGGCCAGGTAGGGAAGCAGGCGCATCAGGTCGCCCGAGGTGTTGGAGCCGGTGCGTTCCACCTGCACCTTGCCGTCGATGGCAAGCGTCACGGTCTCTTTCTTGAAGTCGATTTTCTTCCAGTCGCGGCTGGCGGGGCCGTGGATGAAGCCGCCGTGCATCTGCAGGTCGGCCAGCGAGGAGAAGTGCGCGGCGGCCTTGGGGTCGATCAACCCGGACTCCAGCTCCTCGATGATGGGGTGGCAACTGGCGATGGCGGCGACCACCTCGTCGCGCGAGTAGGGCTTGGCGCGCGCGGGCAGGTCGTGGCCCAGCAGGAAGGCGATCTCCGCCTCCAGCACGCGATAGCGGAAGCGCGGGCCGGCCAGCAGCGTGCCGCTGCGGGCCATCCAGGCCAGCGGCATGGGCGCGAAGAAGGGCGTGGCGTCCGGCGATCCCGCGCCGATCTTCCAGCCGCCGATGGGCCCGAACGCGGCAGCCATGATTCCGTGGACGACGGCGGCCTCTTCCAGCGACTGCGGCTGGAGTTCGAGCGGAAGGTCGGCGATGGGGGTATGGCTGCGGCGCGCGTTCAGCAGCAGGTTGGCGGCTTCCAGGAGTTGTTGCATGCGTTCATGGGTCATGGTGGTACCAGTGTCGCTCAAACTGTGGACTATGTCATGAGTTTTTCAGGGGAAAAACGGCAAAAATCCCTATCGCCGGCGTTCGCGCCTTCGCGCCCGCACAAAGCTGCTCACCGCGAAGTAGCCGAAGACAGCCAGCATCGCCAGCGCGCCCAGCAGTTGCCGGTATTCGGCCGCGTTGGAGTGCCACTCCCCGCGCAGACGCCACACTCCAACTGCGGCAAACAGCACGAAGATCCCGAAGACGACGCCCACAACCTCCAGCCACAGCACTCCCCACAGGCGCACAAACGTCCTCCATGCCGGGCCAAAGCGCCGTCCCCCGCTGCGCAGCCCCCGCCTCGTTCCACGCGCCTTGATGACGGTCTGTGCCGCGGTATGGGCGGCCTGATGGATCGCTTTGCTGGCCGCCGTCCCGGTCGCCGCCGTCCCGGTCGCCGCCGTGGCCGTCGTCTGCGTCGAATCCGCCGCTGGGCGTGTCTGTGGCCTCGCCGCCGCCTGACCAGCGTTCGCACCCCTGCCCATGCTCTTGCCCGAGGGGTTCTCCGCCGTGGCCGCGTCCACCGCGGCCGTCACCGTCTTCACCGCCTGCCGCGCCCCGAAGCCGAGCGCACGTCCAAAGCGAACCACGTCCATGCTCGAAGTGTAGAGCAATTTCACGCTTCTTGTAGCCTTCGCTGGATTGCGCAAAGCCGTGTTCCCTGAGGAAAACCAACCGCAAAGTGGCATTGCGGCGGCTTTCGCCCCGGCGTATCCTTAAGTTCAGAGTCAGAGAGAACGGACCGCAATGCCGTTCCCGCCGGGTGGCGTCTTCCGAGGGCAGGGAATACCCAATGCGGTCGAATCGCAGGCAAGGTTTCAAGCAGGCTGGAATTCAATCCCAGGGCAGCCCGGAGGCGGCATTGAATCAAAATGTGAAGAACCTGATTCAGAAGCTGGGAGAGGCAATCCACGAATCGGTCTCCGAGTCGGAGAGCATTGCGGGCGTGGTGCGCAGCATCCGCGACCAGGGCTTCGACGTTCTGCTCATGCTGGAGGCCACCATCGGCCTCAACGAGGTCGAACCCGTACCCGGCCAGGCCGCGGACCCCGCCACCAAGGTTGCGATCGGCTCCTTTACACGCAACGACCTCACCTTCCTCAAGTCCCTGCGCATCGCCCTGCCCGATTCCGATTCTGAAGCCCACTCCGACAGCCTCAGCATCGGTTCTCCCGCCGATTCGACCGCCAATCCTTCCCCCGACGCATAGCGGACAACCGTCCCCGCCTTCGCGCACGGCCTCAACCGTCCGCGTCGCCTTTTCCCTTTCATGGGTCCGCTCCCGGTCCCTGCGCCCTTGACCCCTGCACAACCGAAACCGCCGCGTGGTAGACTCTCGGTTCGCATCCAATGGGCTAGGGGCGATGCCGAATCCGCTCTGATATTGTCGTATGCAAGGGCCCACTTTGCTTTCCAGGGGTTGAACGATGAGAGACACACTCGGTGTGCTGCTTGCAGGCGGGGCCGGCGAACGGCTCTTTCCCCTCACCCGCGACCGCGCCAAGCCCGCGGTCCCCTTTGCCGGTCAGTACCGCATCATCGACATCACGCTCTCCAACTGCATCAACTCCGATCTGCGCCACGTCTACATCCTCACCCAGTACAAGGCGCTCTCGCTGAACCGGCACATCCGCGAGGGATGGGGCCCGGTGGTGGCCACCGAGCTGGGCGAGTTCATTGAGATTCTCCCCCCCATGCAGCGCGTCTCCAAGAGCTGGTACCAGGGAACCGCCGACGCCGTCTACCAGAACATCTACTCCATCGGTTCCGAGGAGCCGCGTCACGTCCTCATCCTCTCCGGCGACCACATCTACAAGATGAACTACGGCCGCATGCTGCAGCAGCATCAGGACTCCGGCGCCGATGTTACGCTGGCCACCCTGCCCATCCGGCCCGACGAGGTCTCCCGCTTCGGCATCGTCCAGGTCGCGCGCTCCGGCGAGGTCACCGGATTCGTCGAAAAACCCGCGTCCACCGAGATCCGCTCGCCCGTCGACCCCAACGTCGTCGACGCCTCCATGGGCATCTACCTCTTCAACACAGACATCCTCCTGCCCGAACTCATCCAGGACGCCGAAGACCCCGACTCCACCCACGACTTCGGCCACGACATCCTGCCCAATCTGCTCGGCCGGGTCAAGATGCACGCCTACAACTTCGTCGACGAGAACAAGCAGCGCGCCCTCTACTGGCGCGACGTTGGAACGCTCGAGGCCTACTACGACGCCAACATGGACGTGGCCGGCATCTCGCCCGTCTTCAACCTCTACGACAAGAGCTGGCCCATGCGCACACGCCCCTACCAGTACCCCCCCGCCAAGTTCGTCTTCGGCGAGCCGGGTCGCACCGGCATGGCCATCAACTCCATCGTCTGCTCCGGCTCCATCGTCTCCGGAGCGGTGGTCCGCAACTCCGTCGTCAGCCAGGACGTGCGCGTCAACTCCTACGCCGACGTGGACTCATCCGTCATCTTCTCCCACGTCAACATCGGCCGCCACTGCCACATCCGCCACGCCATCATCGACCGCGACGTCCACATCCCGGACGGCACCGTCATCGGCTACGACCTTAACGAGGACAAGAAAAACTACTTCGTCTCGGAGAGCGGACTCACCGTCGTCACCCGCGACTACTCCGTCTACGAGAACCCCGTCAGCCCGAATTTCCTCCAGCCCGGCAACAACGGGTAGCGCGCACACAGAGGAGAAGCAATGCCAGTCACCACACTCACGAGCGTGGAACTGAACCGCCACCCGCAGCGAGCCATGGACGCAGCGATCGAAGGCCCCGTATTCATCACCTATTACGGCAAGCCTGCTTACGTCCTGCTCAGCATTGAGGAGTACAACCGCCTCGCCGGCAGCAAGACACCCGCCTGCGATGTCGCTACGCGCTAATATCCTTGTGTGTGCAAGTAGAACACAACCACGCTAGCCACAAGACAATAGATCCCGAACCAATACCAGCGGCCGTTCTCCAGCCAGTTGCTCAGCCACTTCAGTGCCACCAGCCCGGCCAGGAACGCGAACACCGCGCCCAGCAGGCTGAAGACCACCGTCCCATGCAGATCGATGGTGCTTCCGCTGGCCGTAGCCGCATGGGTTGCATGCAGCAGCCGCAGCACCTCGCGCGCGATGGCAAACGGAGTAATCACCACCGCCAGAGCGAAGCTGAATCGCTCGGCCCGCTGCTTCGTCGCGCCCGTCAGCATTCCGGTGGAGATGGTCGCACCCGAGCGCGAAAATCCGCGGAAGGGAAGACAAAGCCCCTGCAGCAGGCCCATCCAGCCCGCCTGCCGCATGGTCACGCTGTCGCTGGGCCGCCGCGTCAGGCTCGCCGCCGCTGTTTGAGATTCGTCCTGCTTCTTCTCGCGCACTCCGGCGATCAGGATCAGAATCCCCGCGCAGGCCAGCGCCGGAGCAACCAGGTCCAGCCGCCCGAAGAGGTCTTCGATCTCCGCCTTCGGAGCGCCCTTGAACATCGTGTGCTCGACCAGCTTGATCAGCGCCTCGCCCACCACGCCGGTCAGCGCCGTTGCGTAGACGAGCCGCAGCGCAAACCGCTTGAACGCGTCCACCGTGGCAAAGTAGCTCTGCCTCCACTGCCGCCAGAAGTATGCAATCACGGCGAACATCGTGCCGGTGTGCAGCATCACCAGCAACAGCGTCATCTGCGGCGACGAGGGGTCGAGCCCCATCAGCTTCTCTGCGACAACGACATGGGCGGAACTGGAAACCGGCAGCAATTCGGCGAGTCCCTGCACAATGGCCAGGACGATTACATGAAAGAAGGACATTCCGTTATTCTAGGCGATCCCACGCGTCGCCGAAGGCGTCCAATTTCTCCTCGAACCTCGAACCTCACTCGCGATCGTTCCCGTAGACCGGGATCTGCTGCTGCACGCGGTAGGCAATGCTGGCCGCGCGCGCCGCGTAGTCCGACTGCGGATACTTCTGCTTCAGCTCCGCGGCCAGCCCCAGCGCATTCGCCGCCGCCTGCTCGGAACGCTTCTTCTCGTCCTGCACGGTGTACATCTCCACCAGCACGCCCTCGCGGTAGGTTGCGTTGTAGAGCGCCTCGGCCGCCTTGGGGCTGTCGGGATAGCGGTCGGCGTACTTCTCGTAGAGGACGGCCTCCATCTCCGGACACTTGGGCAGCCCCTGCCAGTCGCCGCACAGCTTGTTGTCGATCAGGTCGTAGGCGGCCAGCGCGGCAAACTTCGACGCCGGATAGAGCTTCATTACCCGCTGCATCTCGCCCTCGTAGAGCTGCGGCCGCAGGTACGCCTCCTGCTCGTGGGCCGAAGGCAATGTGCTGATGTCTGCCTTGTCGATCTGCCAGCGCACGTCGGCCGCGCGGAAGATCGCCTCCGCCGCCAGCGGCGAGTCGGGGAAGTATTCGGCCACGCGCCGGTAGAGCAGGTGCGCCTCCTCGGCCGCGTCTTTCGGTGCGTGCGGCTGCTCGGCCTGCTCCTCAAAGTTCGCGGCAGTGCCGTACAGGACCGCGTCGCCGTTGGCCGTCGCCTGCGTAACGATGCCTTTGTCGTGAATCCATCCCGAGGCCGGCGTCACCGTCTCGTCCGCGCTGAACTCCGGCTTCTGGTCCTCGGCCTGCTCGTCCGGCGCGTCGGTGTTGGCGAAGACGCGTACCCATGTGCCGTTGCGCTCGATCACCACCACCTCGTGGCCGGGCGTCACCTCGGCAATGTGCTGCGCGTTGTCGTCCGCCGCGACGTACACAATCGCCGTATGCACCACGGTCGCACGCGCCGAGCGGTCGTAGCCGGAGAGCGTGTCCTTCGGCTTCTTCTGCGCATTCAATCCGTACGATGCCACCAGCAGTAGCAGCACAACTCCTGAAGTCTGTACGCGCATCGCTCTCTTGGAGGCAGTTCTCATGAATGTATTAGACTCCCCCTCGCCCTCACGCGGAAGCATCCGCCGACTGGCCCGCATCCAGCTCCCGCCGCAGCTCCGGCTCGATGTTCCCGCCGCTCAACACCGCGACCAGCCTTTGGCAACGCGGCAGCTCCGCGTGGTGAAACAGCGCCGCCGCCAGCGTCACCGCGCCGCTCGGCTCGGCAACCAGCCCAGCCGCCGCCAGCAAGCCCCGCATCGCCGCCAGAATCTCGTCCTCGCTTACCGTCACAATCCCATCCACGAAGCGCAGGATGTGCGCAAAGTTCAGCTCGCCCAGCGACTGCGTGCGCAGCCCGTCGCAGCGGGTCCGCGTCGTCATCTCCGCCGGCCACTCCACCAGCATCTTTGTGTCGAACGACTCCTTCGCATCCGCCGCCAACTCCGGCTCCGCACCCCACACCTCGATCCGCCCCTCCCACTGTGGCGGCGCAGCCAGCTTCACCGCCGCGGCGATCCCGCTCAGCAGCCCGCCGCCAGACACCGGCGACAGAACCACCACATCGCCTGCCGCATTCGCGTCGCATGCAGTCCCACCTTCCGCAATCACGCCAAGCTGCTCCAGAATCTCCAGCCCGCAGGTCCCCTGTCCACTGATGATCGCCGCATCGTCGTATGGCGGAATGATGCTGTAGCCATGCGCGCGGGCCAGCTCCTCGGCCTTCGCTCTCCGCTCGGAACTGGCCGGCCCCACCAGCACCACCTCCGCGCCCAGCGCCTTGGTCGCTTCGATTTTGATCGCCGGCGCGTTCTGCGGCATCACGATCACCGCGCGCGCGCCCAGCGCCCGCGCCGCGTAGGCCACGCCCTGCGCGTGGTTGCCGCTGGAGTAGGTAATCACGCCGCGCCTCAACTCATCCGCCGAGAGCTGCGCAATCCGGTTGTACGCTCCGCGCAGCTTGAAGCTGCCAATCGGCTGCTCGCTCTCCGCCTTGATATACAACTCAAACGGCAGCTCAGCCTGCCCGGCCAGCCGCAGCCGCTCTGGCCGGACCCGGTGCAGCCCCGTCCGCACCGCAACCCCGGACAGCCGCCGCTGGGCCGCGCGAATTTCATCCAGTGTGATGATCTGAGCCATCGTCGTTCTCCCGTCGTTCCACCCATTGTCCGGCGCGCGGGCGGGTTGGGCAAGGCGTCGGGCGCGCTAAATAATTACGAGTGACAAACGTCACAACGGTCGGGTAATGTAACGATTCAATGAATCTGGCAGGGAATGGAGCGGCCCAGGCCGCAACGCTTGATCTGTGTCAGCGCTCCAGGAGGGCAAAAACTTGAAGATCGCAATCTCCTGCCTGCTCGCAGGCACCGCTCTGGCAGTTCTCTCCGCGTTCCCCGGAACCACCGCGCACGCGCAACAGTCCTATGTGAGCCGCTACGACGTCTACGCGGGATTCGCCGACATCGACAGCCCGATGCTCGGCCTCAACGAGCACGGCTTCCACCTGCAGGCGGGGATGAACATGCGCACCTGGCTCTCGGTTGGCGCGGACTACAGCGAGGGAACCGGCTCGCAGATCCTGACGCCGAACCTTCTGCCCGCGGCAACGCAGACCACGATTGATAACGAGATCACTCAATTAGAGTTGGCGAAGCTGCTGCCTCAGGGCTACCAGCTCGCCGTGCCGGCCACCGCTGCCACCCAGACCTTCGCCTTCGGACCGCAACTGGTCAATCGTCACTACTCGAAGCTCACTCTCTTCGTCCGGCCGTCACTGGGAGCGCTTCGCGAGCGCGCCGTACCATACGCGAACCCGGCCGATTTTTTTGAATCAGGTGTCGTAGCCTCGCTTGCGCCAGCTGGGTTCAAGCTCGACTGGACTGGCTTTTACGGCTTCGGGGGGGGGGCCGAGGTCGCCGTCAGCAAGCACATCGGCATTCGCGGACAGATGGATTTCGTCTACAACCATCCCTTCAACGACATCATCGCCGATGGCCGCTGGACCTATCGCTACTCGGTCGGCCCCAGCTTCCACTTCGGCCGGAACGTGGCCGTGGGCGGAAAGAAGAGCCGCAAGCCGTAGCCGCGTTAACGACTGGCAGAACGCTCCGCCTCGTGGATCATGAGCGCGAAGAAGTGAATCAGCCGCCACTGGTCCATCGCTCCCGGCTTCGGCCCGTTGAGGTCCAGGTGCGAGAGCACGGGGCTGACCAGCATCGCCTTCAGGTCGTCCGGCTGTAGCTCGCTGGCCATCCACAGCGTCTCCGCCGAGGGGATGATGTTGTCCCCCTCGCCATGCAGCAGGTAGACCGGCGTATCCAGCGCGCGCAGCCGTCCCTCTGGCGAGAGGCCCGGCGAGTCGCCCGCGTGGCGCGCAATCGACGCCGCAATTGCCGAGCGCGTAGCGGGCAGCTTCGTGTCCATCAGATCGCGCGCCTCGCGCCGCTGTGCATCGTTCAGCAGCCGTGTCGCCGCAGCCTCGCCAGCCCTGTCCTCGTAGAGATGCGCTCGCAGCACCGCGCGCACCGGGGCGAGGTCCTGCGCGGAGACGAAGTCGTTGACGTGCTCGTACTCCAGCACCAGTGGGCCATACTCATGCGGCGGCAGCGACTCGACCGAGCCGTCGGGACGCGCGACGCGCCCGGTCAGGTAGTACTCCGCCACGCGCAGCATCGAGTCCTGCGAGCCCACCGCAACGACGAATTTGAAGGCCGGGTGATACTGCGGCTCGCTCGCCGCCACCAGCGCCAGCCCGCCGGAGAAGCTCAGCCCCATCACGCCCACCGGCCTGCCCGTCTGCGCCGCGAACCACCGCACCGACTCACCGATCGCCGCGACCGAGTCCTGGCTGACGTGGTAGTCCTTGATGCCGGGCAGCTCCGGCGTCAACACGCGGATGCCGCAGCCCGCCATAGCCGCCGCAAAGCCCACCAGCCGCGGCTCGTCGATGCCCAGGTGATGCACGCCGTGGAAGATCACCATCACCGGCGCGTGCGGCCTGTTCTGTGGGATGTAGACCCGCGCGCGTACCTGCTCCTGGCCGTTCGCCGTCACGATGGGAAAGCTGAAGTCCTCGGTCGTCACCGGGACTGTTAGCTCGCGCGCAACCCACGGCACGGGCTGTCCGGCCACCGTGCGCAGCACCGCAACCGCCTGCAGATGCGCGCTGGCAAACGGCCACGCCGCCAGACAGAGCAGCGCAATCCCCGCCGCCAGAATCGCAAATAGAAGCTTGCGCCTCACCTAGGTCTGCGGCCCGAGCGCCTGATCCTTGGCGTCGTTCAGTTTCACCTTGAAGTCCATCTTCTTGCGCCCGCGAAAGACGGTAAGAGTCACCGTATCGCCGGCGTGCTTGGCGTTCATCGCCGCCGCAAGATCCTCCGGGCTGGTGATCTCCTTGCCGTCGAAGCCCACGATCAGGTCGCCGCCCAGCATCACCTGCATATTGCCCTGGTAGGCGCGCTGCGTGCCTCCGTGCAGGCCCGCCTTCTCCGACGCGCCGCCCGGCAGCACGCGCTCCACCAGCACTCCGTAGTCGGCGGCCAGCCCGATCTGCCCGGCGATGTCAGGATTGATGCGCAGGCTCACAATGTCCAGCGTGGGCCGACGCACGCGCCCGTACTTGGCGTAGTCGTCAAGCACCGCCTTGGCCGTGTTGATGGGAATTGCAAACCCGATGCCGGACGACTGGTCGGCCCCGTTCGACGCGATCATTGTCGTGATCCCGATAACCTCGCCGCGCGAGTTCAGCAGCGGCCCGCCGGAGTTGCCCGGGTTCACCGAAGCGTCGGTCTGGATCGCGCCCACGATGGGGTTGTTCTCCGGGCCGCGCACGTCGCGGATCGCCGAGATGATGCCCCGCGTCATCGTGCCCGATAGTCCGAACGGGTTGCCAATGGCATAGACGCGCTGTCCCACCATCAGCCCATTGCTTGTCTCGGCCAGCGTCACCGGGACCAGATTGGGCGCGTTGATCTTCAGCAGCGCCAGGTCGTGGGCCCTGTCCACCCTTACCACCGTCGCCGGGTACCTGTGCTTATTATCGAAGAGCCTTACCTCAACATTGCCGGGCTGCGCGTTGCCGATCACATGGTTGTTGGTCAGGATCAGCCCGTCCTTGTTGAGGATGAAACCCGACCCCTGCCCCGCCAGCGGCACCGGCCCGTAAAAGAAATCGAAGCGCACCTCGGTCGTCGTGATGTTGACCACGCTGGGCAGCGCCCGCTTGTAGACGGCGATGTTCTGCTGCTCCTCGGTATCGAAGGCCGGCGCAGCGGAGGCCACATTCAGGTCGAAGGCCCCGTCCTGCCCGCGCAGCGATTCGACGCCGGCTGCGGAGCCGCCCGACGCATGCATCGCCGCCAGCCACGGAGCCAGCGCGCCGGTCGATGCCAGATGCGTCGTCACTAAATAAAACCCGGTAAGCAGCAAAACCACAAGCAGAACAGGACGGTATTTCATCGCACAAACACCCGAAACTTCGTAATCGGCGGAAACTTCCCCGCACATTGTAATTGTAGTCATTCCATGTCAACGGGGCTGCCGAAAGACAGGCGAATCAGACTGGCCGCTGCATCGCGGCGTTCTTCAGCGCCGGCCACAGTGCATCCACCTGCGCCTGCAACTGCTCAACCGACCCATCGTTCGTCAGCACATAATCGCAGTTCACTGCGTTCCGTTCTGTTTCGGTCTGGCGCGCAATCCGCCGCCGCGCCTCAGCCTCGAACGCGCGCCGCTCCTCTTCGGTCAGCGTCTTCCCGCCTGTCGCGCGTGCGACAAAGCGCGCGATTTTCAACTCCTCCGAGGCCTTCACGAAGATGAGCCGGTCGAAGCGCCTGCGCCATCCGCCCTCGCCTGCGAACTTTGTCTCAAAGATCAGCGCTGACTCGACAATCACCACAGCGTTCGCATCGCGCGCGGCAACCTCTTCGATCAGCTCCGCCTGCCGCGCGATCACCGCCGGATGCACAATCGCGTTCAGCTCCTCCAACCGTCCGGCGTCTTTTTCCGCTCCGCCGAAAGCAATCCGCGCCAGCGCGGCACGGTCGAGCGTCCCGCAGGGAGATCCATCTGTTCCGTCGCGTGAGACCACCCCTGCGCCGAAGCGCTTCACAATCGCCGCGTACACCGCGTCGCCCGGCTGCATCAGCTGGCGGCCGATCTCATCGGCGGAAAAGACAACCGCACCCAGCTCCGCGAACCGCTGCGTCGCGGTCGACTTCCCGCTGCCCAGCCCGCCGGTGAGGCCCACGCGCAGCATCGCTCTACGCCTTCGCCACGGCTGCTTCGCTGAGTCCTGCCGTCGCGCCGCGCCGTGCCTTCGCCGCCTGCACCGTGTTCTTCATCAGCATGGCAATCGTCAGCGCGCCCACGCCTCCGGGCACCGGCGTGTACGCTCCGGCCAGCGCGAACGCCGCGGGATCGATGTCTCCAACCAGCGTCGAGCCGCGTTGCGCGAACTGCGCCGCGCGAGCCACATCCCCAGGGAAGAAGCGCGCGACGTCCGCCGCATCGGTGAGGCGATTGATGCCGACGTCTACGAGCGTAGCTCCCGGCTTCACCATCTCGGTGGTCACAAATCCCGGCCTGCCGATCGCCGCCACCAGAATGTCCGCGTCCCGCGTGTAGCGAGCAATATCCACTGTCTTGCTATGGCACACCGTCACCGTCGCCGAAGCGTTCAGCAGCATCATCGCCACCGGCTTGCCCACAATCTCCGAACGCCCCAGGACCACCGCGTGCTGCCCCGACACCGGCAGTCCACTGCGGCGAAGGATCTCCATGATCCCCGCCGGCGTGCATGGCGCCAGCGCAGTTCCGGCCTCGACGCCATGGGACGCGGAGCTCTGCAATCGCCCCACGTTGATGGGATGGAACCCGTCCACATCCTTCTCCGGCGACACCGCCTCCAGCAGCCGACGCGTGTCCACACGCGCGGGCAGCGGCAGTTGGATCAGAATGCCGTCGATCTCTTCGCGCGCGTTCAGTCCCGCGATCAACTCCAGCAGTTCTTCCGTCGTGACGCTCTCGGGCGGCGTCAGCATCTCGCTGAACATTCCCAATTCGGCGCATGTCTTCACCTTGCTGCGCACATAGATCTCCGACGCGGCGACGTGGCCCACCAGCACCACCGCCAGCCCCGGCGTAATCCCGCGCGCCGCTAGCGCATGCGCCTCGTCGGCGACCTCCGCCTTGATCTGGGCGGCAATCTCAATCCCATTCAGAATTCGCGCTGTGGCTTTCATCCTGACTACCATGGTACCGCGCGGCTGGCCGGTCGTGTGTCCTGAATCGGGCCCGTCCGCTGAAGTTGCTGCCTCATCCCGCGACGCGGTTCACCTCCGCCCGGCTTCCGCCGATAAGCGGGGCAGGAGGGTGGCCATGGCAGACAATCTGCCCGCAAGCTGTGCGATTGAGAAGTTCACTGCGGCCGACCTCACCTCTCTGCGCGAGGAGCTGACCCAGTCCGGCCTCGACTCCCGGCAGGCGGCGGAGCTCATCGGCGTGTTTCTCACGGTGCGCGGCTACGGAGTTTCAAGCCATGCGGCGTGCGGCGCGGCCTCGCGCATTGAATCGGTTGGCTGCTCGCTACAGTCGATGCAGGAAGAGCTGGAAAAAGTCGCCCTCGTCATGTAACTCGACCGCCCGTCCTGTAACCCGGCTGCTTGTCTTGGGATACGGGCTACAGATCGCACCGCGCTACTCAGCCCCGGCCCATCCGCCGGAGTCGTCCCTGCCCGATTCAAATCTACTTTAGAGCTGGGTTGGCGCTTGCGACGCGGCAACCTCGGTGATGCGCAGGCGTTCGCCTGCCGCCAGATAGCTCTTGCGCCGGAACCAGTCCTCCATGGCGACGGCGAGGCGGTCCAGAGGAACGCGGAGCCCGACCTCGAGCAGCCCGTCCGCAATCGGCAGCGTGTCGTCGAAGACCGCATCGTTGGTGAAGTTGCGCATGGCGAAGTTGTGGATCTGCGCGATGGGACAGCGCTGCGCCGCGCCGGCAGCGTCGATGCGTTCGATCTTGAGCGTGCGAGAGAACATAGAGACAGTTGTGAGTTGCAGGTTGCCGGGTGTCAGTTGAAAATCTCTCCGCGCACCCGTGGACGATTGGAACTCTAGCGAATTGCGGCCATCGCCGCGCGGAAGAGCACTTCAAAGTCCTCGGCGGCCTCGGGTTGTTTGGCGATTGCGGTCTCGATCGCACGCTGCGCGACGGGCCGCGCATAGCCCAGGTTCACCAGCGCGGAGAGCGCATCGTCGCCCGCCGGGCCATAGCGCGCGGCGGCAGCCGACGGCGCCACGGCCATGTCGTCCAGCTTGTCTTTGAGTTCGAGCACAACGCGCTCTGCGGTCTTCTTCCCGATGCCCGGAATCCGCGTCAGCGTGGCGTGGTCGCTGTTGCGGATGGCCGTGACCAGGCGATCCGTGTCGATGCCGCTGAGTACCGTGATGGCCAGCTTCGGCCCGATGCCGCTGATCGTCAGCAGCTTCTCGAACATCCGCTTCTCCTGCGGCTCGGCGAATCCGAAGAGGGCGATCTGGTCTTCGCGCACATGGGTGTAGATGTGCAGCCGCGCCTCGGCCCCCTCGGGCGGCAGCGAGGTGAAGGTGGCCACGCTGATGGTGACATCGTAGCCAACGCCGCCGCACTCAACGATGGCCTGGTTCGGCGACTTGGAGAACAGGCGTCCGCGCAGGAAAGCAATCATTCCGCTGATTGTACTCGGGCCGCATCCCAGGATGAAGCGCCGTCTCTCGATTCATATGCCATAGGTATGCAGGCGACTACATGGCTCTTCATCGAATGCCCAAGAACTTGTGCGTCTGAAGACTCAGGCGCCACACGGGATGTTCGAGGCAGTAGCGTAGCGCCTGCTTTGTGTTGGTCTGCCGGTCGGGGCCATCCATCGGCTGCAGGAAGAAGTGCCGGAACTCCAGTCCCGCATAGCTTTCCGGCGGCGCGCCAGCCTGCGGAAAGACCAGCTTCAGTTCATTCCCGGAGGTCTGGACGAGTTCCGCGCCAGCCTTGGGGCTGACGCAGATCCAATCGATTTCACTAGGCGCGGCAATGGTTCCATTGGTCTCAACGGCAACCTCAAATTCGCGCGCGTGCAGCGCATCGATCAACGCTCGGTCCAGTTGCAGCAGCGGTTCGCCTCCGGTGCAGACGACAAACCTCTTTCCCGCCGAAGAGACGGCGCGCCAGGTCGCTTCGATCCGCTCCGCCAATTCATCTGCGCAATCGAATCTACCGCCATCCGGCCCGTCCGCGCCGACAAAATCCGTATCGCAAAACTGGCACGTCGCCGCAGCGCGATCCTCCTCGCGTCCCGACCAGAGGTTGCATCCGGCGAATCGGCAGAAGACGGCCGCGCGGCCCGTCTGCGCTCCCTCGCCTTGCAGCGTGTAGAAGATCTCTTTGACGGCGTAGCTCATGACTGGACCTTCAACCGCGCATTGCTGTACTGCAATGGGTCGATGAGTCCATTCTCTCGAAATCCCTTTTGCCGCAGCAGACAGGAGTCGCAGCCGCCGCACGGCAACCCGGTCGGCGACGGATCGTAACAACTGCTGGTCAGCGAGTAGTCCACGCCAAGCTCCAGTCCCTTGCGGATGATCTCGGCCTTGGTCAGCGAGATCAGCGGCGTATGAATCTTCAACGCATACCGGCCTTCCACTCCCGCCTTGGTCGCGAGATTTGCCATCCGCTCAAAGGCCTCGATGTACTCAGGACGGCAGTCGGGATAGCCGCTGTAGTCCAGCGCATTCACTCCGATAAAAATATCGCTACACCCAAGGACCTCTGCCCAGGCAAGCGCGAAGGAGAGAAAGATCGTGTTACGCGCGGGCACATAAGTAATGGGAATTCCGCCGTGCATCTCTTCGGTCGACCGACCCTTGGGCACGTCGATGTCCGCGGTCAGCGCCGATCCGCCAAAGGCGCGTAGATCGATCGATGTGGTCCGATGCTCCTTCGCGCCCCCGGCGCGAGCCACCACTCGAGCGCACTCCAGCTCCCACGAGTGGCGCTGGCCGTAGTCGAATGAGAGCGCGTAGGCATCAAAGCCCGCCTCGCGCGCGATGGCGAGAACGGTTGCGGAGTCCAGCCCACCGCTCAACAGAACTACGGCCTTTGATCTTGCATTGGATGAAATGGATTCGGACATGAACGACGGCTCCCTTGATTTAAGGGTACAACGGTTCGTCGTCCTCGCCGGCTGGCTGCGGCAAAAGAGAGCCCAGACCGCAGCGGTCTGGGCTAAATGAAGAGCTACATACAACTTCGTTGCGCAGAGACAAGCAGACCGCGCGTTACTTGCTTGCGACAGGGGCCTTCTTGTCGAGATCAAGATTCAGATCGAGAACATTCACTCGCGGCTCGCCAAGCAGGCCGAACTGCCGCTGCGTAATATGCGCCGCAACCAGATTCCGCACCGCGTCCTCGCTGATGTGTCGCTCCGCCGCCACGCGCGCAACCTGATAGAACGCCGCTGCGGGCGAGATGTCCGGGTCAAGCCCGGAGGCCGATGCCGTTGCCAGATCGATCGGCACAGGCGCATTGGTTCCCTTGGGATTAAGGGTCTGCACGGTCGCCGTCACGCGCGTCGCCAAGGCGCTGTTCGTCGGCGCATAGTTCGAGCCGCCCGAGTTCGTCGCGTCATAGCCCGTGCCCGCCGCCGATGGCCGCGACCAGAAGTATCCCGGCCCGCTGAAGCTCTGCCCAATCAGATGCGACCCCACCAGCTCTCCATTGCGCGAGATCAACGATCCCTCGGCCTGCTTTGCGAAGAAGACATGCGCCAGCCCCGTCACCGCCAGAGGATAGCCAATTCCCAGCAGCACAGCCGTGACCACCGTATACAGCAACGCGGTAACAATGTGTTTCATCATCTCTCGAACCTCATGCCTTGAACCTCGAACCTTAAACCTATACCAGATGGATCGACGCGATAATCATGTCGATCAGCTTGATTCCGACGAACGGCGCGACAATTCCGCCCATCCCATAGACCCACAAGTTGCGCTGTAGCAGGGCCGCCGCCGACATCGGCCTGTAGCGGACGCCGCGCAGAGCCAGCGGAATCAGCGCAACGATAATCAGCGCATTGAAGATCACCGCCGAAAGGATCGCCGATTCCGGCGAGCGCAGGTGCATCACGTTGATGATGGCCAGTTGCGGAAAGACCACCATGAACATCGCCGGAATAATCGCGAAGTACTTGGCTACGTCGTTGGCAATGGAAAAAGTCGTCAGCGCGCCGCGCGTCATCAGAAGTTGTTTGCCGATGCCCACGATCTCGATCAGCTTGGTCGGGTTGGAGTCGAGATCGACCATGTTTCCCGCCTCTTTGGCCGCCTGCGTACCGGAGTTCATGGCCACGCCTACGTCGGCCTGGGCCAGTGCTGGCGCGTCGTTCGTACCGTCGCCGGTCATTGCCACCAGCTTGCCCTGCGCCTGTTCGCGCTTGATCAGGTCCATCTTGTCCTTGGGCTTGGCCTCGGCCAGAAAGTCGTCCACGCCCGCCTCGCGCGCAATCGCAGCGGCGGTCAGAGGATTGTCGCCGGTAATCATGATGGTCTTGATGCCCATGGCGCGCAGTTGCTCGAAGCGCTCCTTCATGCCGCCCTTGACGATGTCCTTCAGATGAATCACGCCCAGCGCGCGGCCATTCTCCGCGACCACCAGCGGCGTGCCTCCCTGGCGCGCCACCTTGTCCACCGTGGCCCGCACCTCATCCGGCAGGATAGATCCGCTCTCCTTCAGATAATTCGCAATCGCATCGGCCGCGCCCTTGCGGATGCTGCGCCCTTCCATGTCGATGCCGCTCATCCGCGTCAGTGCGCTGAACGGGATGTATTCCACATTCAGGTTCGCCAGCTCGCGTCCGCGCAGGCCGTACAGCTCCTTGGCCAGCACCACGATGGAGCGGCCCTCCGGCGTCTCGTCCGGCAAGCTCGACAACTGCGCAGCGTCCGCCAGCTCTTCGCTGGTCACGCCCGCCGCCGTAAGGAACTCCGACGCCTGCCGATTGCCCAGCGTGATCGTCCCCGTCTTATCCAGCAGCAGCGTGTTCACGTCGCCCGCCGCCTCCACCGCGCGGCCAGAGACGGCCAGCACATTGTGCTGCACCAGGCGGTCCATCCCCGCAATTCCAATCGCCGAAAGCAGCCCGCCGATGGTCGTGGGAATCAGGCAGACCAGCAGCGAGATCAGCACAAACGCCGTCTGCGGCGCGCCCGAATAAACCGCGAAGGGCTCCAGCGTAACCACCGCTAGCAAAAAGATAATCGTCAGCCCGGCCAGCAGAATATTGAGTGCGATCTCGTTGGGCGTCTTCTGCCGTTCGGCTCCTTCGACCAGCGCGATCATGCGATCCAGAAACGTCTCGCCGGGATTCGCCGTGATCTTCACCACGATCACATCGCTCAGCACGCGCGTGCCTCCGGTGACGGCCGAGCGATCGCCGCCCGCCTCGCGGATCACAGGCGCGCTCTCGCCGGTGATGGCCGACTCATCGACCGACGCAACGCCCTCGATCACCTCGCCGTCGCCGGGAATCATCTGTCCCGCCGTCACACGGACCTTGTCGTTCACTCGCAGATGCGAGCTCGGCACCTCTTCGATGCTCCCATCGGCGCGCAGCTTGTACGCCGTTGTCTCACTCTTCGCCTTGCGCAAGGCGTCCGCCTGCACCTTGCCGCGCCCCTCCGCCATCGCCTCGGCGAAGTTCGCAAACAGCACCGTGAACCACAGCCACAGCGTGATCTGCAGATTGAACGCGAAGTGAGTCGCACCGTGCGGCAGCACCAGAAGCGCCGTGGTGACGACGCTGCCCACCTCGACCACAAACATCACCGGATTCTTCGCCATCAGCGCCGGATTCAGCTTCTTCAGCGCGTCCAGCGACGCGCGGCGAACGATCGACGGTTCAAACAGCTTTCGCTTCTTCGACGTTCCTGTATGCGTCTCACTCATCTCATCCAACCTCGAAATTCCTACTCGTTGCCAACTTGCCGACTCGCTGACTCGCTAACTGAAACTGATCCCAGAACGTAGCAACAGGTGTTCCAGAATCGGTCCAAGGCTGAGCGCAGGGAAGAACGTCAGCGCGCCGACGATCAGAATCACGCCCACCAGAAGCACCGTAAACAGCGTGTTATTCACCGGGAACGTGCCCAGCGACTCCGGCGCGATCTTCTTGGTCGCAAGACTTCCCGCCACGGCCAGCATGGGCACCATCATCAGGAAGCGCCCCACCAGCATGGTGATTCCCAGCGTCGCGTTGTACCAGTGCGTGTTCGCGTTCAGTCCCGCGAACGCCGACCCGTTGTTGCCCGCCGATGACGTGTACGCATACAGAATCTGCGACAACCCATGCGGCCCGTGGTTCGACAGGCTCGAGGTCCCGAAGCTCGGCGCCAGCACCGACACCGCGGTGAATCCCAGGATGACCAGCGGAAAGATCAGCACGTAGAGCATGGACAGCTGCACTTCATACGCCTGCACCTTCTTGCCCAGGTACTCCGGCGTTCGCCCAACCATCAGCCCAGCGATGAAGACCGTAACGATGACCAAGATCAACATGCCGTACATGCCTGAACCGACTCCGCCGAAGATGATCTCGCCCATCATGATGTTGGCCAGCGGCACCATCCCGCCCAGCGGCATGAAAGAGTCGTGCATCGCGTTCACCGCGCCGCAACTCGCGTCCGTGGTCACCGTGGCAAACAGCGCGGAGTTGGCAACGCCGAAGCGCACCTCCTTGCCCTCCATGTTGCCGCCCGGAGATTGTGCCGTTCCCGACATCGCCACGCGCTGGTTCACGCCATGCAGCAGCGGGTTCGGCTGCGACTCCGCCCAGTAGCACGTCAGCACGCCGGCGAACCACAGTACCGACATCGCCGCAAACACGGCCCAACCGTGGCCCGGCGATCCCACCATCCTGCCCAGCGTGACGCACAGTCCGGCGGGAATCAGGAAGATCGATAGCATCTCCAGCAGATTGGTCAGCGGCGTCGGGTTCTCAAACGGATGCGAGCTGTTGGCGTTAAAGAAGCCGCCGCCGTTTGTCCCCAGCATCTTGATCGCCTCCTGCGACGCGGTCGGACCCTGCGCGATGGTCTGCGTCGTCACCAGCGTCGTTGTCGATTTCCCATCTGTACCTGTAACAGTTACAGATTGCGGCTCCACCAGCTTCACCGTGTCGTACGGCTTCAGGTTCTGCACCACGCCCTGCGAAACCAGCGCCAGCGCATACACCAGGCAGATCGGCAGCAGCACCCACAGCGTGCCGCGCGTCAGGTCCACCCAGAAGTTTCCCAGCGTTTTACTCTCCCGCCGCGAAATCCCGCGAATAAACGCGATGGCCAGCGCCATGCCCGTCGCAGCCGACCAGAAGTTGTGCGTCGCCAGACCCGCCATCTGAGTCAGATAGCTCATCGTGCTCTCGGGCACATACGACTGCCAGTTGGTGTTGGTGGTAAACGACGCCGCCGTGTTCCACGCCAGATACGGCTCGACCGCGGCGAGATGCTGCGGGTTCCACAGCGGAATCGCGTGCTGCAGCCGCTCGATCGCATAGGTCAACAGCAGCGTCGCGCAACTGAAGATCAGCATCGCCGCGCCGTACTCGATCCAGCCCATCTCGGCGTCGGCGTCCACGCCGGTGACGCGGTAGAGCAGCCGCTCGATGGGCCCCAGCACCGGGTCGAGCAGCGTCTTCTTCCGTTCATACACCCGGGCCATATACAGCCCCATCGGCTTCGCCGCAAGCAGCACCAGCGCGAAGAAGACCGCAATCTGCAACCAACCATTGAGGGTCATCTCAGAATTTCTCCGGACGCAGTAGCGCAACCACCAGATAGACCAGCAACCCGGCCGTCAGTAGGAGGAGAAGGATATTTTCAAGCATTGCCGCCGCCGCCTTTCAGGGACTGGCAGCCGTAGACATACAGCACCGCGACGAAGAAGAATGCAAATGAAGCGGCTAAGAAGACGATATCGCTCATATAACTCAACTCCTGAAGCCCGCCGCGCTTGGAGCCCTGCGCGTCAGGATCGCAACTTAGAGTACAACAGCGGTCCGCATAGGAATGCCGTAGGAAGAGTGTTAAGATTTTGTAAAGATTACGCCATCAGGATCGTCCTCGTCCCGGCGGGCCTCGTCCGGGCCGGCGGGCCGCGGGCTCAGCCGATAGCCCACCCACGGTTCGCTGAGGATATACTGCGGCTCGCCGCCCGGCTCGATCTTCTTGCGCAGTTGCGCGATCAGCACGCGCAGGTACTCCGGCTGCTCGGCTCCTGCCGCCCCCCACACCGCCCGCAGCAGCGCCTTGTGCGTCAGCACGCGGTCCGCATTGCGAACAAAGTACAGCATCAGGTCGAACTCCTTGGGCGTCAGGTGGACCTCCACCTTGCGCACCAGCACCTGATGCCGCTCCACGTCGACGCGGAAGTCGCCCAGCTCGATCGAACTCTCTTGCGGCACGGCGGCCGCAGCCACGCGTCGCGACTGCACACGCACCCGCGCCAGCAGCTCCTGAATGCTGAACGGCTTGGTGATGTAGTCGTCCGCGCCCTCGTCCAGCGCCGCCACCTTGGCCGTATCCTGGCTGCGCACCGACAGCACAATAATCGGCACCGCCGAGCGCGCGCGGATCTCCCGCGTCAGCTCGATCCCGTCCATCCCCGGCATCGCCAGGTCGGTAATCACCAGCTCCGGCTGCACCTTCATGAACCGCGCCAGAGCCTCCACGCCGTCCTGCGCAACCGTCACCTCGTGCCCATTGCTCTGTAGCGAGGTGCGCAGAACCCGCGTAATCTGCGGCTCATCGTCAACAATCAGAATCCGCATGGCCCTCGCCTCTACCTCTCAAAACCAATCATTCCGAATCACTGAGCCGGAATCTCCGTATTCGCCTCTCAACGGACCACTGAGAACTTACCACTTACCACTGTCTTTCATTACGCCGGCTGCTGCGTCACGAGATGCACATCGACGTGAGGTGCATCGTTCATGAACCGCTGCAGCGAGAGATAGTACAGATACTTCTTCCATCCCTTTATCGCCGACCGCCCGAAGATGACCTGCGTGATCCTGTTCCTGGTGACATACTCCGCGGTCACCGTGGCGATGCTGCTGCCCTTCAGCCGGACCACCCTGGCGCCCACGTTCTCGGCAAATTGAATGTTGGCTTCCAGAGTCCGGCGGCGGTTCTCCGGCACCTCCAGCAGTTCATTCTCGACGTGCAGCACGAAGAACTCGGCGTTGATCGCTTCCGCCAGGCGCGCCCCGCGCGCGATCAGGTCGCGCGATTCCGGGTTGGAGCTGATGCACACAGCCACGCGTTCGGCGATCTGCCAGTGCCCGCTCAACTGCTTGCGCGTCACATAGTCATCCAGCGTGCGGTCCACCGCGCGCGTCACCCGCTGTAGCGCCATCTCGCGCAGCGCAATCAGGTTGCCGCGCCGGAAGAAGTTCTGCAGCGCCCGCTCCACGCGCTCCTGCGGATAGATATCGCCGCGGTCCATGCGGTGCACCAGCGCCTCGGGCGTCAGGTCGCTCATCACGATCTCGTCGGCCCGGTCCAGCACCCAGTCCGGCACCGTCTCCCTCACCGTCACGCCGGTCAGGCTCTGCACCCGCGGCGTAATGCTCTCCACATGCTGGACGTTCAGCGTCGTCAGCACGTCGATCTCCGCCTCCAGGATCTGCAACACGTCCTGGAAGCGTTTTGGGTGCGCGCAGCCTTCCACGTTGGTGTGCGCCAGCTCGTCGATCAGCACCACGTCGGGCCGTCGCGCCAGGACCGCATCCACGTCCATCTCTTCGAAGATGGCGCCTTTGTACTCCATCTGCCTGCGCGGAACCTGTTCGATCTGCGCCGCGAGCTCGGCCGTGCGGGCCCTGCCGTGCGTCTCCACAATGCCAATCACAACGTCTTCACCGCGGCTCTTGCGGCGGATCGCCTCGCTCAACATGCTGAATGTCTTGCCCACCCCCGGAGCGTACCCCAAAAACACCTTGAACCGGCCACGCTTCTGACCTTCCGCCGCGGCAAGCCACTCTTCGGGAGTCTTAATATGAGGCTGTTCTGGATTCATCTAGCTCATCTTTCTATACAATTCTGATTGTGTCTATCAAGCGAATAGTCGAGGCGGGTCGCTGGATTCTCATTGCGAGTGGGCTTGCCGGTATTGTAGCTCTCTATCATCACTTTCCCCGGGCAAACAATACCACCGTCTCGCTCACCCTGCTTCTGCTTGTGCTGCTCTTCGCCGGAAGCTGGGGCCTGCGCTACGCAATTGGCGCCTCGCTCGCCGCGGTCGTCCTGTTCGACTACTACTTCCTTCCCCCCGTCGGCACCCTCACCATCGGCGACACCCAGAACTGGGTCGCCCTCTTCGTCTTTCTCGGCACCGCAATATACGCCAGCCACCTGGCCAGCCGCATCCGCGAGGAGTCGCACGAGGCCGACAGCCGCCGCATTGAATCCGAGATGCTCTACCGCCTCGGCCGTCAACTGCTGCAACCGGAAAACGTCGCCCAACTGCTCAACTTCATCCCATCCAGCGTGGCCAACGCCTTCAACAGCCCCGCCGTCACGCTCTATCTCGCCGACGGCGATCGCATCTATCTCTCCGACCCAAAGCGCATCTCCAGCCCGCAAGTTGCCTGGAAACCCGACGATACGCCGGGCATAGTCAGCCCCGAACTCACCCGCGCGGAGATGGTCCACGATCTGCGCGAGGCCATGTTGCATCCCGTGATCACCTCCACCGCCGATGGCTTCCCCGCTGTCATTCCGCTGCGCGTCGGCGTACGGCCCACCGGGGTCGTGCTGCTGGAGGCCACCTCGCTCTCGCGCGAGACCATGGAGGCCCTCAGCGGCCTGGTCTCCATGTCCATCGAGCGTGCCGAGGCGCTCGAAGACAGCGCCCGCTCCAAGGCCGCCAAGGAGACCGAACGCCTGCGCACCGCCCTGCTCGACTCCGTCACCCACGAGCTGCGCACGCCGCTTACCTCCATCAAGGCCTCCATCACCTCGCTGCTCTCCCAGCAGGCACTCGATGCACCGGCGCAGAAGGAACTGCTCACCGTCATCGACGAGGAGTCCGACCGCCTCAACCACCTCATCGAACAGGCCGTCGAGATGGCGCAACTGGACGCAAACAAAGTCCATCTGGAGATGAAACCGCAGTCCATCGCGGGCCTCATCTACGTTGCGATCGAGCAGAGCCGTTCCGCCCAACCCGCACGCGATATTCGCGTCTCCCTCTCCAGCTTCCTGCCCAACGTGCTGGCCGACAAGGCCTGGATCGAGAAGGTACTGGTCAACCTGTTGAGCAACGCCATTAAGTACTCGCCGACCGACCAGCCCATCTTCGTCTCCGCCGACCCCCAGAAGGAGATGCTCACCATCAGCGTCGCCGACCGCGGCACGGGAATCGACCCGTTGGAACAGGGCATGATCTTCGACAAGTTCTACCGCGGCCCAACCCAGCGCAACCAGGTCAGCGGAACTGGCATGGGCCTGGCCATCTGCCGCGCCATCGTCAACGCCCACGGCGGCACCATCGGTGTCACCAGCCAGCTCAACCACGGCTCCGTCTTCACCTTCACCCTCCCCATCGCCCGCCCCAACTGAGCGTCCCACTCCTACACGGCAAACAAAAAGCGAATATAATAGAGATCGGCGGTGACTTCATGTCCGACGATCCCCAACCCGACCGCTTCCGCTTCCTCTACGTCGACCTCAACAGCTTCTTCGCCTCGGTGGAGCAGCAGTTGCACCCGGAGTATCGCGGACGGTCGCTCGCCGTCGTCCCCACCCTGGCCGACACCACCTGCTGCATCGCGGCCAGCTACGAGGCCAAGGCGCTGGGCATCAAGACCGGCACGCAGGTCGGCGAGGCCAAGCGCATCTGCCCGCAGATCATTCTCGTCATGGGCGAACACGGCGTCTACGCGGAGTATTCCCAGAAAATCGCAGCGGCTGTAGACCGCTGCTGTCCCGTCGCGCACACGCCCTCCATCGACGAGATGGTCTGCGAGCTGATGGGCCGCGAGCAGGAGCCACCCCGCGCCCGCCAGATCGCCCTCGCCATCAAGCAGGCCATCAAGGACGACGTCGGCGAGACGCTGCGTTGCTCGATCGGCCTTGCGCCCAACCGCTTCCTCGCCAAGATCGCCAGCGACATGCAGAAGCCCGACGGACTGATCGGCCTGCTGCCTTCGCAGCTCCCAAGAGCCATCGCGCACCTGGAGCTGCGCGACATTCCCGGCGTCGGCGCGCGCACCGAGGCGCGCCTCAACGCCAAGGGAATCCACACCATGGAGCAGCTCCTCGCGCTTGACCGCAAGGGAATGCACGCGCTATGGAACAGCGTCTGGGGCGACCGCCTCTACCACTGGCTGCGCGGCGCGGAGACGGGAGACGACGGCGCTCCGGTGGACGACGGCGTGCAGAAGTCCCTCGGCCACTCGCACGTCCTTGGGCCGGAACATCGCACGCCCGAGGGCGCGTGGGCCGTCGCGCACAAGCTGCTGCACAAGGCCGCGATGCGTCTGCGCATGGAGCGCCTCACCGCCAGCGCAATGAGCGTGACCATCCGCTACGCGCTCACCCGCGAACAGGTCGCGCAGGCGGAGAGCGCGGGCAAGCGCGCCAAGCGCCACTTCAGCGGACTGCGCCACTCCGGCTGGTCGATGGAGGCGCGCTTTCCGCCCTGTCAGGACACGCTCACCCTGCTGAACGTCTTGCGCGAGATGTGGGCCCGGCGGCCCGAGGGCGACGAGTTTGCGCGTCCCTTCCACGTCGCCGTGACGATGCACAATCTCATAGCGGAGAGCGACCTCGAGCCCTCGCTCTTCGCCGATCCAAATCACCGCGCGGACCTGGCCGCCACCATGGACCGGCTCAATATGAAGTACGGCAACACCACGCTGCACTTCGCCGCAATGCTGCCCGCGAAGCAGTCTGCGCCGACCCGCATCTCCTTCACCCAGATCCCGGTGAAGTACGGCATGGATTACATCTAGGAAAGCTCTGAATAAGTCACTGTTTTTGAAGGGGCGGGACTTCAGTCCCGCCGGAAGTGTCGCAACCTCAATGGGGCTTTAGCCCCTGAGGGAATGTCAAACCCTTGTTCAGCCTTTTCCTAGATCAGCTTCGCAGGAACGGTGAAGACGCTCTACTGCGGCGGCGTTGTGGGCGGAGGCTGTTTTTCCCCGCCGCCGAAGATCTTCTGGAAGATGTTCTGCGGGGCCTCGCCGCCCGTATGGCTGCACGTGCTGGCCGGGACAGTGCCGTCCAGGAAGGCGAGATTGTAGTCTTCCGGGCAACTGTCGTCGGCCGGCAGCCAGGTGCTCTTGTCGATGCGCACCAACTGCACGCCGTCGGGCGCGCTGAAGCCGTGCATGTCGGAGTACTGCGGCAGCTTGATGGCGCGGTTCATGAACTCGGCCCAGATGGGAGCGGCAGTATCCGCGCCCTGTAGCGCATGTGTTAGTCCATGCGAGATATCGGTGTAGTCGTCGTTGCCGACCCAGATGATGCAGAGCAGGTTGGAGGAGTAGCCGGCGAACCAGGCATCGTGCTCGGTGCCGGTCTTGCCGGCGGCCGGAGCGGTGAATCCGTGAGCGCGCACCGCAGACGCGGTACCGTAATTCGCGGTGAATTCCAGCAGCGACTGGGTGAGGTAGGCGGCGCGCGGATCCATTACCTGTTTGGCCTCCGGGGCGAAGTCGGCGACGATGTCGCCGTTGGCGTTGCGCACGCTGGCCAGCATCCACGGCTTCAGATGCACGCCGTTGTTGGCGAACACCGTGTATGCCCCGGCCATGTCGATCGGCGTGGCGTTGTAGGTTCCGATGGCCACCGAAGGCGTCCCGCGCGCATTGACGATGCCGGCGGTGCGGGCGAGCGCGGCTACGTTATCGTAGCCAACCATCTGGGCGAGGGCGATGGTGGCGATATTGAGGGAGTGGGCGATGGCCTGGGCTGCCGTGACCATGCCGGGGTATTCGCCCCTCACGAAGTTGCCCGGGGTGTAGGACTGGCCATTGGTGCCGAAGTCCTGCGGATCGTCATTCAGCTTGGTCAGCGCGGTAAAGATGCCGTTGCCGCCCAGGTCCATCCCGTTCAGGCTGGTGTTGTACGCCGTGGCGTAGACGAACGGCTTGAAGATGGAGCCGGTGGGCCGCTCGGCGGTTGCGTGGTTCAGCTGCGAGACGCCGTAGTTGCGCCCTCCCACCAGCGCCAGGATCTGCCCGGTGTGCGGGTTCAGCGCCACCAGCGCGACTTGCGGATACATGATGTTGCTGTCGCTCTTCTTATGCAGCTTGCGCACCAGGTCGTCGACGTTCTTCATCCCCGCGTCCACCGCCTCCGAGGCGGCGCGTTGCAGCTCGGGGTCGAGCGAGGTATAGATGCGCAGCGCTTCGTGACCCAGCTCCTGATCGCCGACGCGCTGGGCAATCTGGTCGTGCACCAGGTCGACGAAATAGGGCGCTTCCGACGCGTCGATGTTGGGCGCGGTGAGGCGCAGCGGCTCGGCCTTGGCGCGGCCGGCCTCCGATTGCGTGATGGCCCCGGTCTCCACCATCGAGTCCAGCACCAGGTTGCGCCGCTCCATCGCGCGGTCGGGATGGTGGTAGGGGTTGAAGTAGTTCGGCCGCTGGATCATGCCCGCGATCAGCGCGCACTCGGCCAGATCGAGCTGGCCGAGGTCCTTGCCGAAGTAGGCCTGGGCCGCCTCGCCGAATCCGTTGATGCCGAAGCTGCCGCGCTGCCCGATGTTGATCTCGTTGGCGTACATCTCGAAGATCTGCTGCTTGTTGAAGCGCGCCTCAAGCTGGAACGTGATCATGATCTCGATCAGCTTGCGCGTGAACTTTTTCTCCGGCGACAGGAAGAACCCGCGCGCCAGTTGCATGGTGAGCGTCGAGCCGCCGCACTCCTTGTGCCCGGTCAGGGTGTCTTCGACAGCGCACTTGGCGATGCGCATGTAGTTGATGCCGCCGTGCTCGAAGAAGCGCCGGTCCTCGATGGCCAGCACGGCCTGCACCATCTTGGGCGGAATCTCGTTGTAAGTCACCAGCCGCCGCTTGGTGCGGTCCTTGTCGTCCTCGGAGAGTGCGGTGATCAGTTGCGGCTCCAGTTGGTATGCGGTCAGCGGCGCGCCGTTGTCCGCGGTGATCGACTGCACCACCAGGCCGCTTCCCATGCCGGTGTCCGCATCTGTGCTCTGCCCGGTCGTGATGGTGGCCCCATCGGTGGAGTGGTAGCTCTCGGGGCCCGGCTTGATCTGGATTCTGTTGCCGCTCAGGGTGAAGGTGCCGAGCTGTGGATTGCTGTTGTAGCCGGCCGTGCGCAGTTCCTGCGCGATGAAGGAGACGGTGAGGTGCTGGCCCACGCGCACCTCGCGCGGAGCGGCGTAGATCTGTGCGCCGTTGGCAAAGATGGGGCCGGAAGCGAGCCGCTCGTCCACGATGGACTGGTACTTGAAGTAGCAGATGCCGAGCACGCACGCCGCGATCAGCATACACGCCAGTCCGCCGATCAGCAGCACGCGCAGCACGCGATGCCTGAGGCCGGAACCGCGTCCGTATGTGTTGCCGTTGCTGCCGAGTTTGAGTTTGATGGCCATAGAACAGGGAACAGGGAACAGGGAACAGAGATCAGACGGCGTGCAACGCTGCGGTCAGATGTTGCACGGCTTCGCCGGTGGGAATATCGTCGGTCCGGTTGGTCAGGCGGTTGAGAAGCTCGATCTTGCCTTCCACGAGCTTCTTGCCCACGGCGATGCGGAACGGCACGCCAATCAGCTCGGCGTCCTTGAACTTCACACCGGCGCGCTCGTCGCGGTCGTCCAGCAGAACGTCGATTCCAGCGGCGGCAAGCTCCGCGGCGATCTTCTCACCCGCAGCCAGCAGCTCGGCCTCGCGCACATTGGTGATCGTCACCACCACCTCGAACGGCGCAATCGAGGGAGGCAGCGCGTAGCTATCAGATGCCTTCGAATCGTTCGCACTCTGCGCGGCAAACTTCGCCGCCGACTGCTCGATCGCCGCCGTCAGGATGCGCTCGATGCCGATCCCGTAGCTGCCCATGATCGGAGTCGTCTCCTTGCCGTCGCGGTTCAGCACCGTCGCGCCCATCGACTTGGAATACTTATACCCCAGCTTGAAGATGTGCCCAATCTCCACCGCCTTGGCGATGTGCAGCGGTTCGCCGCCGACAGGATCCAGCTCGCCCTCGTTAACGCTGCGCACGTCGGCCACCAGCGTCGGCTTGAAGTCGCGCATCGGCGTCACATTGCGCAGGTGGTACTCCTCCTTGTTCGCCCCGGCGATCAGGTTCGTCCGCCCCTCCAGCGCCTTGTCGAGAATCACCAGCGTCCCCGGCTTCTTCGGATGTGGCGCAGCCGTCAGACCAACCGGCCCGAGGAATCCTGCGGGCGCATTGAAGGTGGCAACGATCTCCTCTGCCTGCATTGGACGAAGTTCGCCGCCCGCAATGCCCGCCAGCTTGGTCTCGTTGAGCTGGTGGTCGCCGCGCAGAAACGCAACCACGGCGCGCGTCTTGCCCACGGTCTTGATCTGCTTCTCGTCCGCGTCCGGGTGCTCGACCATATAGGCCATTGTCTTCATCTGATGTACGCGCTCGACGCCGAGGAACGCGCCAACCTCGTCGATCGTCTTCTGATTTGGCGTATGCACCAGCTCCGGCAATCCGTCGCCGCTTGGCGCGAGGTCCGCGACCACCGCGAGCTTCGATGTCGCCTTCTCCACGTTGGCGGCGTAGCCGGACGACGAGCTTGCGATCAAATCTTCGCCCGCTTCGGTCGACACCATGAACTCCTGCGAACCTGTTCCACCCATCACCCCAGAGTCGGCCTCGACCATCAGGAACTCCAGCCCGCAGCGCGTAAAGATGCGCCGGTAGACCTCCTCATGCTTGCGGTACGACTCGTCCAGCCCCGCCTCGTCGATGTCGAACGAATACGCGTCCTTCATCAAAAACTGCCGCACCCGCAGCAGGCCGGACTTCGGCCTCAACTCGTCGCGGAACTTGGTCTGGATCTGGTACCAGATCTGCGGCAACTGCTTGTAGCTGCGCAGCTCACTCCGCGCAATCGAGGTCATCACCTCTTCATGCGTCATGGCCAGGCACAGCTCCGCGCCCTTGCGGTCCTTCAGGCGGAACATGTTGTCGCCCATGCCGGCCCAGCGTCCGCTCTCGGCCCAAACTTCCATCGGGTTCAGCGCGGGCAGGTGCATCTCCTGGCCGATCGTGTCCATCTCCTCGCGCACGATGGCCACAATCTTGTTGATTGCGCGCGTGCCCAGGAAGAGCTGCGAGTAGATGCCCGCGCCGAGCTGGCGGATGTAGCCCGCGCGCAGCAGCAGTTTGTGGCTTGCGACCTCGGCGTCGGCAGGCGCCTCGCGCAGGGTGGGAATGAAGAGTTGCGACCAACGATGCATGGGTGGTGGGAGAACGCTTTCCGGCGAGAACCGCCTGGTTGCCCATGCGCCTGCGACCTGCTCGACGAGCGAGGCGCGGATGCTATTGGGCCAAGGACTATTCTAAACCGCCGTGGGCGGCGGAGTGATCTTGCTGCTTGCGTTTCGACCGCTGCGATGAGCTGTGAGCGATGCGCGGCTCAGGCGTACTTGCGCAGGATGCCCAGCACCTTGCCCTGGATGGCGACGTTGCTCGCGGGCGCGAAGATGGGCGCCATCTCCTTGTTCGACGGCTGCAGCCGGATCATCCCTCCCTCGCGGTAGAAGCGCTTCAGCGTCGCGTCGTAGCCATCCACCAGAGCCACGATGATCTCGCCCTCGCGCGCGGTCGCGGTGCGCTCCACCAGCACATAGTCGCCGCTCACAATGTGCTCGTCGCGCATCGAGTCGCCGCGCACCTCCAGCGCGAAGACCTCGCGGTTGCCAATGATGTCGCCCAGCGAGATGGTCTCCGCCATCTGGATGGCCTCGATCGGCTGGCCCGCCGCGATCCGTCCCAGCAGCGGCAGGCGGTCGAAGCCCTTCTTGCTGGAGCGCGGAGGCAGCACGTCGATCGACCGGCTGCGGTTGTGCGCGCGCTGCAGCAGCCCTTTGTTCTGCAGGTTGGTCACATGTTTATGCACGGTCGCCAGCGAGGTGAGACCCAGTCCGTGCGCGATCTCCTCATACGAGGGCGAGTAGCCGTTCTTCTGCGTGAAGTTGGTGAGGAAGTCGATGACTTCTTTTTGCCGCCGTGTAATAGCCATGCGCCGATTGTAGCGAATAAACGGCGAACCGGCGCATCTTTTGTGAAATTTATTTGGTTGGCGGAGTGGATTCCTTCCCGGACTGGGTTTGGCCCGGCAAAACTGCCCGCAAGATGCGCGTGGACCATCAGCCATCGCTCACGCAATCTGGCTGAACTTGGTGCGCACCTGCTCGAAATCAGTCCGTCCCAGCCCGCGCCGCTCGGCCAGCTTCAGGTAAGGCATCGCGTCCGCGTCCAGGTTCCAGAAGGCCTTGGCGACGTATGCGTCCAGCGCCACCGGGTCTGTCCCCGCCACCAGCGTCTTGTGCAGCGCCACGTCCTCCAGATTGCCGCCGGTCGGCCCGTTCCTCAGCAGTACGCGGTAGCAGTCGATCAGGGTCAGCGTGGGCAGCATGAACGCCGCCAGGTCCACCAGGCTCTGGTGGATCTGCTGATGCAGCCGGTTCCTCTCGCCGCCAAGAATCCCGTACCAGTTCTTGAATCCCAGCGTCGCCCCGGTCAGCGCGTGCTGTTTGGCAATCGGCAGGTTGATCACCTTGTCGGCCAGCAGGAATGGCTCAAAGACCTGCCAGTTCTGCAGCACCTCTCCGCCCAGGTCCACTTCGCGGAAGCGCGCCGGATCGGGCAGAATCACATCGGCCCCCTCGGCGCGCGCCGCCGCCGCAATGCCGGAGCGGCGAAAGCACCGCTCTGCTTCGTTGCAGCTTACATCGGTGACGATCACCCGCTTCGCGCCAGCCTGCACGCACTGCTTCACCACTTCGGCGACAACATCGGGATTGGTGGTTGCCGCCTGCTCCGGCGTGCGGTCCCACGCAATGTTCGGCTTCAGCACAACCACATCATTGTGCGCGATGAACCGCCCCACTCCGCCCAGATCGTCGAAGGCCCGCTGCACCAGCGCGCGCGGATCGCCGCCCTGCACCACCACCATCTCCGGCAGCGCGGAGTTGGCCTCCACCGTGTGATCGCGCCGCACGTTCGCCGCCGCGGTCGAGCTCGGCGGAGCGCTGTGCTTCGCCAGCCACACCGCCGCCGCAGCCGTGCCCGCGCCAGCAGTCGTCAGGCGCAGCAACCGTAGCATCGCCTCGCGCCGCGTCATCCTGTCCTTCGCGGTCGAGTCGCCGGCAGCCGGATTCCCGGCACTCCGATTCTCAGCAGTCGAATTGTCTGCAGCCGGGTTCTCGGAAGCCATCCCTGTCTCCTTACGCAATGCGTTGCTCGATCAGCGCAATCCGCGCCGGATCGTTCGTTCCCAGCCTGTGCTGTGCGTCCGCCGCGGTCGCAATGTAGGTTAGCGGCGTGCCCTTTTGCTCCAGCGTCGGCAGACCCTTCTCGGCCCGCTTGCGTTCGACAATCTGTGCGCTGACGGTGTCGATCGCCACCCGGTCTTCGCCCACCAGCAATCCGTCCTCGTTCCACGAGTACTCCGGCCGGTAGCTTGGTCCGCCCTCATACACCGCGGTCTTCAGATCGCCCACCACAAAGCGCACCTTCTGCCGGACCTGCGGAATCATGTTCAGGTCCGCGATATACGGATTGCACGCCGTGCCGTGCATGGTGCTCGGATTGTTGATGACGCCATACATGTTCTTCATCGCCATGGTTACGCCGACGATATTGTGGCTCTTCAACACCGGCATGTTGATCACCACGTCGCTCTGGGTCAGGATCTTGGCCAGCCGCGTCGTCACCGATCCGTAGCTCACCGAGGCGTCCTCATAGCCCGCCGTGTCCGATCCGAGGAAGCGCACCGAGCCCGGCGCGTTGGACAGCTTGAACCCGGCCGACTCCAGCTCGCGGCCTCCGCGGTCCCACACAATGATGTCGCCCGCCTTGATCCCGGCCTGCTGCAGCCGTTCGCAGATCGCCGCCACCAACGCCACGCTGGGCGCAATCGCGCGACCGCCCATGGCGTTCAGCTTCAGGCTCACCACCTGCCCAGGCCGCACGATCTGCTTCCACGGCTGGACAGGATTCTGCGCATTGAAGTACGTCTGCATCGCGTGGTCCAGCAGCGCAGCCACGCGCTTCTCGTCGGGCGCGGGGCCCGGCGTGCGCAGCTTTGCATCGCGCACAATCACCACCTTCGACTTTGCCGCCCTCCCCTGGCCCCATGCAAAGTTCGTCCCCACTCCCAGAACAGCGGCCCCCGCCACCATCTCTTTCACAAACTCACGCCGGCTTTGCATCCTGCTCCTCCGTGCAACTTTCTGACCTGCGTTATTACGTCGTCATTCTGGCAAAGCCAGAATCTCCGTATTTCGTCGTTGCTTGTTTCATCCCGCTGAAAGTTCTCCCGATCGTTACGAACGAATTGTGTAGTTTTTTGACAGGCACCTACAGCTTGCCTTCAACTCCATGTGCCAGCGCCAGCAGCGCGTCGCTCTCGCCCGGCGCCGCTTCGAAGGCTGTAATCCGCACCAGGTACACCCCTTTGCGGAAGACCACGCTCTGCCCGTACAGCCGCCCTGCATCGCCCAGCGGCACGCTCTTGCTGTTGGCAGTCGGCGGGTCGGCGTCGAAGATCGTCTTCGCACCGTCCGCCGTCTTCATCGTGTAAACGTCTACGGTCGCCTCCAGGCTTCCCTGGAACTTGTAGTCCGAGGTTGCCACGCCCACCACGCCCGCGCTGATGTACTGCTCCGCCCCGCCATCGATGTATTCATACAGGTTCGCCGCATCGAACGTCTGCGTCTTGCCGCTCTTCTCCCACCCCGCGACCGCCCCCGAGGCAGGGAAGGGGTCCGCAATCTTCTTCTTGCATCCGCCAACCATCACCACAGCCAGCATCAACGATGCGACGAGTACAGCTCCTTTGGTCCTCATAATCCTCTCCCTCACGACTGTCCTCTCCTCGTTCAAGACTGTTCTTCCCTGGTTCAAGACTGTTCTTCCCTGGTTCAAGACTGTTCTTCCCTGGTTCAAGACTGTTCTTCCCTGGTTCAAGACTGTTCTTCCCTGGTTCAAGACTGTGCCTTTCCCCTTCTCCGGGTCAACAAAATCTGGCTGTCCACTGACCGGCTCTCTCCGATGCTGGTCACATACACGGCCGGATGTTCCTGCAGCGGGCAGGCGTACTCGCACGCTCCGCATCCCACGCAGCGGCTGGGATCGACGTGCGGCTGCTTCAGCAACTTTTTGTTGCCGTCCGCGTCGATGACCTCGGCTTCCTGCAGATAGATCGCCTTGGGCGACACGGGACACCACTCCTCGCACACGATGCAGTCGGTCGCCATGGCCCACGGCAGGCATCGCCCGCGGTCGTAGAACGCCGTCCCCAGCCGCACCGGCGGAGCATTGCCCTGGCCCACGCCCACCACCCAGCCCTTTGCCTGCGGCGTCAGCTTCCAGATCGCCCCCGTGGGACAGACCTCCGAGCAGAGCACGCAGCTCGGCTCGCAGTATCCGATCCTCGGCGTCAGCACCGGCGACCAGATCCCCTCCAGCCCCGCTTCGGTCAGCGCCGGCTGCAACGCATTGTTGGGACACACCTTCATGCACTCGCCGCAGCGGATGCACCGCGACAGAAAGTCCGTCTCACCGAGCGCCCCCGGCGGGCGGATCAGCCGCTCGTCCCGGCTCTTTCCCAGCGCCGTATTGGCCCGCAGCAGCGGCACCGCCGCAACCCCCAGCGCCAGCCCGGTCAGCACCTTGCGCCGCGGCAGGTTCGGTCCGGCAACCTCCGGCTCCTTGCGGAAGAAGCGGAACTGCAAACTCTGGTGCGGACAGGCGTCCAGGCAGTTCATGCACATCAGGCATTCCGCCTTGTGCCATGGAACCGCGCCCACCGGATCGTCCCCGCCCTGGCAGTGCAGCAGGCAGCGATTGCACTTGTCGCAGCTCGCCGCGTCCTTGTGCAGCCCGAAGACTGACCATCTCGAAGCGGCGCCCAGCAGCGCGCCCAGCGGGCAAATCGCGCGGCACCAGAAGCGAGTCACCCGCAGGTTCGCCGCCAGCAGAATTAAAAAAATCAGCCCCAGAAATATCCCTTGGCGAAAGTGCGGCTGCTTGAAGTTCAACACCGTCGCTGCCAGCGCCGCATGGAGCACCATCCCCGCCGCCTGCACAAATCCCACGCCGCTGTGCCCCAGCGCGTTCAACCCCGCATTCGCCGCGTAGTTCGCGCCGGGCAGGATCGACAGCCCCATCGACCGCACCAGCAGGCTGAACGGGTCGAACCACCCCACCAGTCCCGTGCCGAATACCGCCGCCGCCAGCACGGCAATCAGGATCACGTACTTCGTCCTCTGCCATGGCTTGTAGCGATTCGCCTCTATCCCCTGCTTACCGCGTTTGCTCTCCGACCTCAGATTGCCGAAGAAGTGGTGGATCGTCCCCATCGGACAGATCCATCCGCAGAAGAAACGCCCCAGAAACATCACCGGCAGCAGAATGATTAAGCTCCACAGCAGACCGCGATAGAGCGCATGGGTTGCCAGCGCATTGGCCAGCGCAGCCAGCGGGTCAAGCTCGAAGAACAGCCGCACCGGCCAGTGCATCCGCACGTCGCCGCCCGCGCCCACCGTCCCGCGAAACTCTGTGCGCAGCAGGAGGAACAGAAACAGCAGCAGGAAGAAGACCTGCGACGCGCGACGCAGCAGCACCACCCGGGACCCTCGGCCCCGCTCTCCAGCGAACCATCGTCTCATCCGGAATCTCGCCAACATGGCTCGCACCAACAGCTCCCTCTCCGCGCCAGCGCACCTGGGCCATCCGATCCCAGACGCATGGCCGCGGAAATCACAATCGCCGCGTTATTGCGGTAGACGCAGAAGCCGCGGCAATAGCCGCATCGGCCGCGCCCACAACCAACTCCAATTCTTCGCCTCGCACGCCACCCCGATCAGTGATGCCCATCACCGCCATCAGCTACAGGTGTTCGCCTAGCAATTAGGAGTATGGCTTCGTATTGAATAGCCGGGCCTTACAGATCGCGGATAATCATCGTTTTGCTTAATGGTATTCTGGTGGCTAGTGGTTTGCGGTCGGTAGTTTCATGAGCCCCGATCATGGGTTCCATTCGTTGCCACTGTCCGATCGAGAGCGCCCACTGAAAGTGCGTTGAGGGGATACTCTGACTCCTCCCAAAGAAAACAATGTCAATCATCCCGCTCGATGAGGTGAGGTCAGACCCTCGGCCTCGGGCCGCTGTTGTCGTCGCACACCCGGACGACGAGATACTCTGGTGCGGCGGCTACATACTGACCCATCCGGAGTTTCTTTGGCGTGTCGTGACCTTATGCAGAGCACTGGATCCGGATCGTGCGCCAAAGTTCCGCCAAG
>PKWU01000039.1 GCA_003132145.1 Granulicella sp.
CAAGCCAAGTTGCCAAACTCAGTACCCTCCCAATTGGCTTACCCGGATCCCGGGACAGGTCTGGGCCATCAGGAAAGACCTGGTGCCCCGGGGGCGTTGCTAAGAGCTTCCGTACACCCGCCAGCCGAGTCTTGGCGTGGCTCAACTGGTTGTCGATTCCGATTCCGCTTGGTGCCCATGTTCGCATCGACTGCGCAGACACCATAAGGCCACTGCTGTGTTGGTCGCCGGACGCCGTTTCGAGTTCCAATGGAGCACCCCTTCCGATGCGCTGTTGCCGTGCTTCGATGGCTTGCACTGCCGTCTCCAGCCTGAATTCAAGCTGGACCAGATTCTGCCGGTTCTCCGTGAGGTCGGTGGCAGACAGATGCCTGCATCCGGTGAAGCATTCCAGGTGCTTCGGACAGGGGTCAACGGTGAAGCTGTTTATGCAGTGTCCATACGGGGTGGAATGGAACCCATCGGCCTCTGCACGCAGGTATTCCAGTGCGGCGTCTTCGCCCTGCGTCTGTTGAATGGCCCTGAAGGCTTCGACAAAGGGTCCGCATGCTTTCCCAGCTTTGATCAGCCTGGCCACGGTGGCCGACTTCTCCCCCAGGCGCGCTTCCACCTCTGGCTTGAGGTCGATCTGCTCCAGATCCTCGGCGAGGCTCCTGTGGTCATAATCGTACGACTGGGCCACTCGCCGGCGATTGAAGCGCTTCGTGATGATGGTATCGGCCACCCCCAATCGAAACAGTTCGGTGTTCTGTAGGTGGCGGAGACTGTGTGGGCGAATGGTCAATGCGCGGTCTGCATCGCTTTCACCATAGACTGCGAAGAGTGTCTGCTCCTTTCCTGTGGAGAGAGAGTGTGTAGTCATTCGCGGGTCCATGCGCCCAATCGCGCAGTATCTTGTGACATCACATAACCCCGCGCCCAGTCCTTCCGCCAATGCCCGCTTAGGCATGAGAAACATGAGTTCCCATGCCGGAAGTTCTCCATTCGCGAGCTTGAGCGGTGTCGCATCGGACTGCTTGGTCGGCAGGTCTCTCTTCAGAAACTCTTCTACCTCACCTACTCGGAGAAAGGCCTGGGACAAAATCCTAGTCTCGTCCCAAACTGCGCCATTCGCTTTGCGCAACGGCGCCCCGGTGAGCCTCTGGAAGTACTTATAAGCTGCGATTCTCAAGCATTTTCCTGCTCGAATTGTTTGAAGTTGTTCCGCACGAAGGGCGTCGAATACATCTGGGTTGTAGTCTCGTTGATAGGTTTCAATGTATTGCCGTCGAAC
The DNA here is from genome assembly GCA_003132145.1 of Granulicella sp. Lineage (GTDB taxonomy): Bacteria > Acidobacteriota > Terriglobia > Terriglobales > Acidobacteriaceae > Edaphobacter. The sequence goes on from PKWU01000039.1 coordinate 1,274, forward strand.
ATCCTGCGGAAGCTCCGCCACGAACGGATTGCCCGTGAGGTAGGTGTAGAGTTCGGCGGCGGGAACCAAGTCTCCACTCTCGAACTGCGGGAGAACGCGGCCAGTCTCAATTTGCCGCCGGAGAGTTCTGCGAAGCGGTTCGGTGGCCTTCACTACTTCGTCAAGAGTGGTAGTGAGGATATCCTCGAACATCATCGGCACGAACTGCACGGATTCAAATAGTGCGGTACTGTCCTCGTAGATCACCCGCTGCTTCTCGGCAAAATGGCGTAGCATCAACGACCGGGAGACCCCGCCCACTTGACCCGCCGGACGTCCGTTTGCGTCGACGTACTCTCGATATCTCTTCCAGTCCGCGGGCAGCATGGCGCATTCGCCATCTCGCAGCCCGGTGAGTATCAGGACCCTTGCCTGCGCGAACCGCAGCAGGTCGAGGAAGCTCCTCGGGGTCTCGGTAAACACGATTCGAGTCAATTCCCAGAATGCCCGTCTCTCTGGCAGCTTCTCGGCGTTCTTCCTTTCGTCCAGGTCGGATCGAATTTCATCCAGTGACTTGGCAAACTTGGATTTTCTTATGTGTACTTTTGTGTCCCGCTCCAGTGCCGGAACGAGGGGGCCGATGTCGGTCAGGTGATTGGGGTCCACGATGCTTCTGATAACCCCAAAGATAAGATCGGCCAGCTTCCCGGACGCCCCCAGCTTCCTGGCCGTGCCGATGGCGAAGGTGGCATCCTCCGCCGTGATCGCCCATGGATCGGTGGTTGGCGCACAGGTTGCCAATACACGTAAAGGGCGCACGACACTGCCAGCCACATGCGGGCAGGTATTGCGTCGAACGAGCAGTTGTTCGATCGCGCAGGCTTTGAGAAGGTCCTGCCAATCCCGTGACAATGGTTTCTTACTGTACGTACGTAGCGGCCCGGGCGGCGGGGAAGCGTTGAGGAGGTCAACCGTCTTCCGATCCGTGCCGAAATCATTCAACCAGGTGACTGGCGGCGGCGAAGCACCAACCATTTTAGTCAGATTCCACCCGTGGCCCGGGATGGCTACACCATCGGGCCCAAGCTGCACATCCCAGTTCACACCGCGCTGCTCTGCGATCGCCTTTGCATCCCGAATAAACGTTTCAAGGTAGGAGTTCATTGCTCTCAACTCCCAACTCACTTAAGACTGCTTTTACCGTGGAGATAGTCTCCTCCAATTGGAATGCCGGCGATCCGCGCTCCGCTCGCGACGATGCGTAGAAGAACTTCATCACGTCGCGCAGGTCTTCCAATACCTTTTTGTGAATCCCTGCATCGGCAACGGGCATAAACTTGGGACACCCATAGCAGGACAGGATCGGGTTATACGGACAGCTGGGCTGCCCCAATGTGCACCCTCCGATGCCGGCTATGGGAATCCCGTGTGGTACTCCGGCAATCTGTTGGTCTCCCTTTAACTCGACCAATTCCTTCGCCGAAATGAAACGATCATGGGCGATCTTTGCGACGCGTTGATAAACGGTCGATACTCCAAGTGCCTGGTTAACGCGTTCCCCTTGGGACGCCGACGAACGGAAATAGATCAGTCCAGTATTGAGGTCCGAATGGCCCATAAAGGCCGCAAGCTCTTCTTCGCTTGCACCCGCGTCGACAAGACGCTGCGCTGCCGTGTGGCGTAATTCCGGAGCCGTTCGCCGGCGGCCAAGGATGACCTCTGTCAGGTCGGCAATAAATATTCCACATTCATGGGGAGTGCGCTGATACACATGGTCAACCCCGGTAAGGCCCGTCTGTCGCGCCCTCTGGAACAGTTCAACGAAGAGTGGGCTCCACTCTCGCTTCACTCTGCGAACCATGGGAAAGACGCGCTTTTCGGAACGCTGTTTGATCATTGTGAAAGTCAGGTGAACGGCGGGACGGTCATTGAGACTGTCTCTCCATATCCGGATATTCCGCATCTCCAACATGGCTATCTGTTTGGGCCGCAGGCCAAACTGGTATGAGGAAACGAGCATCGTGGTTGCCTCGAGCAGGTCATATGAAACGGACGAGGGCGCCACCTGAATTCGCGTACTCAGTTCGTCAATTTGCCGAATGATCGCGGCTTCTTCTGATGCGCTGATGAATACATCGCCTACGCGGACCGAGGCGTACTTGTCGACCTTGGGATATGGAAGCTGAGAAACCAAGTCAAGCCATTCAGGCCCCCATGCACCGATCGAGAATCTACAGAAAAAGCCAAGAAGACTCGCCACTGGTGCGAATGCCCCATAGTTAAGGTTGCATGCGTGAAGTTCCTTCCATCGCTTTCGCACTTCCTGGGGACTACAAGTTAGCAACTCTATAGTTCTATCGATGGGGACGGTTCTCAGAATGCCGAGGTATTTGTAGGCCGTCACGGGGGACAAATCAGCAAGGATGAAAGCACACCAGCACTTAATGATCCTGCGAACTCGCGCGTCAAAGTCTCGGAAATCCAGTGTAGGGCCTCCACCATCGAACCTGATTGTCCACTGATCGGAGTTGTTCGGGTTGGCAACCTCGCCGTAGCTATCGGAAAAGTCATCGTAATACCTCACGGCAGCCGGCAAGGGCGGTAGGTTCACAAAATGACTGTGGGCTGCTTCGGGCTTCGGCTGGGTCTTCATTTCAGCCTCTCTGGGATGTTCCTGAGCACGTCAACGCGATCATCAAATGCGCAGTTCCACACCGACGCAAGCCTGTCCTCGAAGACTGCACGGGCGTATCGTAATGGCATATCGGAACCCCGAGACCATCCGAAGAACGCTCTCATCCGCTCCAGTGCATCGGCCATCTCAACGCCGGAGGATAACAGTTGGTTGAGTCTGACCACTGCGCACGTGTGTCGAAGATCATGAGGGCTGATCGAGTCGTCGCCCGTATGGTCGATGAGGGTCTTCCGCAGCTGCTTGGGCAGGGAATCGGTGATTTTCTGGAACAACTTGGTTACTCCCTCGGTTGAGAGTGGGCTTTGCTTCTGGGAGTTGATCAGGAACGAGTGGTCTGGCTTTCCCCGGTAGTTCGTCACGTACTCCTGGATTAGCAGTGCGGTCGGCTTGCTAACGGGTATCTGGCGAATGGACGGAGCATTCTTAATGCTCGGTTTCGAGTATCGGGGGTCTTCGTCCTGGTACTCGTTATATCGAACGGTCATCCAGTAGCGAACCTGCTGCCGGTTACGATCAAAGCCGCTTTTGATTACATCGACCGGAAAGCTGAGAAGCTCCCCACGTCGTAACCCTTGGTGCAGCAGCAGCATGAAGATCGTGTACACGCGCCAGCGAGAATCGACGCTCCGAAACGGATTGATGGGGGATTCTGGATCCAGAGATTCGTAGAGCGCCTCAACAATCTCAGCAGGAAGGGACCGGATTCGCTCCGGACGACGCCGTCTCCCGACGTGCAGGTGGGCATTGAGGAGTTCAATTTGCATCAGACGGCCGCTCAAAGCGTCGTGGTGCTCTCGGGTGAGCGAACCTCTGGTGAGACGCTGGGAAGTCTCGGTAACAAATTGGAGTGCCGCTTGCCACCGTTCCTCGGTGGCGGGCGTGACAGGCCGGCTTCTAAGCGTCAAGAAGTACGCTTCCAGGGCGCTACAGATGGCATCGACGTCCAGCCCAGCGAGCGCGTCATCCAGCCTCCCAATACCCAGCGCTTCATCCGCGTGGTGGTAGAAGGCCTCGAGTTGGCTCAGCTTCCTGCTGACCGTTGAAGGGGCAAGGTCGCCTGGCAGCAGTGACGCCCAAACGGCGGCCCAGTACCTGGGAACTCCCAATCCATCCACGAGGACTGGACCACTCATCGGTTGGAAAACGGAGCTGCGAACCTTGGCAAGCATCACACCCCTCACAATCGGAAGCGGAAAACGCGCGGGCGCGCGGGCTGTGGAAAAGACGCGTGGTGGAAAAGTCCAAGGTGCAAAGACGGACTTTCCCACCACACTTGGAAATCCCGCATAGTGCGCGGGATTCCCACTTTCCCACAGCCCCTACGACTACTAGGTATTTACCTAAAGCTGAAGACAAGAACAAAAGACGCTGTTGCGGCTCCAATGGTACTTTAGCCACGCGCCAAGCAACAGTAGGAAAAGTACGTTTGTGTCCGATAACAGATATTATGTATAGTCAGCCCACGCCCAGAACAGATAGCATGGATTCTTCCTTCAAATCGCCCTATTCCCCGCCCAATACCCGCGTGGTTTTGCTCTTCGTCTCTTCCGGCCTGGCCCAGTTATCGGCGGTTCCCGAATCCACCGGCGGCGTCTCCCGAACGACGACCGCTCCACCGCCAACGAAATGCACGACCTCCAGGCGGTCCCCAGTCGACACCGGGATATCCGCCCAACGCGTGCGCTGCGCAATCTCGCCATTGTGCTCGACCGCGATCCGATCACCCTTCAATTCCATTTCCACAATCACCTGGGTGAGCATAACCGGCGACGTCAGGTTGGCGAAGACACGGCTTTGACCATTGATTACAAGCGTAAGAGGCATGATTTCCTAAGCGTAACAGGTTGCCGTACCGGGCCAAATCTCAGGGATACCGAGAGATGATCCCCAAGGCAGGCCGTGCCCACTTCGTATTATCAGACACAGTGCGTCCCTCCATCATAAATCCATTACTTTATGAAATTTCCATAAGTGATTCATAGGACCTTGCCCTGCGCCAATTCCAACTGCGTTGCGAAGCGCCCCTGCGACATAAGCCTTGGCAGCCAGCGCAGCCTCGTGCGGAGCATCCCCCAGCACCAGTCTGCTAAGGAATGCGCTCGACAGCGCGCACCCAGTCCCGTGCGTGGAACCGGTGGCGACGCGTTCCCCCGGCAGCCAGAACTCTTCCCCAGTCGGCGTCAGCAGAAAATCGTCAGGAGGATCCAGGTGGCCTCCGGTAGCAAAAACCCCCACCCGACCGCCATCCGGCCTCACTCCGGCCTGAGCCTGCAAGGCCCGGCACGCGCCAGGCACATCACCCCGGTAAACGACCGATTCCCCTGAAAGTACGGCAAGTTCATCAAGATTCGGGGTCATCCAGTCGACCAGCAGAAGCAGACGCTCTCGCAGCATCGTCACCCCGGCCGGGTCGAGCAGTTCCCTTCCTGACGAGGATTTGAGTACAGGATCAAGGACAACAGGTACCCGCGCGCGTCCCGATCGAACTGAATGTATTACATCCAGTCTATCTATATATTCACAGATTCTAAATGTAGTATCTCTACTTGCAAGCATCCCTATTTTGATGCCTGCAGGCGGAATATCCGCGTCCAGGCATTCGAGCGTCTCCGCCACAATTTCGCCCGAGACAGGATGAGTCGACCGCACTCCAACGGTCGATTGCACGGTTAGTGCAGTAATGCAGGCGGTCCCGAACAGTCCATGTGCCGCGAACACCATCAGGTCCGCTGTCACTCCGGCTCCGGAGGAAGGATCGAAGCCGGCGATGGTGAGAACGGTCTGCATGGGTCGCCGGGAGGAAAAAGTCGGAAATCTCACTCTTTTCGAAAAACAATCACTTTTCCGCAAATGAGGCGCATTCGGGCGGCATCCTACTAATTTGGGCCTAAAACTACCGCCTTTGGGGAACTTTTGTGCGCTGCGCCCACCCATCTTCTATATCACAAAATGGGTGATTTCGGCAAACTTGGTATATCAGTAAATGCTTTCGGATGTTTGACTTGGACTCGCCACGCAAAGACAATAACAGATGGAGCGTGCGAATGAAAAGTACTTCTTTCAGAACTGCTCGAAGAGCCTCACCCATGTCGGTCCGCAAGTTTGGGATCGGAGTATTGATCATGGGCCTGGCGCTCACGGCTTCGGCCAAAGATGCAACCAAGGACGGCCCACCTTCGACCAAGGTCCAACCGCCTGGCACTGTTAAGGCGAAGACCAATCCCCGTACTGCAACCAGATCTAGGCGGTGGCTCCAGATTGGAGTCGCATCCTGGTACGGTTCGCACTTTCAGGGGCGTACCACCTCAGCGGGCGAACGGTTCGACATGAACCAGATGACCTGCGCGCATCCCACTCTGCCGATGGGCACATGGCTGCGCGTCACGAATCTCAAAAATCACAAAACGGCCTTCGTTCGGGTGAATGATCGCGGCCCGGTGCTCGAAGGGCGAATCGTCGACCTGTCGTATGCGGCGGCCCGGTCGCTTGGGCTCGGCGGCGTCGGCAGGGTCAGTCTCGAGACGGTACGCGACAGCGATCCCGTTCTGGCCAAGGCACTGGTCGCACAGGTGCAGTTTCCGGTGCTGCCCGCCCCGCGCGCCTACTAAATCGGCGTCTTCCAAGTTAGACTGAGGCTATGGAAGCTGCGACCGAAATCCAGCCCTCTTCTAAGCAGACACAACAGGAACTAACCATCGCCGGCCCGGATCCCCAGGGCCGGCGAGACCCGCTCGACCGCCTGATCGTGGCCCTCGACTTCCCTTCCGCGGAAGCCGCGATGGACATGGTCGACCAGCTCCAGGGAACCTGCCGCTGGTTCAAGGTCGGGATGGAGCTCTATTACGCTGCCGGAAACTCCGTGATCGAGCGCCTGCGCGAGCGCGGGTTCGAAGTGTTCCTGGATCTCAAACTGCACGACATTCCCAACACAGTTGCCGGTGCGGTCCGCTCGGTTGCCGGTGTCGGAGCGTCGCTCCTGACCATCCATGCCGGCGGCGGCGAACGCATGATGCGTGCGGCGGCCGAGGCGGCGAGCGCGCCCAACGCGCCCAGACTCCTGGCCATAACCGTGTTGACCAGCATGGACACCGCCGAACTGAGCGCAGTTGGCGTAACCGGCACCCCGGCAGCGCAAGTGCTCCGCCTGGCGCGGCTGGCGCAAACCGCAGGAATCGATGGCTTGGTCTGTTCGGCCGAGGAAGTAGCGGCCGTCCGCGAGGCGATGGGCCCCGCCGCCCTCCTGGTCACCCCAGGAATTCGCACCGCCGCTGCCGACGTTGGCGACCAGAGCCGTGTCGCAACCCCCGCCCAGGCGATTGCCCGCGGCGCCTCTATGCTGGTGGTCGGGCGGCCAATCACGCAGGCGGCTGACCCGGCGAAGGCCGCGTTAGCGATTCTCGTAGAGATGAGAACGGCGAATTAGCCTGGCGTCGGCATCGGCCGTGCCCCGCCAAGGGTCTGCCCCGTACCCGTTCGTGGTATTGGGATTGTTCGGGTTAGCCGATATGGTCGGGGTGTGGCCACCCTTATCGTCTCGCCAGATGCTCCGTCAGAGGAACAACTCGACACCCCACTAGAAAATGTGGCGGAGTCGCGGGAGGCTCCCGTTTCCGGTCAATCGAACAAGAAGGCCGAACAGTTCGCCAACGCAATCGTGCTTGCGATGTTGTTCGCAGCGCCGGCGCTCATGTGCATCCACGCCGCATCCGTCGGCGACCCCGACATCTGGTGGCATCTCCGCACCGGCGAGTGGATGCTTCAGCACCATGCCGTGCCGCGCGTCGATCTCTTCTCTGCATCCCTGGCGGGAAAGCCCTGGCAAGCCTATAGCTGGTTGTTTGAGCTGATCGTGGTGAAGCTGTTCCAGCGCTTCGGCCTGGTCGGCACCCTCGGCTACTCAGCCGGAATGGTGCTCGCGATCACGGTGGCCCTGCGCCATCTCGTCAAGCGGCTGCAGTCCGACTTCTCCATCATCATCTTGCTGACCTTTGCGACCTGCTTCAGTCTCGGTCACCTATTCACACCGCGGCCCTGGCTGTTCACCATCCTGTTCTTTGTTCTGGAACTGGATATCCTGATGCAGGCCCGGAGGACCGGGCGCCTGCGCGAGTTAGCCTGGTTGCCGCTAATCTTTGCGCTTTGGAGCAATATCCACATCCAGTTCATCGATGGCCTGATTGTGCTGGCTCTGGCGGTTGGCGAATCCGTCGTGACTCGTTGGGGCATCGGCGAGAGAACGCGTCTGCGCGCTCCATGGGCGGCGGCGGCATTTTCCGGCAGCATCCTGGCGACCCTGGTCAACCCCTACGGCTGGCACATCTACCGTGTGGCGTACGATCTCGCCGCGCAGGCTGGCGTTCTGGACAAGATCACCGAGCTTCAAGCCATCCGCTTCCGCGACCTCGGAGACTTTTCCCTGCTCTTCCTTGCCTTGGCTGCGGCCGCCGCACTGGCGTGGAGCAGGCGCTTTCGCCTGTTTGAGACCGGGCTACTGCTCTTTGCCGCCGTCGTGTCGTTTCGTTCGCAGCGCGACGTCTGGGTGATGGCTACGGCGGCCGCTGCAATTCTGGCGTCTTCCATCGCCGGCAGAAACGCGTCAGAGATTCGCCTGCCGAAGTTTGCGTCGACGCTGGCGGTGATGGCCGCCGCTCTTGCAGTGTTGGCGGGATTCCGCGCAATGCACGCCAACCAGGTCACGCTGGACGCCAAACTCGCGAAGATCATGCCTGTGCGCGCCGTGGAGGTGATTCGTGCGAACGGTTACACGGGCCCCGTGTATAACGATTTCAATTTCGGCGGATATCTCATCTGGTCGCTGCGCATGCCGGTCAGCATCGATGGACGCTCGGCCTTTTACGGAGACGAGGCCATCGACCGCTCCGTCGCCACATGGAACGCAGAGCCCGACTGGGCCTCCGATCCCGCGCTGACCTCAGCTGGAGTGGTGATTGGTCCGGTCAAATCAGCCCTGATCCAGGTGCTGCGGCTGGACCCGCGATTCAAGCTCGTCTACGAAGACAAGGTCGCCGCCATCTTCATCAAGCGCAAGTAACCCTCTCAAAGACCGTGGCTTCAGGGCGTGCGGACGAACCCGTTCTCGAGATAGGCCTGGACTTTAGTCACAGGCTGCGGATCAATCGGTCCTGAGATAGGCCGGGACTCTAGTCACAGGCTGCGGATCAATCGGTTTTGAGATAGGCCTGGACTTTAGTCACAGGCTGCGGATCAATCGGTCCTGAGGTAGGCCTGGACTTTAGTCCCGGCATTACGGTTGCAGCATCACACGGGCTTTAGCCCCTGGGACATTCTCTTTGCCGCCTTCGACTTGAACCCCACTCTTAAGCCGCACCAATTCCGCCCACAAGAGCATGCACTTTAGATGCCGCTGTTAGCCGCTGGGGTACACCTTTCGGCGACGCATCGAAGGCACGCAATCGCGTCCCTTGCGTCACACCGCTGAACTTACAGCTTCTCGAAGAACTCGCACGCCGAGCAGGAGATGTACACACCGCCCGGAATCCCGCGCTCGCGGTCCTTCACACGCTTCACGATGCGCGTGGGTTTGGAGCACTTCGGACAATCCGTGCTCTTGTTGGTGTCCATCATCTTCTTGCGGTCGCCGGTCTTGGCAATCTTCGCCATAATGCTCACATCTCCTGTTGCCGATCTCTTGTCTTTCGCTCGCGCAACGCTGAACCCTGCGTGCCCTCTTCAGGGACGCAACCGGACCAGCCATCACTTCCCAGGGGATGAAACAAGGGAGAAGAATCGCGGCGAAATTCTTGATCTAGTTTACACGATTCGCGCCAACCAACGCGACTGCCGAGCGAGGTAGTAGTCGGTCAGTTTGAACAACTGTCCGGTAGTTGCCGGTAACGCGCCTTTGGAGGCACAACATGCCAAAGGCCCCGCAAGCCCCGCTACTGCTTCCGGGTCTTTCCTGATTGCATCCATTAATTAACGGCTGGCACTTACCACGTAGGCGATCATCGCAACAATCACCATGGTTGTAAACGCGACGACTCCGATGATGACGCCCGTTCCAATTTTCTTGCCGACGGAACTGCCCTCGTTATGCAGCGCCGTGACATTGGCATAAAGAGATAAGGGTATTTATTTGAGCTAGCCCACCACCGGCGGCGGATGCGGAACGCGCCACTTCACAACGCCCACGATCGATCAGGTGCAGCCCAATCAGCACAGGCCACTGTTTTGCTGAAGCCGCTCCAACCGGAAGCAACGCGAGCGGCGTCGCCGACGAAGTTTCCCCAATGTCCGGCCCACCGGAACAGACGATCGCCCTAACGATCCGCCAGCTTACCCGTCACCTTAGCGAACGACCACCGCGATCCCACCAGCAGAAACCGCCAGTCCGAAAAGAACTCAGGCGGCTTGCCCTCAAAGACATGCCCAATGAACTGCAGTGTCCAACCTGCCACAAACAACCCCAACGCAACCCAAAGCACGACATGCCACACCAGGCCGGCGACGAACAGCGGCAGCGACAGCAGGATCATCGGAATCCCAAAAGTATGGGTCAACCGATTCACCGGATGCCGATGGCTCTCCGAGTACTGCGCGATCCACGATTCCCAACTGCGTCCCGCGAACATGTCGACGATACTAGGCGCATCCGCGCAGCCCGGACAAGCCGAATATGATTGCCGGTTCGCTCCGCCGCAGGCTCCTCCTCAAACGGAACCGGTGACCCCTCCAGCGGCCCAGGCAACCTCGATCCGGCTGCTCATGGTCGCAGTTGAGAGGTTACAAATGGCGCGATGCGAGGCCCATCCTTGGGTATTCGCTTCCGCACGTCCTCGAAGTTCGTGCTTCCGATCCCCTCAGTCGCCGTCTGAAAGATTTGGTCGCACTCGTCCATGCCCCGGCCCCACTCCGCAATGCGAAGACTAGCCTTATACCCATACCAGCCAAGTCCAATTCCAGCAACCATCGATGTTCCAATCAGCAAAGTGATCACGCGATACCTCTCTGAGGCGTGCCAGCCTACAAGCATTCCCGCAACGTCGAGTGCGAACGTACCTCAACTGTTCGGCGAGAACCGCCCCTGGATTCCCTATCGGCTGCTCCATAACTTTCTTTAGCGAGAAATTGGCAGGCCGTATTCACCTAAGGGGAGTCAATCCAACGCCGACCGCAATTCTCCTTGCGCAGATTGTCCATGGCTTGTAACCGTCGTCACAACGAAGCGCCCCATCGCTGTGTAGAATTATTCTTGAAGCTAAAAATGCAAAAGAGTTCGATATAGGAGATCGCCGCAAAATGAAGTTGACACCCGGAAAACTAGCAGGACTTAAATCCGTCTCCGACCCGCGCGGAGTCATCGCAGCCGCGGCCATGGACCAGCGCGGCTCGCTCCAGAAGTCGCTTGCCAAAGAGCGCGGAGCCGCCGCCACCGGCGAGGATCTCGAAGTCTTCAAGACGCTCGTCACCGACGTCCTCTGCAAGCACGCATCGGCTATCCTGCTTGATCCCGAGTACGGCCTGCCCGCGTCCAAGCACCGCCACGGCAAAGGTCTCCTGCTCGCCTACGAGAAGACCGGCTACGACTCCACCACTCCCGGCCGCCTGCCCGACCTGCTCGACGTATGGTCCGTCCGCCGCTTGAAGGAAGCCGGAGCCGACTGCATCAAGATCCTGCTCTACTACACTCCCTTCGAGCAGTCCCACATCAACGACCACAAACAGGCGTGGATCGAGCGCATCGGCGACGAGTGCCTCGCCCACGACATCCCCTTCTTCCTTGAATTCGTCGGCTACGACGCCGAGGGCGGCGACGAGAAGTCCCTCGCCTACGCCAAGAAGAAGCCTGAAATCGTCTCCGGCGCCATGGCCGAGTTCGGCAAGGCCCGCTACAACGTCGACGTCCTCAAGGTCGAAGTCCCCATCGTCATGGAGTTCGTCGAAGGCACCAAGGCCTTCAAGGGAGAAAAAGCCTACACCCGCGCCGAGGCCCTGCAGCACTTCCGCGACGCCGAGGCGATGACGCACAAGCCGTTCATCTATCTTTCGGCGGGCGTTTCCAATCCGGTCTTCATCGAAACGCTGGAGCTGGCGGGCGAGTCTGGGACCAAGTTCAACGGCGTCCTTTGCGGACGCGCGACGTGGAAGGACGGCATCCCCATCTTCGCCAAGCAGGGCGAGGCGGCCTTCCGCCAGTGGCTGGAGACGACCGGCGTGGAGAACATCAACAACGTCAACCGGGCGCTGGAGGCGGCAAGCCCGTGGTTCCTGAAGTTCGGCGCCAAGAGCATGGCCGAGCTGGGATAGACTGCAAACAGCGATTGATCCACAAGAACGCCGTGGCACAGAGACACGGCGTTCTTGTTTTAGCGGTCTGCATCGGACGACGGTCTGCTGCGTCTAACATCAATGAGAATGAGACTTTACCGCGCCATGCTCTTCGCGCTCGCCCTGCCGCCGGCCACGTTGCTGTGCCAGGCCGGTCCGGGCACGGTTCCCGCGGGAACGCCGCTGACGATTACGGTTGAGCGGAATACACCGATGCGCGCCGGAGAACCTGTCAGCGGGCGTCTTCTCTACCCGATCTACGTCGACAACAGGCTGCTGCTTGCCGAAGGCACGGTTGTCAGCGGCGAGGTTGTGGCACTACACTCCGACCACGGACGGCGGGTTCGGGCAATTATGGGTGGGGACTTTACGCCGTTCCACACTCCCGTGGTGCACTTCACCGGGATCGAACTGGCCGACGGAAGGATGCTTCCCTTCGCCTCCGGCACGACGGCCGACGGCGCTCCGGTGTACCGCGCGGTGGCTCCTGCGGCTGCGAAGGGAGGGCTCGTGCGGCGGCGGTTCAATGAGGGGCTCGACGCGGCGCGCAGCGACATCGCTTTGTATATCACGCCAGGAAAGGAAGACCGGTTGCTGCAGTTTGTCTACGGACGGCTGCCATATCACCCGCAGCGGATCGAGAAGGGGACCTCGTGGATAGTGGAGACGACCGACTCCGTTGAAGTGCCCGCGCAGGCTGCTCCGCCTGTAGTCCCGCAGCAGCCTGCAGTACGCAAACCGCGGCTGTGGGAGGAACGCGTGGAGCCCGCCGCTGCGCCCAACAACACCGGCGCATGGATTGTGCAGGCGAACCTGGAGGATGCACTCAGCTCGGAGAGCTCCAGCAAGGGGCAGGCGATTCACGCCGTTGTTGCCGAGCCGATCTTCAATGCCAATCACACGTTAGCGGTGCCGCAGGGCGCTACTCTGGTGGGGGCCGTGACCCGGGCGAAGCCTGCGCGGCGTTTTGGACGCACGGGCGTTCTCAGCTTCAGCTTCAGCCAGCTTGTGCTTCCCGACACGGAGACACAGACCGTGGAGACGCGATTGACCGGGGCCGACACGGCGGAACAGATCGCACTGAACTCCGAGGGGCAGGCGCAGGCGAAGCCGCAGGACAAGATCAGCGTCCCGTTTCTGCTCTCCGTGCTGGCCAGCCGTCCGCTGGACCAGGATCGTGGCCGGGCCGGGGCCGCTGGACAGAATGGCAGGAACGGTATTGGCGGGGCCGCAGGACTGGGACTGGTGGGCACGGTGGTGGGACTGGCTGGAGGCTCGCCGTACGTCGCGGCGGGCATCGGCTACTGGGGTGCCGCGCGCGCCTTCTACTACCGCTGGATTGCACGCGGGCAGAAGGTCGCGTTCGCTAAGGACACTCGTATCGTCGTGGAGACCACGCCGCGCCGTTCCGCGCCGATCAAGCCGGACAAAACAGCATACTAACAAGCTCACATTTTTGTTGCGGCGATGGACATGTACTCCTAGGATGAAGTGCAAATGAAAATGCTACGCTGTCTATCTTTTCTCCTACTGGTTGGGGCCATCCCGGTTGCAACCGCGCAGACTTATACCGCAACAAAAATTGTCTTTAACCATCCCGGACCTTATACCCAGGAACAGCTTGAAGTTGCTGCGGGAATGCATCCCGGAATGAAGTTTAATATGAAGGATCTAAGCACTGCGGCGCAATGCATGGCGGACACAGGATTCTTTGAAAGCGTCGGACCCTCGCTGGAAGTCAAGGGCAGCACGGCCACCGTGCTGTTTGACATCAAGCTGCTGGAACGCTCCCAGATGTTGCACGTCGGCTTTGAGAACTTTGTATGGCTCAACCCCACGGAGATTAAAGAGGCAGTGCGGTCCAAATCATCGCTATACCTGGGGTATCTTCCCGAAAATAGCGCTATTGAGGACCCACTCAACGGCGCACTGGCAGAAGCACTGGCGACGAAGGGCATCACAGCCAAGGTTACGCACGAGACGGTCGAGCCAACACTATTGCGTCCCGAGCGCAGCATTGAATTCAGGATCATTACACCACTGATTAAGCTGTCTAACGTAAGGCTGGATGGAGTTTCGACTGAGCTGGCGCCGATGATTCAGAAATCGGTCAGCGCGGCGGTACGATTTCCGTACAACGATGGTCTCGCTGGACAAACGACCGAGAACCGTATCCTGACGCCGTTGTTTGACGCTGGATACATTCAGGCTTCGATGAGCGGCGTGACGCTAGCACCCACACAGACAAGCGATGGGGTGACTGTTCTACTCTCCGCAACGCTCAACGCCGGCGATGTCTACCATGTCTCCAATATCGGTTTCTCAGGAACTCCCCTCTATTCTGCTGAGTCGTTCGCGGCAACACAGAAGCTGCACAGTGAAGACATTGCCTCGCGCGCACTGCTGATGGAGACACTGGCACCGCTGGACGCAGCCTATCGCAGGCAGGGCTACATGGATGTGATTGTAAAGGCAGTCCCCATTGCAGATCCGGCTACTCACATGGTTGCGTACACGGTCTCGGTCGATCCGGGCGAGCAGTATCGAATTCACCAAGTGACGGCAAACAACCTCGACCCGGCCGCGCAGGCAGACTTCGACCGCGGGTTCCTGATGAAGACCGGAGAACTCTACAATCCTGAGTACGTTTCAGGTTTTCTGAAGAACAATACGTCACTGCGGGCACTGGAGGGATACAGCGCGGGCTTCAAGGCCTATGCCGATACCAACACGCACACCGTCGATCTTGTGCTTACATTTGTGCGCGGCAGCGTGCGCTGAGCAGACCGCTGGATAACGCTCCCATTCTGCCCACGGGTCCGAGCCAGCGGCCAGCGGATCGGGCGTTTACGGCGCACGGCCTGGGAGTGATGCGGGTCACATTTATTGCCTCGAAGCGGGATTGGCTGGGGGATTTACTGCTAGACTTAATCCATGCGCGGGATGGCTCCGATCAAGATCATTGCGGCTGCGGTGTTGGTGCTGGCGACGGTGGGATGGCTTGCCTATACCGGCGTGCGCGATACCAAGAGCTACTACTGCACCATCGGCGAGCTGAACGCGATGGGCAAGAAGGCGTACACGCGCAACCTGCGGGTTGCGGGCAATGTGCAGCCGGGGAGCATCCAGCGGTCGGGGACGAACGCGCGGTTTGTGCTGCTGGAGCAGGGGCTGACCTTGCAGGTGAACTATCAGGGGGCAGAGCCGCCGCCGGACACATTCAAGGACGACGCGCAGGCTCTGGCCGTGGGGACGTATGGCCGCGACGGCGTCTTCCACGCGACGCAGTTGCAGGCCAAGTGCGCGTCGAAGTACGCTCCGGCGAAGCCGGGCGAGGCACCGGCGGGCAATACCGCGATGCTGGCGCCGGCGAAGTGAGCCTTCGCCTCGCACTATACTCGGAGAGATGAACGAAACAGCTCACGAGACCGGGTCAATTCATACGAACAAACCAGATCAGGCGAGCGGAGCGGTGCGCGTGGCGGCCGCGCGGCTGGATGCGGTGTCGAAGCTGTATGGAGGGTTCGCGGCGCTGCGCAAGGTGACGGTGGGGTTCGCGGTGGGCTCGTCCACGGTGGTGCTGGGGGACAATGGGGCGGGCAAATCGACGCTTCTAAGGCTGATTGCAGGTCTGATTGTGCCGACGCGGGGCACGGTGAAGGTCTTCGGTGATGAGCCGCGCTGGCAACGGCGGCGCATTGCGTATATGAGCCATGAGGCGATGCTTTACGACGAGCTTTCTGCGATGGAGAACCTGCGCTACTTCGCAGAGCTACAGAGCGATGGATGTGGCTGCGTCTGTGGTGCGCCGGAACGGGCGCTGCGCGCGGTGGGGCTGGACCCGGCGCTGACGCGGCCCGTGGGGCAGTACTCGCAGGGAATGAAGCAGAGGGCTTCGCTGGCGCGTGTACTGCAGACTGACCCCGAGTTGCTGCTGCTCGATGAGCCGTTCTCCAACCTGGACGTGGATTCGGCGAGGCACATGGTGGAGCTGCTGATGGAGTTTCGCTCGCGCCCGGTGAGTGCAGCTTCAACCGAGCAGGGCGCGCGAGGGCGAACGATCATTCTGACCACGCACCAGGCGCACCTGGCCGAGCCGCTGGCCGAGACGACGCTGACCATGCGGGCGGGGACGATTCTGTCTATCGTTGGCGCGGCGCGGGAGGGGGCGCAATGAAGCCTGCCAAGACAGCGAAGACCAACGCGGCGCGGCTGCTGGACTCGCTGGGGATTGCGTATGAGGCGCGGGCTTACGAGGTCGATCCCGAGGACCTGAGCGCGATTGCGGTGGCGCGCGAGGTTGGGCTGCCCGCCGAGCAGGTCTTCAAGACGCTGCTGACGCGGGCTTCGAGCGGCGAGTACTTCTTCGCGGTGGTTCCCGGCGACTGCGAACTCGACCTGAAGAAGCTGGCGGCAGCGGCCGAGGTGAAGCGGGTGGAGCTGGCGTCGCTGAAGGAGGTGGAACCGCTGACCGGCTATGTGCGCGGCGGGGTGACGGTGATGGCCGCGAAGACCCCGTTCCCTGCCTATGTGGACGAGACGATCGAGCTGCATGAGGTGATTTCGATCTCGGCGGGAGTGCGCGGGACTCAGCTTCTGCTTGCGCCCGCGGACTACCTGCGCGCGAGCAAGGGAACGCTGGCCGATCTGACCAAGATTCTGCGGGACGCGGCCGGCGCGGAGGCGGGCGGATGAGCCGAGTGATGAGCGAGCTACGGAACGACCTGCGCGGGCTGAGGAGATACTTCGGCCACGTGTGGTGCCATCTGCGGAAGGACCTGCGGCTGGAGTGGCGCTCGCGCGACTCGGTGGTTGGAATGCTCTTCTTCGCGCTGCTGGTGGTGATAATTTTTTCGCTGGCGTTCGATCCCACGGCGGCTGTCTCGCGCGAGATTGCGGGCGGGATTCTGTGGGTCGCGCTTCTGTTCGCGTCGTTCACGGCGCTGAACCAGTCGTGGACGCGGGAGCAGCGCAATCGCGTGCTGGATGCGCAGCGGATGTCGCCCGCGCCGGCGTCGGCGCTGTTTCTCGGCAAGGCGCTGGCCAACCTGATCTTCGTGGCGCTGATCGAGGTGGTGCTGTCGCCGCTGTTCATCGTCTTCTACAACCTTCATGCGCTGGGCGAGGGTTGGATGCTGGCGATCGTGATGCCGCTGGGGACCTGGGCGCTGGTCTGCAATGGGACATTTTTCGCGGCAATGAGCCTGCGCACGCGCAACCGCGAGCTACTGCTGCCGCTGATTATGGTTCCGATCTCGATTCCCGCGCTGCTGGGAATGATGCAGGCGACGACCGCGATCCTGACCGGCGAGAGCGATCCGGCGATATGGATTCGGCTGCTGGTGGCGTACAACATTGCGTTCACGACGGTTTGCCTGCTGCTGTTCGAGACGGTGCTGAGCGCGGAGTGAGCGAACTCGTTGCGGCAGCGGCGAAGCGGAAGTTTTGCGGGAGAAAGTTGCGTGCGATTGGTGTAGTACGCAGCTCATCGGGGTCCTTCGACTCCGTTTGTCGCAAATGCGCGCCAAACTCCGCTCAGGTTGACAGCAAGAAGCTGCGGGGTTGGCGTCTTCTTGGTAGACTCATAGAACGATGAGGCACACACGAATCTACCGCGCGGTTGGCATCTGCTGGGTGGTCCTGACGCTGGCTGCGCTTGTGTATGCCACGCGGCTGGCGCTGGTGGTGGCACCCACGGAAGCGACGATGGGCAACGTGCAGCGCATCTTCTACTACCATGTTCCGACGTCGATGCTGAGCCTGCTGTTCCCCTACGTGAACTTCGTTGCGTCGGTCTTTTATCTGGGCTGGCGGAGGCGCGATCCGCTGCGAGCGATGGCGGCGGACGCAGTGGCAATTTCGGCGGCGGAGGTGACGGTGGTCTTCAGCAGCCTGTCGCTGCTGACGGGAATGCTGTGGGGGCGCGCGGCGTGGGGCATCTGGTGGACGTGGGACGCGCGGCTGACCAGCATGTTGCTGCTGTGGCTGCTGTATGTGAGTTACCTGATGCTGCGCAAGCTGTCGGCCACCGGGCAGACGCAGACGCTGGCGGCTGTGCTTTCGGTGTTCGCGGCCATCGATGTGCCGATCGTCTTCATGTCGATCCGGTGGTGGCGGACGCAGCATCCCGCGCCGGTATTCTTCGGCGGACAGGACAGCGGCATCGACCCCTCGATGATGCCGGCCTTCGGATGGAACGTGCTGGGGTGGGCGATGTGGGGCGTCTTCCTGCTGGCGTTCCGCTACGCGCTGGAACGGCGGCGGCAGGAGAGGGAGCAGGAAGCGGCGCTTAAATCCATCGAAGGGTCGCTGGAGATCGCACAATGAGACTGAGCTGGATATTCGGCAGCAGCATGGAGGCGCACCACCTGTTGGCCGCATACGTTGCGGTGTGGCTGATTCAGGGTGGGTATGCAGGGTGGATTGCGTGGCAGTGGGTGCGCGCCGGGAAAGAACTGCAACCGGACCTCTCGCTCAACTCCGGCGATGACGACGACCTCTGAGACAGAAAAAAACAACGAAGCCGAAAAGGTTCTCCCGGCTTCGTTGTCCGAGGGTTATCGCATCGATGCGTGGATTCTGACTTGTGGCGGAATCACGCGTCATTGATATAGACCCCGATAGCCAGCAAAAAGTTTCGCGCCCGATATTTCCACTCGATCGTGATGCCCGCTTGCCGATGCGCGCTTGTGCCGCTAGACTCGCAGAGATGCAAAAGATGCGAAAAGTTGGGGCGGCTGCGCTCGCCGCGCTGCTGCTGTGCGTGGGTTGCCATCGCGGGCGCTTCCCGGATGTGCTCGCGGGATATAGCGAGTTTGCGTATGTCTCAAATGGCGAGTCGAACACGGTCTCGGTGCTCGACCTGGTGTATCTGCGAGCGGACCGGACACTGCAGGTTGGCATCCAGCCGACCGGCCTGGCGGTAAACCCGAAGCGGGACGAGGTGTATGTTGTGAACGCGGGAACGGTCGCGGGCACGGGATCTGTGTCGGTGATCGACACGGATGCGAACCGCGTGGTGGCGACCATCCCGGTACACAAGCTGCCGTACTTCATCGACGTGGACGCGGCCGGCGGGCGCGCGTATGTGGCCAACAGCGGATCGAACACGGTGAGCGTGATCGACTTGGCGCGGAGGCGCGTGATCGGCGTGGTGGGCACCGGCGAACAGCCTGGGCTGGCGCGCATCTCGCGCGACATGCGATCGCTGGTGGTGAGCAACCGGGGCGGCGGCAGCGTCTCAATCTACGCGGTTGAGCCATACGCGACGGCGGAAGGAGCGGGAGCTACCGGCCACGCAACCGCGTCGAAGATTACGGCGAAGGAGCAGTTGCCTCGTCTGCGCGCGGTCTTTACGGGCTGCCTGGGCGCGACCGACGCGGTGATACTGGACGACTCGTCGAAGGCGTTTATCGCCTGCTCCGGCGGGCACCAGGTGATGGCGGTGTCGCTGGCCGCGGCGCCGGAGTCGTGGGCGGCGAAGCAGAACGCAACGCTGCTGACCGACCACATGCTGGCGCTGATGGACGTGGGCCAGACTCCGGTGCAGTTGGCACTGAAGCCGGACGGGGGCGAGATCTTCTGCGCCAACTTCGGATCGGACTCGATCAGCGAGATTGAGACCGGGACGAACGAGGTGGGCGGAACGTACACCATCGGGAGCAAGCCGGTGTACGGGGTTGTGAGCGCGGACAACGGGACGCTGTGGGTCTCGGACTTCGGCGGCGACTCGATCAACCTGTGGAGCATCGATGACGGCAAGCTGGCGGGCAGCGTGCGCACCGGTCATGCGCCGGACGCGCTTGCCTTCTCCGCCGACGAGCACCTGCTTCTGGCGGTGGACGCGCGCTCGGGCGACGTCTCGGTGGTGCGCACGGCCAACAAGAAGGGCGAGGCAACGCTGTTCACGATCCTACCCGCGGGCGTCTCGCCCAACGACATTGTGGTGAAGGCAATGCAGGCCAGGCCATGAAGAACAGTTGAGCGACTGGCCGCGATAACGGGCGAGGGCTACACCTGGCGGGCGAGGACGAGGGTGATGTCGTCGGGCTGCTCGGCTGCGCCGAGCCATGCGTCGAGGGCGAGCAGGACCTGACGGGAGATGACCTCCAGCGGCTGGTCGCGGTAACGGGCGACGATCTCCATGAGGCGGGCTTCGCCGAACTCGCCGAAGTCGTTCTCCGGCTCAGTGATGCCGTCGGAGTAGGCGACGAGGATGTCTCCGGAGTGCATCTTGAAACGGGCCTCCTCGTAGCGCATTCCGTCCATCAGGCCGACGACAGTGCCTCCGCGGTCGAGGCGGCGAACCACCTTCCCTGCCCGGTTGAGGATGAGCGGCGGCAGATGGCCGGCGTTGGAGTAGGTGAGCTGCGCGGTGGCCACATCGTAGTGGGCGAGGAAGAGCGTGGCGTACTTTTCCGGCTGCGTGCTGCGATAGAGATGGCGGTTGAGCAGCGAGAGGATGCGGCCGGGCGACTCGAAGAGCTTGCCGCTGTCTCCGGCCAAGTCCTCGCGGCTGGCGGTAAGGGCGGCGATGGCGCTCTCGCTGTAGACCAGGTCCTCGCTGGCCAGGCGGTAGGCGCGCACGGCGGAGTGCAGCGTGGCCATCAGCAGAGCGGCGGAGATTCCCTTGCCGCTGATGTCGCCCAGCGCGATGCCTACGCCGGACTCCGTGCCCTGCGATCCGTCGGGATTGTCGGGGTGATGGAAGATGAGGAAGTCGTAGTAGTCCCCGGAGACGGTGCGCGCCGGGCGGCAGATGCCAAACAACTGGAGCGTGGGCAGGTCGTGAACCTGCTGCGGGAAGAGGTTGGCCTGCACCTCCTGGGCGATGGTGAGTTCGCTCTGCATGCGCTCTTTTTCCTGCTGTTCGACGAGCAGGCGTTCGAGCGAGCCGGTCATGCGGTTGAAGGAGCGGGCCAGCTCGCTGAGCTGGTCGCTCTTGGCGGCGGGCGCGGCACCGATGCGATGCACGAAGTCGCCGCGATCGACGCGCTGGGTGGCGGCGTAAAGTTCCTCGACCGATGTGGTGATGTGCAGGCTGAGGCGTTGCGCCGCCCACAGGGCAAGCGCCTCGATGAGCGCGAAGAGGATGCAGAGCACGGCCAGGCCAATGCTGATGGCCCGGGTGACGATGCCTCCGAGCGAGCTGCCGAAGAGCTGGCGGTAGAGTATGGACGGGCGGGAGTGGACCACGATGGGGACGTTGTTGCGATCGCCCGTCTCCCAGTCGCGGATGTCCATGGTGGAGATGAAGGGGACGCCGAAGTCGCCGAGGTTGACGGGCTGGGGCTCGGCGCCGCCGTAGACCGAGGTGCGCTCGATGTCGCTGTCGAGGGAGCGGGTGCCGGTATTTTTCGAGGCAGAGGCTGGAGCTGCGGCGGAGGCGACGGGAGATGTCTGCGGTGCGCCGGTCCTGAGGCCGGAGACGCGCACGCGTCCAAGCCCCCGCGCGACCACGTCCAGCAGGGCGCTATCGACCGGAAGGCTGGTGATAACGGTGAGCAGGCCGCTACCTTCGGTGTGGCGCTGGTCGATGGCGACCAGGAAGAGGTCCTGACCGTCTAGGACCAGGCCGCGGAACTGGTTGCCGTGCAGGTCCGTGGCCCAGAGGGGCAGTCCGAGAGGCAGGCCGGAGGCGGTATCTTGCGCGGTTGCGGACTGCTGCTCGGCAGTGCTGGATTGCTGTGCTCTGGCGGGCTGTGCGCCGGTTGCGGCAGGCGGCGCGAAAAATTGCGGCGCAATGTAGGGCGCTCCGTTGAGGTAGACCGCGCTGTGCCGGTGCAGGCGCGCAAGCAGCGGGTCAGGGGCCGATTCGCCCAGCGTCGCGTTCTGGTTGGTGGTCTGGTTGGTGGTCTGGTTGGTGGTCTGGGCCGCCAACTGGGCCGCGGCATCGGATGCGGTCTGCGCCGCGGAAACCGCCGCAGATCGCGCAGCAGTTCCGCTGGCCGTAGGACGCGGCCTTCGTTGAAAGCCCGGCGGTCCCGGCGGACGCGGGCCCATCGGCTGCTCGGCACGGTCGCGTATCATGCGCGCAATACCCGAGGCGCGTGAGGAACTCATCGCGCCAAGCGTGTCCAACTGCTGGTGCATACGCGAGTCGGCGAGATGGATGGAGAACTGGCCCGCCGCAATGTAGGCCGAGATGGCCGCCAGAGTCAGGAAGAGGACGACCGGCGCGAGACCGATCAGCAGATAGGTGAGGATGAGCTTGTTGCGCAGGCTCCACAGAAGATGCTGGTGGAGCAGACGCCAGGCTAGTGGAACCGCCAGGCTGAAGAGCGCCAGACCGGCCAGAAGCTGCATCCAGCCAAGCAGGGTGCTGCCTCTGCTGGGTGCCAGGCGCAGAAGCCAGATCAGCCCAAAGCCGAGCGCCAGCCAGAAGACCGCGCCGGCCACTCCGGTGGGAGGGCGACGGCGCCACCGGCGGAAGGCGCGCGCCGCGGGTACTGGGGGCTTATGCCGTCCACCGGATTGAACCGTCTTCTGCATTGGACTCATTCTACTGCGCGCTGAGCGCTCTGTTGCTCGCGCTCGGTGCGTTCTTCCTGGCGGGCCACGGAGAGAGCATACCGCGTGGCGGAGAAATGCGCTCCGGCAAGCAGCAACAGGCCGGAGAGGAACGCCCACATCATCAGGCTGACCGAGACGTAGAACGGGCCGTAGACCGACGGGAAGTCGAGGTGCGGAAGCGCGAGCACGTAGAGGACCTTCGCGCCCTCCCACAGCAGGCCGATGACGATGGCCGTTGGCAGCACGGCGCGCGCCGGAACCTTGCGGTTGGGCAGTATCCAATAGATGAGGAAGAAGATCGAAATGCTAACCACCGCGGCAAGGACCTGCAGCGTTCCCTCGGTGAGAAATTGGAAGACGATGTTGTCGATGTGGCCGAAGAATATCCAGGTGAGTACCGTCTGCTGCCCGGCGGTGAGCGCGACCGAGGTCATCGCCAGCGCACCGACCGCAAACGCCAAGCCCAGCGAGACAATCTGGTTGCGAATGTACGAGCGGTTCTTGGCGACGCCCCAGACCTGATTCAGCGCGACCTCCAGCGGAAGAAATACGCCGGTGGAACTGATCAGCAGCATCACGATGGAGAAGACCTGCGTGCCCTTGTGCGGGTGCGCCAGCTTGTCCATGTTCTTCATGATGAAGTCCTGCGAGGTGGGCAGAAAGTTGCCCATCATCTCGCCGACAACCTTCTCCATGATGCGCGAGTGGAAGACCTGGCGCGAGATCGTCAACATCATCACAATGAACGGAAAGAGCGAGAGAATGACGTTGGCCGCAACCGAAAACGCATATGTGTGGACTTCGGTTTGAACCATGTAGTGAGCCAGTGCGGAGATCTGTGCGCCGGTCCCTTCGCGGCGCACGACCGGGCGCACCTGCGCGATGGGAACGACGGAGGGGGCTTCGTGGGAGTCTTGCGTGGGATTGCCTGAGACCATTGGGTTGATAAGCGCTCCAGGACCGGCGAGGAGGAAAGCGGGCCAGCCAGGCTCACGCGCGGCACGGAGACTCTTCAACGAACGACCGGCAGAACGTGGCTCTGTTATTAGGCTAGCAGACGGGCGCAGATTGAATGATGAACTCGCATTGCAGGCCGCAAAAGAAGATGCGGAGATTCTTCCCCGTTCCCCTTCGACTTCGCTCAGGGTCAGGGTCAGAATGACAACTTACGGATCATCTGGCGCGCCCAGTCCGCTGCATCTGCAAGCACAGGGTCGTCGCCCGCGGCCCAGGTTTCGAGTTGTGGCAGAAAACGCGCTTCGCCGCTGTTGCCCATGGCGATGGCGACGTTGCGCAGCAGCCGCTTGCGGCCGGTGCGCTCCAGCGGAGAGCCTTTGAAGCTGCGCCTGAACTGGGGCGCGTCCATCGCGGCCAGCCAGTCCAGCGCAGGATGGATCAGTTCGGGCCGCGGTTGCATTGACTCCCACCCATTCCGCGCAGGACGTGGGATGGATGGGACACCCGTGCGAAGTGTCTCGCCGGGAGGATTGCCGGGAGCCTCATCAGACGGCTTGCTTTGCTGATTGCGAAGCAGCTTGGAGTTCCACGGGCAGACGTCCTGGCAGATGTCGCAGCCGAAGACGTGGCGGCCCATCGGCGCGCGCAGACTAGGGTCGATTGCGCCCTTCTTCTCAATGGTGAGGTAGGCGATACAGCGCGAGGCATCCATCGTTCGCGAAGCATTGGGGGATTTCGAGCCAAGCAGCGCGCCGGTGGGACAGGCATCGATGCAGCGAGTACAAGTTCCGCAACTGTCGTTAGATAATAGTGAAAATGAATGTATTACTGTAAGTTCATCGGGAGTTGATGCGGCGCGCGCACCGCCCACTTCCCTCGCCTGTTCCTTTTCGGCTTCGGTCAGCTCCACCGGAAGGTCTGTGACGACGACGGCGAGCAGGAGCCATGAGCCGAGCTGCTGGTTGATGAGGCAGGTGTTCTTGCCGATCCAGCCGACGCCAGCCTCGGCGGCCAGAGTGCGCTCGACGAGCGGGCCGGTGTCTACATAGCAGCGGGTGGTGCAGGCGGCGCGCGCGAGCAGTCCCGCCTCGATCGCGCGCAGACGGGCGAGCAGCTCGTTGTGGTAGTCGGTTGGGGCCGAGGTTCCGTCGTTGAGCGTGCGGCCGCTCCATGCGTAGCGGGCGATCCAGCCCGATCCCGGGGGCGCGGGATCAATCGTGAGTGGAGTTGCGGCGCCCGGCGACTGGGCCAACTGATTCTGGCTACGCACAGACGGCGCGGCAAAGTTGTAATTCAGCGCGCAGACAATGGCCGAGCGCGCCCACGGCATTACCGCGCGCAGATTGCCGCGGATGAGGGTTCCCGACTCGTCGCGGCGCTTGAGATAGTCCATCTCGCCGGCGTGGCCCGCGTCGATCCACGCGGAGAATCGCGCCGCCTCCTGCGTGGCGGCTGGGTCGTCCGACCCGCGGATCTCGGCGACACCACAGACGTCGAAGCCCGCGGCGCGCGAGGATTCATCGAGCCAGAGGCGCAGCTCCGTGTTCCATCGGGTTGATCTATTTGCGGTCATCGGTCTTTGCGGCGTGGACTTCCCTTCCTTGCGGCGCCGCCCATGCGCTGGTTCAAGGGTAAATCGCCTACAATCGAAGGAGATGCTATCTTCCTCTTCTTCCCCCTCAAAAAACATCCATTCAGCGACTGCGAACGGGGCTAATCGTGCGAACGATGCGAATCGTGCGAAAGACGACGCGCAGTGGCCGGAGAACGCCGCGCAGCGCATTGATGCAGTTCTATTCGACTACGGCCAGGTGCTCTCCGGCCCGCCCGATGCGGCGGCGTGGGCCACGCTGCGCGCGGTCAGCGGGTTGGACGAGGAGCGGCTGCACGCGGCCTACTGGAACTTTCGCCACGACTACGACCGTTGCGCGCTGACCGGCAGGACCTATTGGGATGCGGTCGCCGGCCACGCGGGAGTTCGCTTCGACCCGGTGCAGATGGATGAGCTGATGGCGGCGGATATCGACCTGTGGACCCAGCTCAACCAGCCCATGGTGGAGTGGGCCGGGCGGTTGCAGCGCGCGGGGGTGCGGACAGGGATTCTGTCGAACATTGGCGACGCGATCGGCGAGGGAGTGGTGGCGCGGCTGCCCTGGCTGGCAGGCTTCGACCACTGCGTCTGGTCGCATACGATGCGAACGGCAAAACCCGATCCGGCGATCTACCTGAAGACGGCAGGAGCGTTGAAGACAGCAGTGGACAGGATTCTGTTTATCGACGACCGCGCAGAGAATGTTGCCGCCGCCGCGAAGCTCGCAATGCAGGCCGTGCGTTACACCACGCACGCGGAGTTCGAGCGCGAGATGCGCGGGCGGGGACTGGGCTGGCTGCTGGACGCCTGAGCGGTTTGGATAAGGGCCGGAGAACAGCTATAGCCGGGCGCGCGAAGACGAACGCGAACTCACAAAAGTAACTGTACCCATTCACGAATAGACACGGTATAGTTTCGTTTCATTAGAGATTCTCAGATTCGGACAACTTAATCAGTTCGGTTCCATGGATATTGAGGGCAGGCTGCACTCCGCACAACGCCGCAGCCATAGCACCATGATGAAGTCCGTTCAGACCGTCAATGCTGCGGATCGATTGTCGGACGATGAGCCGATCCGCGAGAGAGTGCATCCGCCGCCGGTGTTGGATGGAGCGCGCACGAGGGCCGGCGCTCTCGAGTGGGGCCTGGCCTGGACTCTCGCGTGGCTCCTTTCCTGCGCTCTGACTCTGGCGTTGCATGCGCAGGCGTCGCCCGCGACAGGCCCGCAGCAGCTTGCCTTCAGTGGGCTGCGCGTGGTGCTCAACCAGGGCCAGCCGCAGGGCCAGATCAATGCGCTGCGGGTTGGCGCAACGGGCAACCTCTATCTGCTGATCGACCAGAAGGACGGAGTGCGTCTTCTGGAGACGGACCCCACCGCAACCAACATTCTGAACCAGGCGCAGATCGGCGCGAAGAACGACGTCGGACTGGCCATGGCTCTGGACCCGGCGGGCAATGTCTACGTCACCGGGACAACCGGCTCCGGCTCGCTCGCGGCGACCTCCGGCGCGGCCTTCCCGAACTTCAGCGGCACAGCGACAAACTCCTTTGTGGCGAAGTTCGGCGCCAGCCTCGGCAGCCCGATCTTTGTGACCTTCTGCGGCGGCGGGACCATGGATGCCAGCTCGATTGCCGCCACCAGCGATGCGGTCTTCATCACAGGCACCGTCTACCTGCCGAATGGGACAGTGCCGGTGACGCCTGCGGGGATCATTCAGGCTCCGGCGTTTGGCAGCTCGTGGAATGGATTTGTGGAGAAGTTCTCCGCGTCGGGATCTTCCCTGCTCTACGCAACCTACCTGAGCGGGGCAAGCGGCAGCACCGCTCCCGCGGCCATCGTCGCCGACTCCTCCGACAACGCGTATATTGCTGGCACGACCACGGCTCCGGGCTATCCGACCGTCGCGGCACTGGTGCCGAACCAACTGGTGACGACGGCGCTGGGCACAACTTCGGGCTTTCTCACCAAGCTGACTCCGGCGGGCGATGGGATTACGTTTTCAACTTATATTCCCGGCGCTGGGATCAGCTCTCTGGCCATCGATTCCACAGCTAACAACCTGCTGCTTGCTGGATCGATTTCGCTGGGGCAGTTTCCCGTGGCCAGCGTCTCCACTCCGCTCACAGCGGTTAGCTACCAGGTGCTGCTGCGGATGACTCTGGACGGCAGTTCAGTGCTGGGATCGACTGTGCTTGCGCCGGGGACGCAGTCGTTTGTGGCGGCGGGCGCGGCTGGAACGGCGTGGGTGGATGGGAGCCTGGGGCTGCCTCTACTGCCGTTGACGCCGCTCTCGACCATTGGCAACAGCTTTGCCCTGCGCGTGAACGCGGCGAACCTGGTGGACCAGACAGCCCGCTTCGGCGGCATTGCGGCGTCGAATCCCAGCAGCGCAAGCGCGCCGGTCGCGCTGACCAGCGTGGCAATCGACGCCAGCGGCAACGCTCTCTTCGGCGGCAGCTTTGCGCCGTCCGCAAGCCAGAGTTTATTGGCGACCGAGACATACGATCTGCCGTTGAACGATGCGTCAACCACGGCGTTTCCATCGACGGTCCACGGCGCGGTCCTTCCTGTTTCGGCGTGCAATGGGAGCCTGTGCGCGGGTGCGGCGGCGTATCTCGCCAAGCTGACGATTCCGGCAAGCGCGGCGACGGCCACGGCGGCGCTGGCGCTCTCGGTGGACGACTCGCCCAACCTGACGCTGCGAAACCTGGGATCGGCGCAGGCGACCGGGGTGCAGATCGCGGTGCCAGGCAGCTTCACCCAGGCCACCAACTGCGGCTCGACGCTGGCCGCGGGTGGCGAGTGCAGCATTGCGCTCACGGGTACGGGGCCGGGAAGCATCACGGTCTTCGCCACCAACTCCACATCGCAGACGCAGGCGTTGCCCGCGCTGGCATCGGGCGTGGTGCAGTTTCCGGTGGTCTTCTCGCCCAAGGAGCTGGACTTCGGCGTGGTCAGTTCGGCCAGTGGAGCGGTGACGCGAACCGTTACGGTGACAAATCTGACGCAGCAGAGCCAGAGCTTCGCCTCCGCGCTCGATGTAAGCAGCAAGACCACGCTGCCCTACATCTTCGCCGAGAAGACCAGCGACTGCACGCTGGCGGGAAACAATTTTCTGCTGGCGCCGAATGGGGTCTGCCACATTACGATCGGGCTGACGGCGTCGAGCACGGCAACCAACGACGGCGCGATCCAGAATAACTGGCTGATCGGCGCGCGCGACGTGCAGATGACGGCCTACGGACAGGCCGCCGCGCTCTCGCTCTCGGCCCTGGAGATCGACTTCGGAACGCAGTACACGGGCGGGCTGCGGCCGGCGCGCTACCTCTATCTCTCGAACAACTCGACCATCTCTTTTTCTCACTCCGCGGTCACGTTGCCCGCCACGTCGCCGTTCAGCGTGACGGACAACTGTCCCTCGACGCTGGAGCCGCAGACCGTCTGCCAGCTTCAGCTTGCGTATCAGAACGCGAAGACGCCCGCGGCCGATGCAGACACGCTCTCGCTCGACCAGGGGCTGACGGCGCTGGTCATGGGCCGTTCGCTGCCGCAGCCCGCGGCCAACGGCTCGAGCGTCAATCCCAACCTCAGCGTTTCATCCTTGTCGCTCAACTTCGCCAACGCGGTGGTGGTTACCGGCGTCTCCAGCAGCACGCAGACGCTGACCGTCACGAACACGGGCACGACTGCGTTTGCGCTCTCGCTGGTGGTCTCGGGTGACTTCACGGACAGCACAAATTGCACTGCTACGCTGCTCGGCGGCGCATCGTGCAATGTCGTTTTCACCTTTGTGCCATCGCAGCCGGGCACGCGTCAGGGACTGCTGGCCGTCACTGCGGGCGCGGGGACGACGCCGGCCTACGTCGCTCTCTCCGGCGTCGGCACGGGAATTATATCGCCCGCCAACAACGGCACACTGAACTTCGGCGGCGTCATCGCGGGCCAGCCATCGGTCCAGTGGTACAAGATCACGCAGCCCTTCACCAGCTTCGCCGTCGCAACCGCATCGACGACGCTTGGCTTGCCCTACACTGCCGTGATCGTTGAAGACATCGGCTATGGGCATGGTCAACCGCCCAGCAGCGCGTTCACCACCAGCGCGACGGGCACTTGCTACAACTGCTGGGTGGGCGTGCAGTTCACCCCGCCCGTAACTGGCCTGATTGCCGGAACACTCACCCTCACCTCGTCTGCAACCGGAAGCCCGTACGTGCTCTCGCTGACCGGCAACGGACTGCCGCTCACCGGCCTGCTGCTGACGCCGGTGGTGCAGGACTTCGGCCCGGTGCCGATCAACAGCGCGAGTACGACGGAGCTGTTTGCGGTGACGAACCTGGTCGCGGGCGGCAGCTCGATCACGGTGGCAACGCCTGCGGTCACGGGCGACTTCAGCGTCTCGAACGCCATCAGCGGAGGCGCATCCTGCGGAGGCGCGCTGGCCTACACTGCATCGTGCTTTATTCAGATCGACTTTGCGCCCTCGGTCGCCGGGCCGCGCACGGGCACGCTCACCATGCAGGCGGGCAGCTCGACGGCAATCGCGGTGCTGACCGGATACGGCGGGACTGACCCCGGCCTCTCGCTCACTCCCAATGCTCTGGTCTTCAACAATGTTCTCGGCAGCTCGTCCACGCAGCAGACGGTCACGCTGCTCAACACCAGCACAACCGCCGAGTTGGTTGGCACGGTTGTTGCGACGACGACAAGCTCCAGCGCAACCAGCTTCAGCGCCAACGGCTGCAACAACGCCACGCTCGCCGCTGGAGCCACTTGCTCGATTGCTGTCACGTTCACTCCGGCGACCGCTTCGGCGGCAGGAACGCTCACGGTTCCCGTCACCAGCACGGTGGGCGGCGCACCGGTGCTGACCAACTACACGGTGCCGCTGACCGGCGCGTACACCACGGAGGACGAGGGGCTGGAGATCGTCGCCGACGACGCCCAGTACGGGCCGCAGGCGACCGGCGCGACCGGCGTGACGCGGCAGTTCACCATCGACAACCTCACGGCGAAGTCGCTGAGCCTGGCGATTGCGCTGCCGCGCCAGTTTGTGTTGAGCGGCACGCCCTGCGCGGGACTTGCGCCGAATGCAAGCTGCAATTTTTCGGTCGCTTTTCTGCCGCTGGACAACGGCGACCTGACGGGCACGCTCTTCGCCACAGGCACGCCCACCGATGGCTCGGCCACGCTGGACGGCCTCAGCTATGTCGAGGGCTACGGCGTGGGAGGGGTAACGCTCTCGGTGACGGGGAACATTCTTCCCGGCGTGGGTGAGGTGCTGAGCCTCGGACAGGTGGCGTCGGGACTATCTTCACAGCCGCAGACACTGACGCTGACCAACGCCTCGACCACTGCGACGCTTACCATTCGACGCATCACCAGCGGGTGGCCGTTCCTTTCGACCACGACATGCGGCACAACACTTGCGCCTGCCGCGTACTGCACGGTCACGCTCACCTACACGCCGGTCAACCAGGTGGCGGCCGGCTCCAACCCGCCGGTCTCGACCACCGACAGCGGCGAGCTGGTGATCGAGAGCGACGCCGCATCCAGCCCGGATCTGATCGATCTGACCGGCAGCTCCACTCCGGTCACGGTCTCGTCGCCCTCGAATGCCGCGCCGTTGGCCACGATTACGCCATCGCAGAGTTCGCTCACGTTTGCCAGCACCATGGTGGGCAACGTCAGCGCGCCGCAGACGGTGACGCTGGACAACACGGGCACGGCGACGCTCTACATCAACAACATTCTGACGTCGCCCGACTACACGGTGTCGACGAGCAACTGCGCGAGCATTGTTCCCGGCGCAAGCTGCACGCTCACCGTGACGTTCACGCCGCAGAGTTCGACGCAGCAGGGATCGGGCAGCGGGATGCGCGTCAGCTCCATCGAGGTCTCCTCCAACGCCAGCACATCGCTGGAGTTTATCTCGGTGGTTGGCGTCACCAGCCCGTCCTCGCTGACGATCGCGCAAAGTTCGCTCAACTTCGGCACCGTGCTGGTGGGCGCCAACTCGAACCTCCCATTGGAACTGATTAACACAAGCACCAGCCCAATCACCTTCGGCATTCTCTCCGCCAGCACCACGCTCACCGCTGCCTCGGGGAGCTACACGGTCGCGCTGGGCAACTGTCCACAGCCCGGCCAACTGCTGCCCGCCAACACAAACTGCACCCTGCAGGTTGGATTTGCGCCGACCCAGTCGGGGACCCTTACCGGCACGCTCTCGATCGCAAGCTCCGCCTCGACCCTGCCGCTGATGGTCTCGCTGACCGGCGTGGGCGAGCAGTCGCACCTACAGATTCTGCCCACCAGCCTGAGCTTTGGCTCGATTGCAGTCGGCTCACCGTCCAGCCTGTCGCTGACGCTCTCCAACGGCGGCACGGCGCCGATCACCGGCGTTGCGCTTTCCGCTACGGACGACTACGCCGTCACCGTGCCCTGCGCGGTAACCACGCTGGCGCCAGGGGGAAGCTGCGTGGTCACCGTCACCTTTACGCCGACCAAGACTGGCACGGACAATGGGACACTGACCGTGACCAGCTCGGATGCGACCTCGCCCGACGCCGTGCCGCTGACCGGAACGGGCTTCGTCAATGGGACGTTCACCCTCACCGTCAACGGCGGCGCGAGCGCATCGGCCACGGTCGCCAGCGGATCGCCCGCGAGCTACAACCTGACCGTGACGCCGGGCAACAACTTCAGCGGAACGGTGGTGCTCAACTGCACGCCCATTGCAGCGGCGCAGTACGCCACCTGCTCGCTTCTGCCGTCGAGCGTGACGCTCGCAGGTGCCGCGCAGAACGCCGTCGCCACGCTGAACACGGTCACCGAGGTCAGCTCCAACTCGCTGCCCGCCACGCCTGGGGGCAGCAGACGCAGCATCGGCGGCACAGCGCTCTGCCTGCTCTTCCCTGCACTGGTCTTCACCTGGAAGGCGCGCAACTCGCGGCACAAGGCATGGCGACGCGACGGTCCAATTGTGTGGGCGATCTTCGCGGCCATTATACTGCTCTCGGCCAGTGGATGCGGCAGCAGCAGCACCAACTCCAACCTGCGCTTTTCGCCGCCCGGAACCTATCAGTACCAGGTGACCGCAAGCTCGGTCAGCGGCGCTGTGCAGATCACGCAGACGGTGACGCTGAACCTCACTGTGCAGTAGGCGCGACGGCGGCGGAAGCGTCCAGCGGAACCCGCACCTGCTCGACGATCTCGATGCCAAAGCCCTGCAACGCAGGGATGTGGGTAGGAGTGTTGGTGAGCAGGCGGATGCGCTGAATGCCGAGGTCGGAGAGGATCTGGCTGCCCAGGCCGATCTGGCGCAGGGTGCGGCGCGCGCGCTGCATGCGCTCCTGGCTCAGCTCGCTGGTCCGCGGATCGCGTTGCGGTTCACGGTGCAATACAAGCCGGTTTGGCGCCATCTCGCCCGACGATGCAATGCCGCTACGGTCGATGCCGAAGCCGCGCGCTCCGTTGTGCAGATAGATCAGCGCACCCTGGCCGGCCTCGGCGATCATGCGCAAGGAATTGTCCAGCAACGCGCGGCAGTCGCAGAGCGTTGCCCCGAAGACTTCGCCGGTGAGGCAGTGAGTGTGGACGCGCACCAGCACCGGATCGGCTCCGAACGAGTTGCTGCTCTGGCTGTCAATCTGGCCGCCGATTCCGTAGACCAGAGCGACGTGCGATTCCGTGACCTCCATCTCGCTCTCGTAGGCAATCATGCGGAAGTCGCCGTACCGAGTGGGGAGAATGGACTCGGCGACGCGCTGGATGTAACGCTCGTGCTGCAGGCGGTAGCGGATGAGCGAAGCGACGGTGAGCATCTTGAGGCCATGCTCGGCACAGAAACTGACCAGGTCGGGAACGCGGGCCATGGTGCCGTCCTCGTTCATGATCTCGCAGATGACGCCGGCCGAGACCAGACCGGCCATGCGCGCCAGATCGACCGAGGCCTCGGTCTGCCCGGCGCGCACCAGCACACCGCCTTTGCGCGCGCGCAGGGGAAAGACGTGGCCCGGGCGCGCCAGGTCGTTGGCGGTGGAGCTGGGGTCGATGACGACGCGGATGGTATGCGCGCGATCGGCGGCGGAGATTCCCGTGGTGACTCCCTCGCGGGCCTCGATCGACTCGGTGAAGGCGGTGCCGAAGCGCGAGGTATTCTCCGACGTCATGGGGGCGAGGCGAAGGTAATCGGCGCGCTCCTCGGTCAGCGCGAGGCAGATGAGCCCGCGCCCGAAGCGCGCCATGAAGTTGATGGCCTCGGGGGTGACGAACTCGGCGGCCAGCGTGAGGTCGCCCTCGTTCTCGCGGTCCTCGTCATCCACGACCACAACCATCCGCCCCGCGCGAATCTCTTCAACGGCCTCTTCCACACTGGCGAACGCGCTCTTCTTCAATCCGTCTGGCATCTCACACCCTTTATACAGGCCCGGGCAGTTTCACCGTAACTACCGGCAGCAACACAAGCAAAAGCGCCGCCCGTTGAAAGGCGGCGCTTACTTAAAATCTTCAAAGGTTCAGCTTCAAGCATATCTTACAGCATCGACTCGATCTCGAATCCCCAGGCTTCGAGCAGCGCCTCCGGGATGTACTTGGAGTTTTTGTTGTGCCTCGCCCACTCACGCAGACGGGTGGAGCGGATGTACTGGTCGGGGGTCAGTTTGAACTCTTTGACGACCTGTTCGAAGGAGGTTACGGTGGGGACAACCGGGCCGATCGGCTCGGGTTTGCCCCAGTTTGGGTTTCCACGACGCTTTGCCATTATTCTAGGGTCCTTTGTTCAGTCAGGGCTCTTGCCAGCCGAACGCCGAGCATCGCACGGCATCTGACACATTACTTTCTAGTCTCATTCTAGGGCATTTATGGGCAAAAAGCAAGGAAAATCGCTACAAATTGGCCCGGAAACAGCGTGACTATCCGAATTATCGGATGCAAATGCAGATCAGAAAATCTGAAAATTCACCTCCATATTCAGTTCTGCTTCAACGGGTTTCCCATCCAACTGCGCTGGCTTAAAGACGTACTGCCTAACTGTGTTCGCTGCATTTTCATCCAGGCCGAATCCGAGAGGTCTCAACAACCAAACCTCATCCACTCGCCCGTTCTCCTAAACATGAAGGTACAATGAAACCGATCCCGATATTTTCTTGTCTCTTGCTTCCTGACTAAAATTCGGTTCGGCCATCTTGATGACAACTGGGTTAGTGTATTTTGATACGGACTTCTCGACATCGATCCAGTTTCCGTCCTTAAATATGTGGTAGCAATCGCATGTCGGTTTTGTCGGGCTTTCCGTTGGATGGGTTTTGTCAACCGCAGCTGGCAGCATATGTGCCACCAGATTGGGTAGGCCTGCGATTGCCGTATCCAAATCCGGGAAAAACAGCAACGCCTGCAACTGCGGAATCACCACCGCCGGGTCTGCCCCTTGCAGTTCGATCTCCAGCTTCATCTTCGAGAGTCCCACCGCAGCCATATTCGTCCCGTTGCGGACCAACGTCACGCGATTGCCCTGTAAGACGATCTTGCCACCCTTGAGTTTAACCGAGTTGTCGTGGAATGCTTCCAATCCATGCAATGCAACGGGGCCAGGCGCAATCCCGCCGTTGAACCATTTGTACTGCGCCACTGCATCGGCCGAGTAGCTGCGCAACCCCAGTTGCTTGCCGTGCAGTGCATCCTGCAAGGCACGCGCATCGGTCTGACCATAGGACGAGAAGGGGAGAGATAGCGCCATGGCCACCGACAGTACTGTCGTCCAGATCGTTCTCATGCAGGCCATCATAGCTCAATTGACGGGGATCGTCTGGATTAAGACCGTGCCGACGGGCTTTCCATCCAGCGTTGGAGCGCGGCCTGCCAGTACAAGTTCAGAGTGAGTGCAAAGCCTATCGCGCCGGCGTGGCGCAGGTGAGTACTCGGACGTCATGGGTACCCGCCATATAATCCACCTGTGACCGCCGATTCCGCTCCCGAACGCCAGCAGCACATCCAGACGCGCCAGCCGCGCGGCCAGACCCTGCTCTTCGACGCCGACGACACGCTGTGGGAGAACAACATCTACTTTGAGCGCGCGATTGCGGCGTTCATCTCCTACCTCGACCATCGCACCCACACTCCCGAGGAGGTCCGCGCCCACCTGAACCGCGTGGAGCACGCAACCATTGCGGCGCACGGCTACGGCCTCAAGAGCTTTCGCCGCTCGCTGGTGGCCTGCTTCGAGCAACTGACGGACGCCCCCATCACCGCGGAGAAACACGCGCGCATTCTCCGCTTCGTCGAGTCCATCGCCGAGCATGAGATCGAACCGCTCGCCGGCGTGGCCGCAACCCTGGCCGAACTGGCCACGCGCCACCGCTGCCTGCTGGTCACCAAAGGCGATCCCGAAGAGCAGCGCGACAAGCTCGCCCGCTCCGGCCTCGCCGCG
Source organism: Granulicella sp. (assembly GCA_003132145.1). Lineage (GTDB taxonomy): Bacteria > Acidobacteriota > Terriglobia > Terriglobales > Acidobacteriaceae > Edaphobacter. The sequence continues at coordinate 36,744 of PKWU01000039.1, forward strand.
CATTTCTTCGCCGTCGAAGTTCTTCCCGAGAAGAACGCCGCCGCCTATCGTGCCCTCGCCGCACAATACACCTGCGACCCCGCGCGCACATGGATGATCGGCAACAGCCCCAAGTCCGACATCAACCCCGCGCTGGCCGCCGGCCTGCACGCGGTCTTCCTGCCGCACGATTTCACCTGGGTGCTGGAAGAGGAGGCCGTCCGCGGGCCCGCGACCGGTCAGCACCTGCTCGAACTTGCAGCCTTCGCCGACCTTATCCGCCACTTCTAGGGATGCTATACTGACCCTCGGATTGCACGTCGCTCCTGCCACCGAAGAAGTGTGTGTGCAGGCTCCATGCGGAGGTGGCGAAATTGGCAGACGCACTAGCTTGAGGTGCTAGCGCCGCAAGGCATAGGGGTTCAAGTCCCCTCCTCCGCACCAATTTTTTGCAACAAGCACTTCCCAGAGCCAACCCAATCCGGTTGGCTCTTCGCTTTTTGCCGCAATGCCGGGAGTTGACGCGCAAACCATCGCCCGGCGGAGGGAACACGGTACAATTCAGTTGTCCAAAGCGGACACAAACGACGAAGGAAGTTGCTTCCTTCGACACCACGCGAGAGTGGCGGAATTGGCAGACGCACCAGACTTAGGATCTGGCGGAGCAATCCGTGGGGGTTCGAGTCCCCCCTTTCGCACCAACCCACCAACCACGGCCCATCGCCGCAGTTGCAGCATCGCATCGAAAACCCTATGAGCCAATTGAAGCAGCCCGCAGAACCGCAATCCGTCACGCTCACGAAGACCGAGGACTACCGCAACAGCTACGCCAACAGCGTGCAGGTGCGCATGAGCGTCTGGGACTTCTTCCTGGTCTTCGGCACCATGCACCAGAACTCGCCCGCCGAGGTGAAGATCGAGAACTTCCAGGGCATCTACCTCAGCCCGCAGCAGGCCAAGGCGCTGCTGAACGTGCTCGGCCACAATCTGGCCCAGTACGAGCAGACCTTCGGCGAACTGGCGCTGGAGCCGCGGTTCGTGCCGCCCAACGGTCCCGTCCACTAACCTGTGACCGCCCGCTCGCCAAGCCGAAACCTGCTGCGCCACGCGCGCGCCCAGACGCCTCTGTGGCAGCTCTATCCGGTCTTCTTTGCCGCCGTCTATCTCTCGCACCTGACGCTGCTCCGCCTGCCCTACTTCTGGGACGAGGGCGGCTACTACATCCCTGCCGCGTGGGACTTCTTCCGCACCGGAACGCTGATTCCCGTCACCACGGTGAGCAACGCGCACCCGCCGCTGCCGTCGGTTCTGCTGGCGGGCTGGTGGCATCTCTCGGGCTTTGTCCCCAGCGGAACGCGCACCTTCATCTGCATGGTCACGGCCGCCGCTCTGCTCGCAGTTTTTCGCCTGGCTCGCAACCTGCTGGGCGCGCGCGCCGCGGTTGCGACCACTCTGCTCACTGCCGTCTATCCAATATGGTATGCGCAGAGCACGCTGGCCCACGCAGACATCTTCGCCGCTGCGTTCACGCTATGGGGTTTGTCGTTCTATCTGCAACGCGCCAGTTTCACAGAAACTCCGCTTGTGGCCACAGACGCGGGTTCCCCACGTCTCGATTCTGAGATGTGCGTTTCGACTCGCACAAAAATCTACGCAGCCACTCTCTTCTCGCTGGCCGCGCTGTCGAAGGAGACGGCAATCGTCACGCCGGTGGCGCTGGCGATCTGGGAGGGAGTTCTTCTCCTGCGCGACCGCAGCGTCGCCGGAAGATCGCGCGCGCGCGCGGGATGGCTGGCCGCGCTTCTCTCTCCCATTCTTCCCCTCGCGGCCTGGTACGCGTACCACTTCCATCGCACCGGATTCGTCTTCGGCAACCCGGAGTTTCTGCGCTACAACGCCACCGCCAACCTGGACGCGCACCGCATCGCGCTCTGCCTGTACCACCGGCTGCTGCACCTGACCATGCACATGAACATGTTTGTGCCAGTGCTGTGTGCCTTGGCCGCGTTTCTGCTGCTCCCGGCCATCGCTGCGCGCGCGCGTCTGGCACGGCCCGTGCTCAACGCCATTGCCGTGATTCTGCTGGCCAACTGGATCGCCTTCTCTGTGCTCGGCGGAGCGCTGCTCACCCGCTATTTGCTGCCCATGTTTCCGCTCGTCCTACTGGTCGCGGTGGCCGAGTGGCAGCTCCGCCTGCGCGACTGGGGATGGATCGCCGCGCTCAGCACGGCGGCGTTTCTTGCCGGCATCTGGATCAACCCGCCCTACGCCTTCGCGCCCGAGGACAACCTCACCTATCGCGACATGATCGTGCTGCACCAGAGGGCGATCGCGCTGATCGCCGAGCAATGGCCGCAGGCAACGGTGCTGACCGCGTGGCCCGCCTACTCCGAGCTGGAGCGGCCCGAACTGGGCTACACCAAAGTCCCCATCCAGGCGGTCGCAATCCAGAACTTCTCGCGCGAACAGATCGAAGCAGCAGCGCGGATGGAGCAGGGCGCGACCGGTTCTGGCGGCTACGACACTGCCCTGCTCTTCTCCACCAAGTGGGCGCCGCCCTTCGGCCAGGTCAACCTCGCCCTTCGCAACGCACCGGCAGACGCGCGCTACTTCGACTTCCACGAGGACCTGCTGCCCGCCGAGGCCGCATCCATCCTGCACGGCGATGTGGTCTGGCAGGCCTCCATCCGCGGCGAGTGGGTGGCCGTCCTGCGCTTTCCCCGCACAAAGGAACAATCAACCAGCCGGTAATCATTACCGGCATTTTCGGAATTGATATAGACCAATTTTGTTTGTCATTCCGTACCCTGAGCGAAGTCGAAGGGGAAGGAATCTGCTTTTGCTTGCTCCACAATGCTCTGCACCATTACCGAAAATGCTCTAAGCCTGGATCAAACTGAACCAAATCGGAAGAACGCCGTTCGCCGCGGCGCATCCACCCGCGCGCCTTCTATAATCGAGCCATCGTGGTGAGAAATTTATCTGGCACTATTCGTCGGCTCAGTTCCTTTGCGATTCTGCTTGCCGCGCTGACTTCGTGCTGCCTCGCGCGCGCCCAAAGTCAGGCGAGTGAGGATGCCAGCTCGGCGGCGGACATTCGCCAGCCCGGCGGGCGGCTGGTTCTGGTTCTGCCGTTTGAGAACCGCTCCGGCCAGGCCAATCTCAACTGGATCGGCGACTCGTTTCCCTACACGTTGGACCAGCGGCTCACCTCGGCGGGATTTTTGACCATCAGCCGCGACGACCGCCAGTACGCGATGCAGCACCTGGGCCTGCCGCCGGACTTCCGCCCCAGCCGCGCCACCACCATCCGCATCGCGCAGACGCTGGACGCGGACTTCGTCGTCATCGGCAGCTTCAACGTCATCAACCCCGGGGCCTCGGACAGCCGCATCGAGGTGCAGGCGCAGGTGCTGGAGGTCAACCAGTTGCGCATGTCCGCGCCGCTCGTGGATTCCAGCGAACTTTCGCGCCTCTTCGACGTGGAGAACGCCATCGCGTGGAAGGTGGCCGGGCGCATGGACCCGCACTTCGCGGTGGCCGAGCAGACGTTTCTGGCGGCCTCCGGCGGCGTCCGCCTCAGCTCGTTCGAGGACTACATCCGCGGCACCTCCGCGCCCACCCAGGAGGAGCGCCTGAATCGACTTAAGGCCGCCGTCGCCGAGACGCCCAACTACAGCGCGGCGCTGCTGGCGCTGGGCAAGGAGCAGTATGCGGCGCTCCAATACGAGGCCGCCGCCGCCACTCTGGCCAAGGTGCCGCCCAGCGACCGCATGGCGCTGGAGGCCAACTTCTATCGCGGACTGGCGCGCTTTAACATCGCCCACTACGCCGAGGCCGCCGCCGCCTTCGCATTCGTGGCCGCCAGCCTGCCGCTGCCCGAGGTGGTCAACGACGAGGGCGTCGCCGCCAGCCGCCAGGGTAAGGACGCGACAGCGCTCTTCACACAGGTGATCGCGGCCGATCCCAACGACGCCGACTATCACTTCAACCTGGCCGTCGCGCTGCTCGGGCGCAGCGACATTGCCGGAGCCACGCATGAGGTCGAACAGGCGCTGAATTTGCACGGCGACGACCCCGAGGCCACCGAGATGCTCGCCCGGTTGCAGGCAACGCACGACTCAACCGCCAACCTGAAGTCGATTATGAGTGCGGGCGGATTCGATCCCACCACGCGCATCCGCCGCACCTGGTCGGAGGCATCGTTCCGTCAGGCGGCGTTCCAGCTCGATCAGATGCGCGCCCTGCAGATGGCCTCGCTGCCGCCCGTCCAGCAGGCGGTGCAGTACACGCAACTGGGCGATGAATATCTGGCGCAGGGCCTGCTTCCAGAGGCGGAGCAGGAGTTCCACACCGCGCTTGCAGCCAACCCGAGGAGCGCCGCGGCGCGCGCCGGGATCGCCCAGGTGCGCGAACGCAGCGGATCGACCGACGACGCGCGCGCGGAGGCGCAGAGTTCGCTCCAACTGGCGCCCAACGTCGCCGCCTACCTGGTGCTGGCGCGGATCGACCTGCAGATCAACCAGCTCTCCGAATCCGCCTACAACGTGGCCAACGCGCTGCGGCTGGAGCCGAACAACTCCGCCGCGCTGGGCATGAAGACCGCGCTCGCGGCCCGCGGACAGAACATTCCATAGGACCGTGCGTTGGAAAGATGCTGAACGAAATGTCCGCCTGTTGCCGTATGGTTAAGGCGTGGCCCTAAGCCACCGAGGTGAGTCCTTTGCTTCGTCTTCCAATCCTTCGCTCGCTCGCAGCTCTCGCCGCACTCGCAGCGCTGCTTCCGGTCAACACTCCGGCGCAGACCGCAGCCTCGACTCCTCTAGTGGTCAAGCTCAGCATCCACGACACCATTCAGCCCATCACCGCCGAGTACCTCAAGCGCGGCCTGGACGACGCGGCCAGCCGCCGCGCCGCAGCCGTCCTCATCTCCATGGGTACGCCCGGCGGCCTGCTCGATTCCACCCGTGAGATGGTCGCCGACATCGAAGCCTCGCCGGTTCCCGTCATTATCTTCATCGAACCCTCCGGCAGCCGCGCCGGTTCCGCTGGTTTCTTTCTGCTGGAAGCGGCAGACATCGCCGCGATGGCGCCGGGGACCAACGCCGGAGCCGCCCACCCCATCCTCGAAGGCACCACCATGGACCCGGTGCTGAAAGAGAAAATCGAGAACGACGCTGCGGCCTTTCTGCGCTCCTACGTCACCGTGCGCGGGCGAGACGCCAAGGATGCCGAGGACGCCGTGCGCAACTCGAAGTCGTTCAGCGAGTCCGAGGCGCTCAACCTGCACCTGATCGACGTGGTCGCGCCCGACGACAACGCTCTGCTGGCGGCATTGAATGGACGCACCATCAAGCGCTTCCACGGCGAGAGCGAGAAGCTCGACTTCACCCACGCCGTCCTCGTCGAACTTCCGCCCTCCACGCGCGAGCGCCTGCTGACGCGCCTCACCAGCCCCGACCTCGACGTGCTTCTTCTGCTCTGCGGCGGGCTGCTCATCTACCTCGAATTCAACGTGCCCGGCACCATCGTCCCCGGCGCGCTGGGCACGCTGATGATGCTTCTGGCAATCTTCGGCCTGAACCTGCTGCCCGTGCAGCACACCGCGATCCTGTTGCTCTTCGCCGCGCTGGCGCTCATGGTGCTGGAGGCGAAGTTCGCCAGCCATGGAGTGCTCGGCACGGTCGGCATTCTGTGCCTTGTCTTCGGGCTGGCCACGCTGGTCAACGGGCCAACGCCGGAGATGCGCGTCCACTTCGGCGTGGCCGCTGGCGCGGGCGTCGGCTTCGGCGTCATCACCTTCGGCCTCGCGTGGATCGCCGTGAAGGCGCGTCAAGCCAAACGTCTCACCGGGCCGCAGGCGATGGTTGGCCAGGTTGCCATCGCAATGACACCGATCCTGCCCGCCGGTGAGCTTCCCATCGGCCAGGTCGAAGTCCGCGGCGAAATATGGAAGGCCACCCTCCCGCCCAACACCCCACCCGTCCCCGCCGGCACTCCCCTCACCGTCCGCGCCGTCGACGGGTTGACGCTAACAGTCGCACAATAAAAATAGGTCTTAACCAACAACAGATAGGGGCTCTCAATGATCTTCTCAATCTCAGGCGCACTCGAAAAAGCTGAAAAGATACAATCTGGAACCTTCGTCGGCTTAAATATCTGGGAACGCCAACATATTGAGGAGTGGGTTAGGGAGAATCCTGAAATATTGGGTGAAGACCTCCTCGTCCTTACAATTGAATTCGACAGGTTTGTGAACAGCAGCGACCGTCTTGATTTGCTTGCGCTCGACCGCAATGGCAATTTGGTTGTCGTAGAGCTCAAGAGGGATTCTGCCGCCGGATACGCTGACCTTCAGGCAATCAGGTACGCGGCGATGGTTTCTTCAATGACTATCGATAAGCTGATTCCTTATTACACGGCGTATCGGCAGAAATACTATAGTGTGCAGCTTAGTGAAACCGATGCTAGAAGCCAAATCACCGAATTCATCGAATCAGAACAGTTCACGGAGATTTCGTCTAAACCACGGATCATCCTTTGTTCGGAGGGCTTCTCTCCAGAAATCACAACAACGGTTTTGTGGCTTCGAGATTCTCAGATAGACATCAGTTGCGTTAAGATCACCCCGTATAAAGTGGGCGAAAAGATCATCATTGTTCCGAAGATAGTGATACCTCTAGAAGAAGCGAAGCAGTACCTAATTGACATCAAGGTAAAAGAAGAAAAGATCGAACAGTCGGTGCACAAGAACCGCCCCAGAACAATGCGGGTCTTGATCGAAAACAAACTAGTCAATGCTGGAGATATTATTTACCTCAAGAATGGGTTGCCTTCTTGGGTTCATTATGTTGATGGCGATCCTACGTTTGAGGCCACAATCACTGGGAAGCTGGGACAAAAAGATGCCGTCCGATGGAAAAAGGACGGGCTGGAATACTCGGTCTCAGCATTGGCCTGGAACATATTCAAAGACCTACATCCGGAGCATAAAGATCCCGGCGGAGTGAATGGAAGCTGGCATTGGGTCAATTCTGATGGTACCCCGCTTTGGGATATTGCGGAGAAATTCCTCGCCAAACCAGAGGCCAATTGAGCACTTTGGGACGGTCTACTCGATAATCCGCGCCACCACATCGTAGTCGTGCGACTCGGTAATCTCCGCGCGATAGAAGGTTCCGGGGACGAGCGACTCGTGCGGGCCGAAGTCGTTGATCAGCACTTTGCCGTCGATCTCCGGCGCGTGCAGCGCGGTGCGGCCCTGCCACAGCAGATCCGTCTCGTCGCTCTCGCCCTCCACCAGCACATCCACTTCCCTGCCCACCCACGTGGCCTTCGCCTTGGCGCTGATCTTCTGTTGCAGCTTCATCAGCCTGCGTCGGCGCGCCTCGATCGTCCGCTTCGGTACCTTCAGCGCCGCGTCCAGCGCGAAGGCCGCCGCGCCCTCCTCGTCCGAGTAGCCGAACACCCCCAGCCAGTCGATCTTCGCCGCGGCAACAAACTCGCATAGCTCCTTGAAATCCGCGTCCGTCTCGCCGGGAAATCCGACGATGAAGGTGCTGCGCAGAACAATCCCCGGCACAATCGCGCGCGCCTTCTCGATGAGCCGCAGAAAGACCTCCGCCGTGCCGCCGCGCTTCATCCGCTTCAACACGCTGGGTGACGCGTGCTGCAACGGCACATCGAGATACTTCGCAATCGTCTCGTGCCGCGCAATCGTCTCCAGCAGCCGCGTCGTCACCTTGTTGGGATAGGCGTACAAAAACCGCAGCCACTTCAACCCCGGCAGCACGGCCAGCGCATCGAGCAGCGTCGCCAGCCCATCGCGCAGTCCCAAATCTTCGCCATAACAAGTCGTGTCCTGCCCAATCAGCGTGATCTCTCGAACGCCCTGCGCGATCAGCCGCTGGGCCTCGGCGACGATGGACTCCAGCCGCCGCGAGCGAAACTTGCCGCGCAGTTGCGGGATGATGCAGAAGCTGCACGGGTGGTCGCATCCCTCGGCGATCTTGATGTACGCCGACGACCTCGGCGTAGTCAGAATGCGCGGCGTCTCGTCGCTGTAGAGATACTCCGGCAGCGCGGCGGTCGCGCCCTCCCACTGCGCGCGCGAGAAGCGGCCCTGACGCTCGCGCAGATCGCCTTCCGCACGGGAGGTCGGCGCAAGCTGCGGCGCAACCTCTGTCGAATTGATCGGAAGACTGTGCTGATGCACGGCGCTTGCAGCGCGGCTGACCAGAATATTGAACGGCGAACTCTGAGCCGCAGCCGGCGTCGCCGGCGCACTCAGCCCGGCGGCTTCCAGAATCGCCTCCAACTCGCCCGTGCCGACCACCGCATCGACTTCGGGAATATTTCTCTGAATCTCGTCGCGGTAGCGCTCCACCAGGCATCCCGCAACGATGAGCCGCCGGGCTTTTCCGCCGTTCGTGACCTTGTGCTGCGCCATCTCCAGGATCGCGTTCACCGACTCCTGCTTGGCCGAGTCGATGAAGCTGCATGTGTTGACGACCAGAATTTCGGCGTCCTCGGCCCGCGCGGTCAACTGGCCGCCGGCGCGGTCCAGCAGTCCCATCATCACCTCGGAGTCCACTAGATTTTTCGGACAGCCCAGCGAGACGAATCCGATGGTTGGCCGCGCGGAACCATTTGTCCGCGGCGGCGCGGAATGCGGCTGCGCGGCATCGTTCAAAAGTTCATTAGACGGTTCGAGGATGGAAGAAGGCACACTCTCATGGTAGCAGCGGCCACACAGTTCTAGCGGCTTGCGTAGGACTTGATCCCGGCCAGCAGGCCCTCGGCGAACCGCTTTGCCTGGCCCGCCAGCGAGGCGATCTTCTGCGCGGGTCTGCGGATGCCGTTGCCGATGGTCTCGACCACCTCGACGGTCGCCGTCAGCGCAGCCGTCACCATTCCATCGACCCGCGCCACCTGGCGCTGGGTGCGCAGGTTGGCGTCGGCCAGCGTCTCTTCGAAGTGCTGCGCGGTGCCGCGCACCAGATCGCTGGTCTCCAGCAGATTGTCTGCGATGGCACGCACCTTCGGTGCATTCTCGCTGAGCAGATACTCCGCGGTCTGGCTGATCTGGGTTGCCGAATCGATCAGCGGAAGCACCTTCTGCTTCAGCTCGTCGACCGTCTCCGCCAGGCCCTTGATCGCCTTGACGGACTTTGCCGCGAGGACGATCAGCGCCGTGACCTGCACCAGCATCGCCAGCGCAACCAGCCCGATAAAGATCGTCAGAAGATTGGTATTTATCTCGGAGACTGCATCCGTTCCCTGGAACCACATCGCCAGCATCGTCATTCGTCCCCTTCCGTACGCTAGGCCGCAGCCTGTCCGGCGCCCAACAATGCGACGCCGGAGCTCAACCCAAGGAACTAAGCCTGCGGCTCGGTGGTTGTGTTGATATAGGCTTCCTTGCCCGCGTCGACCGCGGCCTCGACCTTGGCCTGCTGCTCGTTGATCAGGCTCTTGCCCTTTTCCACGTACTGGGTCCACTGGGTGCGGCCCTTGTCGTAGTACTCGCGCCCCTTGTCGATCGACTCCTTGGCCTGGCGCTTGCCTTCCTCAACCAGCTCAGAGGCCTTCTGCTTGCCCTGCTCGACCAGTTCCGCGGCCTTGTCCCTGGCCTCGCGCGCGCCGTTCAACAGTTCCTCGCGGGTCTCTTTGCCGGCCTTCGGCGCATACAGCACCCCGATCACCGCGCCGATTCCCAGCCCGGCTAGGAACCATCCAATCCCACATGATCCGCATTCGTTGTCTGCCATCGTCTTCTCCTGTCCAGCCTTCTGGTAAGTCGTTTGTCCTTCTCCGTTATACGATGCACATTATGCCACTGGTGTGAATGCGCAAACGGAGAATGCGCATTGTCTGCACACCTGCCTAGGATGCTAAGTATAGTACCTCTTGGGGCGTCATTCCGACTGTGGATGGGAGAAAATGCCGCCCTGGAGCGAAGCCGTGGAGGCGGCGCGGCGGTGGGAGCGATCCTGGGCGCCATCTTCGGCGGAGGCAAGGGAGCGGCCATTGGCGCGGCGGACGGCGGAGCGTGGCGGAGGGTTAGTTGGGCGAGGGCTTCTCGACGTGGTCGATGGCGATCACATCCACCGCTGTCTTCTGCGCCGTCAGCTTCAGCCCAAGCTGCTGCTGAATCGCATCGAAGAGGTTCGGCGCTTCCGATACATCCGACGCATTGACTTTTGGCGGATGTCCGTTGAACTGCCAATCTTCGGGAGTGAACGTGACGTTGTTGTCGAATCTGCCCGGTATGTCTGTCCGGTTCACCACTGGCTTGTCCAGAACCAGCATTTGCAGAAAGTCGGTGAAGTCCGTCATCGTCCCATTGACCAGATGCAGCGTCAGGCCGCCGGTTCCTTGCGCGTAGTAGAAACCGGGGAGTGTCCCTTTCACTTGCGTAGGCGTCAGCTTTTGTCCCGTCTTCCCGACGGTCAGCACATACGCCGCAAGATCCCGCTTATCGTGATGAAACTTCAACGCGAAGCGGTCCGCCAGCAGCTTCCGAACCATGATTCTCATCTGGTCGGTATTCGGCGTGCCCGGTTGGTCCGGATTCGCTTCGATGTCGTATCGATCGCTGTCCATCCATCCCGGCCCGTTCACAACCTGCTTCACCTGCAAGCTGTAGGCAAAGGTGACCAGATCGTTCAGCGATCCGTTGCGGACCACCATGCTGCGTCCCTGGAGCACGAGGCCTTGCAAGCTCGACCCTCCCGAGGGGTTCGGCTTGATGGTCGCGACTTCGAACGACGGGTCTGCATCCGCCGCCATCGGCTTATCCGGCTTGGGTGGCTCGGGGATGTCCCACGCCGTCTCTGGCGTGGCGAGCAGCAGGGTCAGCGGAAACGGCTGTCCGCCCTGGGTCCATGTCCCGCTGATGCTCTTGCCGCTGGCGTCCAGCTTGCCCTCGAAACTGCCGCCGAGCATGTCGACCGCAATCTTTACAGCAGAACCCTGCCGAGTCACCGACGTGACCGGAATCGGCTGCGGAGTCTGATCGATGCTGTACATCTTCGCGCTCCAGCCGTCCTTGTCTCCCTTGTAGATATTGAAGATGATCCGCAGGTCCTTACCGACCTTCAATGTTCCCTGCCAGTTGCCCGAGAGGTCGCCCGGCGCAGAGGGAGCAGCGGCCTGCGCGCGCAGGGCGGGGGTTGCGATCAACGCAGCGAGTGCAACGAGGCTCAGCATCAATTTCTTCATCGAACGATCTCCTCGAATAACGGATGGACTGCATGGCCCACAGCCCACCGTTAACCGGCAAGAAGGAGCCGTGCTCCATAATACGCAATCCCGCCGCGGCAGGTTCAAGTGAATTGCCGGGCACTATCAAATTCATTGCATGAGCAGAGATTGCGCCGTACTGTGTGCCCGGTGCGCGGGCGGGCCTTATTTTTTTGCCTTGGCGGCTGATTTTTTGGCGGGGGACTTTGCCTGCGGCTTTGGCTTGGCAGCTTTCTTCGCGGCTTGCTTTGCCGGTGACTTGGCGGCAGGCTTTGGCTTTGTCTCCGATTTCGGCTTGGCGGCGGCCCTTGCTTCCGGCTTGGCGTCTGCCTTTGGCTTCGCCTCCGGCTTCTGCTTGGCTGCCGGTTTCGCAACCGTCTTGGCCGACGGCTTTGGCTTTGTCTCCGGCTTCGACTCGACGGCTTCGGCGGCGGCTTCCGCCTGCTGGCGCAGCGCGTGAAGCACCACGCGGAACATCTCTTCCTCGGGTGCGGGCTTACCGGTCCATATCTCGAACTGCCGCGCGCCCTGGTGGACGAACATCTCCACGCCCGTGATGATGGGGATCGACAACTGGCGCGCGAGGTGGAGCAGCGGCGTCTCCAGCGGGTTGTACACCAGGTCGAAGACCAGCCTGGTATTGAGGTCCCTGGCCTCCAGCAGGGGCGCGGTCTTGTTGCCCGCCATGCCGACCGGCGTGGCATTGATGATGGCGTCGAAGGACGTCTTGGCCAGGGCCTCCTTGCGGATGGTCTTGGAGCCGGACTGGCGCGCCAGCTTCTGCGCGGTCTCGGCTGTGCGGTTGAGGATGAAGACGTTTGCGCCCTTCTCGCGCAGGCCGAAGACGGCGGCGCGCGCCGCGCCTCCCGCGCCCAGCACCAGGACCTTGGCGCCGGCCAGCGGCATCCGCTTCTCCAGCGGGCCGGTAATGCCCGCCACGTCGGTGTTGAAGCCGTAGAGCTTGCCGTCCTGCGCGCGCAGCACCGTGTTGCATGCGCCGATCCTGGCCGAGAGCGGGTCGGTGCGCTCCAGATGCGCCATGATCTCCTGCTTCAGCGGCATGGTGACGCTGACGCCCTGGATGGGGATGTCGTACACCAGCTTCAGCAGGTCGGAGAGCCGGGCGGTCTGCAGTGCCAGATAGACGGCGTTGACCGTCTCGCGGCGGAAGGCCGTATTCATCATGATGGGCGAGAGCGAGCTGCGGATCGGGTTTCCCGCCACGCCGTAGATCTTGGTGGCCGCGTCAACCTGGTCGATGCGGTAGGTCTCGATCAGCGTCCGCGAGGCGATCTGCCCCGGCCCGGTCTCCTCGCCCACGGTGGCGGCGGCGAAGGTGAAGGCCGATCCGGCGCGCACGCCCAGCACGCGCGAGATGATTCCAGCGTCGCCCATGCAGATGCCGATGAGGTTCGAGTTGTCGTTCATGCGCTCCAGAAAGCGGATCAGCGTGACGTTGTCGTAGAGCGCCTTGGCGGTGGGAACGACTTTGATGAAGTCGGGGCTGAAGGCCTCGCTGCGGTTGAATATCCCGTCCAGATCGTGCGTTCCCATGAAGTCGTGATAGCTGATGAGCAGGCCGATCCCGGTCTCGCGCAGCTTCTGCAGGTCGGCCTTCTTCATTGCCTCGGCGGATTCCAGTTCAAGGTCCACCAGATGGAACCCCGCAGCCGCGCATTTGGTCAAAATCTCCAGTTCGGCGGCCAGTGATCCGGCGAACTTGCCGCCATTCACGGTGCGTCGACAGGTTGCGATCACGGTGGCCGCCGTATTTTCGGCGAAGAACTGCTTGAACCGCGGCAGCGCAAGCAGCGGTTTCTCAAGATAATCCAGGCGAAACTCGAGGAACGGCGTCTCTTTGACCGCGGAGGTCGCCTTTTCGATCATCTCAGCGGGAGTGGCGCCTGCGATGGCCACGCACACTTTGGCAATGCGGGAGCGGAGAAACTGGGAAGCGTGACTGGGTACGTTCAAACTCATAGGCGCAATCGCGTATCTTACACAGCAATCGCTCAGGATGCAACTTTTCCAGTAAATATCTGCGATTGCGGAGGTTAGCCGCCAAACCGAGCGGTTTGGCGAACGCTCAACATTAACCTCCAAAAGAGACGGAAAGTGCGGCTAAAAGTTGCATCCAACAGGGGAAAAATCTCGATGGACGAGAAACTTACCTGTCCTGCCAAGGCACGGCGCACGGGTGAAACCATAAAATGGGTGAGGGATGAAGCGACCGAACGATGCACAGGCGACCGGCGAGGTGGACGATCTGCTGGCCTCCGTTGGCCTGGGCCACGGACGGCGCAAGACGCTCGCCGGCTCCTGGCAGAATGGGGAGCGGCTGGCGAAGACTACGCGTGCCCGCCAAAATGCGCAGTCTGGACCTGCCGCGGCGCACAGGGGCGAGGGAACGCGGAGCGACAAGGCGGCGAAGCGAGTCGAACCGGTTCGCGCGCCGGGCTGGCTGCGCTACGCCTGGCTGCGCCACGGTTTCAGCACGCGCGCCACGGGTGTCTCCTCCATCTACGGTTCGGGTGCAGGCGTTGGCTCGCTCAACCTGGGTTGGACCCAGCAGGACGACCCGGCCAATGTGGCCGAGAACCGTCGCCGATTTATGGCCGCGGTCTTCAGCCAGCCAATAAACTCTGGCACCCCATCCATTTCCGGGCCATCTGATCCCTGTTCCCTGTTGCCTGATCCCTCTCTCGTGACCCTGCGCCAGTTCCACTCAGGAATGTTGCGCACCGTAGAGCGCGAAGACCTCGCCCAGCCCGCCCGCCTCCAGACCGCCGACGGGCGCGCCGTACTGCGTGCAGACGGGATGATGACCGACGTACCCGGCGTCTTTCTCGGCATTCAGACCGCCGACTGCGTCCCGGTGCTGGTGGCCGACGTGCGCCGGCGCGCTGTGGCGGCCTTCCATGCGGGCTGGCGCGGCACGCTGGCCCGCATCGTCGAGCGCGGCATCGGCGCCATGCGCCTGCGCTACGGCTCGCGCCCCGAGGACCTGGTGGCCGCCATCGGCCCCTCCATCGGCCCCTGCTGCTACGCGGTCGGCGAAGAGGTGCGCTTCCAGTTCGAGTCTCAATTTGCCTACGCGCCCGATCTCTTCAGCGAGGTCTTCGACTCCGACCCCGTGCGCGACAAGTACCCGCTCCTCTTCCTCACCGCGCGCGCGCCGGGCCACAGCAACATCGGCCCACAGATCCATCTCGACCTGTGGCAGGCGAACCGCCGCCAGTTGCTCGACGCAGGCGTCCCCGCCAGCCGCATCACCGTCGTCGGCGAATGCACCGCCTGCGCCGGCCTGGGGACCGCCGCCGGAAGAAAGTACTTCTCCCACCGCGCCGAAAGCGGCTTCACCGGCCGAATGATGGCCGTCATCGGCGTGGCAGAGGCAGCAAGCAATAAATAAGTTTGCGGAACGATCAGTGCGATGCGGTTGCCGCAGGCGTAGGTACAGGAGCTGCGACCGGAGTGGCCGTAGGATCGTTCTTCGCATGTCTGTGGAAGAGAATCCGAATGATGTCGGGCGCGAACTCGTACATCTGCCCGCCCAGCGCGCCGAACAGCGTCACCTCGCTGCCGTTCTCCAGCGTCAACCCGATGCCCCGCTGGTTGGCTGGGTAGTATGCATTGGAGATTGCGCCCGATATGTAGTTGCCCAACACGTTCGATGTATTGAACTGGTTCTTCCCGTTGTCGCCGTGACATTCAACCGTGGATAGCGCGGCAACCCAGATGCGGCTCTTGATGGAGCCGGTCCCCTTGCGGAAGTAGCGCGGATCCTGATGCAGCAACTGGGGCAGAAGGGCGTTGCCGATCAGCGCGCCGTTGACATTATCGGCATAGCTGGCGCCGACGCGCTTGAAGTATCCGGTAGGCCCCCAGCCGTAGCCGCTGTTGCTGTCGACCAGTTCGCTGTATCCTCCGCCGACCACAAACGCCCAGCCGAAGTAGAAAGGATCGATGGTGCTGTGCAGCGCGAGATTCCACTTCTGCTTGCCGGAGAGCGGGGTGGCCTGCCCGTTCATCACCACATTGAAGTTGGGCACCACGCCCAGCAGACGCTGCTGCTCCTCGGCCTTCAACTCGCGCTCGGACTCGTCGTGCTGTTGCTGCTTCGCATCCGTTGGGCCTGGCGTAGCAGCCGGAGGCGTGGAGTTTGGTGCAGGCGCAGAAGCCGGTGCAGTTGCCGACGGAGGAGTCGCGGCCGAAGCAGGCACGCTCTGCGGCGACGAAGAAGACGTGGATGCAGCCGGAACGCTGTTCTGTGGCTCCGGTGCCTCCGGCAGCGCGAGCGCCGCCGACTCCACCGTCTGCGCGACGATGGACAGAGTGGGTTGCACCGCAGCCGTCTGCGTGAGATGTGTCTGTGCCTGCATCGAAGTGGCAAACGAAAGAGCCAGAGCCATAAACGTGGCTGAAATAAAAATGGGGGGAAAGAGTGGTCTCACTTCATTAGTCTATCGCACAGAGCTGCGCACAAACCCTTTGGCAGCAGGCGGCGCAGGGGCCTGCACCTGACTTGCAACTGGGGATAGAGTCTGTGCGTTCGCGCGCGGTGCGGTAGGCTGGATCGATGAGGACAATGCGATGAAATTCGAGATGGAAAAAACTCCCGCGCGCCAGATCTACAACCTGCTGATCGGCCTGGTGGCCCCGCGGCCCATCGCCTGGGTCACCAGCATGGATGAAAATGGCCGCCTGAACGCCGCGCCATTCAGCGCCTACAATTACCTATGCACCGATCCGCCGATCGTCGGCATGGGCGTGATGAACCGCCCCGGCCGCGGCTTCCTCCCCAAGGACACGGCGCGCAACATCCGCCGCACCGGAGAGTTTGTCATCAACGTGGTGACGGAAGACCTGATCGAGAAGATGAACATCTGCGCCACCGACTTCCCCGCCGAGGTCAGCGAGCTGGAGATGGCGGGCCTGACCACCGCGCCCTCGTCGGTCGTCAAAGTCCCGCGCATCGCCGAGGCCCACGCCGCGCTCGAGTGTAAGGAGTTCACCACCATGGAGATCGGCCGCTCGCGCATCGTTCTGGGTCGCGTCGTCGCCATGTTCGTCGAAGACCAATTCATCGTGCCGGAGCAGAACGGCGCCGGCCCCTACATCAGGTCCGAAGAGCTGCACGCCATGGGCCGCATGAACGGCCTCGGCAGCTATGTCAAGACGCGCGACGCCTTCGTCACCGTCCCCCGCATCTCGTTCGAAGACTGGGAGAAGGGCAAGCGCTCATAAACCATCATCCTCAAATAAACCGTGAACCTCCAATAAACCGTCATTCTGGCGCAGCCAGAATCTCTGTATTTTCTTTTGCCTGTTCTCGCTTCGCTGCTATTCCAGATAGCGCTTGACCCACGGATCGTCGGAGCGCACCAGCTCCTCGGTCGTTCCGTGGAAGACAATCTTCCCCTCGTTGAGCAGAAGAAACTTCGTGCCTTCATCGATGCCCCCGTCCGCACCGTCCTTGGGCAGGAGCTTCATGCCGCCAGTCGCTGGATCGAAGCGGTGGGTGGCAAGGATGAACGCGTCCTGCAGGCGGTGCGTCACCACCAGCGAGGTGGTATGCCAGACGTCGCGCTGCTTCATCACCAGCTCGATAATGGTGGTCGATGTGATGGGGTCGAGCCCGCCGGTGGGCGAGTCGTAGAGGATCAAATCGGGATGGCTGATGATCGCGCGAGCAATCGAGACGCGCCGCCGCATCCCGCCCGAAAGCTCAGACGGAAACTTGTCAATCGCCGCCTCCAGCTCGACGAACTTCAGCGCCTCCACCACGCGCGTGTGCGCCTCGGCCTCCGGTACGCGCTCCTCGTGCAGCCGGTACGCCACGTTGTCCTCGACGTTGAGCGAGTCGAACAGCGCCGACTCCTGAAAGACCATGCCGATGCGCGCGCGCAACGCGTAGACCTCTCGCCGCCGCAGTTTGTCGATCTCCTCGCCGAAGACGCGAATCGTGCCCGAATCAGGCTTGAGCAGGCCATTCGCCAGCTTCAGCAGCACCGACTTGCCGCATCCCGCCGGGCCAAGCAGCACCAGCGTCTGTCCGCGCTCCACCGAGAAAGAGACCTCCTGCAACACCGGCTTGCCGTCGAAGGCAATCGACACATCCTCGAACTGCACCACGGCACTCCCGTCGCCGGCCGCGCCGGCGGTTGCCGTGCTGGAACTACTGCCCGGGTTGGCGTGGTCTTCAGGCATGGGCGCTCTCAACTGCCGAAGATGCCGATCATCAGGCGGGTAACGATGAAGTCGACGATGATGATGAACACCGACGAGACGACCACCGCCTGGGTCGTCGCGCGTCCCACGCCCTGCGTCCCGCCCGTGGTCCTCATGCCGAAGAAGCAGCCCACGGTGGCGATGATGAACCCGGAGAAGATTGGCTTGGTCAGTCCCTGCACGATGTCGCCATGCACCAGGCTGCTGTAGGAGCTGTGCAGATAGGAGCTGGCGTTCAGCCCCAGCATGTTGACCGCCACCAGCGTTCCGCCCACAATTCCAGAGAAATCGGCGATGATGGTCAGGAAGAAGAGCATGAAGACGGTGGCGATCAGGCGCGGCGTCACCAGCTTGCGGATGGGATCGGTCCCCAGCGCGCGCATGGCGTCGATCTGCTCGGTCACCTTCATCGAGCCCAGCTCCGACGCCATGCCCGCCGCGTTGCGCCCGCTGACCATCAGCCCGGTCAGCACCGGCCCAAGCTCCTTCACCATGGAGAGCGCGACCAGCGATCCGGTCATGCTGACCGCGCCAAACTCCTTCAGCGCGGTCACCGATTGCAGCGCCAGAACGCATCCGGTGAAGAACCCGCTCATGATGATGATCGGCATCGAGCCGGCGCCGATCGAGTCCATCTGGGTGAAGATGTCGCCCCAGTAGAGCGGGCGCGAGAAGATGTCGGCAATCGCCCTGCCCGACAGGATCGAGTACTCCTGCACGGCGGCGACCTGCTTCTTGATGAAAACCTCTGGCGACAGGATGGGCATATCTTCTGTGGCTCAGACTATCAGATGCACGAGTCACCCCGCTAAGCGATTGCTTCTCCCGTGAGTCGCTCAAGCCGGAGACCACACCGTTGCTCCCCACTCGTCTGCATGGCTACAAAGCGGTTGAAGGTGAGAAGATGGAGGGATGATTGCTGAGGGCACGGCGCGGACGATGTTGGCTGCGGTGTTGTATGGCAGCGAGGACCTGCGCATGGAGCGGATTCCCATACCGGGAATCGGCGCGGGCGAACTCCTCCTGCGCGTGGGTGCGGCTCTCACCTGCGGCACCGATCTCAAGGTCTACCGCCGCGGCTACCACGCCATGATGCTGAAGCCGCCGGTGGTCTTCGGCCACGAGCTGGCCGGAGTTGTGGCCGAGGTGGGCGAAGGAGTGACGAAGTTCCGCGTGGGCGACCGCGTGCTGCCGCTCAACTCCGCCCCCTGCGACAACTGTTTCTTCTGCCGTCACGCTCAGCAGAACCTCTGCGAGAATCTGCTCTTCAACAACGGCGCCTACGCCGAGTACATGCGCATCCCGGCGCGCATCGTGGAGAAGAACACGCTGCTTGTGCCGGACAATGTGCCGTTGCAACACGCCGCGCTCACCGAGCCGCTGGCCTGCGTCATCCTCGGCCTGGAGGCTTCGGGCGCGCGCGCCGGCGACACCATGGTCGTCATCGGGGCCGGACCCATCGGGTTGATGTTTATCCACGCGGCCCAACTGAGCGGCGTGCGCGTCATCGCGGTGGTCAAGCGCGAGGACCAGATCGCCGCCGCGCAACACTTCGGCGCAACCGATGTGGTGCAGATCACAGCAGGCGTAGACACCGTGGCCGCGGTGCGCGCGCTCACCGGCAACGCGCGTGGCGCGGACGTCGTCATCGAGGCCGTGGCCCGGCCCGCCACATGGGAGCAGGCCGTCGGCATGGTGCGCAAGGGTGGACTGGTCAACTTCTTCGGCGGCCCGCCCAGCGGCACCGTCGTCGGCCTCGACACCAACCGCCTGCACTACGGCGACATCACGCTGAAGGCGACCTTCCACCTGACGCCGGAGACCGCGCGCACGGCCTTTGGGCTGATCGCCAGCGGGCAGTTCAAATCCGCCGAGTTCATCACGCGCACGGCAACTCTGAATGATGTGCCCGCCGTCTTCAAGCGCATGATGACGCGCAGCAGCGACAACCTGCACGACATCAAGACCGCCATCCTTCCCAATGGCGGCGGGACCGGGCAATGAGCGAGTGGATGGAGGCGACCGGCGACGCCCACGCCTGCGACTCGCTCGAAGGCGCGCCAGCCGGCTACTGGACGCCGCAGGACCGGCCCACGCTGGACCAGGCGCGCGCCTGGTGCCACCAGCTTGCCACCTCGCACTACGAGAACTTCCACGTCGCCACCTTCTTCCTGCCTCGTCTCATGCGTCCGCACTTCGAGGGCCTCTACGCCTTCTGCCGCGTCTCGGACGACCTCGGCGATGAGGTCGGCGACACCGCAACCGCCCTTCGCCTGCTCAACACATGGGGCGCAATGCTCGACCAGTGCTACGACGCGCCTGCTCAGTCGCGCCATCCCGTCTTCGTCGCATTGCGCGAGACCATCGTCGCCTGCGATCTGCCGCGCACCCTCTTTCACGATCTGCTGCGCGCATTTAAGCAGGACCAGATCAAGACCCGCTACGACACGTGGGACGAGGCCGTGGACTACTCGCGCTACTCGGCCAACCCCGTCGGCCGCCTGGTGCTGATGGTCTGCGGCTACCGCGACGGGCCGCGCGCGCTGCTCTCCGACAAAATCTGCACCGCGCTGCAACTGGCCAACTTCTGGCAGGATGCGGTGCGCGACTCAGAGATTGGGCGCAGGTATATTCCCACCGAATACATGCTGCGCTTCGGCGTGGCCGAGGGCCAGATCGAAGGCCGCGTCTTCACCCCGGAGTTCGCCGCCATGATGCGCGCGCTGGTTGACCGCACCCGCGCGATGCTGCACCAGGGCGCCGCGCTCAGCATCACCGTGGACGACGAGCTGCGCGTCACCCTCGACCTCTTCCGCAAGGGCGGCGAGGCGGTCCTCGACGGCATTGCCGCGCAGCACTACGACGTGCTGCGCGGACGGCCCGTGGTGACGCGGCGCAAGAAATTAATGCTGCTCTTCGGCGCGTTGCTGGACAAACTGCGAACGCGCCGCACGGATGGGGTCCGGGCAACATGAGCGATGCGGGCGATCTGCGCGAGGTTGGCAGCGTGATGGCAGCGGACGGCAGCAACGTGGATGCGCGGACGGCCGCGGCCTACGCCTTCTGCCGTGCCATCGCCCGCCGCGAGGCGAAGAACTTCTACTGGGCCTTTCGCGTCCTGCCGCGGCCCAAAAGCGACGCAATGTGCGCCGTCTACGCCTTCATGCGCCGCGCCGACGACATCAGTGACGACGAATCGAAGCCCATCGAAGCCCGCCGCGAAGAGATGAAGTCGTGGCTCGAAGCATGGCGCGCGTCGAGAATCTCCGCCTTGAATCAATCCTCGCCCAACACAAATGAAGACCCCGTCTTCCTCGCGCTCAGCCACACGCAACGAGCCTTCGGAATTCCAGACGAGCTGCTGGAAGAGTTAGTCGCCGGAACCACGATGGACCTTGAACCTCGAACCTCTGCCCTCGAACCGATTCAGACCTACGCCACCTTCGACGACCTCTACCGCTACTGCTATCTGGTCGCATCGGTTGTCGGCCTGGTCTGCATCCGGATCTTCGGATACAGCGACGCGCGCGCGGAAATATTCGCCGAAGAGACGGGCGTCGCCCTTCAGCTGACCAACATTCTGCGCGACGTGAAGGAGGACGTGGATCGGGGCCGCGTCTATCTCCCACTCGATCTGCTCGACGAGTTCGGCGAGTCGCTCGACGAGCTGCGTAGCCTCGCCGCCGGCCGCTCCATGACGGAGCGCGAGCGCTCCATGTTGGCGACGCTTGCCATCCGCGCCGAGAAGTACTATCTCGCCGCCGGCAAGCTCACTCCGCTGATCGACCGCGACAGCCGAGCCGCATTGTGGGTTCTGGTCACCATCTATCACCGCCTGCTCGCCCGCATCGCGCATCGCAAGATGAATGTCTTCGGCGAGCGCATCGCCCTCTCCACCGCCGAGAAGCTTGCCGTCCTTCTCCGTGGAGCTACAATGGCCGCATGGAACCGCGTGACAGAGTGAAGCGCGCCTCCGATCTTCGCCGCCGCGCCGCCGACGCGCGCCCCACCGACGTGACCGTAATCGGCGCGGGCGTGGCCGGGCTCGCCGCCTCCGTTGCGCTGGCTGGCGACGGTGCCTCGGTGACGCTGCTGGAGAAGCGCTCCTTTGTCGGCGGACGCGCCTACTCCTACCCGCATCCCGCGCTGGGCGAGACCATCGACTCGCAGCATGTCGTCCTCGGCTGCTGCACCAACTTCACGAATCTGATGGAGCAGGCCGCCGCGCAGTGGTCCATCCGCTGGTACGACGAGCTTTGCTTTCTCGAACCATCGGCCTCGGGCAACCCGCGCCGCAGTTGGATCAAACCCGGCCGCCTGCTTGCGCCCGCGCACCAGGCCATCAGCTTCCTGCGCGCGCCCATGTTGGACCTGCGAGACAAGGCCGCCATCGCATCCGGCCTGGCGCGATTTCTGCGCGGCTATCCCGCAAGCGACGCGGAGAGCTTTGCCTCATGGCTCAAGCGCACCAATCAGACCAGCCGCGCCATCCGCCACTTCTGGGAACCCATCGTCTCCGGCGCGTTGAACGATACCGCGGAAAATTGTTCCGTGAAGTACGCGGGCAAGATCTTTCACGAGTCCTTTCTGCGCTCGCCGCAGGCTGGGCGTCTTGGCATCCCCACCAAGCCGCTCACCGAATTCTTCGAGCCAGTCGTAAAGCTGGCGCGCCGCCTCGGCGTCGATCTGCGCCTGAACTCCGGCGTCGACGCAATCGCGCGCACACCCGAGGGCCGATGGAAGGTCCGCACCGGCGAAACCGAGTTGGAGACCGGCGCAGTCGTGCTGGCCACCGACCTCCGCCAGACCGAGCGTCTGAGCAACACGCTGGCCGGGGCAGGCGCCACTCCCGGCGCGTCGAAGCCCTTCCAGTTTGACCGCTTTGTCTCCGCGCCCATCACCACCATCCATCTCTGGTACGACCGCGAGGTCGCCGACATCGACCACGCCGTGCTGCTCGACACGCGCATCCAGTGGCTCTTCGCCAAGTCCAGAATCCGCGGATGGGAGCCCGAGCGCGGCAGCTACCTGGAGCTTGTCATCAGCGCATCGTGGCCGGAGATCGCCATGACGCGCGAGCATCTCCTCGCCTTGGCCCTGCGCGAACTTGTACTCTTCTTCCCCGCCGTGCGCCAGGCCCGCCTGCTGAAGTCCGCCGTGCTCAAGGAAGCCCGCGCAACCTTCTCCGTCACGCCGGGCCTCGACGCCTTCCGCCCGCCGCAGACCACCCCCTACCCGCGCCTCTACGTCGCCGGAGACTGGACCGCAACCGACTGGCCCTCCACCATGGAAGGGGCCGTCCGCAGCGGACGCCTCGTTGCCGGCGAAGTCGCCGGCGACCGCACCCTCTTCCTCGCCCCCGAAACCCCCGCCTCCGGCCTCATGCGCTTCCTCAGCCGCAACCAATAGATACCGCCTTTGTCGGACAAGCGGGAAAGAGGTAGGTTGGAAGGATGAGCGATGTGGAGAAGGTCCTTTTAGAAATCACCCGTGCGAAGAAGAGCAAGGCTCGGCTGGTGTTGGTGGGTGCATTCGCGGTTGTTCTGGTGGTTTGCCTGACGGCGAGCTATCTGACGCAGGGAGCGATGTCGGGCCGGCCGCGTCAGAGAGTCCAGCCGGGACTGGTGGACCAGCAGCCGTGGCAGACGGCGTCGGCGTTGTCCGGTCTGGCGGTGTCGGCGGAGGAGAAGCAGTTTGCGCGGCAGGCGGAGCGCCTGGCGGACCACGAGGTGGACCAGGCGTTTGCAATGGCGTTGCGTCAGGCGGAGATGGAGACAACGGTGCTCACCGGGCCGGCGCTGGAGATTCAGCAGAAGATGAACGCGCTGGCCGGGCAGGTGAAGGATGACCAGGCGGCGGTGGATGGCCTGAACGCGCAGGTGGAGGCGGCGGCCAAGCGGGGAGGCGCGGCTGCGGCTGCGCTGGGCGACGAGCTGGATGTGGCGAAGGCGCGCCTACAGCTCGACACCGATGAGATGAATGACGCCAGCGAAGACCTGGCGCGGGCGAGCGGCGACAAGCGTGCCCAGATTCAGCAGGAGTTGACGGCACGCGAGACGTCCATGCAGAAGTACGACTCACAGGCCAACAACGCGGGCGAGCCAGCGGCGATCTCGGTGAAGCGGTATGGAACGCTGGCCGGGCGGATTGGCGGGTGGTTCGATCAACGAAGCCGGCAGGATTCGATCGAGCAGGCGCAGGCGCAGACGCAGGCGGACGCCGCGTCGTTGACAGCGCAGTACGCGGCGCTGCATGAGCAGTCGACAGCGGCGGCGACGACGATCAGGGATGAGAATGCGGGCGCGGCGGCCAACGGCGCTGCGCAGTCGAATGCAGCGGTGGGCGGCTCCGACGCGAAGGGCAAGCTGGCGAGAATGGCGCACGTGCATGAACTGGCACAGATCCACTCGATTCTGGAAGACAGGCTGGACACGGACAAGCAGCTCTCCGCGGTGTATGCGAAGTGGATTGCGCAGGTCGACTCGCAGCACCGGATTGTGCTGCACCTGGTCCTGCAGTCGATGGCGGGAATTGCGGCGCTGCTGCTGGGTGCGGTGCTGGTGTGGTGGCTGGTGCAGGCCTTGCTGGACCGCGCCGTGGACCGCGCCGTTGTGGACGCGCGAAGCATACATACATTGCGCACGGTTGCCAGCCTGGCTATCGAGGGGGTGACGCTGGTGCTGGTGCTGCTGTTCGTCTTCGGCGCGCCCAGCCAGATGCCGACCATCCTGGGACTGTGTGTGGCGGGACTGACGGTGGTCTTTCAAAACTTCATCCTGGCGTTCTTCGGCTGGTTTGTGCTGATGGGCCGCAATGGGGTCCGCGAGGGCGACTGGGTGGAGATCAACGGCGTGGCAGGCGAGGTCGTCGATGTCGGGCTCTTCCGCACCACGCTGCTGGAGACGGGCAACGGAACGGACAAGGGACATCCGACCGGGCGGCGGGCCAGGTTCCTCAACAGCTTTGCGGTGACCGGCCAGTTCTTCAACTTCTCCACCACCGGCCAGTGGATGTGGGACGAGATCAGCGTGAATGTGCCGCCGGGCGAGGGTTCGTACCAGACCATCGAGGCGATCCACAAGGCAGTGGTGCAGCAGACGGAGAAGGACGCGACGCTGGCGGAGAAGGAGTGGCAGGGCGTCTCCAGGCAGCATGTGCTGGGACAGATGTCAGCCGCGCCGTTGGTGAACCTGCGCCCGGCAGCTTCTGGCATCGACATCCTGGTACGCTATGTGACGCGCGCCAAAGACCGCTTCGAGATGCGCAACAAGCTGTACCAGACCGTAATCGAGCTGCTGCATAAGCCGGCGGGCACGGCAGCGGACGCGGACGCGGCAGCGGCGGGCGCGGCGGGCGCGTAAGTGCAGAAATAGGGAGAAGCAACTGGTTTGCAACCGGCTGGCCCTCCATCATGGAGAGCGCGCCGCGCGAATGGGCCTACGCAAAGCACTGGACCGGCTCCGAGCAACGCGATGCCAGCCTCTGACCATGGACCGACGACTACAACCACCACCGGCCCCATGGTAGCCTCAGCTACATGCCGCCCATCAGCCGCTCCCAGGCCGGTACAACGTCTTGACTTCTACAGGCACCCACCTGGACAGTGGAAGCTTCAAGGTGTCAATCCCGCATTAATTTATTGTCCATCCCCATGGGCTACTGGAGACATTTTGCGCACGACATTAGTCATTGCTGCAACCATGGAACCCACGTCGCTGATATTCAAAGGTAAAACGAGGGTATTGCCCGCTTTTGCAAGCTTTCCAAACTCGGGGATGTACTGTTCGGCAACTCGAAGCTGCACAGCCTCAAACCCACCAGGGCTTTTAATAGAGTTTGCAACTAGCTGGATCCCCTCAGCAGTTGCTTGGGCGACTGCAAGAATTGCGGCGGCTTGACCTTCAGCTTGGTTAATCTGCTGTTGTTTATATCCTTCAGATGCCTTGATGACTTTCTGCTTATCGCCTTCGGCAGCGTTGATAACAGAATCACGTACGCCTTCGGACTGGAGTATTACAGCACGTTTCTCGCGTTCCGCTCGCATCTGCTTTTCCATTGCCGCCAACACATCCTGAGGCGGCATGATGTTTTTAATCTCGTACCGCAATACCTTCACGCCCCATGCTTCCGACGCCTTGTCCAGTTCCGTTACAACTGCGATGTTAATATGCGTTCTCTCCTCGAACGTTCGATCCAGTTCAATCTTTCCGATTTCACTTCGTAGCGTCGTCTGGGCAAGCTGCGTTATAGCAAATTCGAAACTGGCAATTCCATACGATGCATTCTTGGGATCGAAAATCTTGAAATACAGGATGCCATCGACCTTAACTTGTACATTATCGCGAGTGATGCAGATCTGTTCCGGAATTTCCATAGCTCGTTCTTTAAGTGTTTGCCGGTAACGAATAACATCCATAAAAGGCAACAAAATGCAGAAACCCGCGCCCAGCGTGGAGTGGTATTTGCCCAAACGTTCAACAACATACGCACTTTGTTGTGGAACAACTACAGCCGTCTTGGAAAGCAGGATAAGTACGAAGACGGCAGAGATTAGAGCGATGACTAAAAGAATGGGCATACTCCTCCTAAGAAGTAGCTGAATTCGGTTCAACTGCATCTGCGTTAGAGTTTACAGAGAGCGGGCAAACCTCCAGAGCAATACCGATACTGCGCACAACCCGACATCGCTGACCCATTACCAAATCGCTGGGGCCAAGGTTGCGAGCGCTCCAAGTGGTGCCTCTCATTTGTACCTGTCCCTTGGTATCTAGAGAAATATTTTCAGCCGCTATCGCAATCTGACCACTGAGGTCGTCAATATCCGGCAAGCTAGAATGTGGCCTGAATCTTTGGACTAATTTGGGACGGAATAGGATGGCGGAAGTGAGCGATATGCTTGAAAATAGCAGCCACTGCAACCACGCCGGACCGCCTAAACCAAGTCCAGCTATAGCACCGATAATAATAGCGGTGCCTCCGAAGAATACAAAGTAAAAGCCGCCTGCTCCCGACAACTCAATAACAAGCAAGACAAAGCCGAGTATTACCCATATCCACCAATCCACTTTTCACCTGACCTTGTAAAACGAGATAGCAATATTCGTGAAGAGGCTCAACGGTGCCTACCATACGATTCATCTGAGATGATTTGGATAATTCGATGTGCCACGAAGTCTATATCCTTCTTTCTACTATGTAAAGGTTTAAGCAAAGCGTTTTTTTAGACAGATCCAAGGCCGGGTGCGCCAGGTCTCGATTTTGAGACCTGGGATCGCTGACATCAGCCTCTCCGCGTGCCCCATTTATGCGCGTTGTTTGCGCCTGGGTGGGGTCGATGGGTGGGCATTCGCGCAGCGAACCCCTCCCGCCCAAACTCGTCGAGTTACGCGCTCTCGCCCTTGGCCGAGGCCAGCTTTTCTTCTGCCTGGCGTGTCATGGCGTTGGCGTAGTCGTACTTCGCGGCGTCGTCGCCTGCCTCCTGCCACATCTTCTCGCCCAGCGCCAGTTCCTGTTGGGCTTCGGCTGTGTCGATCTCGCTGGGAAGCACCGCCGTCTCGGCCAGAATCGTCACCCGCTCGGGAAGCACCTCGACGAATCCCCACGCGACGAAGAACTTCTGGTCGCCCGAGGTGCCGCCGTGCAGCCGCACCTCGCCCGCGCCTAGCTCCGCCAGCAGCGGCGCAGCGCCGTACAGCGCCTCCAGATAGCCGGAGCTCGACGGCAGCTCCACCGACTCCGCCGTGGCGTCCAGCAGCAGCCGGTCCGGGCTCACCAGCCGTACCGCCAACAACCCCGAATTTGCAACCGCCTCAGCCATCTCGTCCTTCAACTGACAACCTGCAACTGACAACCTGCAACTGTACTAAGCCGTCTGCTTCATCTTCTCCGCAGCCGCCAGTACGTCCTCGATGCTGCCCTTCAGGTAGAACGCCTGCTCGGGGATCGCATCGTGCTTGCCTTCGATGATCTCCTTGAAGCTGCGCACCGTCTCCGCAACCTTGACGTATGCGCCGGGAATTCCGGTGAAGACCTCGGCAACGTGGAAGGGCTGCGACAGGAAGCGCTGCACCTTGCGCGCGCGCGCTACCGTCGTCTTGTCCTCTTCGGAGAGCTCGTCGATGCCCAGAATCGCGATGATGTCCTGCAGGTCCTTATACCGCTGCAGAATCCTCTTCACGCCCTGCGCCACGTCGTAGTGCTCCTGCCCAACGATGCGCGGCGACAGAATGCGCGAGGTCGAGGCCAGCGGATCGACCGCGGGATAGATGCCCAGCTCCGACAGCGGCCGCGAGAGAACGGTCGTCGCGTCCAGATGGGCGAATGTCGTCGCCGGGGCTGGATCGGTCAAGTCGTCGGCCGGCACATAGACCGCCTGCACGGATGTCACCGAGCCCTTCTTGGTCGATGTGATGCGCTCCTGAAGCTCGCCCATCTCGGTCGCAAGGTTCGGCTGGTAGCCCACGGCCGAAGGCATGCGGCCAAGCAGCGTCGATACCTCCGAACCAGCCTGCGTGAAGCGGAAGATGTTGTCGATGAAGAGCAGCGTGTCCGCGCCCTCGACGTCGCGGAAGTGCTCTGCGACGGTCAGCCCGGTGAGCGCAACGCGCAGACGCGCCCCCGGAGGCTCGGTCATCTGGCCATAGATCAGCGTGGCTTTGCTCTTCTGGAACTCGGTGAGATTGATGACGCCCGACTCCTGGAACTCGACCCACAGATCGTTGCCCTCGCGCGTGCGCTCGCCCACTCCGGCGAAGACCGAGAAGCCGCCGTGGTTGGTCGCGACGTTGTTGATCAGCTCCTGGATGATGACCGTCTTGCCCACGCCCGCGCCGCCGAAGAGGCCGATCTTTCCGCCCTTCAGGAACGGCTGGATCAGGTCGATCACCTTGATCCCGGTCTCGAACATCTCCTCGCTGGTCGACTGCTCATCAAACGCCGGGGCAAGGCGATGGATCGGCATGTGAAACTCCGATGTGATCGGCCCCAGTTCGTCCACTGGATCGCCCAGCACGTTCATCACGCGCCCCAGCGTTCCGCGGCCCACGGGAATCGTGATCCCCGCGCCCGTGTCGATGGCCTTCATCCCGCGCACCATGCCATCGGTCGGCACCATCGCGATGCAGCGCACGCGTCCCTCGCCCAGGTGCTGTTCCACCTCGACGATCACGCTCATCGGCTTGGGCACGACGAAGCCGTCGCTGACGATGCGCAACGCCTGATAAATCGGCGGCATCGTCTTCTCTTCGAACTGCACATCAACGGCCGGCCCGCTGACTGAAATTACACGTCCAATATTCTCTGCCATAGTCTCTTCGTTCCTAGGTCCTTCTGCAAGCTGCTACGCGAAGCAAAATTCAAGCCACTGCACGAACTCATAGCGCCGCAGCGCCGCTTACAATCTCAATAATTTCCTTGGTAATCGCCGCCTGACGCAGGCGGTTCATGGTCAAGCTCAAGCTGTCGATCAGGTCCTCTGCGTTCTTGCTCGCCGCGTCGGTCGCCGTCATGCGCGCCGCATGTTCCGCCGCCGCCGATTCCAGCAGCGCATGAAATATCTGCGTGGTCACATACTGCGGCATCAGGTTGCGGAACAACTGTTCCGGCGGCTGGTCGTAGATGTAGTCCACCTCGGCGGTGCCGAACTTCTTCGCCTCCGACTCGGCGGCCGCGTCGTCCGCCGCGAAGACCGAGACGCCGGAGGACTGCGCAGCGCGCGCCGCCGCCTCCCTCTGTTCTTCGGTCATCTCTTCGGCCGCGGTAATCTCCTGCGCGCCCAGCTTGCGGATCGGCAACAGCTTCTCCACCACCAGGCGCTGCGAGATCACGCTCTTGAACTCGTTGTAGACGATGTAGACCGAATCGATCTCCGCCCGCTCGTAACGCTCGACGATGGAGTTGACCATCCGCAGCACATCGTTATAGTCCACCCTCAGCAACAGCCCCGCGTGCTCCGCCGCCACCTCGACCGGCTGCGCGCGATGCCGCACCGTTTCGTAGTGGGTCGAGAGGTCGTTGTCGTAGTGCTGCTCGGTCGTCTCGTAGTTTGCCGCAGCCACCTTCTTCTTGTAGAGCGCGATCGCCTTCTTGCCCACCGGTTCCAGGTCGACGGTCTGGCCCAGAGCGCGCCGCTCGTCGATAAACCGCTGCGCCGCCTTGCCGATGTTCGCGTTGAACGCCCCGGCAAATCCCTTGTCGCCCGCGACCACAATCGCAAGCACGTTCTTCTCCGCGCGCTCGATCAGCAGCGGGTGCAGAATCTCGCCCGTCTGCTCGTTGTAGAGGTCCGTCCGCCGCACCAGCGACACCAGCACATTGGCCAGCATCCGCGCGTATGGTCGCGCCTTCATCGCGCGGTCCTGCGCCCGGCGCAGCTTGGCCGCCGACACCATCTTCATGGCCTTGGTGATCTGCCGCGTGTTCTTCACACTGCGGATGCGGCGCCGAAGATCGAGTACATTCGCCATGGTTTACTTTGCCGCCGCCGCCTCGGCCACAGGCTCTGTCTTAGGAGCAGTCGCCTGCGGCGGTTCTGTTGTTGTGTCCGCGGCCTTTGTCGCCGCCAGCTCTTTCTCGCTCGCTTCCCTCTTGTCCTTCAGGTTCGCCAGAAACGATGTTTTGTAATCCTTCACCGCATCGGTCAGCCGCTTCTTAATGTCGTCGTCCAGCGCCTTCTTTGTGGCAATGTCCGTCAAAATCGTAGGCGCGGAGTTCTCCAGATAAGGATAGAAGCCGTCCTCAAACGCGCGCAGGTCCGCGACCTCGACGTCGTCCAGCAGGCCGTTCACTCCGGCAAACAGGATCGCAACCTGCTTCTCCACCGTCAGCGGATCGAACTGCGGCTGCTTCAGCAGCTCGGTCAGCCGCGCGCCGCGGTTCAACTGCTGCAGCGTGACCTTGTCCAGGTCCGATCCGAACTGCGAGAACGCCGCCAGCTCGCGGTACTGCGCCAGGTCCAGCTTCAGCGTCGAACCCACCTGCTTGGTCGCCTTGATGGCCGCCGCAAAGCCCACGCGCGACACCGAAAGCCCCACGTTCACCGCGGGACGCACTCCAGAGTTGAAGAGATCGGTCTCAAGGAATATCTGTCCGTCTGTAATCGA
The DNA here is from genome assembly GCA_003132145.1 of Granulicella sp. GTDB lineage: Bacteria > Acidobacteriota > Terriglobia > Terriglobales > Acidobacteriaceae > Edaphobacter. The sequence goes on from PKWU01000039.1 coordinate 67,298, forward strand.
AATCACATTCGTCGGGATGTACGCCGAAACGTCGCCCGCCTGCGTCTCGATGATCGGCAGCGCGGTCAGGCTTCCCCCGCCCAGCTTGTCGGAGAGCTTTGAAGCCCGCTCCAGAAGGCGCGAGTGCAGGTAGAAGACATCGCCGGGATACGCCTCGCGGCCCGGCGGACGGCGCAGCAACAAGGAAATCTCGCGGTAACTTACCGCGTGTTTGGAGAGATCGTCGTAGATCACCAGCGCGTGGCGTTTCGAATCGCGGAAAAACTCGCCCATCGCGCAGGCCGCGAACGGAGCAAGATACTGCATCGGCGCAGGCTCGGACGCAGTCGCCGCCACAATGATTGTGTACGCCATCGCGCCGTGTTCCTCCAGCGTCTTCACAATCTGCGCCACGCTCGACCGCTTCTGCCCGATCGCGCAGTAGATGCAGACCAGGTCCTTCCCCGCCGAGTTGATGATCGTGTCCAGCGCAATCGCGGTCTTGCCCGTCTGCCGGTCGCCGATCAGTAGCTCGCGCTGCCCGCGTCCGATCGGGATCATCGTATCGATGGCCTTGATGCCGGTGTACATCGCCTCGCGCACGCCCTGGCGGTCAACCACGCCGGGAGCGATGCGCTCCACCGGCAGCCGTTGGTCGGTCGCAATCGGCCCTTTATCGTCGATCGGCGCGCCCAGCGCATCCACCACGCGCCCAATCATCGCCTCGCCCACCGGCACCGACATGATCGTACCCGTGCGCTTTACCTCGTCGCCCTCTTTGATCAGCGTGTAGTCGCCCAGCAGCACGGCACCCACCTCGGACTCGTCCAGGTTCATCGCCAACCCGGCCACGCCGTGGGGAAACTCGATCAGCTCGCCCGCCATCACCTTGTCCAGCCCATGCACGCGCGCGATTCCGTCGCCCAGCGAGATCACCGTCCCGACCTCGTCCACCTGGATCTTCTGCTCGTAGTTCTCAATCTGCTGGCGGAGCAGCTCGGTTATCTCGTCCGCGTTGATCTTTGCCATATCTTTCTAGCCCTCAATCCAGCCCTGAATCTGCTTTCAATCTCAACTAAATCCTGCGTCCTGAAAACTACGTTCAGCCCATCCAACTCTGCGACCTATGCGTTCACCAGCCTCTGCTTGAGCTGCTGCAACTGGGCGCGCAGCGATCCATCGTAGACCGTCGATCCAATCTCCACCACGGCCCCGCCCAGCAGCGTGGCATCTTCCGCGTACCGTGCGCGTACGCGCGCTCCGGCCAGCTTTGCGATCTGCGCCTCCAGTTGTGCGCGGTCCTCCGCGTTCAGCGGACGCGCGCTGGTGATCCGAGCCTCGGTCGCGCCCGCATGCTCGTCCACCACCTGCTTGTACTCGTTGAGTATCTCGTCCAGCTCAGCTAGGCGATGGTGCTCCAGAATCACCGCGATAAAGTTGCGCACCTGGGGGAACATCGCGATGCGTCCCGCAATCCCGTCCAGCACCTTCAACTTCCCTGTCATTTCTATCGACGGGTTCTCCAGCACCTCGCGCAGCACGCTGCTCTCTGCCAGGGTCTGCGCAAAATCGTGCATCTGCTGCTGGGCCGCGCCTGCATCCAGACGCGCCGACTCCGCAACCTCGGCGAAGGCGCGCGCGTAGCGTGGTGCGGAGCTGGCCATCAGTTCTGTCCCTTCTTCGGCTCGCCGCCCGTCAGCCGCTCGGCGAAGCCCTGCACCAGCAGACGGTCCGTCTCCGCCGTGACCGCCAGCTTGTGCGCCGCCTGTTCGATCGCAAGTCCAGCCGCGTACTGCTGTAGTTTCTTCTGCGCATGGCCGGTCGCGGCCGTAATCTCCTGCTCCGCGGCCGCCAGAATCTTCTTCTTCTCGTCATCGACCGTCGCCTTGATGCGTTGCTCTTCGCTCGCCGAATCCTTCTCCGCCAACTCACGCATCGCGGCAATCTCGCCGTCCAGCTTGCCCAGCCGCTCTTCCACGCCGCTCAGCCGCTCGCGCGCCTCTTCGGTCGCTGTCCGCGCGTCCACCAAATTCTTCTGGATCGTTGTATTCCGCTCGCGAATGATCTTCGGCAGTAACTTCACCAGCAGCCACGCGATCCCGACCGCCAGCAGCACGAAGTTCCCAACCACCGACAAATTCGAGACCATGTCGGTGCTGATGCCCAACTTCTTGCCCAGCCAGACCACGGAGGGAGACTTGAGATACTGGTCGTCCTCGTTCTGCTCCTGCTGGTTCTTCTCCGGCGTACTCGCGGCCTTCTCCGGCCTATTCGCAGCCGCAGCAGTCTCCTGCCGCGAAGCCTCCGCTGCCTGCGCCCGCACCCGTGTCTCACGCAGATGCAAACCAATCCCCAGCACCAACGCCAGCGTCAATCCGCCCAGCACACTCCGCCGAAACAAACTTTTCACTGCGCCGCCTCCGGTCGAGTCCCGGACGGCATCACCGCTCGCACAATCTGTTCGCTCAACTCCGCGCACACCCCGTCGATCTGAAGTTGCGCGATGGCCACGCTCTGTTCGATCTCGCCCTTCGCCGCCTTCACCTTCTCCGCGGTCGCCGCGCGCGCATCCGCCAGGGCCAGATCTCGCTGCGCGCCCCACTGCTTCAATTTTTCCTCGCGCGAAGCCAGGTTCTCCGCCCGCGCCCCGCGCAGCTTGGCTTCGTACTCCGCCGTCCTGGCCTCGGCCGCAGAGATCGCTCCCCTCGCCTGCTCCACCGCTCCGCTTGTCCGCGCGCGCCGTTCGGCCAGCACGCGGTCCAGAGGACGCCGCACCAGCAAGCTATAAGCAACCACCAGAAGCAGAAACAGCACCATGGTCGGCACAGAGCCGAGCACAAGTCCACCGAGTTGATTCAGTATTTCATCCATGACTGGAGCGGGCGTGGGGGCTGCAAAACCCCCTTGAAACGCAGGCGAAAACGCTGCCTTGCACACTTCGGGTACAGCTCTTTTCTAACAAAGCGCGAAGGGGAGTGTCAAACCCCCATAGAGCGATAATCGGCTAATCAATGCGGTATTCGCGCAAATCGCTCCGCTTGACTCACCCTCAAAAAATAGCCTTTGACAATCCCACAAAGAAGCCTAGACTTTAAATACCACCAAGACCCGATGTCCTGGGTCGTACAGGTCGCGTGCACTGGGGACACCACCTCCGCTCCCCGACAGGCGGCCTGTTCTGTTTAACCCCGCCCCCATACTTGCAACCACACCTTCGGGCCGTTTGCCCGCATCTCTCCGCTGGCTGCTTACAACTCACAACCTGCAACGCACAACCTGCAACCGCTTCAATTCTGCTCGCGAAACCGCCGATAGCGCTCCAGCAGCGACGCCGGCCCGCGCGCCGTCAACACCACCAGGTTCCCCTCGAAGCTCTTCTCCCCCACCACCGCGCCCGCCTCCAGCGCGGCCAGCAATGCCCCCTCCGACTGCGGCACCCTCAGCCTCGCATCCACCAGAGGGTCCACCATCAGGGCCTCGTCGATGGCCGCCAGCAGCTCATTCAGCCCCGTCTTCATCAGCCCAGAGACAGGAACCGCAACCGGCCCGCCGCTTACCGCACAACCGCCCGCAAGCCGCGCGAGCGCATCCTGCGGCAGCAGGTCGATCTTGTTCATCACCTCGATCACCGGCTTGCCCTTCACATCCAGCTCGCCCAGCACCCGCTCCACCTGCATCTTCTGCTCGTCAACCATCGCGCTGGATGCGTCCCTCACATGCAGCAACACCTCGGCCCGCTCCACCTCTTCCAGCGTCGCGCGAAAGCTGGTCACCAGCGTGTGCGGCAGGTTGCGAATGAAGCCCACCGTGTCCGACAGCAGGATCTTCCGCCGGCTCGGCAATTGCAGTTGCTTCAGCTTGGTATCGAGCGTGGCAAACATCTTCGACGATTCCAGCACTCCCGCTTCTGTCAGCGCATTGAAGAGTGTGCTCTTGCCTGCATTGGTGTATCCCACCAGCGCGACCACCGGCACCGGTACAGACTCGCGTCTCTGCCGCTGCTGACGGCGAATCCGCCGCACCGCCTCCAACTGCTCCTTCACGTGGTCGATGCGCAGGTTGATCTTGCGCCGGTCGGTTTCGAGCTGCGTCTCGCCCGGCCCGCGCGTGCCAATCCCGCCGCCCAACTGGCTCATCGACTTGCCCCGCCCCGCCAGCCGCGGCAGTTTATATTCCAACTGCGCCAGCTCCACCTGCAACTGCCCCTCGCGCGTCCGTGCGTGTCTTGCAAAAATATCCAGGATTAACTGTGTCCGGTCGATCACGCGGCACGGCAGCTTTGCATCCAGGTTGCGCAACTGCGAGGGCGTCAGGTCGTGGTCGAAGAGCACCACGCTCGCCCCGGTGGACGCCACCACGCCCGCAATCTCCGCCAGCTTTCCCTGCCCTACCAGGGTCGCCGCATCCGGCCGGGCGCGCCGCTGCACCAGCGTCGCCGCAATCTGCGCGCCTGCGCTCTGCGCCAGTTCCTCGAACTCCGCCAGCGATGCGTCGAAGTCAAGCTCGCCAACCGCGCCGCGTTGAGACGCAGGTTCCTTCGCGGAAGGGACCTCTGTGTTGCCGGATTGTTGAGCGTCCCCTTCGTCTGCGGAGAGATCGGCCTCGGTCGAAACCGCGGCCGCATCCCGCGCCAGACGCGCCGACGCGCTCAATCGCCGCCGCTGCCCGCTAAACTCCACCGCAACCAGCACGGCGAGCTCCTGGCCCGCCGCCGCGCGCGCCGCTGTCATAACACGCGCCGCCGCCGCATCCTCCACAAGGCTCACCTGCGGCCTCCGGACCGTACCGCATCCGCTCGTGCCGCATCCGCTCTGGTCGAGACCAGCCTTGTCTTCATGGTTGGGACCTTCACCTTTGCAATATCGATCGCCCGCCAGGAAATCTCTGCACAAGCTCGCGTTTTGAAAGGGCGGGACTGGTAGCCCAAGGCTTTAGCCTTGGGTCTCCCCGCCGCAAACCGCCTATTTAAATGCGGCTTTAGCCGCCGAGGGAATCTTGAGAACTTGTTCAGACATTTCCTGGAGCGGCCTCGTCCAGCGCCCCGCCCGGCCCATTCTGCGTCCGCAACTCCGGCTTACCCGCGGCCTGGCCTTCTGTGTGCGGTCCCACCCGGCCGCTCACCACGGTCGAGATCGCGTGCTTGAAGATCAACTGCTCCTGAGCGTTGTTCTCCAGCAGCACCGAGTACTTGTCGAAGGACCGGATCTTGCCCGTCAGCTTCACGCCGCTCACCAGATAGATCGTGATCGGGCTCTTGTCCTTGCGGACCGTGTTGAGAAACGTGTCCTGAATATTCTGTGCCGGCTTCGATTCCATGATTGCCGATCTCCTTGCGGTGGTTTCTTAGGTAGTTTCTTAGGTGGTCTCTCTTGAAAAAAGTAAAGTAAAGGAACGCAGCGCTCTATCGCTTCTCTCCGAGTTCAGTCCCCACAACGGACATCCCACCAAATGCATCTTCCAAGAAATTCAGAATACAGGCCTTAAGCACGATTATCAACTCCACCAGCCCACTCCTCCGCGCAAGCAATATACATTCAAGCAGTTGCGCCACGCGAAAATCCCATCCCTCACGTTCTTTTCTTGGTTAGACGCATTGCAGATGCAATGGATTCAGCCGTCCTGCGTTGTACCATGGCAATCAGTGCCCACCCTCAATCCGCAACCCGTCCCCATGCTCGACTTCAGCCGCCAGTACGCCCCGCTACGGCAGGAGGTTCTCTCCGCCCTCACCGCCGTCTGCGACTCGCAGCACTTTATCCTCGGCCCCCAGGTCGCCGCATTCGAGAAGGCCGCAGCCGCGGCCTGTGCCGCTCGCCACGCCATCGGCTGCGCCAGCGGCACAGACGCCCTCTGGCTCGCGCTCGCCGCCTGCGGCATCGGCGACAGTACTGCCAGCACTCGACTGGGTGCCCCATCCATCGCGGCGACCGGGGTCCCCGGCGAGCGGACTTTGCTCGCTGGGGTGACAGAGCTATGGGTGGGTTCCGACGCCGTCGTCACCACCCCCTTCAGCTTCTTCGCCACGGCCAGCTCCATCCTGCGCGCCGGAGCGCGTCCCCTCTTCGCAGACATCGACCCCCGCACCTTCAACCTCTCGCCGAACTCGGTCGCCGAAGTTCTCGCCAGCCCAGCAGGCAAGAACGTCAAAGCCGTCCTCCCCGTCCATCTCTACGGCCAGTGCGCCGATTGGGATGCCTTCGCCGCTCTCCAGCGCGACCACCCCGGCCTGCTCCTCATCGAAGACGCGGCCCAGGCCTTCGGAGCGTCGTGGACTACGCCCGGCCAGCCAGCAGGCCGTCCCGCTGGCTCTCTCGGCGACGCCGCAGCCTTCAGCTTCTACCCCACAAAAAATCTCGCCGCCATGGGAGACGCGGGCCTCGTCACCACCTCCAGCACCGTGATCGACCGCCGCGCCCGCTCTCTGCGCGCCCACGGAATGACTCGCCGCTACTTCCACGACGAGGTCGGCTGCAACTCCCGCATGGACGACCTGCAGGCCGCCGTCCTCAACGTCAAGCTCCGCCACATCGACGAGTGGAACCAGCAGCGCCGCACCCGCGCCGCCCGCTACGACCAGCTCTTCCGCGAAGCCAACCTCGCCGTCGAATGGTCCCCCCCCGAAGCGCTTCACTCAAACAAAGAGTCGGGTGCCCCATCCATCGCAGCAACATCGCGATGGGTGGGATCAGCAGCCACAATCCCATCCGCAGTCACACCCTCCACCAAAGACGGCGTCGTTCTCCCCTACACCGACCCGCGCGCCACGCCGGTCTTCCACCAATACGTCATCCGCGCCCCGCGCCGCGACGCTCTGCGTGCCCGCCTCACCGCGCAGCAGATCGGCAGCGAGATCTACTACCCGGTCCCCATCCACCTACAGGCCGCGCTGCGCGACCTCGGCCACAAGCCGGGAGACTTCCCCCAAGCCGAGCGCGCCGCTGCCGAAGTCCTCGCCCTTCCCCTCTACCCCGAACTGCGCGACGACGAGCAGCAAACCGTAGTCGCCGCCATCCGCACCTTCTACGCCTGACTTACCACTTACCACTGACCACTTATCACTGCCTTTTACTTCTTCTTCCCCTTCTTATCCTTCTTCACCTCAACCACGGGATGCGCCTCCGCATCCGGCGCGCTTCCCGCCGCCTGAATCCGCCGCACCAGGTTCCCTTCCAGCCGATAGGTCTTCTCGATCGTTCTCCCCGGCGTCACCATTCCCGTCGCCGCATCGGGAACCACCGCGCCCGCGTCCGCCGCCAGCACCTTATAGGTAAACGTCGGCAGCTCCATCTGCGCCGTCGCCGACCTGCCGTACGGGTCCGCGCTCATCCGGATCGTCACCGGAAGATACCCCTCCATATTCTTCTCGCGGTACGCCGTCTCGTAGCGATGCATCTTCAGGTTCCAGGTAAACACCCGCACCTGGTCGAAGTCGTAAGCCAGCCCCGCCGTATAAGGAGACAGAACCGTCAAGTAGATCGGAATGTCTTTATTGTCCTGCTGGGCGCCGTCGTCGTGGACGGTGGTCAGCACATACGCGCCCACGATCCGCTGTCCTTCCGAGTACTTTGCCACCGAGTCGGGCACATCCACATCCACATAGTGAGAGAGCAGCCAACCGGCGCGCCCTTTGGCGTCGCGCGCCAGCCACCAGTCCTCCATCGCAATCGCAGGCACGGTCTCAGTTCCCTGCGCATCCGCCGTCTTTACCGGGGCCGCGCCCGCCGGCATCGGCTTAGGCAGCGTCGCCCGCTCCAGCAGTTGCAGCTTGTCGCCCTCCGCCAGCCGGTAGAAAGTCTCGGTTACCCGGCCCGGCCTCAGGTGCAGGTTCACATCGTCGCGCACCACCGCCGACGCCACCGCAGGATCGTTCTTGTGCGTCTGGGCTAGGGCCTTGAACTGGTCGAAGACATCCTCGGTGGCCACCGCCTTCTCGTCGATCCAGCCCACCTCGCCCTTCTCCGTCTTCACATGGTAGAAGCGGCGTCCATGCTCCAGCACGTCGAGCCGCTGGCCGTTCTCCACCGTCGCGGTGCGGTTGGAGACGGCAGCCACGCGGTCGCGAAGATACGTCTGCTTCACCGTCACATACACCGATCCGCCCGCCGGCCTGGGCCGCAGATGCGAGCACCCGCTCAACATCGCAAGCCACAGCGCAGCCGCGAAAACGCATGACCCGAAACCACGTCCGGCGGCCCGGCGCGCCGCGACGCGGCAACATAATCCACGGAACATGGACCTCGGAGAATCAGGTCGCAGGGAGTAATTGGAAGATTTGGATCTCTTGTCCGGCACATCTTCCAGCATAGCAGCGCAAAATCCCCGGTGCGTACGTTGCTTCAGAGTGAAAGCGCCCCCACGCCATTCCAGCCCGCCTCAATCACGCATACTCCTCAGTGCGTGGCAGCGATCGCCACCGGCCCGGTCGGGTCCGTCCCCGTCGCGGTTGCCGCCGAAAGATCCAGCTTCCCCGTTGTAGTCGAATCGTAGCTGTACATGGTCAAGTCGGACGATCCGCCGTTGGCCGCCGCCAGCAGATAGTCGCCGCTGTTGTCCACAGCCAGCCCAATCGGCGCTGAACCGCTGTCAATCGTGCCGGTGCCCAGCGAGGGAAGTAGACCGCTGCTGTTTGCGGTTGTGCTGAACTCCGAGATCGTGCTCGTAGTACGGTTCGCCACATAGACGTCCGTGCCGGCGGCGTTCAGTACCACCGCGGAGGGCTGAACCCCCGTCGTACCCTGCGCCACGGGAACAGGATTCAAAACCCCACCCGACCCAATGCTGTACGCCGCAATCGCTCCGACCGAAGTGCTGTAGCTCCGCGCAATATACAGGATCGTGCTGTCCGAATTCACCGCCAGCGCATTGTCCATTGTGGACGTCGGAAGCGATGCCAACGTCATCTGATTGGGATTCGACATAGCCCCGCTCGACGCAGCGGTATTGAACTGGATCGACAGATCGCCCCCCGTTCCCAGCGCCACAAACACAAACTCTCCATTCGGGGACACCTTGATCGCCGATGAGTTAGTCACAGTCGTCCCCCCGGTGATGCCGCTGATGTTTGCACCCGCCTCCGGTGTCAGCCCTCCCGTACTGGAGTCGATCTGATACTCATACACCGTCACGACACCCGAGGAGAAGCTTCCATCCAGCGCAAACAGCCACTGCCCATCCGGAGAGATGTCCATCGCAACCACGTCCGTCAAGCCCGAAGTGACGCCACTGGTCAGCGAACCCAACACCCCGCCCGACGCAATCGAAAACGCCGCAATCTGGCTGCTCCCTGCCACAAACAGGATCGAGTCCGCGGGATTCACCGCCAGCGCCGTCGGCGAAAACCCCAGCGAGACGGGCGACCCCGATACCGCGGTCAGCGTACCCGTCCCCACCACGAACCCGCTCACCGTATCCGCCGTTCCGTTCGCCACATACACAATATCGCCGCTGGTACTGCTGCTGCTGCTCGAGCTGTCCACAGCAACCCAGAACCCAGCGCATCCCGTCGTCCAACAGAGGGCCGCCACGCCCAAAGCCCCCGCCACTCGCCGAAGCAATCCCATCATCGTTCCGTTCCCTTCCATCTTCTCTCTATTCGACTCTACTCCCGGCAAAACATCACCCGCCTCTGCTGCCTGTAAACCCAAAAAAGCGGCCCATCGCTGGACCGCTCTGCCCTTCCCTCTGGGATCACGCGAGGTCGAAGCGATCAAGGTTCATCACCTTGCTCCAGGCTGCCACGAAGTCACGCACGAACCCCTGCTGCGAGTCGCCGCACGCATAGAATTCCGCGAGGGCTCGGAGCTGAGAGTTCGAACCGAAGACGAGATCGACTACGGTGCCCGTCCATTTGGGCTTGCCGGTCGCCCGATCGCGCCCCTCCAACACGCCTGCAGATGTAGCGGACTTCTGCCACTTCGTGTTCATGTCGAGGAGATTCACGAAGAAATCATTAGTCAATGTTTCGGGCCGCTTGGTGAAAACGCCATGTTCGGACTGCCCGAAGTTTGCATTCAGGGCGCGCAGGCCACCGATCAGAACCGTCATCTCGGGAGCGGACAGCGTCAGCAGGTTCGCCCGATCCACCAGCAGTTCAGCCGCGGATAGCTCATATCCCTTTCGCACATAGTTGCGAAATCCGTCTGCGGTCGGCTCCAGTACGGCAAATGAATGCACATCCGTCTGCTCCTGCGACGCATCCGTGCGGCCTGGCGAGAAGGGGACCTTCACGTCGTGGCCGGCCTTCTTCGCAGCTTCCTCGACTGCCGCGCAGCCTCCCAGAACGATCAGGTCAGCAAGCGAGACCTTCTTCCCAACGGGTTTGCCGCTGGACTGGGCACTGTTGAAATCCTTCTGGATCGCTTCCAGCGTCTGAAGGACCTTCGCCAATTCGGCCGGCTGGTTGACCTCCCAATCCTTTTGCGGCGCGAGGCGAATGCGCGCACCGTTCGCTCCGCCACGCTTGTCGCTGCCACGGAACGTAGCAGCCGACGCCCAGGCCGTCGTGACTAGTTGGGAGATGGAAAGTCCGGATGCAAGGATCCTGGTTTTCAGGCCCGCAATATCCTGCTCCCCGATCAATTCATGATCCACTGCGGGAGTGGGGTCCTGCCAGATAAGCGGCTCCGCAGGAACGAGCGGGCCGAGATACCGCGAAATGGGACCCATGTCGCGGTGCGTCAGCTTGAACCATGCCTTGGCGAAGGCGTCTGCGAACTCCTGCGGATTCGCGAGGTAGCGCCTCGCAATCTTCTCATAGGTCGGGTCCACTCTCAGAGAGAGGTCCGTCGTGAACATTATGGTGGTGTGCTTCTTCGACGGGTCGTGAGCGTCCGGCACGGTGGGCGCTACAGATGCGTCCTTAGGCGTCCATTGGTAAGCTCCGGCTGGGCTCTTCGTGAGTTCCCATTCATAGCCGAACAGGTTCTCCAGGTAGTTGCTGTCCCACTTCACGGGGTTGGTGGTCCATGAGCCCTCCAATCCGCTGCCGATCGCATCGGAGCCTTTGCCGCTGCCAAAGGTACTTGTCCAGCCCAGGCCCTGTTCTTCGATGTCAGCACCCTCGGGTACTGGACCAACATACTTGTTCGGATCGGCAGCGCCATGAGTCTTGCCGAACGTGTGTCCGCCCGCGATGAGGGCGACTGTCTCCTCGTCATTCATCGCCATGCGCGCGAAGGTCTCCCGAATATCCTTTATCGCGGCGACTGGATCCGGCTTGCCATTGGGGCCTTCCGGATTCACGTAGATCAGGCCCATTTGTACTGCGCCAAGTGGATTTGCGAGCTCGCGGTCGCCGCTGTAGCGCTCGTCTCCCAGCCACTTACCCTCAGGTCCCCAGTAAATATTTTCTTCCGGCTCCCAGATGTCCTCGCGCCCACCGGCGAAACCGAAGGTCTTCAATCCCATCGACTCCAGCGCCACGGTACCAGCGAGAACAATCAGGTCGGCCCAGGAGAGTTTCCGGCCGTACTTCTGCTTGATCGGCCAGATCAACCGGCGCGCTTTGTCGAGGAGCACGTTGTCCGGCCAGCTGTTGAGGGGAGCAAATCGCTGTGCCCCAGAACCCGCGCCGCCGCGGCCATCGGCGATACGGTAGGTGCCTGCGCTGTGCCACGCCATACGGATGAAGAACGGTCCATAGTGGCCGTAGTCGGCGGGCCACCAGTCCTGCGAGGTCGTCATCAAGGCACGGACGTCCTTGATCACCGCATCCAGGTCGAGGCTCTTGAACTCCTCAGCGTAATTGAACGCCTCGCCCATGGGATTGGACAGTGGGCAGTGCTGGTGCAGGGGCTTCAGGTTCAGTTGATTGGGCCACCAGTCTGCGTTCGTTTGGGTCCCAGCTATTGTTTTGCGAACACCGCTTGAGAATGGGCACTTTGTTTCTTCAGACATACATCACCTCGATTTCGTCTTTGCTGTTCCCCTAGAGCATTTTCACTATTGCTATAGAGAGACAAGAATTGTCATTCCGCAGCGCATCCGCGGTCCCCGGCGAGCGATCTTTGCTCGCTGGGGTGGAGCAGCGGAGGAATCTGCTTTTGCTCGCACTGTGAGACTCCACACCATTACTGAAAACGCTCTAACAACCAACAACCGTCTCTAGTTCAGCCGTTCCTTCTCCGTCTTGCCCGTCCGTCCAGCCAGCGGCTTGCGCCCGGCAAATCCATCCTCCGGGGTATGCCAGTAGCCGATCTCACGCTCGCCCAGTTGCCAGCACAGCAACACGTCCTGGCCCTCCATCACCGAGGGAAAGTCCAGCAGTCCCTTCTCCAGATCCTTCACCTGCACTCCGATCTCGTCCATCTCGGCCAGCGTATCGCGCGCCTCCTGCAAAGCCTTCTCGCGCTCTGTCCGCCGCCGCGCCGCCTGGGCCACATCCACGCGCATTCCGCCCGCCAGGAAGATCCGCTGGTTCAGCTCGTGCATCTCCCGCTCCAGCTCGCCGGCGCGCGCTCCCGCCGCCTGCGCCCGACGCAACAGCGCCTCCACCACCGGCAGCAGAGTCTGCGCCTCGCTCAATGTGAACGTCCTGCTCAACCTTTGATCTCCAGCATCCGCTCCAGCGCCGCGCGCGCCCAGTGCTTCACTTTGTCTTCTACTTGGATGCGGTTCACAACCCGCCCTTCGATTAGATTCTCCAGGGCCCACGCAAGATGCTGCGGAGAGATGCGATACATCGTCGTGCACAGGCATCCCGACTCATCCAGCGTAATCACCCGCTTGCCCAGAGGCCGGAAGCGCTCGGCCAGCCGGTTCACCAGATGGATCTCCGTGCCCACCGCAAAGCTCGTTCCCTTCGGCGCCTGCTCGATCAGCTCGACGATCCGTTCGGTCGATCCCAGTGCATCCGCCTTCTGGCACACCTCCCAGCGGCACTCCGGATGCACCACCACCTGCATTCCCGGCTCCTCGCGCCGAACTCGGTCGACGTGCTCCGGCAGAAACCGCTGATGCACGCTGCAGTGTCCCTTCCACAGGACCACGCGCGCCGCGCGCAGCCGCTCCAGCGTCACTCCCCCATTGATCTGGTAAGGGTCCCAAACCACCATCTCGCTCAGCGCAATCCCCATCGCGTACGCCGTGTTGCGCCCCAGGTGCTGGTCCGGCAGGAACAGGATCTTCTCCGCGCGCGCGAAGGCCCACTCGAACGCAGCCCGCGCATTCGACGAAGTACACACCAGCCCGCCGCGTTCGCCGCAGAACGCCTTGATCTCCGCCGCCGAGTTCATATACGTCAGCGGCAGGATGCCTTTGCCGCTGTCGTTGTTTGCTGTTCCCTGACCCGTGTTCCCTGTCGGGGTCCCCGGCAAGCGNNCTTGGCTCGCTGGGGTGACTGTTCCCTGCCGTTCCAGCGACTCCCAGCACTCCTCCACCTGTCCGATCTCCGCCATGTCGGCCATCGAGCAGCCCGCGTTCAGGTCCGGCAGCACCACCTGCTGCCATGGCCGGGCCAGGATGTCCGCCGTCTCCGCCATAAAGTGAACGCCGCAGAAGACCATATACCGCGCGTTGCTCTCTGCCGCAGCCTTCGATAGCTTATAGCTGTCGCCGGTAAAGTCGGCGAACCGGATCACCTCGTCGCGCTGGTAGTGGTGTCCCAGCACAACCGCCTCCGCGCCCAGCTTCTGCTTAGCCGCAGCAATGCGCTCGTCCATCGTCTCGTCCGGCTGCATCAGGTAGTGGTCCAGCGAACACGCCTCGCCCGCAGCCTGCACCGGTGCCTCGTCCAGTAAAAGTCCGTTCACAATAATCCGCCTTCAGTCTCGCCGATGCGTCTCGACCTGCTCGACGCAGATGGAGCCACACCGCAAGACGGGGATGTTGAAAGCACTTCGTACCCAGGCGTGCAGCGGATTCACTGTGCCGGTCCGGTCCTGCCGGGCCGTCACCCAATCCACGGGGATGTTGCCGCCCACTTCATTGCCGCGCGGCCACCGAGGCCACGCTTCATTCCATTTTAGATGAAAACAGGCCGCAGGACGATGCATCCGCGCCAATTCCGACCTCATTCGCCGCCCATTTGTTTCCCTCCTCGCGCAAGCCGTATCATAGGGAATCTATGCCCAGCTTTCCGGACAGCGCAGTCCTCATCCTCCTCGTCCTGCTGCTCTTCGGACCGAAGAAGCTGCCCGAGCTGGCGCGCCAGTTCGGCAAGCTGATGGCCGACTTCCGCCGGGCCTCCAACGAGTTCCGCTCCCAGATGGAGGACGAGCTGCGCATCTCCGAGCAGGCCGACCGCCAGAAGCAGATCGCCGCCGCCGAAGCCGCAGCTCCCGCAACCCCTGCCCTCGAAGCCGCCCCGGACGCCACTCAATCGCTCGATGCCGAGTCCGTTTACGCCAACCAGGGTCAGCCTTCGCTCGATTCCGCGCTCCAATCCACCTCCCACGATCCACTCGATTCGATGGAACATTTCACGCGCGAATCCGCGTACGATTCCCTGCCCGAACCGGTCCACGAACCGTCTCCGGATTCCGCGCCCGCGCCTGAGCCGGCCGCAGCCCCACTCCCTATCGCAACCTCCGGCGAGTTGAGCCTTCTGCCTCCGCCCACAGGCCTGCCCATCGCAAACTCCTCGCTACTCCCGTTCCCCGAAGACCCGCCGACCGAGTCCGCCGCCCAGCCCAGCGTTACGCCCCACGCACCCGAGGCCCACCAAACCGAGGAGATGCATGGCTGATATCGACCCCATCGACCGCGCCCGCGCAGCCCTCGCCGACCGCGCAGAACTCCCCGGCATGTCGCTCATGGAGCACCTCGAAGAGCTGCGCAAGCGCATCCTGCGCTCTCTCGCCTTCCTCGCTGTTGGCTTTGCCCTGGCCTATGGCTTCCACAACACCCTGGTCGCCATCATCCAGAAGCCTCTGCTCGACGTCGGCCTGCGCATGACCATGACCCACCCCACCGACGCGCTGAACCTCATCCTGAAAACCTCCGCCGTCGCCGGCGCCATCCTGGCCAGCCCCTTCATCCTCTACCAGGTCTGGCTCTTTATCTCGCCCGGCATGTACGCCAACGAGAGGAAGTACGTCACCCCCTTCATGGCCGCCACGGTCGGCCTCTTCCTGGCCGGCACATGGTTCGGCTATCGCTATGTTCTGCCCGGCGCCATCCGCATCCTGGTCATGGATTTCGGCAAGAACTTCAGCCACATGATCACCATCGACGACTACACCGGCTTCTTTCTCGCCGTCATCCTCGGCCTGGGCATCTGCTTCGAGCTGCCCATCCTCATCTTCTTCCTCGCCCTCTTCGGCATCGTTGACGCCAAATTTCTGCTGCGCCACTTTCGCTACGCCGTGCTCGCCATCTTTCTTGTCGCCGCCATCATCTGCCCCATGCCGGACCCCTTCAGCATGTGCCTCTTCGCCAGCCCCATGCTCGTGCTCTACTTCCTCGGCGTAGCCGTCGCCTACTTCGTCCATCCCAACCACCGCAAGCGCAAGGAAAAGTCCGCCACATGATAGAGCCAAATCGAACTGCAAATCGAATTGTCATTCTGAGCGGAGCGAAGAATCCCCGCATTTCGCTTTTGTTTTTGCTGTTGCTCGTTTTTCTCTGCCCGCCACTCCGCGCCCAGCAGCCCACCGGCCAATCCATCTACGCGCTCACTCAGCAGTTCCTCGCCGTCGCGCCCAAACGTTTCAACGGCTCACCCGGCCACTTGGCCGCGGAAAAATTCATCAAGGACCACTTCAAGCCCGAGGCCGCCAAGGGCAACTTCGAGACCGATCAGTTCACCGCCAACACTCCACTCGGCCCGCAGACCATGCGCAACTTCATCGTCCGCTTTCCCGGCAAAAAAGACGGCATCATCGTCCTGGCCAGCCACTACGAGACGAACTATCCACTGAAAGACATCGCCTTCGTGGGAGCCAACGACGGGGCCTGCACTACCGCGCTGCTCATCGCGCTCGGCCAATACTTCCGCGCGCATCCGCCCGAGGGCTACAGCGTCTGGCTGGTCTTCGACGACGGCGAAGAGGCCGTCCGCTCCTGGTCCAGCTCCGACTCCCTCTACGGCACGCGCCACCTCGCCGCCCGCTGGTACGCCGACGGAACCGCCCTCCGCATTAAAGCCCTCCTCGTCGCCGACATGATCGGCGACCGCGACCTCAACATCCTCGAGGAGACGCAGTCCACCCCCTGGCTGCGCGCCATCCTCCGCCAGGCCGCCGTCAACACGCATCACTCCGCCAACGTCTTCAAGACCGAGGGCAGCGAGGAGGACGACCACCTCCCCTTCCTCCAGCGCGGCATCCCCGCGCTCGATGTCATCGACGTGGACTACGGCCCGCACACCTTCTCCACTCCCGACGGCTACCACCACACCGCGCAGGATACCATCGACAAGCTCAGCCCCCGCTCCCTGCAAATCTCCCTCGACCTCTTCCTCGAATCCATCCGCCTCATCAACCAGCACTGACCTGCGGTGCGATAGCATCGAATCGTGCCCCCCACGCCCATCTCCTACTGGATCGGCTTCCACCTCGCCCTCCTCCTTCTCCTCGCCGCCGAGCTTCTCTACGCTCGCCGCCAATCTCGCCTCGCCCGCTCGCCCCACCGCACGGCGCTGGCCGCCGCCGTCCTCTGGATAGCCGCAGCCCTCGCCTTCGCCGTCTTCATCCATCACTCCCTCGGCCCCGCTGCCAGCTTGCAGTACCTCGCCGGCTACGCCATCGAGGAGTCGCTCTCCATCGACAATCTCTTCGTCTTCCTTCTCCTCTTCCGCCTCTTCCAGATCGCCCCCGCCAACCAGCCCCGCGTCCTCTTCTGGGGAGTCGCCGGCGCAATCCTTCTGCGTGGTCTCTTCATCGCCGGAGGCCTCACTCTCCTCGCCCACTTCCAGGCAGTAACCTACCTCTTCGCCGCAATTCTGCTCATCGCCGCCGTCCGTCTTCTAATCCCCGAAGATAAGTCCCAGCCCGCCACCGCGCCCCGCTGGCTCACCTGGCTCACCCGCCTGCACCCCATCAGCGCGCGCCAGGATCACTTCGTCGTCATTGAGAATGGCCGCCCCACCGCGACCCTCCTGCTGCTCGCGCTCATCGCCATCGAGCTCTGCGACGTAGTCTTCGCCCTCGACTCGATCCCCGCCGTCCTCTCCATCACGCGCCACGCCTTCCTCGCCTACACCTCGAACATCATGGCTGTCATGGGACTCCGCTCGCTGTATTTCCTGTTGATTGGCGCGCTCACACGCCTGCGCTTCCTGCACTACGGCCTGGCCGCCATCCTTGCCTTCGCCGCCCTCAAGATGCTTGCCGCCCGCTGGATCGAGATCGGCCCCATCGCCTCGCTCACCGTCATCCTCACCCTGCTCGCCGCCACCCTCGCTGCATCCCTCTGCGCACCGCGCGCCTCTACGCAATAAACCGCAGCTCGCCCCGCCGCACCACCGAGTGCCGCGCCACCTCGTCCCGCTCCGGAAAGTCCACGCGATAGTGCGCTCCCCGGCTCTCTTTCCTTCCCAGGGCCGCCTGCACCATCGCCTCCGCCACCGCCAGCAGGTTGCGCGCCTCCAGTGTCCGCCGCGTCAACCGCAGAAGCCCAGGATTCAGTATCGAAGTAGCCAGCATCGCGGACAGCCGCGCCTGTGCCCTGCGCGTCAACCCGAGCAGCCCAGGTCCCTTGGCCCGCAGTGCCGCCAATCCCGCCTTCGCCCGCCGCAACCCCGCCTCATCCCGCAGCAGCCCGGCCTCCCGCCACATCAACCGGCGCAACTCGCCAATCCAAGCCTCCACGTTCACCGCTTCAATCGCTCCGGCTCCCACACCTGCTGACTTTTCTGACCACTGACCACTGACCACTGACCACTCGTCTCCAATCATCGCCTGCGCCGCCCGCGCGCCAAACACCAGCCCCTCCAGCAGCGAGTTGCTGGCCAGCCGGTTTGCTCCATGCACGCCCGTACAGGCTGCCTCGCCCGCCGCGTACAACCCTGCCAGCGACGTCCGCCCATGCACGTCCGTCCGCACTCCTCCCATCATGTAGTGGGCCGCGGGCCGCACCGGAATCCTGTCCCTCTCCAGCTCCAGCCCATAGCCCGCCAGAAACGCCGAGATCTCCGGAAACCGCGCCTTAATATCGAGCCCCTTCCCAGCCTCGCGCATATCGAGATAGACAGCGCCCTCCATCGCCTCGCGCCCGATCGCCCGCGCCACTACGTCTCTCGGCGCCAGCTCCATCCCCGTGTGGTAGCGCGCCATAAACCGCTCGCCGCTCTCGTTCACCAGCCACGCGCCCTCGCCCCTCAGCGCCTCGCTCATCAAAAATCTCGGCGCGCCATCCATCGCAAACGCTGTCGGATGGAACTGATAGAACTCCATGTCCATCAGCTCCGCGCCCGCGCGATACGCCATCGCGATGCCGTCGCCCGTGGTCACCGCCGGATTGGTCGTCTCGCTGTACACCTGTCCCGCGCCGCCGCTGGCCAGCAGCACCGCCCGCGCCCGCACCTCGATCAATCCCCCAGCCGCATCCAACAGCGTCGCGCCCACCACACGCCGGACGCCATCCTCGTCCGAGCGGACGATCAGGTCCACCGTGGTCGCCCACTCCATCAGCTCCACATTCTTCAATCCGCGCAGATGCCGCAGCAGCGACGCCACAATCTCCCGCCCCGTCGCGTCCCCATTGGCATGAAGGATTCGCGGCAGGCTGTGCGCGCCCTCCATCGTCCTCATCAACTCGCCCGCCCGCGCCGCACCACCTTCCGCCACATCCTCCGCCGGATGCCGGTCGAACTCCGTCCCCCACCGCAGCAGCTCACCAACGCGCCTCGGCCCCTCCTCCACCAACACCGCCGCAGCCTCGGCGTTCACCAGCCCATCGCCCGCCGCAATCGTGTCCGCCAGATGCAGCGCCACGTCCTCCTCGCCGCCCATCGCCACGGCGATTCCGCCCTGCGCGTACGCGGTGTTCGATTCCTTCAGACTCTCCTTCGTCACCACCAGAACGCTGCCCGCCTCGGCCAGTCCCACCGCCGCGCGCAACCCGGCAATCCCTCCGCCCACAACCAGAAAATCCACCACACGCATCCTTCAAGGCTACCACCGCATCGCGCATCCAAACCCGCTCACGTGCGATACCATAACCTCACCGTGTCCACCATTCGTGTCACCACCGCCTCCGCCGCCTACTCCGTCACCATCGCCCCCGGCCTGCTGCGCACGCTCTACCCGCGCCTGCGCAGGCTGACACCGGGAAAGACCCTCAGCCTCTTCGTCGTCACCTCGCCCGCAATCTGGGCGCTCTGGCACGATCGCTTCCTCGCGTCCTTCCCCAGCAACCAGCAACCAACAACCTTGTTTCTCCCCTCCGGCGAATCGCACAAGCGTCTCGCCGCAGTCGAGTCCCTCGCCCAGCAGCTCGCTCTCGCCGGGGCCGACCGCGACTCCATCCTCCTCGCCTTCGGCGGCGGCATCGTCGGCGACATCACGGGCTTCCTCGCCGCCATCTACATGCGCGGCATCCGCTACGTTGGCCTGCCCACCACGCTCCTCGCCCAGGTCGATTCCTCCCTCGGCGGCAAGACCGGCGTCAACCTCCTCGCCGGCAAGAACCTCATCGGCGCCTTCCACCACCCCCTCGCCGTCTTCAGCGACATCGACACGCTCGCCACCCTCCCCGCCGTCGAACTCCGCGCCGGTCTCCAGGAAGCCATCAAATCCGCCATCATCCATGACGCGAAGTTATTCCTCTATTTAGAACAAAATGCTCCTTTAATTCTCGGGCAAGCAAGCGATACCGATCCGGGGCTCTCCACCAAATTCGCCCCGAAATCCACTCCAGGCGGGATAGAGCACCAGCCTTCTAACCTGGTGTTCGCAGATGCAAAAACCATGGCTCACGTCGTCACCGCCAGCGTAAAGGTCAAGGCCGAGGTCGTCTCCAAAGACGAAAAAGAATCCGGCCTACGCATGGTCCTGAACTTCGGCCACACCATCGGCCACGCCATCGAGGCGGCCACGCACTACCGCAAGCTCCTCCACGGCGAAGCGGTCGCCTGGGGCAGCATCGCCGCGCTCCACCTCTCTCTCAACCGCGGCCTCATCACGCCGGAAGACTTCGCCCGAATGGCCAACCTCATCCTGCGCTACGGCCCCATCCCGCCGTTCAAGGTCGCCGCCACGCCTCAAGCCTCCGCCGCCAAGCTCGTCGCCCTCACCTCCGCCGACAAGAAGAAGCGCAGTGGCCGCCGCGCCTTCGTCCTCGCCACCGCCATCGGACGCACCGAAGTCGCCCACAACGTCACCGACGCCGAACTCCTCGCCGCCACCCAATCCATGCTCACCACCATGCAGCAGACGTGACGTCTTGCCGTTGTCTGTTTTTGTTCGTCATTCTGGCGAAGCCAGAATCTCTGTATTTCGCCGTTGCCTGTTCCAAGTCGTAGCATGGCTGCACGCAGATTTCTTACCCCGAGTAGAAGGACTATCCCAGCCATGATTCAATACGTCGCGCGTAAAACTCTCCTGCTCCTCGCAGCCACAGCGATGGCCTTCGCCACCCCCACCGCAATCGCCCAGACAAGCCCCGCGCAAACTGCGGCAGCAGCCACAACCGCAGATGCAGCATACGTTCCGACATTGACGTTTGA
Organism: Granulicella sp.; assembly: GCA_003132145.1. Lineage (GTDB taxonomy): Bacteria > Acidobacteriota > Terriglobia > Terriglobales > Acidobacteriaceae > Edaphobacter. Next base: position 87,882 of record PKWU01000039.1, read on the forward strand.
TGTAGCCTCGATCCGCGAGAGCAGGCCTGATACCCAAGCCGACTACATCGTGGGTGGTGCGAATCCGCCGCACTCCAGTTTATTGAATCTTTCGAACGTCACGGTCGAAAACCTGTTGGAGATGGCGTATGGAATATTACCCTTTCAAATGTCAGTTCTGCCGGACTGGAATCGCCGGACGATGTTCAACGTGCAGGCCAAGTCCGACCACTCGGTGGATGAGAAGCTGGCCAAGCTCGACGATAAGGATGCGCTGCTGGAGAAGCAGCACATGATGCAGGCGATGCTCGCCGAACGCTTCAACCTGAAGGTTCACTGGGAGACAAGGGAGAGGCCGGTCTACAACCTGGTTGTAGCCAAGGGCGGTTCGAAGCTGCACGCCGCAGGCTCCATGCCGCCGACTGCCGACGAACTGAAGGCGTTTGGAGATCGCAAGATGCCAGAGATCCATGAGCAGGGAGATGACCCGCGCGGCGATGACTTTATCGCTCACGAATGTTCCATCCAGTCTTTAGTCGAGCTTTTCAGTATGATGATGCGCACAAATGTGGTCGACAATACTGGACTTACAGAAAAGTACGACTTCCGTCTCCAATATAACGACAGAGCCTCCGACGAGAAGAGAGCCGACGACCCCACGCTCTGGCCGCCGCTCACCGATGCCGTACCGGATCAACTCGGCCTCAATCTGAAGTCTGCAAAAGGGCCGATTCAGGTGCTCGTGATCGACCACATTGAGAAGCCCTCACCAAACTAATGACGACTTCCACCCCCTCCCCCGACCCCACCTCCGGCGCGCGCCCCACCGGCGTCTCCGACCCCGCCGCTGCCGCCCAGAGCATCCAGCAGATGTTCGACGCCATCGCCCCGCGCTACGACCTCCTCAACCACCTCCTCTCCGCCGGTATCGATCGCCTCTGGTGGCGTCGCACCGCGCGCGCCCTGCGCCCCATCCTCGCCCGCCCCGAGGCCGTCGTCCTCGACCTATGCTGCGGCACCGGCGACATGACCCTCGCCCTCGACCGCCTCCGCCCGCAACCTGCAACTGGCAACCTGCAACCTGCAACTCTCCTCGCCCCAATCTTGGCGATAGACTTCTCCCGCAACATGCTCGCCCTCGCGAGCCCCAAGTTCGCCGGCCGCAACATCCGCGCCATCGAGGCCGACGCACTCCATCTCCCCTTCGCCGACGCCTCCATCGACCTCGTCACCTGCGCCTTCGGTTTCCGCAACCTGGCCAGCTACCCCGAAGGCCTCGCCGAGCTACACCGTGTCCTCCGCCCCGCCGGCCAGATCGCAATTCTGGATTTCAACCAGCCCACCGGCCTCATGGGCGCGCTCTACTCGCTCTACTTCAAGCGCATCCTCCCTCTGCTTGGCCGCCTCATCTCCCGCGACGCCAGCGCCTATACCTACCTCCCTGAATCCGTCGCCCGCTTCCCCGGCCCGCCGCGCATGATCGAACTCATCGCCGCCGCCGGATTCACTGCGCCCTCGTGGACGCCCTACACCTTCGGCGTCGCCGGTCTCTACCGCGCCATCAAGTCATAATCCCCGTGCAAGCATCGCGTCGAACCCTGTAGCATCTCTCCCATGCCCATCCCGGTCAGCCCGACGCAAGCCGCTTCCTCGCCCGCGCCCGCTCCGCACGCCGCCAAGCGTTCCGCCGCGTTCTTCTCGGTCGCCGCCGCCGCGGTCGTCGCGCTGCTCAAGCTCCTCACTGGCCTGCTCACCGGCTCGCTCGGTATGCTCTCCGAGGCGGCCCACTCCGGCATCGATCTCATCGCCTCCATCCTCACTCTCTTCTCCGTCCAGTTCTCCGACCGCCCCGCCGACGACGTGCACAACTACGGCCACGGCAAGGTCGAATCCCTCGCCGCCTTCGTCGAGACGGGCATCATGCTCGCCTCCTGCGCCTGGATCGTCTACGAGGCCATCGGACGCATCGTCTTCCACCACCATCTGGCGCTCGCGCCCTCGCTCTGGCCCTTCGCCGTGCTTCTGCTCTCCCTCGTGGTCGATTTCAGCCGCTCGCGCACGCTGGGCCGCATCGCCCGCCAGCACCGCTCCCCCGCCCTCGCCGCCGACTCCCTCCACTTCGCCACCGACATGTGGGCCACGCTCGCCGTCATGCTCGGTCTGGCGGCCGCCTACGCCGGCGAGCGCCTCCGTCTTCCCCGGCTCGAACTCGCCGACCCCATCGCCGCGCTGGTAGTCGCCGCAGTCATCCTGCGCGTCAGTTGGCGTCTCGCCCGCCAGACCATCGACGCTCTGCTCGATGCCACGCCCACCACCGACCCCACCAGCCAACAGCCGCAGTCCAAGGACCAGTTGCGCGCCGATCTCCTGCACGACCTCACGGCCATCCCCGGCGTCCTCTCGGTGGAGCGTCTGCGCACCCGACGCTCCGGCTCTAACTTCTTCGCCGACGTCACGCTCGGCCTGCCGCGCAACCTCACCTTCCAGCGCTCCGAGCAGATCACTCTTGCCGCCACCGAGGCCGTCCAGCGCCATCTCCCCGCCGCCGACGTCGTCGTCCACACAGTCCCCACCGCCTCGCTGGCCGAGAGCGTCCACGACCGCATCCGGGCCGTCGCCGCCCGCCGCAACCTCGCCATCCACGAAATCAGCGTCCAGCAGATCGCCGGCCAGCAGCACGACCGCCTCCACCCCCAGCTCCACATCGAGCAGCACTTAGAGGTGGACGAGACGATGCCCCTGCTCGAAGCCCATGATCTGGTGACCGCGTTGGAGGCCGAGATGCGCCGCGAGGTCCCCAGCATCGCCTCCATCCTCACCCACATCGAGAGCGAGCCGGCCACCATCGAGCGTCCCGCTTCGCTCGCGCGCGACCGCGACCTCGAGCTCCGCCTGCGCAGCGTCGCCGCAGCCTTCCCCGAGGTCCTCGACATCCACGAGGTCTACGTCACACGCCGCGGCCCAAGCAGCGTCCCCGCCGCCGCGCACGCCGTGTCAGTCAACCTCGCCGCAGCCGCGTCTCAACCGGCAGCCACCATCCGGCAACCGGCAACCTCTTTCCCCGAGCACACCCAGGTCTCCTGCCACTGCACCCTGCCAGACGCGCTTCCCATGTCTCGCGTACACGCCGTCATGTCCTCCCTCGAAGGGGCCTTCAAACTCGTCGCCCCCGAGGTCGACCGCCTCCTCATCCACCCCGAGCCCGCCACCGACAACCGCCGATAGAGCGGTTTCACCGCAGGTCNNCACTTTAATAATTCTCGCGCGATAGCAGTTGCGGTGAAACCGCTATAGAGAAGCGCACAAAAGAATGTGCCCCGCATCCATGCTCTCTGGATGCGGGGCTCGATGTTTCACTCTCGCTCAGGCGTTGCATCCCGGGTCAGTTTTCGTACTGCGCCATCCCTGCCTCGGCCGATGCGTACTGCGACTCTTCGGCCAGCTTGCGTTCGTCGTACATGCGATGGATCGATTCCACCGCCGCGGGGAAGTCCGAAGCCGCCACGGCGCGTGAAAAGTAGTATCCCTGCGCCTCATCGCAGTTGCGTCGCGACAGAATCTTAAGGTGGTCCGTCGTCTCCACGCCCTCGGCCGTCACCTTGATGCCCAGGTGGTGCGACATGGACAGGATGGTGCGCACAACCGTCGCCGCGTTCGGCTCCGAGACAGCCTTCAGGATGAAGCTCTGGTCGATCTTCAGCCGGTCCACTGGGTACTGCAGCAGATACGAGAAGCTGCAGAAGCCCGTGCCGAAGTCGTCGATCGCAACCCGCGCCCCCAGCTTGCGGATCTGTTGCAGCTTCTCCAGGGCCGTCACTGAGTTGACCATCATCATCCGCTCGGTCAACTCCACCTGAAGCCGCTTCGCCGGCAGTCCGCTGTTCTCCAGCGCATCGCCAATGATCTGCAGCAGGTTGCTCTGCTCAAACTGCCGTGGTGACAGGTTCACAGACACGGACAGATCCATCCCCAGATCGTCGCAGATCGCCTTCGCCTCTTTGCACGACTGCTTCATCACCCACTCGCCAATGGTAACAATCAGCCCCGTCTCTTCCGCCAGCGGGATGAAGATCGACGGCGACAGCATGCCCAGCTTGGGATGCCGCCACCGCAGCAGCGATTCCATGCCAACCACGCGCCCCGTGGTCAGCGACACCAGAGGCTGATAGTGCATGAACAGCTCGTCGCGCTCCAGAGCGTGGCGCAGCGCCGCATCCATCGACATGCGGTCCTGAGACTGCTTCAGCATCGCGTCGGCGAACATCTGGTACTGGTTCCGCCCGTTTGCCTTCGCCACGTATGTCGCCGCGTCGGCGCGTTCCAGCATGGTGTCCACGTCCCCCGCAAAGTCCGGATAGACGCATACTCCCACGCTGGCCGTCAGGTTGACCTCCATCTCGCCCACCTCCGCGGTGCTCGCGATCAGGTCCACCAGCCGCTGCGCGCAGCGTTCCACATCTTCCATGCCTGCGATGTGCGGCATCACGATGACGAACTCGTCCCCGCCCAGACGTCCCAGCGTGTCCGACCGCCGCAGCGATTGCTGCATCCGGTCGGCCATGCCCACCAGCACCTCGTCGCCCGCCTTGTGGCCCAGCGAGTCGTTCATCCACTTGAAGTGGTCCAGGTCCACCACGAACACCGCCGCCTTGCGTCCATGCGCCGCGGCCTTATCGATTGCCTCGGCGATGCGCTCCCGCAGCAGTGGACGTCCCGGCAGCCCCGTCAACTGGTCGTGCGAGGCCATGTGTTTCAGGTACAGCATCAACTGCTTCCGTTCCGTGATGTCCGACGCAATGGCGATGAATCCACTGATCTCGCCTGCCCCATCGCGCACCGAGGTCACCACCACATGCACCGGCAGCGAAGCGCCGTCGCGCTGCATGTAGGTCCAGTCCCGCTCCTCGACCTCTCCCCGTGCGGCCTTCGCCGTCAGCAGACTGAAGCCCTCCAGCGCGGGGCCATCCTGCTCCGCCTCCTCGCCGGGCAGCGGGCTCAACTCCGTCGAATCGTGCAGCGCGGTGATCGATACCTTCCCCACCATCTCCTCGCGCGCATAACCCGTCAGCTTCTCCGATGCCCCGTTCATCGCCCGGATCGTCCCATTCAGGTCCGTCTCGATAATGCTGAACGGCGCCGTCTCGAACACCGAATTGCTGAAGCTCGAAAGGCTCCGGTAGCGCTCCTCAGTCTCCTTGACCTCGGTCACATCGCTGACCGTAACCGCCACGCCATCGTCCAGTTTGTGTATCCGCCGCCGAAGCCATCTCTCCCCGCCTTCGTCCAGCGGCACCACCAGGTCCTCGTACAGCGGCTTGCCGGTCAGCACCACGCTGCGGTATTTCTCGAATAGTTCGCCCGTGCTGTCCGCTGGAAAGACCTCGCACAGGTCGTGCTCCAACAGCTCGATGCGGGGCTTCTGCAACAGCTTCTCGGCATGGCCGTTCACGTACCGGTAACGCAGGCCCACGATCTCGCCGGCCTTGTCCCTGATCGAGTCCAATATGGAGAATGCGTCCGGGCTGGTCTCCGCCGCCGCGATAAACCGTGCGTTCTCTTCACTGTTCTTGCGATAGCCCCCGCCCTCGCTGCGCTCGCGCCACACCATCAGTATGACAACGATCGACAGCACCGCCGTTCCCCAGGTGAAGCCATTGTCCACGGTCGGCGACACCGATGAGCGGCCCGCCGCTGCCAGTCTCCACGCCATCGCGAGCAGTGCCACTAGCCCGAACGCAAATGCAGTCAGCCGTATCCGCCGAATAACCTTGCCACTTAGCTTCATCAGAACGGTTCGCCTTCCATGCCACATCGGTGACCCGGCTACTCAGCGGCCCACCTTAGTGTTTGAGAATTTCCCACAATCGAACGTAAAGCAAGGCTAGCACTGGGCCGAAGAAATGAAACTACCCTTAAGGTAACCAGACTACAACTATTGAGTAACCTAGGTCACCTCTTCCATCCATAATCGTATGTTGCTCAGCAGGATTCGCCTTCCTCCCCACCCAATTAGCAATTTTCCCCCCACCGATTCGTCATTCCCCCCGTCGTCATTCTGGCGCAGCCAGAATCTCCGTATTGGCCCTTGCCTCTGTGTTTGTCATTCCGCAGCGCAGCGGAGGAATCTGCTTCTGTCTTTGCTCTTGCCCTTGCTCCTGCTCTTCGGAGGGAGCGTGACGCTTTATCCCCTCGAAGCACCAAGCGACACAAATTATTGCCCGCCGCCGCCACCGTTCGCCCTCATCTCCGTCTATCGTGATAGTCATGAGTTTATCGGGAATCCTTCGCCCTGCCCTCTTCGCCGCCCTGCTGTCTCTAACCGCTGCCAACGCCGCGCCTCTGCTTGCGCAGCCTCCCGCCGCTGCAACTCCAGCCGCACCCCAGCAGGCCCCCGCCGCCACCGCTCCCACCCTCACCGTCGATGCGCGCCTGGTCAACATCCCCGTCGTCGTCCACGATAAAAAAGGAGCACTCGTCCAGAACCTCGCCAAGGACAACTTCGTTCTCCAGGTTGATGGCCATCCCCAGGCCATCCGCTACTTCAACCTCGACACCGATCTCCCTCTCACCCTCGGCCTTCTGGTCGACGTCAGCCTCAGCCAGCGCGATGCCATCGACGACGAGCGCACCGCCAGCTTCGCCTTCCTCGACGACACGATCACCAGCCGCGACAAGGCCTTCATCGTCCAGTTCGCCCGCCAGACCGACCTCCTGCAGGACGTCACCGGCTCCAAGCCCAAGCTCCAGGCCGCCCTCAAGCAACTCGAAACCCCAGCCTCCGGCGGCGACTCCGACAACAGCAGCTCCAGCACAAACTCCGGCTCCAACTCCGGCTCCAACACCACCCGCCCGCGCCGCGCCGGCACCACCCTCTACGACGCCCTCTTCCTCTCCTCCGACGAGCTGATGGCCAAGCAGACCGGACGCAAGGCCGTCATCATCCTCTCCGACGGCGTGGACAGCGGAAGCAAGGAGTCGCTCGCCTCCTCCATCGAGGCCGCCCAGCGCGCCGACACCATCGTCTACGCCATCTACTTCAAGGGCCGCGAGACCTCCAGCGGAAACAATCAGAATCAGGGCCGCCAGGGCGGTGGTGGTTTTCCCGGTGGCCGTGGCGGAGGTGGCGGAGGATTTCCCGGTGGAGGCGGTGGCTATCCCGGCGGTGGTGGACGCGGCGGCGGCCAGGGCCGTCAGCCGGAGAATCTCCCAAGCCACATTGACGGCAAGAAAATCCTCCAACGCATGGCCGACGAAACTGGCGGAAGCCTCTTCGAGGTCAGCAAGAAACTGACCTTCGCCGACATCTACAAACAGATCGCCCAAGAGCTCCGCGCCCAGTACCGCCTCGGCTACACCCCCGACAAGGAGTCCGCCTCCGACGGCTACCACCGCATCATCCTCACCCTCAGCAAGTCCAGTCCCAAGGACCTCTTCCTGCAGACCCGCGACGGCTACTACTCCGGCAATTAGAACTAGCTCCGCTCGTACGCAACGTACACCGGCTCCCAGATGTTCTCCTCAATCTCCCGCTCCAGGCTCGCCTCGTCGGCCACCTGGGCCTCTCCATCGCGCATCGCCTGCCGTCCCACGGCCTTTGCAATCGAGCGGCTCAGCCGCCGCGCTTCCGCAATCGAAGGCAGCAGCTTGGCCGTCTTATCGGTCGCCGTAGGCACCAGCCGGGCCAGTTCCTTGGCCGCGGCCAGAATCATCGCATCGCTGACGCGCCGCGCCTTCGACGCAACAATCCCCAGCGCCAGCCCAGGGAAGATATACGAGTTGTTGGTCTGCGCGATCTGCATCTTCTTCCCGCCGAAGTCCACCGCTCCGAACGGGCTCCCCGTCCCGATCAGCGCTCGTCCCCCGGTCCACTCCAGCAGGTCCTTCGGTGTCGCTTCGCAGCACGAGATGGGGTTCGACAGCGGAAACAGGATCGGCCTCTCGCAATGCTTCGCCATCTCGCGGATAGCCTCTTCGCTGAACGCTCCCGCCTGCCCGGAGACGCCAATCAGCACGGTAGGCTGCGCATGGCGCAACACATCCAGCAGTTCAATCTCCCCGTTCGTCCGTTCCCAGTCCTTCACCTCATCCGCCGTGCGCGCGTAGGGCAGTTGCTCGGCCCGCACTCCCTTCCCGCCCTCCACAATCAGCCCGTACCGCCCAATCGCGTAGATGCATCGCCGCGCCTCCGCCTCCGCGATTCCCTTGTCCTGCATCAACTGCAACAGCAGGTTCACAATCCCAATCCCCGCCGTGCCAAATCCCATCACCACGATCTTCTGTTGCTCCAGCGGCACGCCGGTTACGTTGATCGCCGACAGCAGGGTCGCCGCCGCAATCGCCGCAGTGCCTTGAATATCATCATTAAACGTGCACAGTTGGTCGCGATAGCGCTCCAGCAGCCGGGTCGCATTGGTCCGCGCAAAGTCCTCCCACTGCAACAACACATGTGGCCATCGCTTCTTCACCGCGTTCACAAACGTATCCACGAAGGCGTCGTACTCTTCGCCGCGAATCCGATGGTGTCTCCAGCCAACGTACAGAGGACTCTTCAACCGCTCCTCGTTGTCCGTTCCCACATCCAGCAGAATCGGCAGGCAATGCTCCGGATGGATCCCGCCCAGCGCCGTATACAGCGCCATCTTCCCGATTGGAATGCCCATCCCTCCGGCTCCCTGGTCGCCCAGCCCCAGGATTCGTTCCCCATCGCTCACCACGATGCACTTCACCTTGTCGTAGCGCGCATGGTTCAGCATCCGTTCAATGCGGTCGCGATTGGTATAGCTCAGAAACAGGCCGCGCGGTCTCTTCCATATTTCGCTGAAGCGCTGGCAACCCTCCCCCACGGTCGGCGTGTACACCAGGGGAAGCATCTCTTCGATATTGCGCACCACAAGCGCATAGAACAGCGTCTCGTTCATGTCCTGCAGGTCGCGCAGAAAGCTGTATTTGTGGAAGGCACTCGGCTGCTCGCGCAGCGCCTGGAGCCGGCGCTCCACCTGTTCATCCAGGCTCCCCACATGCGGCGGCAGTAAGCCGTGCAGGTCGAATACATCGCGTTCATGATCGCTGAAAGCCGTTCCTTTGTTCAGGCGGGGGGAGTTGATCAGGTGGAATCCCGAAACAGAGACCTGGCAGCTCTTGCCGCCTGCGCCTTGCGCTGAATGTTCGTCCATTGGGTTGTTCTCCTGTCCGGCTTCCTCTCATCCGCGGATGAAGTAGGTCTCAGTCGTGACCAAAGCTATCGTTGCCGCCAAACAGCAGCTTGCACTAATCCCCGTTACAAGGAAAAACCCTCCCGCAGTCGCTCTTGGAAGGGATACAAAATTCCGAATTGACTGAGAAAAATGGAGCCGATGAACGGATTTGAACCGTTGACCTACGGTTTACGAAACCGTTGCTCTACCAGCTGAGCTACATCGGCCTGCCTGCCTCATTCTACCGGCTTCGCCCGCATCGCGCAAAGTCCGTGGACGCATTCGTAGCAACCCAGTCTGCATCTGTTTTGAAGGGGCGCGGCTTCAGCCGCGCCATTTCGGCAAAGAATGAATTGGGGACTTTAGTCCCCGAGGGAATGCTCGTTCGACGCATTCCTTGCCGCCTATCGTATCTCCCCGAAGTGAACGTCCTCCATCGCCGTCGTCCCCGGCTGGTTCAGGAACTGGATCGACGTCGCCGGCCCCAGCGCGTTGGGCGCGCTCCACTCCCTCAGGGCCCACACAATCTGCTTCGCCGGCGTCACCTCGATCGCCTGCACCGATCCCGGAGCGTCCGCCGCATTCTTCGTCCACTCGTTCACCCAGTTGTTGATCACCGTATCGCCATTGGCCACCCGTGCAATCACAGGCTGCGCTGCACACTTCTCTTGTCGCAATGGAAGGGTCGCGTCCCACGCGTTGCTACCGTCCCGCCTGCAAGCCTATCTGCAGCTCGGATCGCGCAGCCATGTCGTCAGCGCCACCACGCATGGAGCCATCACAATCGCCACGTATGCCAGTCCCGCGAAAAATTCATGCATCGCATTCGCCTCCGGTTCGATCCAGTGGAGCGCAACTCAACTCTCCTCATCGCTATCGGCGAATCCGCGCCGCTCCAACAGGCACTCGCTTCTCTCGGAAAACTTTGGTCATTCCTCTGCCGTCTCTCGCACTCCCACAAAGTCCCACAGACGCGAAAAGGCCGCCCGGCAACAGGGCGACCTTTTCTTTAGGGAGAATAGTTCCAACGGAGGCAAAGCCATCAGAACTTTCTGGCTGCATACTAAGTTTGGCCAAAACCGGTGTCAAGACTAAAACTATGGCGATGCAACACAATGATAATAAGTAACTTATACGGATAGGCATTATTGAAGATATACGTCTTATCTTCGCTTTTTATTGTCTCGCAAACCACTGAAGTTACGCTAAATCAAAGATTTAGCTCCATAATATGCACCGCTGGATGTGCATTCCACCCCTCCCCGCCGTTTCCCCCCACTCTTCTGCCCTGCCGCCGCGTCACCGCCCCCTCTTCACTCCGTGGGATCGCGCAGTTTTTTGCCCACCGCTCCGCTCAGGTCGATGCGCAGAAACTCCGGCTCACTGGCCGCCGGCTTGCCCTGCATCACCCTCACCAGCGCACGTCCATAGCCGAGAAATAGTCCCAGCACAAGCATCGCCAGCGCAGAGATAGCGCAGAAGATCGCGATGTTCTCCAGCAGGCTGAATGTCTTCCGCACCTCCGTCCCAAAATCGAGCGGCACCGGCTTGTCCCACGTCACCTCGCTGCGCAGATGGATTCCATCCACCATCTTCTCTGCCTCGTCCGCCGTCCACGCGCCTGTGGTCAGCAGCAGCAGCGGCCCCTCGCGCCGAATCTTCACCGTCCCGGTCAACACGCTGCTCTGCTGCCGCCTCAGCGCCTCGATCGCGCGCTCGTGATCGCCAGCAATCTCCGGCGTCGGATACATCAGAAGCGTCAGCGCGCCGCCGTCCTTCGTTCTTGCCGTCACCACCTCCGCGTTCTTGTCGAAGCCCACCATCTGCGCCGGCAACACTCCGCCCATCGTCGTGTATCCCCGTGGCCCCAGCGCATAGCGCACCGATTCCGCGTCGGTCCCCACCTTCCCCGGCACCAGCCCCGGCAGCATCGGCGCGATCCCTGCCGAACCATTCACCTTCGGCAGCCCGGCAATCAGTTCCCTGGTCAGCGCAATCATCGCCTCGTGCTCTAACCGGAAGTGGCCCACCACCACGTTCACGCCACTGCGCATCAGCAACTCGTCCCCATTCGAGACCGCATCGTCGCCCACCTTCTCCGTCCGCATCCCCGGCCTGCGCAAGTAGTCGTACGCCGCCACCGCCCCGCTCGCATCCATGAACTTGTAGACCGTAACCGTTCCTTGCCGCGGTCCATCTGCATACTCTGACCGCGCAAACCGCCGCAGCCCGTCCTCCGTCATCGCCGCGGCGTCCGCCGCATCCACCGCGCCCAGCCCGTCGCCCACATCGCCCTCGGCCGCGCGCTTCATCTTTCCCAGCGTCGCCGGCAGCAGCGGCGCCGGCGGCTCCATCAACATCGTCTTCGTCCCACCTCCCGAGCCCTGCATCTGAGTCTGCGCTTGCGTAACCGTGTGCATCTGCGATTGAGTCTGTGTCTGCGCACTCACCACTCCACCCAACCCCGCGCACAGCCCCGCCGCAACCACGCAGACCGCCAACCGCATCATCGCTCGCCGAGAATCACCCATACCTCGCTCAGACTACCACCGCGCAACCTTCGATTGCTCGTACACCCGCTGCCATGTCAAACCTTACGGGACTCACTTCGCGGCAGGGACTGACTTCGAGTCCGTGGCCTTCTGAGAACTCTCCGGTTTGGCGCAAGCAGTCTGGCGGTCTGCTTCGCAACTTATTTTTTCCAGCGTGCAAGCGCGTTGCGTGTCGTGAAGTTTCTTTTCTACAAACTCCGCGTAGAGACAGTTTCGATCCGGCTCGTCCTTCCCCACCGGATCAATCTCGATGGCCTTGGACAACCACTTGTTCGCCTCTTCTGTATTTCCAAGTTGCTCGTATGTCCAGCCCAGGTTCCATGTGTCAATCGGATCCTGTGGAGACAACACCTGGGCTTGCTGGATATAAGGAAGAGCTTTGTCATACTCTTTGAGCATGTTGTGAAAGGCTCCAATGTTACCGATGACTTCGTGTGAGTTCGGGTAAAGCAGATTCAGCACCTCAGCGAACTCAAGTCCAGCTCTTGCCTGTCGCATATCAGCAAGTTCTCCTTCGTAGGGGAGCCAATCATGGAGGGCGTCTGGCCCATGGTAGAGATTGGCACTCTCTTCGAGTGCTTGATTCATGGCGGTAAATCGGCCAGACACCTCAAGGATATGCAGTCGGCCAAGATGAAGAGAAATGTCCTGCGGAGCCAGTTGAATGCCTTTATTGAGGTGAACCAGCGCCTTGTCCACAGCTTCTGATGTATAGCCTGAGCCAAGCGTTCCCCCACCGGTGTCATTGCCCATCAGGCTTAGTGACTGTCCCTCGTAAAGCTCAACATTAGCCAGGCACTTCTCTGCTTCAACTCGTGTGGCAAGCGACGTGGAGTGGGTCCAAGCCGAGCAGAGCACTCTGGCCTGCTTGGACTTCTTGGCGTCCAGCAGCTTGCCCCAGTCCTTCGATTGCTGGGCAATGCAAGGTAGAACCACAAACAAGCCAACGGCAAAATACAACTCAGCGGCAATCAGGCCATTTCTCATGCAGAGAAGCATATCGCGTTTCCTGTCCATCGCTGAAAAATATGTGCGTCACATTGAGGGGCGTGTCTTGATAGCATCATCCTGTGCTCGAACTCTCCACCCCGGTCAAATTCGTTAAGCGCATCGGCGAGCGCATCGCCGCCGGTCTCGCCACGCGCGGCATCGACACGGTTGAAGACCTCCTCTACCACATCCCCTTCCGCTACGAAGACCGCCTCAACCCGCAGCCCATGGCCGAGCTGGTCGCCGGCTCCATGGCCTCGGTCATCGGCGAGGTGCGCGGCTCCGTGCTGCTCCGCACCCGCTCCGGCCCCATCTTCGAGATGACTCTCGGCCAGGGCCTCGGCACCGTCAAGTGCATGTGGTTCCACGGCACGTATTTAAAAGACCGCTTCAAGCTCGGCCAGATGGTCGCCGTCTACGGCAAGCTCGAACCCTCCCGCTCCGCCATGGCCGCCGCAGCAGCCGGAACGCTTGGTGCCGCCTCCGGCCGCTTCAAAATGATCCAGCCGCAATTTGAAATCCTCCCCGAGCCCGGCGCCACCGGCCCCGACGCCGAATTCGCCATGCTCGAGATGGGCCGCATCGTCCCCATCTACGAGTCGCTCGGCGGCACCACGCCCTGGGGCGCAAAGCTCACCTCAAAGTGGATGCGCCGCGTCGTCTGGTCCATCTTCGAAGAGCTCGTGGAAGGAAAACCTTCGGGTGCCCCATCCATGACAGCTTCACCGTCATGGGTGGGATCGACGAGCCCCGAACCTGTCACGGAGACCCTCCCCGCCGCAATGTTGAAACGCCTCCATCTCCCCTCGCGCCTCGAAGCATTGAAAGCCGTCCACTTCCCCGAGGCCGGGACCCCAATGGTCGAACTCATGTCCTCCACCACCCCCGCGCACAAGCGTCTCATCTTCGAGGAACTCTTCTATCTCGAACTCGGTCTCTCGCTCAAGCGCCGCCGCATGCGCGAGCGCGTCGGCACGGCCTTCACCACCGGCCCCGCCGTGCGCGAGGCCATCAAGCAGGTCCTTCCCTTCCATCCCACCGCCGCGCAGAAGCGTGTCCTCGGCGAGATCGTCGCCGACATGCGTCGCCCGCAGCCCATGCGCCGCCTGCTGCAAGGCGATGTCGGCTCCGGCAAGACCATCGTCGCCATGCAGGCCGCCATCATCGCCATGGAGAACGGCGCCCAGGCCGCGCTCATGGCTCCCACCGAGATCCTCGCCACGCAGCATTACCTCTCCGCGCGCAAGCTCCTCGCCAACGCCGTCTCACCCCGCACGGGCCAGCCCTACCGCATCGCTCTCCTCACCGGCTCGCTCGATCCCGCCACCAAGCGCCAGACCCAGGCCCGCATCCTGCGCGGCGAATCGCAGTTCATCATCGGCACTCACGCCCTGCAGGAGGACAAAGCCGGCTTCAGCAATCTCGGCCTCGTCATCGTAGACGAGCAGCACCGCTTCGGCGTGCAGCAGCGTTTCAAGCTGATGAAGAAGCCCGGCGCCGACCCGCGCAATGGAAGTGTCGCCGCCCTCGCCTCCGACCCCGATGTCCTCTCCATGACCGCGACCCCCATCCCCCGCACTCTCGCCCTCACGCTCTATGGAGATTTAGAACTCTCCGTCATCGACCAGATGCCTCCCGGCCGCACGCCCATCGTCACCCGCCGCACCACCGACGAGCGCGCCGCCGAGGTCTGGGACTTCGTCCGCAAACAGGTCGCCCAGGGTCGCCAGGCATACCTCGTCTATCCCGTCATCGAAGGATCCAAAGACGACCAGCCCGAACTAGACTTCCCCCACGACGAACAGCCGCCACAGGTCGTCGAGCTATTCACGCAGCAATCCAGCAAGTCAGCAGCGAAGTCCGCATCGAAGAAAAAATCCACCAGGACCGACAATCTCTTCGCCACCAAAACCAAACTCCGCTCCGCAACCGAGATGTACGACGAACTGCGCACCGGCGCGCTCGCCGGTCTCCGCCTCGGCCTGCTCCACGGCCGCCTCAGCGCCGACGAAAAAGAAGTCACCATGGCCCGCTTCCATCGCGGCGAGATCGATGTCCTCGTCGCCACCACCGTCATCGAGGTCGGCGTCGATGTCGCCAACGCATCCGTCATGGTCATCGACCACGCCGAGCGCTTCGGCCTCGCCCAGATGCACCAGCTCCGTGGCCGCGTCGGCCGCGGCGCGGCAAAGAGCTTCTGCATACTAATGACCGGCGACAACGTCACCCCGCAGGCCGAAGCCCGTCTCAACGCCATGGTCGCCACCCAGGACGGCTTCGCCCTCGCCGAACTCGACCTCGCGCAACGCGGCCCCGGCGAGTTCTTCGGCACCCGCCAGACCGGCCTGCCCGAGTTCCGCGTCGCCAACCTCCTGCGCGACCGCGCCGCCCTCGAGCTCGCCAAGGTCGAGGCCGAACGATTCGCCGCACGCCCCGATCCCGCCATCCCTCCCGCCCAGATCGCCGCCGTCTGGGGCCGCCTCAAGCAACAATGGCAGCGCCGCTACGCCCTCGTCGAAGCCTGAATTCCCACGAATCGTCATTCTGAGCGCAGCCCCACCCACGCAAAACGGGCGGACTCAATAGAGTCCGCCCGTCGCTCGCTTCCCGAAACAATCTACTTGGCCGCGACCGCCTCTGCCGCGCCCGCCTTCAGCGCCTCGGCCTTGTCCGTCGCCTCCCAGGTAAAGTCCTTGCCCTCGCGCCCGAAGTGCCCGTAGGCCGCGGTCGCCTTGTAGATCGGCCGACGCAGGTTCAGGCTCTCGATGATGGCCTTCGGCGTCAGCGCGAAGTTCGCCCGCACCAGGGCCTCCAGCTTGTCCTCGTCCACCGTGCCCGTGCCAAACGTATCCACCCGCACGCTCACCGGCTCGGCCACGCCGATCGCGTACGCCAACTGCACCTCGCAGCGGTCCGCAAGTCCTGCCGCCACGATGTTCTTCGCCACATAGCGCGCCATGTACGCCGCCGAGCGGTCCACCTTGGTTGGGTCCTTGCCGCTGAACGCGCCGCCGCCATGACGTCCCATGCCGCCGTAGGTATCGACAATGATCTTCCGCCCCGTCAGCCCGGTGTCGCCCATCGGTCCGCCGATCACAAAACGCCCCGTCGGATT
This sequence comes from Granulicella sp., assembly GCA_003132145.1. GTDB lineage: Bacteria > Acidobacteriota > Terriglobia > Terriglobales > Acidobacteriaceae > Edaphobacter. The sequence continues at coordinate 103,712 of PKWU01000039.1, forward strand.
GATGTGGTACTTCGTACCCGCGTCCAGCAAATTCGCCGGAATCACCGCCTGGATCACGTGCTTCAGAATGTCGGCGCGCAGCTCCTCGTTGCCCACCGTCTCCGCGTGCTGGGTCGAGATCACCACCGCATCCACCCGCACCGGCCTCTGGTTCGCGTCGTACTCCACCGTCACCTGGCTCTTGCCGTCGGGCCGCAGGTAAGACATCAGCCCCGACTTGCGCACCTCGCTAAGCCGCTTGGTCAGCTTGTGCGCCAGCGAGATCGGCACCGGCATCAGCTCCGGCGTCTCGTTGGTCGCATAGCCGAACATCATTCCCTGGTCGCCTGCGCCGCCCGTGTCCACGCCCATCGCGATGTCGCCCGACTGCTTGTTGATGGTCGAGATCACCGCGCATGTGTTCGAATCGAAGCCGTACAGCGCATTGTCATAGCCGATCGACGCAACCGTCCCGCGCACCACGCTCTGGAAGTCGACATAAGCCTGGGTCGTGATCTCGCCCGCAATCACTACCAGCCCGGTGCAGGTCAGCGTCTCGCATGCCACCCGGCTGAATGGGTCCTGCGCCAGGCACGCATCCAGGATCGCGTCCGAAATCTGGTCGGCAATCTTGTCCGGATGCCCCTCGGTCACTGATTCACTGGTAAACAAAAATCGGTCGCGTTTCGCCAAAACAACACCTCCATCACATCTGGTTCGGATTTTTCTGCATCCCTCCAATTTTACCCTCGCGCTCCGGCTGCTGCAAAACTCCGGCCTCCTCCGGCGAGAACTGGCCATCGAACTGCGAGATCCAGCATCGGTTGGCAATCGCCCGGCGACTGCGCCACTTCATCCGTCGCCCCAATCGCCGAACAGAGCCGAAGAGCGGTCATGCCGTAAATGCAGCGCGCGATGGCAAAACATTTCTCAGCGTAAGCGAACAGACAATTTCAATCGAGCAAACAGTAAATTACCTGGAGGCGGGGCGTTGTTAACAGAAGACTTCAAAACCCTCGAAATCGGGTTCGCGGGAAGCAGCCCCCTGTGGGTGGCCAGCCGCCATCCGCACCACCCCGCCAGAGCCAGCGCCAGCAGCACCACCCCCCACCCCACCCACCGCATCCCCATGCGGCGGCGCAACACAATCCGGCTTTTTTTCACGTTTTCCGCAAATGTGGCCCATTCCGCATCCGCCGGCTCGCTGACCCCGTCCTCCCGGCAGCTCTCCTCGAAACGCCGCATCCAGGCGCCTTCCTCCAGCCCCAGCGCGCCCAGGTAGCTGCGCACAAATCCCCGCCGAAAGACGCCTCCCGGCAGCTCCCCCAGAGCTCCCGCCTCCAGAGCGCGAATATACCTGGCCGGTACCTTGGTCGCCTCGCAGATGGCCTCCAAGGCCACGCCCCGCTCTTCGCGCGCCCTCCGCAACTCCTCGCCGAATGCCGCCACTCCGCCCTCTCGCGCCATGATCTTCGCCTAAACCCAGCCGCTCCAACCATAAGCGATCGCAGCCCCTAAATCAAAGCAAGCCCTCCTTCGCCTCACCGGAACCTGCCTCACCCCCTCCCTCGCCTCCCGCCTCCTGCCAGCCTCGAACCTGCCCGCGTCAAGATTCCCCTGCTACACTCTGGTCAAGTATGTACGCAACCCACTCCCAGCACACGTCCTCCACGGATCTCGCCGGCAAGACTCCCGCGCGAGGTGTCGCACCCGGATCGTACAGAGAGCGCTTGCTGGTCGCCGTTTTCGTCCTGTTCACCTCCTTCTCTTACTTTCTGATTCAGTACGACCGCATGCGAGCTGAGAACTTCGGACTCGAATCCTGGGTTCGCAACATCCTAAACGGAATCGTCTCCGCGCCCATTCAGTACCGCATCGCCCTGCCTCTCCTGATGCATTCTCTGGAGATTCACGCTCACCTCAGGGCAAACCAGTCCCTTCCGCTAATCGAGGCGCTCTCTTATGCTCTGGCCCTGACGTTGCTCTACCTCCTGTTCCGGTGCTCGCCACAGGTCCAGAACGCCTCATATCCACACCGCTTCGTCCTTCTCGGTTTCTTCCTCGCCGCTGTTCAATTCCCCATCCTCTGGATCATCCCATGGGACCGGCCGGAGACCCTGCCAACTGCCTTCTATCTCGCCGCTGTCGTCCTCCTGATTGTCCGTCGAAGTCGAATCCCTTTCGCGATCGTCTGCCTCTTCACCGCTCTTTTCAGTCTTGCTCAGGCGCTGGTGCGGTCCGACGTGCCCGTTGCCCTGGGCGCCGCCGTCCTCCTCTCCGCGGCCATGGCCATTTCCTTCCCCCGCCCGCGCTCCCACATCGCCATTCTGGGACTGCTCTGTGTCGCCATTGGCGGGGCCACACAGTTCTACCTGCAGCGCAGTGCCTATCCGTCCGCAACCTATGCACAGGACACGCCGAAGGTTCAGTTGCTCGCCAACCTCAACCTCCTCCATCCGCCGATGCATATCCCCACCTTTTTGACTGCCCTTCTTCCCCTGATCGTCAGCCTGGTTCTGCTTCGCCGTCACCACCTTCCCCTCGATCCCTCCGACAAACTTGTTCTTCTCATCCTCCTCGTCTATCTCCCGCTATGGGTCACGATGGGGCTCGTGGTCGAGGTTCGTATCTTCGTCCCCTTCCTCTTCCTCGCCTCCCCCACCATTGCAAAGCTGTGGGGCGCTTTCCTGTTGCACCAAGACCACGGAGCACAGCCCAATCCGTCCGCCTCGCTCCGCTAGCAGATTCCAGGTCTGAATGGCTCGACCGCTGTCAACTCATGGCTCGTAACTTTGCGCAACTGGATCGAGTCGTAACCCGACGGACCTTCAGCTCCTCCCCTGCTACACTGAGGCCAATCGCGTGCGCTTCCCCTACCCAGAACGCATCCCCATCAGCCGCGTCGCCACCTTCGCCGCGGTGCTCTTCGTGGCCCAGTCGATTGAGGGGACAGCCCTCTACTTCAGCGTCGGTTGCGTCGCCTTCATTCTTCTCGCCGCCTTGGCCTTCAACGCCGCCGGAGGTCTCACCCGCACTTCGGGAGCATACGTCTTCTTCTATTCCTTTCTGGTCGTCATCGTCGGCCTCTGCTATAAGGCCTACCTCGGAGAACCGGCGGACTCCAATCTCCTCGACCCGCAAACAGACATCCTGGCGTACGTCGGCAGTATCGCCGCCATGCTCGCCGTTGTCATCGTCGGCCGGCGCTTCACGCGCAAGTCCGGCCTCATGCAGAACATGCTGAAGGAGTCCGGGATGTATCGCGCCTCCATCGGATGTATCGTCTTCGGCGTCGTGGGCGCGACCATCATCTCTTTGCTGGGCCCGGAAGGGGCCAAGCTCAACACCGCCTTCAGCCAGCTCAATCAGTTGATCCCGCTGGGCATCATCATCGGAGTCGTGTACGAGATCCGCCGCAGCCACGGCACTCGCAGCGTCAACCTTCCCATCGTCTTCGCCATCGTCTATGTGTTCATTTTTTACGGGCTGCTTAGCTTCTCCAAGGCGGGGATGCTGCTGCCTCTCGTCTGCTGGGCCCTCCCCGTATGCGCGATGCGTTTTCGCTTCTCCGGCATTCAGGTGATCTCCTGCCTGCTTGCTGTCTTCATCATCTTTCGTTACCTGGTCCCCTATGCGCAGTACGGACGCAACTTCAGAGATGAGACCCTGACCTTCAGCCAGAAAATTGCACTCTCGGCCCGGCTTCTCGAACACCCCGAAGATACCCGGCAAAAGTACGAAGATACAACGGTAGGAGACGTCAGCGGATACTACAACAAGCCGCAGGGATTCTGGGACCGCCTGCAGTTCATCTCAATTGATGATGGCCTCATCAATTACACCGATCAGGGCCATGTCTTTGGCCTGTGGCCCGTCAAAGCGTCCTTTCTCAACGCGATTCCCCATGTCATCTGGCCCAACAAGCCGGGTTTGAACCTCGGCAACAACTACGCCCACGAGATTATAGGCCAGGACATGGACCAGGGTGACACAACCACCGGCATCTCCTTCAGCCCCACCGGGGAGGCCTATCATTGGGCAAAATGGTTTGGCATCTTCGTGACTGCCCCGTTCGTCTGGCTCCTGCTGTTCATTATCTACGACTCGCTCATCGGGGACATCCGGGCCAGTCCCTGGGGACTCCTGGTTCTGGCGGAGTTGAGCCACACCGCACCCGAAGGCATGATCTCCGGCGCAATCTATTTCATCACCTTCAGTCTGGAGGCCTTGGTTTTTTGCGCCTTGTTTGCCACCTTTGTTGCCCCCTTCTTCGCCATTGCCGTTCTCGGCCCGAACAAAGCATCGCACGCCCTTCAACCCTCATTCCGCAACGCTCCCAACCCGCGCATTCCTTCCTGATTGATGTTCTTCGGGCCAAGGGCGTATGTTGTCGGCGGCAATGTCCAGTCCAGATAGGAAGAAAGGAACGCCCATGCAGCAAATCGCAAATTGTCCCAATCCTGACGCGTCGTCTTCCCCAATCGCCCCATGGTTCGCGGCTCGCACAACAGCTTTAAAAAGCATTGTAAAGACTTTTTTTCTCCTGATGGTGTGCGGCTACTTCTCCTTCCACTACGCATTAAACTCCAGCTTCCTCAAGTTGCCTCTCTACACCAGGGGATTGGAACGCACACCCTACCAATATCGAGTGCTGACAATGGTTGTCTTCCGCATACTCATGCGGTCCCATTTAACTTTGAGACTGGCATCCCATATCGCAGTTCTTAATAACGACCCGTACAGCCTGATTAGCACCGGTATCGCGTTCTTCGGGTTGCTCGGCGCTTTGATTGTTACGCGCCTGACTATCACCAGACTCACAGGCGATGGCACGTATGCGTTCTGGCTGGCACTGATGCTCGCACTGATGAGTTATCTTCAACTCGCTTCCACTGGGTGCTTCACCCTCCCCTATGACGTTCCGACTCTCTTCTTTTTCTCGCTGGGGATATACCTGGTCATCAGCCGCCGGCTCTGGCTCTATTACATCGTCTTCCCGCTGGCTGTGCTGAACCGGGAGACAGCCTGTTTCATCACCGTGTTTTTTGTCGTCTGGGAATGGGTGCGCCTTGCGAAATCAGACGTCACAATCAAATCCCGGCTGCTGCGGATTGCTCCTCACGCTCTGATCCAGGCCACCCTCTGGATCGCAATCAAGATGCTCCTCGCCAAGGCTTATGCCCACAATCCGGTAGAAGTCGGATCGGTGGCGGGCGGTCTGTTTCACACCATGTTGGCATACAACCTGCATGAGATCATCAAGCCACAGCAATGGCCCGTACTGCTGAGCGTATGCGGGTTCTCCCTGCCCTTTCTCTTCCTTCAGCGCAGATGGGTCCGCTGCGATGGACTCTATTATGCGTGCGCTATCATCCTGCCTGCCTACTTCGCGGTCATGATGATTGTGGGCGTTATCGTAGAGATCCGGATCTTCACAGAATGGATTCCATTTGTCGTGCCGGCAATCGCGTTGATTATTCATAACCGGCTGAGACCTGCCACAGAGCTGTACCCTGAGATACAGAAAATCGCCCAATGACTCAGCGTCAGCTCTCATCCGGCCGCGTATCCGGCCCGCCCACCGGCTTCAGCCTTGAATCCGTATGACAAACTCTGACGTCAATAGCCCCTCGTCTACGGATGAATGACGGGAGCGTCGGCAGTCACCGCATCCGGACTGCTCATGAACGGAAACGGACGTATATGGCGGTTCTCCAGCATCCCCCCGCCCGTCGCCATGTTCAGCAGCATCACTAGCAGGCACGCACGGCGCAGCCGCCGGGGAAGCTGCACCGGCTCGCCACCCATCAGCCGCGACACCGCAAGCAGAAGCAGAAACGCGTTCAGCACCAGCAACTCGTTCCAGCGGTTCTTGTCCCATCCCATCAGGTTCAGGCGCAGCGGCGCCAGGGTCGCAATCAATACCCCCGCATAGACTATGCGGTACCTCCCCGGAATCCATCGCCGAAGCAGAAGCAGCGTGGCCCAGGAGAGCACTATGGCCGTCGGCGCGAACATCAGCATACTCTCGACCTGCGCCGGAACATAGGTTGGCCGCCGCCAAACCGACTTCATAATCTCCATGTTCTCGCGCGGGGTAGACGGGATCGTCTGGAAGATCTCCGGATACAACGGTCGGTCGATCGTGCGCGCAATCGACTGTCTCAACTGCTCGGTCCGCGCCAGCGAGATCGAGCCTTGCCGCGCGAAGTTCAGCATCAGGCCCAGCCCCAGCATAGCCAACAGCGCCGCGCCGGCCCACACCAGCCGCCGCTCGGTCGTGTTTCTGGCCGTGGCCGCTCCAAACAGCACGCTGACCACCAGCAGGGGAAGAAACGCAAAGAAGAACTGCTCGTGGATCAGAATCCCCACAACCGTCGCCACCGCCGCCGCCCCCAGCCGCCAGCCCGTCGAGCGCACAAACAGCGGTGCCGCGCACAGCAGCACCAGCGGTATGTCGAAGTAGCCGTTCAGGTGCGCCAGATACGTCACGCTGTAGCTCGACGCATACACCGCCAGCAGCTCTCCCGGTGGAGTTCGTTGCGCCAGCTTCGAGCTGCGCGCCAGCAGCGCCAGCACGCCAAACAGCAACAGCAGCAGAGCGGTCGAGAACACCGCAAAGTGACTGTACAGGTTCAACTCCAGTGGATGCCGCAGCACGGCCCCGAAGAGCCCGCGACGCATAAATCCGGTGCTGTAGTCCAGTTGCGCCTGCGTGTACGACCACGCGTTCGGCTCGCGGATCCCTTTGCAGAACGCAATTACGCCCAGCCCCACCGCGCTCCAGCGCCAGAACCGCCGCTCGCCCGGCAACTCGGCGTCGTTCGCCGCGCTCGTCTCGCACCTCGCTCCTTCAGCCCGTTCGCCTGTCGCTCGGTCGTTCATCCTGTCCTAGAGTCGCACACTGATCGGAGATGCCATATTATTCCATCGGGTACGTCCCGATATAGTACTGCCTCCCGCGCGCCGGGAAGCCGCCCGGACATTCGCGTACACTTGTGGCTCAAGCTGGTTGTTGCGCGCTGTGAGCCCATTCTCGCCCAGGGAGCCTAGGTTCACCCATGTCCCACCCCATACGCCACTTCGTCCCCGTCGACTTCAAGAACCGCTTTCCCGCGCTCGACGGTATCCGCGCACTCGCCGTGACCATGGTCTTTCTGGAGCACTTCGGCGGGGGCTCTCATGGCGGTCGCGTCCTCAACATCCTGAATATTCTCCGCCTGCGCGGATGGATGGGCGTCGACCTCTTCTTCGTCCTCTCCGGCTTTCTCATCACAGGTATCCTCTTCGACACGCGCAACGACAGCCACTTCTTTAAGCGCTTTTACGTGCGCCGCTGCCTGCGCATCTTTCCCGTCTTCTATCTGGTACTCGCAGTGCTGTTGGTCCTGACCCCGCTGCTGCACTACCAGTGGCGCGCGGGACACCTGCTGTTTCTCGTCTACATGGGGAACTTCCTCGGCAATCACGACTTCACCTACTACACCATCTACAGTGCGAACCACGATACGTTTCGGGCGTCCATCGGCCACTTCTGGTCACTCTGCGTCGAGGAACAGTTCTACCTCCTCTGGCCCATCGCCGTCTGGGCCATCCGCGATCGCGTCAAACTGCTGTGGACATGCGGCGCCATCTCTGTGATCGCTCTGCTGCTGCGTTGCCTGATGTACTGCATCGCAGGTCCAGTGATCGCCGAGACCTGGATCGTGCGCACCCTGCCCTTCCGCATGGACGCGCTGCTGATCGGCGGCATGCTCGCCCTGCTTCTGCGCGGAGACAATGCCCAGCGCTGGCAGCGGCTCTGCCGCCCGGTCTTCCTGGTCTTCGTCGCGTTCACCGTCGCCATCTTTGTCTTCTCACCGGCCTACAACTCGCCCTGGCTGATGACCATCGGTTATACCTGCACCGCGCTTGCCAGTGCCGGACTGATCGGAGCGACGCTGCGTGCCGGCTCGCCCGCCTTCAAGCTCTTCTACCTTAAGCCGCTACGTATTCTGGGTAAATATAGCTACGGCTTCTACATCTACCACGCGATCTACGGCTGGGCGTGGATTCAATTCCTGATACTGGCGTTCCACCACGTTCACTCGCTGGCGATGGCAGGCGTGATCGAGCTGACCACCGCCTTCTTCGCCACCTTCCTGGTCTCCAAGCTCAGCTACGACCTCTTCGAGGTGAAGTTCCTGCGCTGGAAGCGACACTTCGAGTACGACTCGGAGCTGGCCGAACACAAACACGCCTTCAACATCAAATAAACCTGCAACAGTTGTGCCGCGGACCACCCCCTGCTTCCCTGAACATTGCGGAGTGTTGCGCGCTGCGGCGGCATCGAAGATACTGCTAGGAGAACACACGCCATGTTCAAGCCAGTCCACGCAGACCCTCCAGCGTCGGCGCGTCAGCATCGTCACCAGCCACGCCCACGGCAGCATAAATCCTCATCCCCTACGCCCACGCATATATCACCTCGGATTGCTGCGATGATTCACTTCAACACCACTCGCATGTGGGAAAAGGAACGTTTCGAGATACGTAACTGGCGATCTTTTGGATTAGGCATGGGCGCTCGATTAGCCAACCCGCAGGTAGATGGAGCTGGGGTAATCGCCCCTGGTGAGGCGAAGTCCCTGATCGAACTGTGCGGGCCGGTAGCGGGGGAGCAAGGATGCGAGTTCCGCTGGAGAACTGTGATGCAGCATGGAAAGCGAGGTGGCGATACTGAACCCGGGATTCATCACCAGAAAAGCATAAAGCAGATCTGTTTCGTGATGGAAGAAGAGATCTGAAGTGAGGATCGCAGGCGCGTAGTTGTACGGGAAGTAGATGTCGTGAAAGTGGACCCATGTGCCCGCGGGCAGAGTCGGCAGGGTCTCGCAGATCAGTTGCGTGACCTCGCCGGCGGGACCCAGGGTATGGCTCGAATCGACGAAGAAGAGGCCGCCGGCCGTTAGCATTTGGCCGATCTTGAGTTCGCACTCTTCGACTTTTTTCGCGACCAGGCGGATGGCGCCGGCGGCGGCCTGCTGGGTGAGAAACGGAGTGGGATATGGGTCAATGCAGACGATCTCGGGTTTGTACCCTTCATCCGCGGCGGCCAGAATGCACACCGCCGTGGAGACTCCGCAGCCGACTTGAACAATCTGCGGCGGCTTCTGGGAACGCACGAAACAATACAGGAAATCCGCCTCGATCTCCCCGAATCCCTCCTGCAGCCCGTTCATCTCGCAGGCCCGCCGATGAAGCAACGTGGCGGCCAGGCTGGGCTGCATGCCTTGGGTACATGCTGCGGCAAACGCCAACTGCGACTGGACATTTGCGCCGGCGATTCCATTCATGCTAAGCGGACGTCGCCATGCGGTGGTGCTGCGCAGCAGAGAAATCGAAGGGATCTCCGAGTAGAAATGACGTGGCAGAATATCGACCTGGAACCGCTGCCCGACTTCAAAGATGCGGCGCAACATCTGCATTAGCTGTTGCTTCAACTGGAATCTCCTTTTTCAGATCCGATACGCTGCAATTGTATGGTTCCTGATGGGTATTGCAAGACCAATGCTGCAATTCCGGTCCAAAAACAGAGCGATCCGTCGCATCATTGCTGCGAACCGCCCGCGTGTCCCAGCCCCCCTTGAACTTATATTATCAACGTACAATCTACGCAAAGATCGAGGGCCGCAGCCCACCCGCGACTTCTCTGAACTTTGCGGAGTGTCCCACGCCCTCCCCATGGGAGAAGATAGCAACAGTCGTTCGCAACACGTACTCCGCCAGCAGGAGACAAGCCGCAATGCACCATTCACTCCCATCCATCCCCGCCGCTCCCAGCCGCGCCACTCCGCCCGCTACTCCCAGCCTCTTTCCCGGCCGCCAGTGGCAACAGGTCCTCGCGCGCGACGCCACTGCCGACGGCCAGTTCGTCTACGCCGTCCAGTCTACCCGAATATATTGCCGCCCAAGCTGTCCCAGCCGCCGCCCCACGCGCAGGAACGTCAGCTTCTTCCCCACTCCTGCCGCAGCCGAACTCGCCGGCTTCCGCGCCTGCAAGCGATGCCAGCCCGACCTCGCCACTCCGCGCCCCGATCCCCAGGCCGCCCTCATCGCCCGCGCCACCGGCTACCTCGCCGAACACGCCACCGAGCGCACCCGCCTCTCCGATCTCGCCCAGGCCACCGGCGTTGGCCGCCTCACTCTTCTCCGCGGATTCCGTCGCGTCCTCGGCGTCTCGCCCGGCGAGTTCGCCCGCGCCCAGCGCGTCGCCCGCTTCAAAGACGCCCTCCGCCCCGCCGAACCCTCCGCCGCTTCCATCATTAAGCCTTCCGCCAAGCTCGCCGCCAAACCCGCCGCGTCCGCCAATAAACCCGCCAAGCGCATCACCGACGCCATCTACGAATCCGGATTCGGCTCCTCCAGCCGCCTCTACGAGTCCAGCAGCCACTCCCTCGGAATGACCCCGCGTCAGATGCGCGCCGGCGGCGCAGGCCTCCTCATCCGCTACGCCACATCTCCCAGCCCGCTCGGTCGCCTGCTCGCCGCCGCCACCGACACCGGCATCTGCGCCATCCTCTTCGCCCGCAACGACGCCGAGCTCCTCGCCGACCTCCGCCAGCGTTTCAATAAAGCCCAGCTCGTCCCCGCCAAGGGAAACACCGGCTGGCTCGCCGACGCTCTCGCCTTCGTCCTCAGCCAGACCACCGAACACCCGCTGGCCGCAACCTTCCCCCTCGATGTCCGCGCCACCGCCTTCCAGCAGCGTGTCTGGCGGGCCCTTCAGCAGGTTCCGCGCGGCCAGACGCGCAGCTACTCCGCTCTCGCCCGCTCGCTGGGCTCACCCACCGCAGCCCGCGCCGTCGCCGCAGCCTGTGCCGCCAACCCCGTCGCTCTCGCCATCCCCTGCCACCGAGCCATCGCGCAGGACGGCAGCCTCGCCGGCTACCGCTGGGGCCTCGACCGCAAACAAAAAATCCTCGCCGCCGAATCCCCCACTGCATGACAACCGACAGCGGTGTTGGCATGTATTTGCTTTGAAGGGGCACGGCTTTAGCCGCGCCATAGATAGCTAATTTTCAATGCGGCTTTAGTTTTCAATGCGGCTTTAGCCGCCGAGGGAATCTTTCCACGCATCCACCGTTACAAACCGCATCGCCGCACCTCGCCGCGCCGTCAGCAGCCGGTCCACCGCCCGCACCGTATCCATCCTTGCCGCGCCCATCCCGCGATGCCCGCCATCGTGCAGCAGCAGGTTCGATCCACGCCCGTCGCGCCGATTCTGCGCAATCCCGTTCTCCAGATTGCTCAGAATCCCCTCCACACCGATCGGATTCCAGTCGTACCCCGTCACATTCCACAGTACCGGCGTCAGTCCCAGCTCCCGTCCCACGCGCATCACCATTCGTCGCCGCGCTCCGAACGGCGGTCGAAAAAAAATCACCGCCTGCCCCGTAATCTCCTCCAGCACAGCGTTGCAATCGGCCAGCTCCTGCCTTACCCGCGCCGCCGGCTCGGTCGACAGCCTCGGATGGCTCATCGAGTGATTGCCCACCAAGTGTCCCGCCGCCGCCACCTGCCGCACGATCTCCGGCCTCTCGCGCGCAAAGTTCCCCATGTTGAAGAATGTCGCGCGAACACCATGCCGCGCCAGTACATCCAGCAGTTGCGGAGTCGCTGCATCGTTCGGCCCATCGTCGAATGTCAGCGCAACCTCGTCCCCGTCGTCGCCCGCGATCAGCGTCCGCCCGAAGATCTGCGAGGTAGGCCACAGCGACGCATACGCGTAGCCTCCCACCGCCAGCCCCAGCGCTGCGGCAGCAATCGCACCGTCCACAATCGCCGAAGGCATAGCTACCTCTTCCCCGCCGCGGCGTTGCGATTGGCCGCGGCGCTGGGATTAGCTGCGGCGCTGGTCTTCAGCAGCGCCCCATTTTGCTTCAGCAGATCGAAGACCTCCTCCGCATGTCCCGCCGGAGTCACCTTGGCGAAGACATGCTGCAGCCGCTGTCCTTTGCCCGTGTCCGCCGAGATGAGATATGTCGTCCGCTCTACGCCCGTCACCGGCTTGCCATACATCGTCTTCTGCTTCAGCAGGTCGTAGCGTTTAATCAGCACCATCTCCGGATCGGCCAGCAGATCGTACGGCAGCTCGTACTTCGCTTTAAATTTCTTCTGCTTCGCCACCGTGTCGCGCGAGACGCCCAGCACCGTGATCCCGGCCTTCTTGAACTTCGCAAAGATGTCGCGAAATCCGCAGGACTCCAGCGTGCATCCCGGCGTATCGGCCCGCGGATAGAAGAACAGCACCATCGGCTTCGCCGCCAGACTCCGCAGCGACACGCTCACCCCATCCTGATTCAGCAGCGTAAACTCCTCGACCACATCCCCAGCCTGCATCTCATCCTCCATACGCATCCTTGAAGTTGTCATTCTGAGCGGAGCGAAGAATCCCCGCATTTCATACTTGTTGTTGCTTGTTCTACGCTGCGGATTACGTCACGTTGAGATGGTTCTGGGTTCTCACTTTTGATTAAGATGCAGTCCCACGAGCTCGTCGGCATGAGGGACTGTGTCTTCGACTCGCAATGTATCAATGGCTCTGGCCAGGAAATAGATGTGAAAAATCACACTAAATATCAAGCAGTAGCCAAGGACGTGATCTGCAAGGTTAGAATCGTGTCGAGAAAGATACGGTATCGCCATTACACCGAACATCACAGCTAAGGCCGCACGCTCGTAGGGGTGATTGATAAATTGAGTGGTGATCCTATCAACATTCTTCTTCCAAAGTCGCTTCATGCCATCCGCCTTTCTTCTCGACACTTAAAAGTCTGCAAGCATGGTAAACCCCATTCAGAAGCAATAGCTCGTGGAATCAATTCGCGCCCAGCGCCGCCAACGTCTTCTCCAGCGACACCGAGTCCTCCACATTGAGCGCCGCCGTCGCATCCTTGCCCTGAATCTGCTTCAACAGCCCGCTCAGCACGCGTCCCGGCCCAACCTCGACGAACTGCGTCGCTCCTTTGGCCGCCAGCAATTCGATGCACTCCACCCATCGCACGGCTCCGGTCACCTGCGCCACCAGCGCCTCGCGCGCGGCATTGCCCGTCGTAATCAGCGTCGCGCTCACATTGGCCGCCACCGGAAACTTCGGCGCGTGAAACTCCACCCCAGCCAGGTCCCGCGCCAACGACTCCTGCGCCGGCTGCATCAACACGCAATGGAAGGGCGCGCTCACCGGCAGCATCACCGCGCGTTTTGCCCCAGCCTGCTTGCACAGATCCGCCGCGCGCTCCACCGCCGCCGCCGCCCCCGAGATCACCGTCTGCCCCGGCGAGTTCAGGTTCGCCGCCGCAACTACCGCGCTTCCCGGCACAAAGTTTAATGCCGCCGGATCGCCCGGCAGCGGCGTCAACTTGTCCTCCACCTGCTCGCAGATCACCCGAATCAAGTCAGGATCGAGCCCCAGAATCGCCGCCATCGCGCCCTCGCCCGCCGGCACCGCCTGCTGCATATACCGTCCGCGCAGTCGCACCGCGCGCACCGCGTCCGCAAAGCTCAAGGTCCCCGCCGCCACGTGCGCAGAGTACTCGCCCAGCGAGTGTCCCGCCGCAAAATTCGCCGCAATTCCCAGCGGTTTCAACGCCTCCGTCAACACGCGCGCCGCCGCCGTAGAAGCCGTCAGAATCGCCGGCTGCGTGTGCTCGGTCAGCCGCAGCGTCTCCTCCGGCCCTTCAAAAATTATCTTCGACAGCGCAAATCCCAGAGCCTCGTCGGCCTCCTCAAAGACCGCGCGCGCGGCGGCAAAGTTGTCGTAAAGATCGCGGCCTATGCCCACGGACTGCGAGCCCTGGCCGGGAAAGAGAAGTGCAATTGCGCTGTGTTGACTCATCCGATCCATATTAACTCATGCGCGCCTCTCTGCCAGCCCTCCGCCTCCGGTGATACACTCGTATTTGGATCTCCAAGGACTCGTAAATATCCCCATGCTCATCTTTCTGGTAGTGGTTCACGTCATCATCTGTCTGTTTCTAATTGGAGTTGTGCTGCTGCAGCAGGGCAAATCCGCCGACCTCGCCGGGGCTTTCGGCGGCCAGGGTTCGCAGACGGCCTTTGGCCCGCGCGGCGCGGCCAACCTGCTCACCAAGCTCACCACCTGGGGCGCGGTCCTCTTTATGATCGTCTCCATCTCGCTCACTGTCATGCTCTCCCGCTCGCGCGCCGACCGCTCCGTCCTCACAGGCACCCCAACCCAGCAGTCCACGCCAAAGAAGTAGCCTCATCGTCTCCCTGCTCTTCGCAGGTTCCCCATGATCCACGAGATCCTCACCGTAGGCCCGCTGCAATGCAACTGCTCCATCCTCGGCGACGAGGAATCGGGTGAAGCCATCGTCGTCGATCCCGGAGACGAGGTCCTGCGCATCCTCGCCGTCCTCCAGCGCCACAAGCTCACCGTCAAGCAGATCCTCGTCACCCACGCGCACATCGACCACATCGCCGGGGCCGCGCGCCTCAAGGCCCTCACCGGCGCGCCCATCCTCTACAACGCCAGCGACCTCCCTCTGGTCAAAATGATGGCCGTCCAGGCCGGTTGGCTGGGAGTGGAAACGCCAGAGGTCCACCCACCCGACGACACCCTCGACGACGGCAAGCTCATCGCCATTGGAGCCGTCAGCAGCGGAGAATCAGCCGTCGGCAACGGATTGCCAGCCCTCTCCGGCAGGATCCTCTACACCCCCGGCCACACCCAGGGCAGCGTCTGCCTCTACCTCCCGGAGCAGGGCCTCCTCCTCGCCGGCGACACTCTCTTCGCCGGCGCCGTCGGCCGCACCGACCTACCCGGCGGCGACGGCCCCACCCTCATCCGCTCCATCCACAGCAAGCTGCTTCCCCTGCCCGACTCGACCGTCGTCATCCCCGGCCACGGCCCAAAAACCACCATCGGCAACGAGCGAGAGTCCAATCCTTTCCTGACATAATTATTTTATAAACAATTGTTTACATGAATTTATTCAATCGATAAGCGAACTGTTCTTCTGTCTCGTTTATTACTTATGTTCATGCAAAACTTGAGCCTTTCCACATGTGGAAAACTCAGTCTATGGCTCGCTGAATGCTTGCCTCAAACTCCCCACCCGGCCCAATCAAACTGACCACCACCCGCCCAGCCTCGCCCATCCCATAGAACCATCCGGGGTGTACCAGCACTCCCCGCTCACGCGCCAGCCGCTCCGCGCAATCGACTTCCCCGACGCAACCCGGCAGCCCCAGCACCGCGCTCCATCCCGCATCCACCTCCAACACCTGTAGCCGCCCCGGCGACTCCCCCGAAACCCTCCGCAGCGTCGCCAGATTCCCTCGCGCCCGCGCCTGTATCTGCCCCTGAATCGCCGCGCGACCAGCCAGCCACGACGCCATCGCCAACTGCACCGGCGCGTTCATCGACAGAAACGTATCCGCCACAATCTCCAGCCTCGCCAGCGCCTCGCCCCGTTCCCTCTCCGGCCCGAACGCAGCGATCCACGCCGCCTTCATCTGCGGCAGCCCTACGATCTTGCTCAGCCCGCTCAGCACAAATGTCAGCGCAGGATGCTCCCCGCAGGCAAAGCTCTGCGCAGGTGGAGTCAGGTCGCGCAGCGGATAGTCCAGGAAGACCTCATCGACAATCAGCGCCAGCCCGTGCCGCACGCAGATCGCTTCCAGAGCCTCGCGCTCGCCCACGCCGGTCCAGTGGCCCGTTGGATTGTTCGGATGTACCACCAGGATCGCTCGTGTGCGCGGCGTAATCGCCCGCTCCAGTTCGCTCTGGTCGATCCACCAGCCGTGATCGTAAAAGAGCGGATAGGGCCTCAGCCGCACATCGTCCAGATCGGCCAGAAAGTCGAAGAGCGGGTAGCTCGGCTGCGCCACCAAGACCTCGTCGCCTGGGTCGCACAGCAGGCGAAATAGAAAGCTGTAGCTCTCGCTTGTGCTTGTCGTCAGCACTAAATCATCCACCGCAACGCGCGCCCCATGCCCCGCGTAGTAGCGCGCCACGGCCTCGCGTGCCGTCCGCATCCCACGCGGATCGGGGTCATAAACCAACGCGCGCGGGTTCCGCAGCGGTTCCAGCAACGTCTCCGCGTCGTATTGAAATCCGCACCGCGTGGGGTTCGACACTGTCAGGTCGTAGACCCGCCGCCCCGACGCGCGCGCCTCCCGCACCGCGGCGGCGTAGCTGCTCTCGGAAGGGTCCCACGAGCTTCGCTTGGAGAATCGGCTCACACCTTCATGGTAGAGCATCGACGCGCGCGCGGACTTTCATTCAGTGCGTAGTGGGTCATTTTGGATTGCTTTGAAAGGGCGCGGCTTCAGCCGCGCCAATACAGCCCTGGCAACAGGCGGACTTTAGTCCCCGAGGGAAAGCTCACGTAGCAAATTGACCCACTTCAGCCTGTAGCGCCGTGAACCACCTTACTCCGCGTGCCCCAGCCCATTCTCCTTGTACGCCTTCTGCAGCACAAAGAACGCCGCCTTCTTCTCCCCCTGATCCGACACCAGCCCCTTGCGGTTGAAGCCGTCTTGAATCCCCGGCAGCTCGCGCACCGGCGAACGGAAGTCCATCAGTATCCACGGCGTCTCCCCGCGCAACTGTGGAATCCGGTTCAGCATCCCGATCTGGTGGCGATAGAGACCGGCCTGATACTCCTCGGTCCATCGCTGGTCGTCCGTCCCATGAAGTCCAGCCTTGGCGCCGCCGCCGAACTCGCTGACAATCAGCGGCTTGTCGTATGCAATCTTCCACTCGGTCGCATCTGCGTCTTCGGGCTTTCCCTCGTACCATCCGATGTACTCGTTGAAGCCGATCACATCCAGCGCCTTGCCCAGTGGGTCGTCGATGTACTTGGTCTTCAGGTCGCCTCGCACCAGCAGCGCCGCCGTCACCAGCCGCGTCGGGTCCTCGTGATGCACATAATCCGCCGACCGCGTCAGGAACGCCGTGCGCGCCGGGTTATTGGGTGTCTCGTTGGCGATCGACCACAAAATCACCGATGCCTTGTCGCGGTCGCGCCGTATCTCCTCGTGCAACTGCTGCTGGCTCTTCGCAAACACATCTTCCTTCTCGAACTGCACTGCCCAGTAAACCGGCACCTCCGACCACACCAGAATCCCCAGCTTGTCCGCGGCGCGCGTCATGCGCTGGTCGTGCGGGTAGTGTGCCAGCCGCACATAGTTTGCGCCCAGCTCCTTCACCCAGCCAAACAGCGTGGCCACGTCCTGATCGTTGTCCACGCGGCCGGTGCGGAAGGGCGCCTCGGCATGGATGCTGACGCCGTGCAGCACAATCGGCTTGCCATTCAGCAGTATCTTCGAGCCCGATGTCTCAATCGTTCGGAAGCCCATCTCGTCGTTCAGCGTGTCCTCGGTCAATCCGGAGCCCGCCTTCAGCACAACGTGGTAGAGCTTCGGCGTCTCCGGCGACCACAGCGTCAGCCCCGTCGCCGCCATGCTGATCGCAACTCGGCCATTGGCGTCCGTCACTCCCTCGGCGTGCAGTTTGGCCTCGGGCAGATCAACCGAAACGTGCGTCCCCGCCTGCGCGTCCTCCACATGCACATAGCCCTCAATGACGCTCCGCGTCGCTCGGTCCAGATGCAGATCGAAGTCGTCGATAAAGCTCTCCGGCACGCTCACCAGCGAGACATCGCGCGTCAGCCCGCCGTAGTTGTACCAATCGGTCTTCAGCGTGGGAACGCCGTCGGCGATCCGTGTGCTATCGACAAAAATAACCACGCTGTTCTCGCCCGCCTTCACCGCGCGCGTCGCCTCGCAGTCGAAGGACGTAAATCCTCCCTCGTGCGTGCACAGCAATCGCCCATTCATCCACACGCGCGCGCGGTAGTTTGCCGCGCCAATGTGCAGGAACGTGCGACGCCCCGCCTGCGCCTGCAGCTGCACATGCCGCTCATACCAGAAGCCGCCCTCGTAGTTCATCAGCGACTCCTTCTGCGTGTTCCAGTCGCCGGGGACCTTGATCGTCGGGCTCTTGGCGAAGTCGTACTCCACCAGCTTGTTGCTGCCTGTCGGAACCTCCTCGTCCCTGGAGTAGCCGCTGCGACCGTTCCCCAGACCATTCTGATAGGGATCGAGGATATAGTGCCAGTCGCCGTTCAGGCTCAGCGTCTGCCGCTGATCGACGGCCACCAGCACAGTCGTTGGCGCAATTGAGAGCGTTGGCGAACTTGTGATCGGAACCGCTCCGGTCGTAGTACCTGCGTTCGAGTTCAAAGCGGCAGTCTGCTGCGCGCCGAGCGCGCACCAACCACCGGCGAATGCAAAATAAACGAGCAACGACAGGGCCGCAACCACGACGGCCTTCGGCACAAAAACTCTCATAAAAACTCCTCGATGGGGCCGCACGCGGCCGCGCAGCCATCCTTTCACAGCCGCACAGCCATGGGGAAGCGCGATGGGCAGAGGTCAATCCCTCTGCCCGGTAACAACGGATTCATCCTCGCTCGCGCATCGTCCCCAGCCTCAGTGATGTCCTCCTCCACCGCCGCCGCCACCGC
>PKWU01000024.1 GCA_003132145.1 Granulicella sp.
ACTTCACCCTCTACCGCATCACCCTCAAAAATTCTCCCAACTTCCACGTCTCCTTCCACCGTGGCGACGGCCTCACCGTCTGGGGCGTCAAAATCGACACCCCCAGCACCGCGCGCAACACCGACGGCATCGACCCCGCCCAGTCCAAGAACATCACCGTCACCCACTCCTTCATCCGCACCGGAGACGACAACATCGCCATCAAGACCGGCGATGGCCCCACCACCAACATGAGCGTCCTCGACAACCACTTCTACTCCGGCCACGGCATGTCCATCGGCAGCGAGACCAACGGCGGAGTCAGCTCCATCCTCGTCCGAAACCTCTCCCTCGACGGCCCCGACAACGGCATTCGCATCAAGTCCAACGCCACCCGCGGGGTCCTGGTCGAGGACGTCCTCTACGACAACATCTGCATCCGAAACTCCAAAAACCCGATCCTCTTCGACACCGCATACTCCTTCCCCGGCAAAGGCGTCCAGCTCCTCCCGGTCTACCGGGACATCACCCTGCGCAACGTCCGCATCTCCGGCGGCGGCAAGCTCCAGTTCAACGGCTTCGACCACTCCCACCGCATCGGTGTCACCCTCGACGGCGTTCTGCTCCTCGACGGCCCCGCCCGCTACAAAGCCCAGGCCATCCACACCGACCTCACCTTCGGCCCCGGCCCGGTCAACCCCATCTTCACCGGAGACGACTCCACCGTCACCGGCAAGGAAATTAGCGGCACACTCCCCGCCTGCGCCGCCAGTTTCGTCCCCTTCCCCGCCCAGTAGCAAGCGATAAAATATGGATCGTCATTCTGAGCGAAGCTCAGAATCTCTGTATTTCGCCGTTGCCTGTTCTTGCTCGTCATCCCGGCCGGAGCGCAGCACCACATACGTCGTCATCCCAGCCGGAGCGCAGCGCAGTGGAGGGACCCCCGTATTTTTTTCTCACGGGATACATCGTCGCTGGTTTTGCTTCCCCTCACGCCTGCGGCTCTAACGCCGATAGACGGCTCTGAGGCTGAATTAATAGCATGAGCGTAAGAGTCCTGATCATCGATGATTCAATGGTTATGCGCAGGATCCTGGAGAGCGCCCTTCGCCAATCCGGTCTGGACCTGGCCGAGGCGCTGCACGCGGCCAACGGCATGGAGGGTCTGGCAGCGCTCGAGAACTCCGCAGCCAAAGACCTGCAAATCGATCTCATCCTCTGCGACATGCACATGCCTGTGTTGAACGGTCTCGATTTTCTGCTGGAAAAGCAGAGGCGCAACCTTGCTCCGGGTGTGCCCGTGGTGGTGATTACAGCCGACGCCAGCGACCCGCAGGTGCTCGATGCAGTGGCCGCTGGTGCACAGGGCACCATCTCAAAGCCGTTCACGCTGGAACGGATTAAGACCTGCGTCGCGTCCCTGCTCCCACCTGTCGCACGTGCACCGTCGGCCACGGGAGACGTTCACGAATGAAAGCCCGCGACTGCACGCAGGACCAACGCATCTGGCAGATCGACGACATCGTCGCGGATGTCTTCCAAATGATGCTGCGGCAAAGCTGCGAAGTGCTGGGGGATGCCGCCGCCTCCGGCATCGGAATCTCGGCTATGGTTCTGCTCTCGGGCCCGATCGAGGCCCAGTGTCTGGTCGAGTTTCCGCATGCAACCGCCAAAAAGCTGGCCAGTGCCCTCCTCGGCTCCGAAGACGCAGCCGAGGACGCCATGATCGAAGACGCGGTCGGAGAGCTGTGCAACATGATCGCCGGCGGATGGAAGAGCACACTGGGAGCCACGGCCTCGGCTTCCGACCTCTCGGTGCCGGCAATCTCGCGATCGCGTGCGCCGGACCGTATCCCGCTGAATGGGTGCAGCCTCAGGATGCGCAGGACTTACGCCTTCGATAACTCGCCATTCACCGTATCTCTGGCCATCCGCGAACCGCTCGGCAACCGGTCCTCGGCCCGCTCAACAAAATAAATCAGCCCGGACCTTGGTCGGTCCGGGCTGATTCACGCTGCAAAATCCTTCCGCCGCCTACTTCACCACCGTCTGAAACAGGGGCGATGTAAGCAGCTTGGCAAACTGGTCGTCGGAGGACGAGTAGTCCACCGTAAGCGTGCCCGAACCGGAGTCGATGTTCGTCTCGTCCAGCGCGGTCTTCTCCAGCGGCGTCCCCTGCTGCTTCTTCAGCAGTTGCAAGCCCTTCAGCAGGGTCGCGCAGGTGGCCGCCGTCATCGTGTCGGACATGTTGACACTCATGTTGAACTTCACCCCGTTCGAGAAGTCCATGGTGTAGCGCGACCCCTTCATCCGGTTCTTCACCGTGTCGTAGTCGGCAAGCTGTGACGCCGTGCCTAGCACGTTCCGCATCATGGTCTGCGTGCCCTTGGCGTCCAGCAGGCTCCAGATCGCGTGGCTGTCAACCGCAGTCATGTCGCCCACCAGATCATTGTCGGTCAGAAAGTTCGGCGCAAATCCGTCGCGCGAGTCCACCGCCGCCTTGATCGCGTCCTTGTCCCCGAAGACCATCGTGGTCTGGTTCAGGAAGACCACGCTCAGCCCGTTCGATCCCATGGGATAGATGTCGTTGTTGCGTATAACCACCGGCTTGGTCTTGTTCTTGGCAAAGTTGGCCAGAATGTCGTGGGTGTGAAACTGCCCCTGCACGATGCCGACGATCCGCTCCACCTCCGCACCCTTGCCGTCGGGGTTCGGCGCACGGAAGGACACGAAGGCCAGCGCATCGGTGTCCGTTTCCACCTTCAGCCCGGACCGCACCAGCGCCTCTTCCAACCGCTTCAGCTCGGGCGGCATCACGTGGTCCTTCAGGCTCATCGCGGCCGGCGAGTTCTGCATCGCGCGGTAGTCCACCATGATGATCTGCTGTACGTCGTGCGGAATCGCGGCCTTGGCGTCGCTCGAAAGCTGTTCAGCCTGGGTGAACGGCGCCCACAGCAACACTACGGCCGTCAGCGCGACGCCCATCGCCAGCTTCAGTCTGCCCTGCCGGTTGCATCTGGATCGGAACTCGGAAACAAAGATACGCACAGTTAACTCCATGACTTCGGTGATTGTTGAATTGCCGGCTGCGGTTCTCGCTCTCAGCCCGACTACTCTATTGTTCTCTGAATCAACGGTCGAGGCAAGTGCCAGCCACTTGCTTGGACGAACAGATTGCAAAAAGGTTTGCCGGAATCGCATCAGCTTTTCCCGCGCCCTCAAACTCTCCGGATAATGCCGCAACCCCGGCGCCTCATCCCTCAGGCCACGGCAGCGGGTGCTCCAGCCTGCGTTCCAGCACCTTGGACTCCGGGTCGAAGTCCGGGATCTCGCGCAGCCACGCCGCCTCGGCGTCGTACGCCTCCTGCGGAATCAGTCCAATAATCTCACCCTCGCCCGCAACCGCGCCGTGCTTGCGCGCCAGCTCATGCACCGCGTCATGCACCCGGCCCATCGGAGTGGCGCGGAAGTCCGTAATGTTCATGCTCACCTGGGCCCGCCCATTCACGCTCACCCCGATCGCCTTCACCCCGTGCAGCCCGCCCGCCGAGGCGCGAATCGCCCGCGCAACGGCCCGCGCCGCCGCAATGTCCGCCTGCGCCGCCAGCGGCAACCCGCTCCCCGCCTGCGCCGTCGTCTTCGCCAAATCCAGATAGATGTTGTACGCAATCAGAAAACGCCGCGCGCCCACCGCGCTGGCCCCGGCCGTGGGATGCACCTCCGGCCCGCCAACGTCGGGCCGACGCGCCGTGTCGCGGTGCGCCGTCTCCAGCAGCCCCTCGAACTGTCCCCGCCGAACGTCTTCCAGGTTCACCCGGTCCGGCCGCGCCGCCGCAGCCTCGTAAAAATACACCGGGACCCCGAACCGCCGCCATATCTCCAGCCCCGCCTGCCGAGCCAGCATCGCGCACTCCGCCAGAGAAACCCCGCTCACCGGAACAAACGGCACCACGTCCGCCGCGCCGATCCGCGGATGCACTCCCTTCTGCTTGTTTAGGTCGATCAGTTGCGCCGCCCGCCCAACCCCGCGCACCGCCGACTCGACCACCCCCGCCGGAGACCCCGCAATCGTCACCACGCTCCGGTTGTGCGCCACGTCCAGCGACCAGTCCAGCAGGCGCACCCCCTCCACCTGCATCGCCGCCACAATCGACGAAACCTTCCTCTCGTCCGCGCCCTCGGAGAAGTTCGGCACGCACTCAATCACCGCATTCGGGTTCAGGCTCGTCGCCATACTCTCACTTCCACCAACTGTAGCCCAGCGTGAACTGCACGCTGGCATTGATTCCGGGATTCTTGTCGCCCAGCGACGCGCTCGAGATGTGGATCGCGTTCGCCCCCAGGTCGATCGACCGCTTGGCGCTCGTAAAATAATGCACTCCCACCCCAAACTGCGGCGTAAAGTTCCACACGCTGGTGTCGTCGTTCGGCCCATTGTCCCCCAGCGTGCTGTAGCTGAATCCGCTGGGGTTGCCCGGGGTCGGCCCGTTATTACCAGGGATCGGCAGGCCGCCGAACGCCGGGTACTTGTGGTTGGTCCATAGCAGTCCGCCCGCGCCCTGCATCCACGGCGCGAAGCGCCGCGTCCCGGCAAAGTTCCAGCGCAGAATGATCGGCGTAATGCTCGCCCCGGTAAACGTCCCGCCAATGGTAAACGGCGCGGAGCACTGCGCTCCCACTCCGCCCACCGGCCCCGGCGCAACCACGCAGTTCTGCCGCAGCGAGGTCGGCGTATACGACTGCCAGAACGGAAACGCCTCCACAGCGTACTCGAAGTTCCCCCGCGTCATTCCCCACCCGTACATCCCCGTCAGCACCTTGCCCGCGTGCATCCCCACCATTAAAAACTTGAAGCCGCCACGCTGCTCCGTCACGCCAAATCCGCCCTGCATCAGCCCGCCAAAGTTCCACGGCCTCGTCTCCTGCCTCACCGGATTGGTCATCGCAGCGCCCGCTCCAGTCGAAGAAGTCTGCGCCCCCGCCGCCCCGCTCAGCAGCGCCAGCGTGACCCCAAGCCGAATAAAAATCCTCGTACCCCTCAAAGAATTGCTCCATTCCTTACCAAACTAGAAACTCCGCACAGAAGAAAGCCGCCGGCGCTCCGGCGGCCTCTGTTCCCTTCCAGAAAACCTCGAACTCCGTCTTGTATTTCGAGAACAGCACGAAGTGCTCACGCGAAGCGTCGAGAACGGCACGAAGTGCTCATCCCGTGTGGGCCGCCATCGCAGCCTCGTCCATATCGAAGTTGGTGTACACATTCTGCGTGTCGTCCAGGTCTTCCAGCACCTCCAGCAGCCGCATCATCGCGGTCGCCTGGTTCCCTTCCAGCCGCTGCTGGGTCGAGGCCACCATGGTCACCTCGGCGTACTCCGGCTTGATCCCCGCCGCCTTGATCGCCTCCAGAACCGCGTCGAACTCCTTCGGTCCGGTCACCACCTCCCACGTCTCGCCCTCGTCCGAGAGGTCGTCCGCGCCCGCCTCCAGCGCGATCTCGGTCAGCTTGTCCTCGTTGACCTTAGATTTGTCGATGGCGATCACGCCCTTCTTCGCGAACAGGTAGCTCACCGAGCCCGACTCGCCCAGGTTCCCGTTGTTCTTCTGGAACGCGTGCCGGATCTCGCTCACCGCGCGGTTCTTGTTGTCCGTCAGCACCTGTATCATGATCGCCGCGCCGCCCGGCCCATAGCCCTCGTACACAATCTCCTCGTACGACAGCCCCTCGAGTTCGCCCGTCCCGCGCTGCACCGCCCGCTTGATGTTCTCCGCCGGCATGTTCTCCGCCTTGGCCGCCAGGATCGCCGTCCGCAGCCGCGGATTGCCGTCCGGATCGCCCCCGCCGCCCTTCGCCGCAATCGTGATCTCCTTGATGAGGCGCGTAAAGGCCTTCCCCCGCTTGGCGTCGGTCGCGCCCTTCTTATGCTTGATGGTCGCCCACTTCGAATGGCCTGACATGTCTTCCCTCGCAACTCTCGATTTCCCAAACTTATTCTTTCGTCGTCATCCTGAACGCAGTGAAGGACCCCTGTATTTGTCCTTGTTGATCGCCAGGTTGACCGAGCCAGTCTCGCGCAAACCACAACGCCCCGCCAGCCTCACGCAACGTACGATTTTAGCACGGCAAGAGAAGCGCGAGGTTGCACAGCAAATGCGCCGCACCCAACCCCCACGTCGTCATTCTCTCCCCCAACGAGTCGTCATTCTGGCGAAGCCAGAATCTCCGTATTGGCCCTTGCCGTTGCCTGTTCAATTGTTTGTCATTCCGCAGCAAACGATTGTCATTCCGCAGCAAACGATTGTCATTCCGCAGCAAACGATTGTCATTCCGCAGCGCAGCGGAGGAATCTGCTGGGTGCCCCATTCATCACGACACCATAGCGATAAATAGGCCGCGTGAACTGCTCACAGAATCTCAGCCGCCATCAGCTCCTTCAGCGTCTCCCGCCGCCGGATCAGTGACGCCTCGTCCCCATCCACCAGCACCTCCGCCGCCCGCGCGCGCGTGTTATAGTTCGAGCTCTCGCTCATCCCGTACGCGCCTGCGTCGAGCACCAGCACCAGCTCGCCCGCCTTCACCTTCGCCATCGCGCGATCGTGGGCAAAGAAATCTCCCGACTCGCAGATCGGCCCCACCACATCCACCTTCGCGCTCGCCCCGCGCCCCTTTGCCACAGGCAGTATCTCGTGGTGTGCCTGGTACAGCGCCGGCCGGATCAGGTCGTTCATCGCCGCGTCCACAATCACAAACGTCTTCGCCCCGTTCTTTTTGACGACGAGCACCCGCGTCAGCAGCCCGCCAGCCTGCGCCACCACAAACCGTCCCGGCTCCACCAGCAGCCGCGCCGCACCCAGCCCTGCCGAGGCCTTCCCCAGCGCCGCCGCGTACTCCCTCACCTTGCGCGCCGCATCGAACTTCGGCTCCGTCGGCGAGTCGTTATAGTCGATCCCCAACCCGCCGCCCGCATCCACAGTTCGAATCTCGTGCCCATCGCTTCGCAGCTCTCCAACCAAGCTAGCCACGCGCGCCAGCGCCGCGGCGAACGGCGCGACCGCGCGTATCTGCGAACCGATGTGAACGCTCACTCCCGCCGCATCCAGCCACTGCGACCGCGCCGCCCGGCGATAGATCGCCCGCGCCAGTCCAACCTCGACCCCAAACTTATGACTTCCCAGCCCGGTCGAGATATACGGATGCGTCTCCGCGAACACATCAGGATTCACCCGCAGCGCGAACCGCGCCCGCACGCCCAGCGCCTCGGCCCGCTCTGCCAGCAACCCAAGCTCCGCCTCCGACTCTACATTGAACAGCAGAATCCCGGCCTTCAGCGCCGCGTCGATCTCCCACACCTGTTTGCCCGCGCCGGAAAACACCACCCGCCCCAGCGCTGCCTTGTTCTCCTGTCCGCTCGCCCGCCGCACCCGCTCCAGCTCGCCGCCGCTCACAATGTCGAACCCCGCGCCCATCTCCGCCAACAGCCGCAAAATCGCCAGCGAAGAGTTCGCCTTCACCGCATAGCAGACGGTCGCCTCGCGCCCCGCGAACGCCTCCTGGAACAGCCCGAATCGATAACGAATCTGCTGGGCTGAGTAGACATACAGCGGCGTCCCGTGCTCCTCCGCCAGCTCCTCCAGCGACACTCCATCGCAGCACAGCGCCCGCCCGCGATAGTGGAACGGCCGCGCCGCGACCGCCGCGCCTTTGCCTGTGGCCCTCCGCGTAAGTGCGCTCAAACCCCGCTCCCTGTACTGTTCTCAGGCAGTACATACGGCGCCTCGGGAATCACGATCCACGCAATGATGTACGCCAGAATTCCGGTCCCGGCGAACAGAACGCACAGCACCCATAGCAACCGCACTGTGATGACGTCCCACCCATAGTGCATCGCCAGCCCAGAGCAGACTCCGCCGAAGACGCGCGGATAGCGTAGCCGCACGAGCTGCCCGAAGATCGGCGCGCCCACAACCACCGGCTGCACGGCCGCTCCGCATGCGGGGCAGAACCGCACCGCCGCTTCCACCTGTCTTCCGCAATGAGAGCAATACATCGAACGCCTCCGGGAGTTCCTATTTTCCCACATCCCAGACTTCTATACGCACGCACCTGCTGCCAGGTTCCCCTCCAAAAAAAATCGCGAACCGCCTACTTCCCCGAATACGGCGTCCGCAGCAACCGCCGCGCCGCATCGGCCTGTGACTGGTCTCCCCCACCCGACAACGCCATCTGGTAAAGCTGCATCGCCCGCGCCCTCTGGTGCAACAGGTCGAACATCTCGCCCGCGTTCAACTGCGCGCGTTTGCGCAGCCAGTCGCTGCAATTCGGTTGCTCGGCTGCCTTCAGGTAGTTCTCCGCCGCGTCCGCAATGTCGTTCTGCCCGCGCTGGGTGTCCGCCAGTCCGAACCACGCCATCTGCACGCGCGGGTCGATAAAGTAGCCCGGCTTGGCCGCATCCGCCAACACCGTTTTATACAGCGCGATCGCCCCCGGCCCATTGCCCTCGTCCTTGGTCAGGTTGGCCTCTTCCAGGCGAAAGAGGTAGTCGCGCGGATACTGCACGGCGAGCCCATGCTGCACCGCCAACGCCTCCGGGTAGCGCGCGTCGTGGCGCAGAAACAGAGACAGCACGGTGCGCGACTCCACCGCCGTCACCACGCCATGCGCCGCGCACTCGCGCAGTAGCGCCAGTCCCCGCTCCTTGTTCCCTCCCACGCCCATCACTCCCACCAGCAGCCGCACCCAGCGCGGCAGGCTGGCCACCGCGAACTTCTGGATGCCAATCGCCATCTTCGCATCCACATACAGCGGATCGATCTTCAACACCTGTTCGGAGTCGCCCCGCGCGGCATATCCCTGCCGAGCCGCCGCCACATAGCTGTGGTCCACCAGCGTGATGAACGCCGCATGCATCCCGCGGATGTACCCCCGCGCAAAGTACGCATTCTTGTCGCTCGCATTCGCCTTGATGCGGTCGTCGGCAAGCCGTATGCCGGTGTTGGTCAGCCATTCAATGCGCTGCCGAGTCGCATCGCTCACCGGAACATTCCGCTTCGACGTCAAAAATGAATCGTGCGCGTAATAAGTCGTATCCAGCAGGTCCTGGTGGTACAGCTCGCGGAAGACGGTAAACATCAGCTCGTACCCGTATGCCATCGGCTCCTGCGGATGCGCCTTCAGCACCGCTCCCGACCGGCTCAGCGCGCCGTCGAAGTCGAGAACATAAAAGTGTTCATACGCATCGCGCACCACGGGATCGAAGTTCAGCGGATCGCTGTGCTCGACCGCCGCCTCCGCCTTCATCTGCGGCGCGGCAGAAGCGGCCAGGGCGGGCGCAGCCAAGGCGGGCACAACAATGGCAAGCAGCAGCACAACCAAGCCGGCCAACCCTGTGCTTCGTAAGCTGCGAGAAGAGCTGCGAGAAGAGCCGCAAACGACGCCGCAAAGAGAACTGCAACCAGAGCGCCCGCGACTGACCTCTGCCGCGTACGAAGGAGCAACGAAATGCATCGGTTCACTTGGGTGCAACGATCTCAACTCCCGTTCCCGCACCTCGCTCATCGTGCGAGGTCCACGCCATTGACTCTATCTTGGACTCGTCGGCAGTTAAAATGGCCTCGCGACAACCCGCATGGCCGCGTTCCAGCTAAACCACTCCTGCGCTCGCCGCACCCACACGGAGAGCACGCAGAAGGAAAGACACGCGCAATGGGAGCGATTCAGGCCCGCAGGCTCTTGCGGAACCGGAAGAAGCGATGTTCGCATATGTTGCAGCGCAAGGGCACCATGCCGATGCTGCGCAAAAAAATGTCGAACAGTCGGTGGCGCGACCTCCGGATGTCGGGTTCATGACACTTTGGGCATTTAACAGCCATAGCTGGCAATCTCCTGAAAACCTAGGGCCCGGCGAAGTAGGTCTTCCTAGGTGGCTTCCGCCGCATTCAGAGCTGCAAGACGTTCCACTCCCTAGGACCGCTGAACGGCCAGAAGAGTGTACCAATATGATGCACCCAAAGCGACGAATTCGCAATCTGGCGGGATAATCTAAGTTAGCTTTCAATCGTTCCCTTGGATCCATGCATCCGCGCCGGTACGTCGCTTCCGCACAGGAATCAACCCATTTATGACCCGCTTTGAACTCCTCCATCTGCTCGTCGCCCAGGCCCGGGCCAACGGCTTCGACTTCCGCAACTGATACACCCGGCGCAGCACCCGACCCGACGCCTGGCGCACGCCCGCGCAGCCGCCGCACCGCTGACGGTGACATGGCCGCGGCAAATAGATGCAAAAGAGGAGCGGATCAGGCACGGAGGTTTCTGCGAAACCGGAAGAAGCGATGAAAGCATAAGTTGCAGCGCAAAGGCACCATGCCGATGCTGCGCAACAAGAAGTCGAGCAGTCGGCGATGCGACCTCCGGATGCTTCGTTCACGACACTTTGGACATGAAATAGCCATAGCCAGCAATCTCCTGAAAAAGCTATGACCCGGCGAGGTAAGTGTTCCAATGGCGGCTTCCACCGCATTCAGAGTTGCAAGATGCTGCTATCCCCAGTGCGTCCGTGCTGCTGGGGGATACCAATCAGATGCTCCAACCATGACAAA
Source organism: Granulicella sp. (assembly GCA_003132145.1). Lineage (GTDB taxonomy): Bacteria > Acidobacteriota > Terriglobia > Terriglobales > Acidobacteriaceae > Edaphobacter. Next base: position 10,572 of record PKWU01000024.1, read on the forward strand.
GTCGCAATCAAGCGGGATAATTCATCCAGTTTTCCAATGTGCCCTTTGGCGCATTCTTTCGTATCGGGAAGGCATCTCCTTCCGCACAGGAATCAGCCCATTTATGACCCGCTTTGAACTGCTCCATCTGCTCGTCGCCCAGGCCCGGGCCAACGGCTTCGACTTCCGCAACTGGTACACCGCCAGGCTCGGCCTGCCCTGGGAGTCCACACGTCAGTCGGTCGAGACCCTCTGCGCCGAGCGCCGCTACTACGCCCTCCTCTTCTCCCACGAGTTCGCCTCCAGCTTCTGGAAGTCCGGCGAGCGCATCACCTTCCAGGTCCCCAATCAGACCTTCACCCGGCGCAAGGCCGACGGCACCATCGGAACCGTCACCCGCAAGGGCTACACCCGCCGCAGCACCCGCCCCGACGCCTGGCGCTATCACCTGCGCGAGCTCGCCATCTCCGAGGAGCCCCTGCGCACCATGCGCAAGTATCTGCGTGTCGAAGAAGACCTCGACGACGACCAGCCCGCACCATCCATTGTCCCCGGCCAAACGCCCCCGCCCAGGACCGTAGACAAACCAGCCCCCGCCAAAATTGCCCTCGTGCGCCGCCGCCTTACTTAGAGCAGTTTCGGAATTGGTATAGGCCAATTTGCTTGTCATTCCGCACCCTGAGCGATGTCGAAGGGGGAGGAATCTGCTTTTGCTTTGTTTGTCATCCTGAGCGTAGCTAACGGGGTCCCCGGCCAGCTTGCTGGCTGGGGCAGGAAGGATCCCCGCATTTGTCTTTTGCACCCGCGAAACACCTGGGGGAAACCCGCTCTACGGTTTCAAGCTCGCCAGAGCCTTGTGCGCCTGCTTGGCCTCTTTGTCCACCGGGTCCAGCTTCAAACAAACGGTGTACTCCGCCATCGCCTCATCGCGCTTGTTCAGCTTCAGCGCCGCCTCGGCCAGTGCAAAGTGAGCCTCCGGATCGTCTGGCGCCGTCTTCACCGCATCCTGGCTGCGCAGATAAGCCCCCTGCAGATCACCCGTCTGGGTGTAGAACTTTGCCACGCTCAGGTCCTCGGCCTCACGCTCGTCCGGGGTCTGCAGCTTCGTCCCCACGGGATTCACCCGGTGCAGCAGGTGCCTGCCCGGAGTGCCTTCGCTCCCCGTGTCCTTCAAGCCCGCCGCATCCGGCGAACCAGCCGCATTCGTGTCTGGACCGGCCGCAGCCGCATCGTCGCCAGAGCTGGAACTGGAGCTGCTGCTCGATGAACTGGAGCTGCTGCCCGCCCCACTCGCCCCCGCCCCACTCCCATCCGGACTGCCGTTCGCAGCACCCGTGGCGTCGCCAGGAAATGGAAACTGCGCAGCCGTCTTCGCCGCCGAACCCGCACCAGCAGCCGTGTCAGTAGCCGCGCCGGAACTCGCGCTGGCTGCATCAGGCGCCTGCGGGACCCCGCTCAGATTCGCCGGTGCCGCGTACGGTGTAAGCGAAGCTCCGCTCCCGCTCGCTTCATCGGGGAACGGAAATTGCTCTGTCGCGTTCACCTTCCCCGGCTCCGCCGTCGTTGTGCCGCAAGGCACCGGTTGCGGCGCCACGGAGCACGGCGCGGGACCAGCAGCAGGTGAGGGCGCAGTCCCAGCCGTAGGCAACGGCGCAGTCCCAGCCGTAGCCGCGGACCCCTGCGCGGGGATGGACGCGGGAGTGCTCTGCGCGCCGCAGGCAACCGCGGCCCACGCCATCCACGCACCCGCAACCAACGCCATTCCGGAGTGTCTCCGCATCTCGTTCCCCTTCCCCTCCAGTTTAGACGATTCGCCCCACCCAAACGTCTTCACGGAGACCGCTTGTACAAGATGCGCGCCGCGCATTTGTTATAGTCAGCCCAGCATGTTGTTTCCCGGACTCATCGTTCGTTCCTCCTCCATCCACGCCGCCGGCTGTTACACCACGCGCCCCATCAAGAAGGGCGCCCGTGTCTGCGAGTACGATGGCCAGCGCATGTCCAAGGCTGTCGCCGACGCCCGTTATCTGGGCCGCTCGGTCACCTACCTCTTCTTCTGCGGAGGCAACACCGTTATCGACGGCTTCGGCATGGCCATGTTCCTCAACCACAGTTGCAACCCCAACTGCGAGACCGAGCAGGACGCCGGCAACCGCATCTTCATCTCCGCCATCCGCGACATCGCCGCCGGCGAGGAGCTCACCTACGAGTACAACCTCCACGACTCCGACGAAGACGATGCAGCCTGCTTCTGCGCCGCGCCCAACTGCCGCGCCACCATGTTCAGCCCCCTCGAACTCAAGCGCCGCGCCCGCCGCGCTGCCAGTGGCAAGCCCGCCGCCAAGCCCTGAGACGGCCCCCGCACCTTAGTCGTCGCTCAACACTCCCGCTCACAGTTCATAGCTCATAGCTCACAGCAGAATCACAAATAGCTCCTTTCGGGCAGTAGAATAGCCTCAGACACGATGGCCTACCAGGTTCTAGCCCGAAAATACCGCCCTCAGCGCTTCGCCGACGTCGTCGGCCAGGACCACGTCACCGTCACCCTCACCAACGCGCTCCTGCAGAACCGCATCGCCCACGGATACATCTTCAGCGGCCATCGCGGCATCGGCAAGACCACCATCGCCCGCATCCTCGCCATGTCCCTCAACTGCCGCAACCCCATCGGATCCGCCGCCCGCCCCACCGCAGAGCCCTGTGAACTCTGCGAATCCTGCACCGAGATCCGCGTCGGCAACGCCGTCGACGTCATCGAGATCGACGCCGCCACCAATCGCGGCATCGACGAGATTCGCGAGTTGCGCGACGCCGCACGCTACGCCCCTGCCCGCGACCGCTACAAGATCTACATCCTCGACGAGGCCCACCAGATCACCGACGCCGCCTTCAACGCCCTCCTCAAAACCCTCGAAGAGCCGCCCGACCACATCGTCTTCATGATGGCCACCACCCAGCCCGAGGACCTTCCACAGACCATCCGCTCGCGCTGCCAGCACTTCAGCTTTCNNGCCGGCGACGGCTCCATGCGCGACGCCCTCTCCATCATGGACCAGGCCATCGCCTCCGCGCCCATCGAGCCTTCCGCCGATGGAACCCCCGGCCACGCCCGCCTCGACGCCGCCCAGATCCGCGAGCTGATGGGGACCGTCCCCAACGCCGTCTTCGAGCGCATTCTCGAAGCCGTCAACGCCAACAACTCCGCCGAAGTAATGCTCGCCGCCAACCAGCTCCTCGACGCCGGAAACTCCGCCGCGCAGCTCGCCCGCCAGTGTGTCCGCTATCTGCGGAACGCCCTCATCGCCAAAATCGCCAACCTCAGCGTCGACGGCGAATCCGCCGAAGGCGTCGGCAACGAGCTTCTCCAAATCTCCCCCGATGAGCAGCGCCGCGCCGCACGCACCGCCGCCCTCTTCAGCGAAGAGGAACTCAGCCGCTTCCTGCAAGTCATGCTGCGCACCTTCGACGAGCTGGGCTACCGGCAGGAACAGCGCTTCCACTTCGAGCTCGGCCTTCTCAAACTAGTCCATCTCCGCCGTCTCCTTCCCATCGAAGAGGCCCTCAGCCAGCTCCCCATTGCAAAGCCGGGTGCCCCATCCATGACGGGGTCTCATCCCGGCATGGGTGGGAAAACCACCTCCAAACCGGGTGCCACATCCACCACAAGCTCGGGTGCCCCATCCATGCCGGAGTCTCATCCCGGCATGGGTGGGAGATCAACCGCCGCGCCCACTCGTCCCGCCTTCTCTCCCTTCCAGCAGGACAACTCCCGCCGACGCCCCGAAGGAACGGCAAGTGCCATGTCCGCCCCCATCTCCATCTCTGCCGCCGCGCCGCATGTAATCCCCGAGACGCGCGGAGCCAACGCCGTTTCCCTCGCCCCCGCCGCCCGTCCCGCCATCGAAACCCTCCCCATCCCGACGCCCGCGCCAGTGCTCCTCCCCGAATCCATGCCGCTCATCGCGCCCTCCCGCGTCGAAGACCGCATCGAGCGGCAGCCCGACGTCGCGCTTCCCACCCCCGTCTTCGAGACCACCGCCGTGCTCACGTCCCCCTTCACCCCACACGCAGCCGCGAAGCTCGCAACCGGTTCCCCCACCCTCAACTCCGACGCCGCCTCCATGGCCCAGCACACCGTCATAGAAGCCCTCACCACCGCCGCTCAGACCTCCGCCGCCGAAGCCTTCGCCGACGCCACCTGGACCCTCGCCGACAACGAAGCCCGCGTCCAGACCGCCCTCTCCAAAACCATGCTCCCCATCGTCATCAACCCCGACGCCGAACGGATCGCCCGCGCAGCCCTCCGCGACGCTGGCATCCTCAAGCTCACCCTGCTCCCCGGCGCCGCCGCACCCACCGCCGCAAAGAAATCCCGCCCCGCGCGTACCGGCTCGGTCCAGGCCAAAGCCCTCGAGCATCCCATGGTCCAGCAGGCCCAAAAGCTCTTCGCCGCCGAAATCCAAACCGTAATCGACCTCCGCGACAACGACTAATTGCAATCGCACTCAACTGACAACCTGTAACCTGCAACTGACAACTCCTATGACCTTCCCCGACCTCGGCAAGATGAAAGAAATGATGTCCCAAGCCCGCGAGATGCAGGCCCAGATGGAGCAGAAGCTCACCTCCACCATCGTCGAGGCCGAATCCGGCGGCGGCATGGTCTCCGTCCGCATGAACGGCAAAAAGGAAGTCCTCCGCCTCAAGATCGAACCCACCGCTCTCGGCGCCTCCACCGGCGACATCGAACTCCTCGAAGACCTCATCGCCGCCGCCATCAACGAGGCGGGCCGCCGCGCCGACGAGGCCATCAAGTCCTCCGTCTCCAGCCTGATGAGCGGCCTCAACCTCCCCGGTTTGGAATAAGTTTGGAATAAGTCTGGAGTAGCCTGCATGAACCGCTTCGCCGATCCCATCTCCCGCCTCATCGACGAGCTGCGCAAGCTCCCCGGCATCGGCACGAAATCCGCCCAGCGCCTGGCGTTCCACCTGCTGCGCGGCACCGACGAAGACGCCCGCGCCCTCGCCGATTCCATCCTCGTCCTGCGCGCCCGCCTCCACCTCTGCTCCATCTGCAACAACATCACCGACGTCGATCCCTGCAACTACTGCACCAGCCCCACCCGCGACCAGCACCTCGTCTGCGTCATCGAAGAGCCCACCAACATCGCCACCATCGAGAAGACCCGCAGCTACAACGGCGTCTACCACGTCCTGCACGGCACGCTCTCTCCCATCGGCGGCGTAGGCCCGGAGCAGCTCCGCATTGCCAGCCTCCTCGCCCGCCTCGCTCCCACCGCATCCACCGCAGATGAAATCGTCCCCACACCTTCGCGCGAAGAAAACCCCATCAACGCAGAAAGTTTGAGCGAAGAAGTAGATAACTCCGAAGGTCTGCGCGGAGAAAGAATCAACTCCGATAATTTGCGCGAAGAAAAGATCAGCTCTGATACTTTGCGAGAAGAAGCAAATAGTTCCGATAGTCTGCGCGATCAATCTGTAGACCGAACCATCCGCGAAGTAATCCTCGCCACCTCGCCCACCACCGAGGGCGAAGCCACCGCCGCCTACCTAGCCGCCGAAATCCGCCGCATCAACCCCACGCTCCACATCACCCGCATCGCCACCGGAGTCCCCGCCGGCTCCGACATCGAGTACGCCGACGAAGTCACCATGACCCGCGCCCTCGAAGGCCGCCGCGACTTCTGAAGTGGTTGCAGATTCCCTCCGCCAATGAACTCGTCATTCTGGCGAAGCCATTTGAGAATCGTCATTCTGGCGAAGCCCCTTGTGAGTCGTCATTCTGGCGAAGCCAGAATCTCCGTATTTCGTTCGCGCCATGAAGAACTACAAGTGCAGGCAAATTGCATGGCAGATACAATCGCAAGCTGCTATCGTATCTGCCATGCGCTCATATCATGCGGTTATGTTGACACTTACAGTCTCTTTAGCCATTCTTGGATGTAGGCAAGACCCTGTTGTTTGGAAGACAGACCTACCATCGACGGATGGAGCTTGGGTTGCAAGCGCAGAAACAGATCAGTGGGGTGGCTTCGGTTCAGCCTATGTAGAGACAACCGTCTCCGTGAGGCGACCGGATAAAACCGTCAATTCTGGAAAGCCCTACGATGTTCTCGGATTCCCTGCTGGCGGCCCTATTCGACACGCCTACGTTCTTAGCAACGATAACGCTGGCGGCGGCGTGAACTTGAAGATGAAATGGGAGTCACCATCTCATCTTCAAGTCACATACGATGGCACTGTGCAACCCGATCTGCAAGTCATAAAATTCGCTGGAGTCAACATCTCTTTGGAAAAGGTTCCAGAGAGCACTCCTGCTACAGTTTTGCCCCAGAAGTAACCGGTACCCGCAGATCATTCCCCGTCATATCCTTCGGCTTGCCCAGCTTCAGCATGCCAAGCATTGTCGGCGAAATATCCCGCAGACTTCCATCCGGCCGCAGACTGATCGTTCCCTTCGGCGCGTCCGTCACCAAAATCAGCGGCACCGGATTCGTCGTATGCGCAGTATGCGGCCCGCCCGTCACCGGGTCGATCATCATCTCCGCGTTGCCATGGTCTGCCGTCACCAGCAGCGAACCGCCTCTCTGCTTCACCGCCTTGTAGACGCGTCCCAACTGCTCGTCGATCACCTCAACCGCGCGAATGGTCGGCGGAATCTTGCCCGAGTGGCCCACCATGTCCGCATTGGCAAAGTTCATGATGATCACGTCGAACGCCGTGTCCCCCACCGCCTTCACCACCACATCCGCAATCCCCGCCGCAGACATCTCCGGTGCCAGGTCGTACGTCGCCACCTTCTGCGATGGCACCACAATGCGGTCCTCGCCGGGAAACGGCTTCTCGATCCCGCCATTGAAGAAGTACGTCACATGCGCGTACTTCTCCGTCTCCGCCACCCTCAGGTTGCGCAGGTTGGCCTGCGCCATCAAATTCGCCAGCAGGTTGTCCATCGTCTCCGGTGGAATCACCACCGGCAGCGTGTACTTCTTGTCGTACTGCGTCATGCAAACGTAGAACAGGTTCGACGGAACGCTCGCCTTCGGAATCTCTGCTTCCAGCTCCGCCGCCTTCGGCAGGTCGACGCCGCCGTTCTTGGTCAGGCCGGAGTTTCTCGCCAGCACCCGCGTAATCTGCCGCGCGCGGTCCGCCCGATAGTTGAAGTTGATCACCACATCGTTGTCCCGAATCGGCCCCGCGGCGTGCCCCGCCGCATCCACCACCGTGAACGGCGGAATGAACTCGTCGGTAATCCCGCTGTTGTACAGCTCCTTCACGCGCGCCAGCGCATCGGCATACGTCCCACCCGCCGGATGTCCCGTAACCATCGCGTCGAAGGCCTGGTGCTCCTTCTCCCAGCGCAGGTCGCGGTCCATGGCGAAATAGCGCCCATTCACGCTGGCCAACTGCCCCACGCCGATCTCGCGGAACTGCGCCATCAACTCCTCGATGTATCCCGCGCCGCCGGTCGGCGATGTGTCGCGCCCATCCATGAACGCATGAACGTAAACCCGCTTCAGCTTCTTCTGCGCCGCCAGCTGCAGCAGCGCATACAGGTGCCTCTGATGCGAATGAACGCCGCCGTCACTCAGCAGCCCAATCAGGTGCAGCGCGCTCGCCTTCTCCTGCGCATGAGCCATGGCCATCAGCAGCGTCGGGTTGGTATAGAAGCTCCCGTCCATAATCGCCAGGTCGATGCGCGTCATATCCATGCGCACAATTCGTCCCGCGCCCAGGTTCAAGTGGCCCACCTCGGAGTTACCCATCTGCCCGTCCGGCAGTCCCACAAAGTGGTCGCTGGCGTGAATCAGCGTGTTGGGAAAGTCCCTCAGCAAGCCGTCGTACACGGGCTTGCGCGCCAGTGCAATCGCATTTCCATTAGTCTCGGCCCGGTAACCCCAGCCATCAAGAATCGTCAGAACAATCGGTTTCGCCATATAGACACAAGAATACCAACCCCCGCGCATCGCCGCTTGTGAGGACGGTCACCCCCCTTCTCCCGCCTACTCCACCAGAATCACATCCAGAAACCGCGGCCCATGCACGCCCTTGATGCGCGTCATCTCGATGTCCGCGGTCGCCGATGGTCCCGACACAAACGTCGTCGCCAGCGTCGCCGTCCGAGCGATCCGGTCCATCGCCTCCGGCACCGTCTCGACCACGTCCGCGGCACGCACCACGCACAGGTGATAGTCGGGAACCAGCGTCGGCGCGCGTCTTCCCTGCCCCGGAACATTCTGTAACACGATGGTTCCCGTCTCCGCGATGGCCACGGTCGAGGCCGTCAACACGCCCTCGAAGGTATCTATCTCCGACGTCGTCATCCCCTCATCGACGACAAACTCAAACCCCGCCGGCAGCGGTTCGCCCAGCGCCTCCGCCAGCCCCTGCGGAACCACCAGCCGCCGCTTGCCGCGCTCACCCAATATCGTGGCAATCGCCGCCGCGACCCCGCCCGCCTTGACTCGAATCACGCTGGCGTCGTAGTCGCGCAGCCGCTCTTCGAGCTTCTCCAGCAGCGGCCCGCGCCCCAGCGTGCCCGCCCGCTTGTACTCGCGCGCCACCGCCGCGTACTCCGCGCCAACAACCGCCGCGTCGTCGGTCGAAAACCCCAGCGCCACGCGAATCCGATGCAGTACCTCTTCCCGCGCTCCTGCCACAACCGCCTCACTTGCCATCTGCCGCCCCCTTCTTCCCCGCCTTTTCCCGCGCCTCGAACCACTGCCGGAAGGTCTGCTTCGGCATCACGCGCAGGTCCCGCACCTGCGTCCATCCGCCCAGCATTCCCGGCAGCCAATCGATCCAGCCCACGCCGTTGCTGTCCTTGTGCGAGAGCGGCAGCTCCGCCAGCCGTCCCAGTTTCTGCGCAATGCGGAAGACCGCCTCGCTACGGAAGACCCGTGCCACGGCCTTCAGGGCCATCACCTCTGGATTCGCCAGAATGTTCAGCCCACTCGACTGCTGCTTCACCACCTTGTTACGCAGGTGGATCAGCACCTCGGGAATGTCGATCTTCACCGGACAAACCTCGTAGCAGGCCCCGCACAGGCTCGACGCATAGGGCAAACTCTGCGCATGATGCATCTCCATCAACTGCGGCGTCAGGATCGCCCCGATCGGCCCCGCATACACGCTCCCATAGGCGTGTCCGCCAGTCTGTAAATAGACCGGGCAAGCGTTCAGGCAGGCTCCGCAGCGAATGCACTGTAGCGTCTGCCGAGCCTCCTCGTCGGCCAGAATCTTCGTCCGCGCGTTGTCCACCAACACCACATGAAACGTGCGCGGCCCGTCGCCGGCAGCCGTCTTGTCCACACCGGTCCAGATCGAGTTGTACGGATTCATCCGCTCACCGGTGGCGCTTCTCGGCAGCAGTTGCAGCATCACTTCCAGATCGGAGAACTTCGGCACCACCTTGTCGATCCCGGCCACCGAGATCAGCGTCTCCGGCAGTGTCAGGCACATGCGCCCGTTGCCTTCGCTCTCGACGATGCACACCCCGCCGGTGTCGGCGATCAAAAAGTTCGCGCCGCTCACCGCCGTCTTCACACGCAGGAACTTCTCGCGCAAAAATCTCCGCGCCGCATCGGCCAGGTCCTGCGGCGTTCCGCCCAAGTTTGAGAAATCAGAGCCCGGCAGATGCATCTCACGCTGAAAGATCTCGCGAATCTGCGCGCGGTTCTTGTGCAGCGCGGGGACGACGATGTGCGACGGCTGGTCGTGCCCCAACTGAATGATCAGCTCGGCCAAGTCCGTCTCGTAGGCATGAACTCCCGCCTCTTCCAGCGCCTGATTAAGCTGAATCTCCTCGGTCGTCATCGACTTGATCTTGATGATCTCGGTCGGCGATTCCCCTTGCGGGCCGCTCTGCTTCACCAGCTTGATGACGATCTGGCGCGCCTCCTCGGCGTCGCGCGCCCAATGCACCACACCGCCCGCCGCCGTACAGTTCTTCTCGAACTGCAACAGGTAGTAGTCCAGATGGCGCAGCGTATGCCGCCGAATCTGCCTGCCCGACTCGCGCAGGTCCTCCCAGTCCGGCATCTCTGCCACCACCTTCGCGCGCTTGGTCTGGATCACATTGGTCGCATGGCGCACGTTCTTGCGCATCTGCGCGTCACCCACCAACCTGCGCGCCGCCACCTGAAACTTTGGCGCCGTCCTCGGATCCAACCCCGCTCCACTCATCGCAACCCCTCCAGTGGTAAGTTTTGAGTGGTCAGTGGTAAGAGAAAATCCCCCACTGACCACTTATCACTTACCACTGTTCTTCTTATTCTTCCCCAGCCAGAATCTCGGCGATATGCAACGGCCAGACGCCAGTCCTCTGCCGATGCAACGATCCGCCGACATGCATCAGGCAGGAGTTGTCGCATCCCGTGACGACTTCAGCCCGCGTATTCAGCACACCACGAACCTTGTCGGCCAGCATCGCGCTCGAGACCTCCGCGTTCTTGATCGCAAACGTCCCGCCAAATCCGCAGCACTGTTCCAGGTTCTCGATCTCCACCAGGTCGATGCCGCGCACCGCCCTCAGCAACCGCTGCGGCCCATCCCCAAGATGTAGACTGCGCAACCCGTGGCAGCTCGCGTGATAGGTCACGCGGTGCGGAAAGTAAGCGCCCACATCCTCAATTCCCAGCTTCTGCGTGAGGAACTGCGAGAACTCCCAGACTTTGGGCAGGATCGCCGCCACCTCGGCCGTGATCTTCGGGTCCTTCATCCGCTCGGCCATGATCGGGTAGTGGTCCTTCATCATCGCGACGCAGCTCGTCGAGGGACTGACAATCACCTCCGAGTCCTTGAACTGCTCCAGGAAGCGGGTCAGCATTGGCAACCCTTCTTCCTGATAGCCCGTGTTCCAGTGCATCTGGCCGCAACAGGTCTGCCCCGCCGGAAAGTCGACCGTATGCCCCAGCCGCTCCAGCACCTTCACCACTGCCTTGCCCGTCTCCGGGAACAGCGTGTCGTTGTAACAAGTGATAAACAGCGAAACTCGCAAACCTCTCCCCGCTTCCTCGCTCTCCACCTTAGTCCAAGGGAGGTATTATTTCCACAATAGAATCCGGTCGGGTAAGATGGTTGCAATTTCCTTTCTCACCCTTCGCCGTATTCAACTTCCGCACCAACGAGGCCACGTGGGATCCAATCTCTTTCTCGGCGTCTTCTACAACCTGATCGGCGGCTTCGCCTCCGCCACCAACTTCATCCCATTCCGCCAGATCAAGCGCTGGTCCTGGGAGGTCTACTGGGTCATCCAGGGCTTCGCCGCGTGGATCATCGCCCCCGCCGTGATGGCCCTCCTCTTCGTCCCGCACCTCGGTGTGGTCCTCGCCGAGGCATGGCACACCAACCCCCACAACATCGGCCTCGTCATCCTCTTCGGCGCGCTCTGGGGAGTCGGCGGACTCACCTTCGGCCTGGCCATCCGCTACCTCGGCTTCGCCCTCGGATACTCCATCGCCCTCGGTCTCTGCATGGTCTTCGGAACCCTGGTTCCGCCCATCTACCACGGCCAGATCCTCGCCATCGCCCACACCCACTCCGGCCAGGTCACCCTCTTCGGAGTCCTCATCTGCTTCATCGCGGTCGCGGTCAACGGCGCCGCCGGCCTCTCCAAGGAAAAAGAGATCGACCCGGAAACCATGATCGAGTCCGGTGAGCAGGACTTCTCCTTCGGCAAGGGAATCGTCATCGCCATCCTGGCCGGCCTCATGAGCGCCTTCTTCGCCTTCGGCCTCGACGCCGGAGCGCCCATCGCAGCCATCACCAAACCCCACCTGCTCGCCGCCGGCCGCCTCGACATCTGGCAGAACCTCCCCGTCCTCATCGTCATCCTCTGGGGTGGCTTCCTCACCAACGTCGTCTGGTCCGCCGTCCTCATCTTCAAGAACAGCTCCTTCCGCCAGTTCGCCGGAGAGCCCGGTGTCAACCCCATGCGCGCCGCCCCAACCTCCGGCGACACCCTGGTCGACTTCGACCCCCTCGACGCCTCCACCTACGACCGCATCGCACCCCACACCCTGGTCGCCAACTACCTCTTCGCCGCACTCGCCGGCATCATCTGGTACTTCCAGTTCTTCTTCAACTCCATGGCCAAAACCAAGATGGGCATCTACGACTTCTCCTCGTGGACCCTCCTCATGGCCTCCATCATCATCTTCGCCACCCTCTGGGGCCTCCTGCTCAAGGAGTGGAAGGGAACCAGCCCGCGCACCAAGGCTCTGGTCACCGTCGGCCTCGCCCTCCTCGTCGGCTCCATCCTCATCATCGGCTACGGCAACTACCTCCTCTCGCTCCACCAATAACCGCCGCCGCCCATTATGAGAATTATTCATCTTTTGCTTTAGAAAACTAGGGTATTTAATTGAAAATGAAGTGGTTCTTAGCTTCCATCAGAACCACTGCATTTGTCTTCGCAACTAGCCGTCATCCTGAGCAAACTGAAGTTGTCATCCTGAGCGTAGCGAAGAATCCCCGCATTTGTCTTTCGACTCGCCGGGTGCCCCATCCTTCGCGCTCTTTGCGAAGGGTGGGAAGCGATCCCCTACTGCGCCCCCGCGTACCCCCGCTCCCGCATCCACTTGATCAGCAGCTCCGGCCACACGCTCAACTGCGGGTTCGCCGGTGCCAGCCCCGACCCATGCCCTCCATGTTGGAACAGGTGCATCTCCGCCGGGACCCCAGCCTTCACCAGAGCCTCATAGAACATCACGCTATTCATCACCGGAACCGTTCGGTCGTCGGTCGTCGCAAACAGAAACACCGGCGGCGTCTGCGCGGTCACATGCAGCTCCGCCGACATCGCGTCCACCTCCGCCTGCGTCGGCGTGTTGCCCAGCAGGTACAGCTTCGATCCTGTGTGGACATACGGTTCCTTCATCGTAATCACCGGATAAGCCAGAACCAGGAAGTCCGGCCTGCTGCTCTCCCGCTCCACAGCATCCGCCGCCGCGGCGTTTCCCGCATCGAACTGCGTCCCTGCAGTCGCCGTCAGGTGTCCGCCCGCCGAAAATCCCCACATCCCGATGTGGTCCGCCGCCACGCCATACTCCGCCGCTCGCGCCCGCACAGTACGAATCGCCCTTTGCGCGTCGCCCAGCTCGATTGGGTTGTGATACTTCGGCCCCAGCCGGTACTTCAGCACGAACGCAGCGACTCCGTGCGCGTTCAACCAAGCCGCCACGTCCACCCCTTCATACCCCGACGCCAGATGCACATACCCGCCGCCCGGCGCAATCACCACCGCCGTCCGCGTCGGGTTCGCCGCCGGAAGATATACCGTAATCGACGGCTTGTCCTCATCCGCCGTGCCCAGCGCACCCGGCGCGCCCTCCGGCCACAACAGCACCGTCGTCCCAGCATTCGCCGCCGACCCCGCCGCTGCCGTCTGCTGCACCGCTGGAGCCTGAGCGGAACTCGCCGCCGAACCCGCCCCTTGCCCCAACCCCACAACCCCACTCATCGCAATAAAAATCGCAATCGCAACCACCGCAACAAATCCACTCCGCCGCATCTTCCCTCCCCTTTAAACTCCGCGCTCCATCCTACCCGCAAACAAAGCTCCGCGTCTCGCCGTAGAGTTCCAACCCGGCCGCATCAACTGACAACCTGCAGCCTGTAGCCTGCAACTGCTTCAAGGCGTGTAGCACCGCACAAAGCTCGCCCCCGCACGGCTCTTCACCCGCACCGTCCTACTCCCCGCCGGAACCACCACCGCGCGCCCCATCGGCAGCGCCACAGCCTCGCGTCCCTCGCCCACAACAGTAGCCAACCCCGAAAGCCCCACCACACACCCCGCCCCATCCACCGGCACAATCGCCTCGCCTCCCGCCGCCATGTCGTACCGGTCCACCACAAAGTACTTCTGCTCGATCAGCCGCACGAACCCATCCATCGCCCGCGGCCGCACCTTGCCCGCCGCTGTCCGCATCTTCATCGCGCGCAGCCCCTGCTCCAGGTGCAGCTCCCGCCCCCGCCCGTAGTCGTACAGCCGGAACGTCGCATCGCTGGTCTGCTGCGTCTCCAGCAGGACCACTCCTGGCCCGATCGAATGCACCGTCCCCGCGTCCACAAACACCATCTCCCCCGCCTCGACCGGCACCCACTCCAGCAGCTCCTCCAGCGTTCCCGCCGCAATCGCCGCCCGCACCGCCTCCGCCGTCACGCCCTCGCCGAGCCCCAGCGCAATCGTCGCTCCCGCGTTTGCCTCCAGAACATACCAGCACTCTGTCTTGCCTCGCGGCTGCCCCATCGCCCGCGCCATCGCGTCGTCCGGATGCACCTGCACCGACAGCTTCTCACTGGGAAACAGCAGCTTAACCAGCAGCGGAAACTCCGCGCCACCGTCTTTCTTGAGATCGTCTTTACCGCCCGCGCCCACCAGCCGCTCGCCTTCCTCCGCCGCCACCTGCTGTAGTGTCCGCCCGGCCAGCGCGCCCGTCTCCACCACGCACTGCGGCCCGGTCAGCCACGCCTCGCCCACCGGCTCCTTCGTCCCAGTCTCGCTGTACCATGGCCGCAGATCGAGCCTTCCCCACGGCCGCTCGCTGAACCACGGTGCCAGCCGGAACGGTCCCAGCCCTCCCCTCTCCAATCCCTCACTCTCCATCCATTGCCTCAGTCGTCGTCCTCGTCCTTCTTCGCCTTCTTCTGTTTCCCAAAACGTGATCCCGTCAACTGCGCCGGAACCGCCCGGTCCCCCATCGCGTCCCGCCACAAGATTACATTCAGTTTGCTCGCATCCGCCCGGTCCGCGTGCGTGAAGTCCATCTTCGCCGACTCCCGTGCTCCCACCGCCGTCTTCGCATTCGCAGTGTAGATCAACCCATTCTCGCGGTTCGCATAGTCCGCCGCAAACGGCCTCTGATCGCCTGGCCCCGTAAACATCGACCTCATCAGCGGAGCCAGCGCATCGTTGTTGTTCATCGGAGGCAGCCCCAGCAGCGCCTCCATCGTGCGCACCACGCTCACCGTCGTGTAAAAATTGCTGTCCACAAACGCACCGCCGTCGGCCGCGCGCGGCGAGTATTTGCTCACCACCAGCGCCATGCTGCGATGCGCGTCCACGTGGTCCGCGCCATTCTGCGCGTCGTCCTCCAGAATAAAGATCGCCGTATCGTCCCAGTACGCCGAGTGAGACACCGCATCCACCACCCGCCCAATCGCCAGATCGTTGTCCGCCACCGAAGCCTTCGGCGTCGGCCCGCCCGCCACCGTCCCCGCCGTGTGGTCGTCCGGCAGCCGCAGCGTAATGTAGTTCGGCATGGTGTCCTCGCCCGCCGCGCGCTCGCCAACCCATCCCGCAAAGTGGCGCAGAAACACCTCCGCCCTTATCTGGTCCGGAACCCTCAAATTGAAGTCCGGCGACTCCGCCGCAAAGTGCCCCACCAGCTCCGGCTTGGTCGCCACATTCTTCGCAATCAGCGGGATCGCCCACGGCCAGTTGTTCACTCCGCCGTCCCACTCCTCTGGAATTGTCTCTCCCGGCTGGATCGCGGCCCGCGCACACTTCGTCCCCTCCTGTAGTGTCCCCTCCTGCGGGTTCCCGCTCTTCTTCGCATCGCAGAAGGTCGACGAAATGAACTCGCCAAAGTTGTAATGCGTCCTTCCGTGCGCCTCCGCATTGCCCCACATATATCCGCTCTTTGGCTCATTCACATCGGGAATCCTCTGCAGCAGCGGGTAGCCGTTCGCCACCATCCCCTCGTAGTCGTACGTCCGCTGCCCATTGCGATACTCTTGCTGCCACGTCTTCTCCAGGTAGTCCGTCCCGATCGCCGCGTTCGACCACACATGCCCGTCGCCCGACACCTCGCCCGAATCGAAAAAATTGTCCAGCACGCCGAACTGCAACGCCAACCTGTGCTGGTTCGGCGTCACGCTCGCGCCATACATCGCCAGCCCCGCATCGCCATTCCCCACCGGCCTGCCATCCTGCTTCAGGTCGCCGAACAACTGATCGTACGTCCGGTTCTCCTTAATGATGTAAATCACATGCTTGATCGGTCCCGCCCCGGATTGTTTGTCATTCCCGCTTCGTTCTTTGTCGTCCCCATTATTTTTTTTGTCATCCCGTAGCGCCCCCTGTTTGTCATTCCGCAGCGCAGCGGAGGAATCTGCTTCTGCATTTGCATTCACACTCGGCGCAAACGCAATCCTCTCCTCCGCCGCCCGCATCCGGTTCGACGTCATCACCTCCGCCGTAGCCGCCTTCAAATCTACCGCACTCACATCGACCGCCGCCAGCGACCCATACAGCAGCGTCGCAATATAACTGAAGTCGCTCTTCCTCCGCGAAGCCCCCGCTCCCTCAACCTGTCTCCGCGCAAAGTTATTCGGCCCCGTCCCCCGCCCCTTGTCCGTCGCAATGTATAGTTTTTCGCTCTTCCCTGTTCCCTGTTCCCTGTTCCCTGCTCCCTGTTCCCTGCTGATCGCCATCGACATCGGCATCCACTCCGTCGGTATGAACCCCACCGGCTCAACCATCCCCTGCTTCGCCGCCGCAGCCGTCAATCTCCGCGTGTCGATCACCGCAACCGCATCCGACCCCATATTCGCCGCATACAACCGGCTCCCGTCCCCGCTCAACGCCAGCGCCACCGGCTCCGCGCCAAAATAACTCTGCCCCGGCAGCCGCGTATCGTAGTACCCCTTCACCGCGAACCGCGATGAACTGCGTGACTTCAATGAACTGGGTGCCCCATCCATCGCAGCTTTATCGCGATGGGTGGGATCGCTCAGCGCAGACTTGGGTGCCCCAGTCGGGGTCCCCGGCGAGCGGTCTTGGCTCGCTGGGGTGGCACGTCTCGATTCTGAGACCTGGGATTTGCCGCCACTAATATCGATCGCTGCAACAGCGTCCCGATTCGCCAGCGCCACATACAGCGTCTTCCCATCCGGCGAAATCTCCAACGCGCAGGGATGCGTCCCCGGCTTCACTGGATCGCTCGGCTTGAGCAACGCCAGCCTCCGCCCCACCGTCCCCTTCACCAGGTCGAGTTCCACCACCTCGCTCGCATTCCACAGCGCCACAAACCCGCGCGCCCCGTCCTTCGACACCGCCGCCGCCACTGGATAGGTCGAAGGCACCGCATCGCTCTCCGACAGATCGAACCGTTTCTCAACCCATCCCATCGCCGCATTCATCAACAACACATCGTCCGACAGATTGTCCGCAACCAAAAGCCGCTGTTCGACAGCCGTATATCTGAGTCCAAGCTCTCCAATACGCTTATCAACATGTTCCACCACCGCAATCGCCGCCGGATACGGCACTCCCATCGTCCCATCCACCCCGCCAATCAGCTTCGTCCTCCGCGTCCCCGCCAGCTTCTGCAAAGGAATCGCAATCATCCGCTCCGGGGTAATCTTCCCCTCATCAAATCCATACTCCACAATCCCGTTCCCCACATCTCCCTTGTCACTCCCCGCTGGGTCCGTCAGCGAAGCCATGCTCGCGTACAGATGCCTCCCGTCCCCGCTGAACGCCAACCCCGAGTACAGCGTCTGCTTGCCCGTCGTCGCCGTGCGCTCGTCGGAAAAATCCGTCACAACGCCCGTCCGCGCATCCATCACCGCCAGCGACTGCTCGTACTTCGACTCGAACGTCCCATACCCCGCATTCACCGTCACCACATACCGTCCGTCCGGAGACACCGCCATCGACACCGGCAGCGAGTTCACCCTCTGCGGACTCCCCGGCACCACCCCCACAATCTGCTTGCTCGATGGCAGATCGACCACCGCCGACCCCGTCCCCTGCGCCAGCACGCCCGTTGCCGCGCCCGAAACAATCAGCACGATCCAGCCCAACCCAATCTGCGCCCCACTCCACACAACGCATCCACGCATCCTTCTGGCCCTCGAATCTCTCATCCACTCACCCTATCAAATCCCTCTCATATCCCATTACGTCTCCATTACAAAACTCTTACACCACATATGAACCGCGCCTTGCTAGCGTTGAATCTAACAGCAAGTACGGCAACTTCAGAGGTCAATCCAGCACAATGTCCCCAACCCTCCTCATCCCCGAAGCGCCCGCAGCCGAGCCACGCGCGCAGACTACCGCTCGCGCCTTCCCCTCCTTCGCGCCCGTCGCCCCCAAGAGCCGCGCCGCCGCCCACCGCAGCGACGTCGCCCGCCAGATCAAGCAGGATCTGCGCATGGGCCGCGCCCACCAGCAGGGACGCATCAACTGGATCACCGCCGCCGTCATGGTTCTCTTCCACGCCGGAGCCATCGCCGCCCTCTTCTGCTTCTCCTGGAAGAACCTCGCCGCCTTCGCCGTCATGTACTTCTTCGCCATCAACGTCGGCATCGGCATGGCCTACCATCGCCTGCTCACCCATCGCGGATACCGCGTTCCCCGCTGGCTGGAGTACTTCATCACCGCCTGCGGAACCACGGCCCTCGAAGGAGGTCCCATCTTCTGGGTCGCAACTCACCGCGTCCACCACCAGAACTCAGACCACGAAGGCGACCCGCACACTCCGCGCGAAGGCGCCTGGTGGTCGCACGCCGGTTGGATCATCTCCGGCCGCGCCCTCCACTCCGAAACAGCCCTCCTCGGCCGCTACGCACCCGACCTCACCCGCGACCGCGGCCACGTCTGGCTCTCCAGATTCCACTGGCTCCCGCTCGCCCTCACCGGCATCGCGCAGCTTGCCATCGGCGCAGCTCTCGCGCCCGCAGGCCATGCCTTCTTCGGCGGCCTCTCCATGCTCCTCTGGGGGACCTTCCTGCGCGTCACTCTCGGCCTGCACGCCACCTGGCTGGTCAACTCCGCCACGCACCTCTTCGGCACCCGTCGCTTCGACACCCACGACGACTCGCGCAACTCCTGGTGGGTCGCCCTCCTCACCGGCGGCGAGGGATGGCACAACAACCACCACGCCTACCCGGTCAGCGCCCGCCACGGCCTCGCCTGGTATGAGTTCGACCCCAACTACTACGGCATCTGGCTCCTCGCCAAGCTAGGCTTGGCCAAAAAAGTCCAGGTCGCCCACTACGACAAGTCCAACCCCAAACCCGCCGGCGTCCTCTAACCCGCGCAGTTCGTTTCAACGACCGTCATTCTGGCACAGCCGCACTGAGGTCGTCATTCTGGCGAAGCCAGAATCTCCGTATTTCGCTTTTGTTTGTTCTTGCCTGTCATCCTGAGCGGAGTTGCTCACTTTGTGAGCAGCACAGTTGAAGGACCCCCCCCACATTTTGCTGTTGCTTGTTTTTGTTTGTCATTCCGTAGCGCAGCGAAGGAATCTGCTTTTCAACCAGCAACCAGCAACCAACAACCAGCAACTTTTTCTCACCCCTCCGGCAAATTCATCGCCCGCTCCACCACCTCGCCCGCCCTCACCAAATCCACCTCTTTCACCTCCAGCGTGTACGCGTCTTCGTACTCCACGCTCCCATCCGCATTGGCCGCAATGCGATGCCACACTCCAGCCTCCTCCAGCACCCGTGCCACATCCTCCGCGTCGCTGCGATGCCCAAACGCCCCCAGCACAGCCGTCGTTCCATCGTCGATCGCCTCATCCGCGACCTCGACCTCCTGCCCCGGAAACAGGCCCATCTTCTCTTGTAGAAGATCCATCGCCCGCCGCAGATCGCGCTGCTGCACAATCACCTGCAGAGCCACCGGAGGCCCACCGTAGAACGAACCGCCCCCACCCTGCGCAGCCGCCACGTCCCGCACCTCGATCTCCATCTCCTCCGCCTCCAGCAAGTCGATAGCCTCCCCCGCCGCAATCGCATCATTAAACGTCGTCAGCACCACCGTCCCCTTCGCCAAGCCCTTCGCCGCAGGCTCCGGCTTCATCTCCGGCTCGCGCTGCGCACCCGTATAAAACTCCGTACCAAGATAGGCCCCAGCCCCGGCTAAGCGCTTCTCCTCGGCAGAGAATCCCGACTCCGCCTCAACCTGCAGCCGCCGGCTTCCCATCTCCGTGCGCAGCACGCCCAGCGCAATCTCCGTCAGGTCGCCGGGCCGCTCCGCCAATCGCAACAGCTCCCCGTCCGTCATCGCGCGATACAGCTCCACCAGCCGCTGCCACTGCCCCTCGGAATCCAGCTCATCTCTCATCGCCCGAGAATATCACCCGCAAAGCCATCCACCCCCAACTCAGAACTCCCTGGGAAAGTTCACCCTCCGCTGAACTTTCCACCCCTCCTCTGCGTAGTACACTTAGCACCAAGCCCGATCCCGACGAGGTAGCCGATGCTCTTCATCACTCTTCTCGCCCTTCTCTACTTCCTGCCCACCATCGTCGCGGCGAATCGCGGCCACGGCATCGCGCTCATCCTCCTGCTCAATCTCTTCTTTGGCTGGACGGTCATCGGCTGGTTCATAATGCTCGTCTGGGCGCTCGTCTCCTGCCCCCCTTATCGCGTCGTCCCCGTCCCCGTCGCCTACTACTACTACCCGCCCAACCCCTGGCGCCGTTGATCCTCATCACCCCAGCCCGAACCACGCCATGAACATCACCCGAAGACGCGGAGCCATCGCCCTTGCCATCACCCTCGGTGTGCTCGTTGTCGTTGGCCTCGTCGTCTTCAACATAGCATGGATCATCCTCAACGAGCGACGTCTCGCCCTGCTTGTCCTTGGCCTCATCCTCTTCGGTCTGCTCACTACCGGAGTCGTCCTCAACACCGTCTTCCTGGTCCGCGAGGTCCGCCGCAACGAGCGCCAGGACTCCTTCCTCAACGCCGTCACCCACGAGCTCAAGACCCCCATCGCCTCCATCCGCCTCTACCTCGAGACCCTCCAGCGCCGCGAGGTTCCCGAGCCCCAGCGCCAGCAGTTCTACCAGATCATGCTGGCCGACTCCGACCGTCTCCTCGCCACCGTAGAGCAGGTCCTCAAGGCCGGCGAACTCGGCGCCCGCCGTCCCCAGGACCGCATCCTCCTCGAACTCGCCCCGCTCGTCGCAGACTGCATCGCCATCACCCTCCTGCGCCACCACCTCCCCGCCGAAGCCATCCAGCTCGCCCCCGTCCCCGGCAACGTCCGCCTGCACGTCCGCGCCGTCCCCGAGGACCTCCGCACCGCCGTCCTCAACCTCCTCGAAAACGCCGTCAAGTACTCCCCCAGCGGAGTCGAAGTCCTCTGCTCGCTCTCCATCTCCGGCTACAGCAACGCCGCCCTCGCCGTCACCGACACCGGCGTCGGCCTTCCCACCGACCAGCTCAAGCGCATCTTCAAGCGCTTCTACCGCGTCCCCGGCCGCAACGCCTCGCGCATCCGGGGCACCGGCCTCGGCCTCTTCCTGGTCCGCGCCATCGCCCGCCAGCACGGAGGCAGCATCTCCGCCGCCAGCCCCGGCCCCAACCTCGGCGCCACCATCACCCTCACCCTCCCCCTCGCCGATCCCGCCGCACACACGCCAGCGCAGTAGAATCGACCGTATGAGCGAATCCCCCCTCATCGCCCTCATCGAAGACGAAGAGCATCTCGCCCAGGGTCTGCTCTTCAACCTCGCCGCCGAGGGCTACCGCACCCACCACGAGTCCGACGGCGACGCCGCTCTCGCCTATCTCCTCGCCCCGCCCGAGAAGATCGCCGCCATCGTCCTCGATTGCATGTTGCCCGGCGCCGACGGCTTCATCATCGCCCGCGCCCTGCGCGACGCCCAGTGCTTCACCCCCATCCTCATGCTCACCGCACGCTCCCGTCCCGAAGACATCCTCGAAGGCCTTGAGGCCGGCGCCGACGACTACCTCCCCAAGCCCTTCGACCTCAACATCCTCCTCGTCCGCATCAAATCCCTCCTTCGCCGCACCGCATGGCAGTCCACCCAATCCTCTGTGTTGTCATCCCGTAGCGCAGCGGAGGGATCTGCTTCTGTTCTTCCTGAATCCCCCGCCGACACCTACACCTTCAACCGCCGCACCATCCGCTTCGACGCCCTCGAGCTGATCGCCCCGCACCGCACCACCCACCTCACCGTCATGGAGGCCGACCTCCTCCGCTACCTCACCGATCGCGCCGGCCACATCGTCTCTCGCAAAGCCCTCCTCGAAGAGGTCTGGCACATCCGCGAAGACACCGACACCCGAGCCATCGACAACTTCATCGTCCGCCTCCGCCGCTACATCGAGGACGACCCCGCCAACCCCATCCACCTAACCACCGTCCGCGGCATCGGCTACCGCTTCCTCCCCAACCCCTAACCAATTCAGTTGTCCTCCGTCTGACGTACATGCGCGTCTGCCGGCATCGCTCCTTCCATCGCCTTGCAGATCGTCTTCCACGCGCGCCATCGCTGCCATCCATCCACGATTCACAACCCCATTTCAGTGCCATAAATTTCCGCATATAATCGGCTGCTGAAATTTGAAAGGGTGATCCATGGGCCTGAAAAGATTCTTTGCTCTCGCTGTAGCCGCCATCCTTCTTACCGTCTCGTCCTTCGCTCAAACCCTGCCGCAAGGCGTTCAAAAGGTGACCTCCATCGAGGGAGTCACAGAGTACGCCTTTGCCAACGGCCTGCACGTCCTGTTGTTTCCGGACAACTCCAAGCCCAAGATCACGGTCAACGTCGTCTACCGCGTCGGCTCGCGCAACGAGGGCTACGGCGAGACCGGCATGGCCCACCTCCTCGAGCACATGACCTTCAAGAGCGCAGAGGACGGCCGCGTAATCTTCAAGGAGCTGACCGACCGGACCGGTGGAGGCAACTTCAACGGCCAGACCTCCTACGACCAGACCATGTACTTCGAGACCGTCAACGCCAGCGACGACAACCTCCGATGGGCGCTGGATCTGGAGACCGATCGCATGGCCCACATGACCATGCTCAAGCAGGACCTCGACAGCGAGATGACGGTCGTCCGCAACGAGATGGAGATGGGCGAGAATAGCCAGCTCAATGTCCTCGACGAGCGCGTCATGGCCGCCGCCTACAACTTCCACAACTATGGAAAAACCGTCATCGGCGACCGCACGGATGTCGAGCGCGTGCCCATCGCCAACCTCGCGGCCTTCTACAAGAAGTACTACCAGCCCGATGACGCCGATCTCATCATCGCGGGACAGTTCGACGCGTCCAAGGCGCTGGCCATGGTCTCTCAGACCCTCGGCGCCCTCCCACGGCCGCAGCGTGTGCTCACCCAGCCGTACACCATGGAGCCCACCCAGGAAGGCGAGCGCTTCGTCACCCTGCGCCGCATCGGAGACATTCAGTACATCATGGCGGTCTATCACATTCCGGCCGCGCTGCATCCCGATATCGCGCCCCTCGAAGTCATGGCCCAGGTGCTGGGCGCTCCGCAGACAGGCCGTCTGTATAAGGCGCTGGTCGACACCAAGAAGGCTGTCGCGGTCAGCATGGGCGCAAACGATATGCACGACCCGGGGCTTGCGATGGCATTCGTGCAGCTCAAGCCGGAGCAGTCCATCGACGATGCCCAGCAGATTCTTCTCAAGACGGTCGAGGGCCTGGCCAGCGACCCGCCCGCGCAGGAGGAGATTGACCGCGCCAAAGCGCGAATCCTCAAGAACATTGAGCTCGCGCTCACCGACTCGCAGCAGGTTGCCCTCATGCTTGGCGGCTACGTGGGCGACGGCGACTGGCGCTCCTTCTACCTCATGCGCGACGAGGTGGGCAAAGTCACGCCCGCCGACGTGACCCGCGTGGCCAAGGCCTACCTGAAGTCCTCCAACCGCACACTGGGAGAGTTCATCCCGACCAAGACTCCCGATCGCGCCGAGATTCCCCCCACGCCCGATCCCGCTGCGCGCTTCAAGGACTACAAGGGAGGCGCGGCCATTCAAGAGGGCGAGGCCTTCGATCCCACTCCGCAGAACATCGAAGCCCGCGTCATCCGTGCCACCCTGCCCAACGGCATGAAGCTCGTCATGTTCCCCAAGAAGACCCGCGGCGGAACCGTGACGGCTCGCGTCAACATCCGCTTCGGCGACGAGAAGTCGCTCTTCGCCAAATCCACCGCGGCGGACATCGCCAGCGACATGCTGATGCGCGGCACCAAGACCAAAAACCGCCAGCAGATTCAGGATGAGTCCGATCGTCTGAAGGCGCAGTTTAACCTCTACGGCAACTCCACGTCCGCATCGGCCTTCGTCCGCACGCTGGATGCGGACCTCGCCGACTCGCTCCGTTTTATGCGCGAGCTACTGCGCGAGTCATCGTTCCCAGAGACCGAGTTCGAGCAGCTCCGACAGCAGAATATTGCCAATGCTGAGAGTGGAAAGACTGAGCCAACAACGCTGGCCTCCCTTGATATGGCGCGGCACTTCAATGCGCGATACCAGCGCGGGGACGTGCGCTATACCTCGACCATCGATGAACAGATCGAGGACTATAAGAAGGTCACGCTGGACGACGTTCGCCAGTTCTACAAGCAGTTCTACAGCCCCGGCGAGGGAGAGATCTCCATCAGCGGGCAATTTGATCCGGAGCAGATGCAGAAGCTGGTCACCGAACTCTTCGGCGACTGGAAGAGCGCAAGCCACTACCAGCGCATCCCCAACCAGTACGCTCCGGTCAGTGCGATCAACGACAAGATCGAAACGCCCGACAAGCAGAATGCATTATTTCTGTTTGGAATGCCCATGAAGATGAGCGACGAGGACCCCGACTACGCGGCCCTCACCATCGCCGGCATGATCTTCGGCGGCTCGCCCAACTCCAGGCTCTTCCAGCGCATCCGCGTCCATGACGGCCTCAGCTACGGCGCCAATGGGGGATTCTCAATGCCCACCAAGGACGATGACGGCAGGTTCTCCGGGAGCGCCATCGCCGCGCCGCAGAACATGGCCAAGGTCGAGTCTGACTTCAACCAGGAGCTGGCCCTCGCGCTCAAGGACGGATTCACCGCCGACGAGGTCGAGAAGGCCAAGAAGACCTGGCTCGACCAGCAAGCGGTCGGACGCGCCGACGAGAGTGCAATCGGCAGCAAGCTGATCAACCGCGAGCGCTGGGGCCGCACCCTGCTTTGGGATGCAAAACTGGAAGCTGCCGTCGCTGCGCTCACGCCCCAGCAAGTCAACGACGCCTTCAAGCGCCACGTCGATCCCACAGACATCACCATCGTCAAGGGCGGCGACTTCAAAAAATCCGGCACCTTCCAATAACCGCTGCGCTTGCCCCATCCTCGCCGGCATCTCCCACATCTCGATTCTGAGATGTGGGAGATGCCGGTACTCCATACCCCGCACTCCCATCCCGATTCCTTGCCAAATCCAGCCAAATTCCCTTGTCAAGACCCTCGGAGCCAAAAAATCCACCTAACCAACGCCAACCAAACAACTTAAAAAGTAAAAATAGTTGGCATAGTAGTTTCCCTCCACAGCGTATAATTAAATGAGTAAGGGCTCGCGCATAAATAAG
>PKWU01000078.1 GCA_003132145.1 Granulicella sp.
AGATCACAGGTGCCCCATCCATCGCGTACTTTGCGATGGGTGGGATGATGGACGCCGGGTGCCCCATCCATCGCAGCTTCATCGCGATGGGTGGGATGCGTACCCACTCATCGTCATTCTGGCGCAGTCTCCACGAGTCGTCATTCTGGCGCAGCCTCCACGAGTCGTCATTCTGGCGCAGCCAGAATCTCCGTATTGGCCCTTGCTCTTGCCCATGTCCCTTTTGTTTGTCATTCCGCAGCGCAGCGAAGGAATCTGCTTCTGCTCTTGCCGTTGCCTGTTCTCCGTTTTTGCCTTCCGGAGGGAGCAGGGCCTCACCCCCTGAATAAGCCTCGCAGAATCAAAGGGATTTAGCTCCGGTCCTTTTTTTCGCTCCACCACCCTCAAAAACCCCAGCAAATCCGCTTGTCAAGCCCCTCGACGCCACCAAATCCCGCTAAACCACACCCCATCAATCATATCCATCCGAAAAATAGTTGGCATAGTAGTTATGCCCAACTTGGTAGAATAGAAGTAGAGATTAAAAAAGAAGGGCCGCAAGCCGTCCACCACACGGGGACGAGCCTTGCGGCCCTTCGCATTTAAACGCCGAATCGAGGAACCAATGGACTCCCAAGCTGAGAAGTACGACATCTGCCGGCACATCAAGACCAACGGCCATCGTTGCCAGTCGCCCGCCATCACCGGCTCCATCTTCTGCTTCTACCACCGGACCTTCCGCCGCAGCCACGATGCTGCCTGCACAGCCAGGATCGGTCCCCTGCGCCCGGAAACCGTCCAGTATCTGCTCGATAACGGCCAGAATCCGGCCCAGTTCGCCACTTCCCCCGCCTACACCTTTCCGCCGCTGGAAGACGCCGAGTCCATCCAGCTCGCCATCTCCCTGCTCTTTTCCGCCATCGCCGCTGGCCAGGTCAATCCCGTCCAGGGCCGCAGCCTCCTCTACGCTCTCCAGGTCGCCAGCTTCAACGTCCGCGCCCTCGCGCCCCCACCCGCGTCCGGCGACGACCTCTCCACCCTCCCTCGCCGCGTCGTCCGCACCCGCGACGGTCAAACCTTCGCCGCCCGCGGAGACGGCAACGGAGTTCCAGCCCAGGCCCTCCGCCCCAAATCCCTCATGGAAAGAATGATCGAGGAGTTCGGCCCTCCCACCCCCATCCCACCCGATCCAGCAACCCAAACCGAATGAACATTTTAGAAGTAATCCGTTTGTTATGACTACTTTGGCGACACACATAACCCGTAATCGCAGGAATCGAAACAGCTTACTCTCAAATTATCCCCCCCCCGGGGGGGGGGGGGGAATAAAAAGAGAACAAAAGACGAACAAACGGCATCTCTCATCGCGAATCAACCAACATCGACTCGAACCTTATAGCACTTCTCTTGTTGGCATAGAGTCAAAGCCCACGAGTCGTCATTCTGGCGCAGCACCCACGAGTCGTCATTCTGACGCAGCACCCACGAATCGTCATTCTGGCGCAGCCAGAATCTCAGTATTTTCTTTGCACCTCCTCTGCCCCATCAGGAGATCAGCTTTAGCTCGATTCAGCCTGGCTCTTGATCTTCTTCAGCAGCCACGCCATATTCTGGCCCAGCGTCTTCATCGTCTGCATGCCTTCTTCGTCCTTCTCGACATCGCCAATCTCGCGGCCATATCCGATGTTCCAGTACGACGAACCGGGAACGATCATCTCGCTGATCAGGAAGAAATGGTTCAAGGCATCGAAGGCATGGATCGCTCCCGCCCGGCGCACCGCCACCACGGCCGCGCCAACCTTGCGCCGGAAGATGCCCCCGTTTGCCTTGGAGACCAGGCACGCGCGGTCCATCAGCGCCTTGATCTCCGGAGAGATGTCCGCCACATACGTCGGCGAGCCGAGCAGTATGCCGTCCGCCTCCTCCATCTTTTCGATGTAGGCGTTGCCCATGTCGTTGGTCTGTCCGCAGCGGTGGTCCTTCCGCTTGGAACACTCGCGGCAAGCCAGGCAGCCGTGGATCTTTGCACCGCTCAGTTCGATCAGTTCGGTCTCGATTCCCTCGGCTTCCAGCTCTTTGAGAACGGTGCGAAGCAGGATGGCCGTATTTCCGCCTTTTCTTGCGCTGCCGTTGAATGCAACAACCTTCGTTCCAGTTCCATGCATGATGTCCGTCTCCCCTCGCGCGCCATCCGGGAAAAATGGCCGGATGGCCGCAGTTCCATAGCTTTCATTTTGCACCTTTGCAGGCATCGAGTGCGAAACCTGCCCGTGGATACGTTTCTGAAGAGAGCGGCGGATGAACCAGATCAATCCTGATTGGAGGTAACTTGAGCAAGCTATAATGGGCCGTCCGTTCCTTCCCTCACGAGGCATCTTGAAGACTTCGATGCTGTTTCGCACATTTGGCGTCCTATGTGTGACTGGATGTTCTCTGGTCCACACCTGCATGGCTCAACCATCGAAGGTCAGCGGCGCGTCTCCTGTTCTGACCGCGGCCAAGACGGAGATCGACCGCGATTTTGCGGAGTTGAAGAAGCAGCCCACACCGCCCTACTATCTCAGCTACGAAATTACGGACTCGAATTCGGCTGTCGTCTCCTCGACATTTGGAGCGCTTCTGCTCAGCAACTCCTCTCACCGCCGAGTGGCGCATGTGGAAGTCCGTGTCGGCGACTACAAGCTCGACAACACGCATCAGGTGCGCGGCGCGAGAGGGCTGGGCGCGCTGGGCGGCTTCTCCATTGTCGCCGTTCCGGTCGACGACGATCCGCTTCCCATTCGCGCCGCGCTGTGGCTAGAGACCGACAAGCGATACAAGGCCGCGACCACTCAACTGGCCGCCGTGACCACCAACAACGAAGTCACCGTCGAGCAGGAGGACAAGTCCGACGACTTCTCGCACGAGAAGCCCGAGCAGGCAATTGAACGGGTCCCCGCGATGCAGGTGGACCGCAAGCTGTGGGAGGAGAAGACGCGCAAGTACACCGCGCCGTTCCATCGCTATGGAGACCTGTTCAACGCCACGGCAACCTTTCAGGCCGAACAGCAGACGCGCTGGTTCGTCTCCAGCGACGGCTCGGCGATTCAGACCTCGACCACCTACTATCGGCTCTTCATCGAGGCCAACGCAAAGGCCGCCGACGGAATGGTGCTTCCGCGCTATGAGTCATTTGCCGCGCTGACGCCGCAGGGTCTGCCCGACGACGCAACGGTGCTGAAAGCGGTTGACAAGATGATCGCCGACCTGAAGGCGCTGCGCGATGCGCCGATCGTCGATCCCTACACCGGCCCGGCGATTCTGTCGGGGCGCGCCACCGCCGTCTTCTTCCATGAGGTCTTCGGCCATCGCATCGAGGGCCATCGCCAGAAGAGCGAGAATGAGGGGCAGACATTTAAAAAGATGGTGGGACAACCAGTGTTGCCCGCCTATCTCTCGGTCGACTTCGACCCCACGCTGAAGCGTTACGCCAGCGTGGATCTGGTCGGTTCCTACACCTTCGACGACGAAGGCGTGCGCGCGCGGCCTGTGGTCGCGGTGAAAGACGGGATTCTGGAGAACTTTTTGATGGGTCGCTCGCCCAT
This sequence comes from Granulicella sp., assembly GCA_003132145.1. Classification (GTDB taxonomy): domain Bacteria; phylum Acidobacteriota; class Terriglobia; order Terriglobales; family Acidobacteriaceae; genus Edaphobacter. The sequence continues at coordinate 3,564 of PKWU01000078.1, forward strand.
CGAGGGCTTCCCCAACTCCAACGGCCATGGCCGCGCGCAGGCCGGAATGCAGCCCGTGGCACGGCAATCGAACCTCGTCATCGTCAACTCGAAGCCGGTCTCGCGCGAGCAACTCAAGCAACTTCTGATCGCGCAGATCAAGGAGCAGAACAAGCCCTACGGTCTCTTCTTCGACGACATTCAGGGCGGATTTACCCTCACCGGCCGCACCATTCCTAACGCCTTCAACGTGATTCCCATCATGGTCTACCGCATCTATCCCGATGGCTGCGAGGAGCTGGTGCGCGGCGTGGACCTGGTCGGCACGCCGCTCACCGTCTTCAGCAAGATCCTCGCCGCCGATGACGAAAAGGCCGTCTTCAACGGGGTCTGCGGCGCGGAGTCGGGAGCAGTTCCCGTCTCGGCCAGCGGCCCGGGCATTCTTATCTCGCAGATCGAAGTGCAGAAGAAGGCGAAGTCGCAGGAACGTCCGCCGATTCTTCCCGCACCCTTCGCGGCTGCACCAGGAGGTGCGAAATGAAGAAATATTTCCTAGCCCTCACGCTCTTTGTTCTGGCAACGACTCCGGTGTTTGCGCAGCAGGAGAATGTGGAGACGCGCGCCATGCGCGACGAGATGCAGCGCTCGATGAAGGACCTGCATTTGGAATCGCAGGAGCTGCCGTACTACATCTCCTACAAGATTGTGGACAGCAATCGGCAGGTCGCCCATGCCAGCCTGGGAGCGCTCACCAGTAGCGGCGAGTCGCACGCGCGCGTTCTCACCGTCACGGTGCGCGTGGGCGACTACGACTTCGACAACAGCAACTTCTCGGGCGGCATCGGCGGAATGACGGAGCTGCTGGTCTCGCTGGTGGGCGGCAACAATATACTTCCCATCGACGACAACTACGACGAACTGCGCCGCAAGATTTGGCTGGCCACGGATGCGGCCTACAAGAAGGCGGTGGAAGACCTCTCGGCGAGGAAGGCCGCGCAGTTGAACCGGAATGTGACGGAGAAGATTCCCGACTTCAGCAAGGAGCCTGCGCACCAGGAGTCCGAGACGTTGCCTCCAATCGTGGAGAAGATGAGTGACGCCGAGCATCTGGTCCGCGCCGCATCGGCTGTCTTTCTCAAGCTGCCGTCGGTCGAGACCTCGGATGCGGAGCTGGAGGTTGACAATACTGCGGAGCACTATCTCAACAGCGAAGGCACAACCTACTACCGTCAGGTTCCCGAGGTCTACTTCCACGCCTCGGCCTCGCTGCAGAACGGCACCGGCGAATCCTTCGCCGACACCTACTCCGCGCATGCTCGCTCGCTGAGTGCTCTGCCCAGCGAAGCCGCTCTTGTTGCCAGCACCAATGAGATCTCCGACCGCCTCACCCTCCGCATGAACGGCAAATCGGCCAAGCGATACAACGGTCCCGTGCTGGTGGAAGGAAAAGCCGCCGACGAGCTCTTCGCTCGCTACTTTTCCGTTCACCTGCTCACGCATCACTCGGAGTCTGGCACCAGCTCGCTGATCGCCCTGCTCTCCGGCAGCGGCACAAGCGGCGGCTCAACGACCAACCTACTGAACAAGATCGGCAGCCGTGTGCTTCCCGATTTTCTCACCGTAGTCGACAACCCGCAGCTCACGCAGTTGGACGGTCAACCGCTCTTCGGCAACTACAAGTTCGACGAAGAGGGCGTGCCCTCGCAGGAGACGACCCTCGTCAAGAATGGAATCCTTAAGACGCTGCTCATCACGCGAACGCCCGTGCGCGGCATTCACCAAAGCTCCGGCAACATGCGCGAACTCGGCGTTCAGCCTGGCAATCTCCTCGTCAGTTCGTCTACTTCCTCGTCGCGCGAAGACCTGCGAAAGCAACTGATCGATCTAGTCTCCTCGCGCGGCCTTGAATATGGCATCATCGTTCGCCGACTCTCGGGCGCTGTGGCCATTGAGGCCGTTCGCATCTACCCAGACGGCCACGAAGAGGCCCTGCGCAACGCGAAGGTCGCCGAGGTCACCTCCGCCTCCTTCAAGGACATCCTTGCCGTATCCAAGGAACGCACCCTCTACTCCGAACACGCGCAAGGTACCGTACTCTATACCGACGCGGATCTGGTCTCCTACATCGTCCCCGACCTGCTCTTTGAAGACATGACCATCGAGCGCTCCTCCGACGACACACCCAAACCGCCTGCGATCCCCAGTCCTTTAGCCTCAAATTGATGCATCGGAGGGCGCTCCTGAGACGCGACGAATTTAACCGCATCAATATTCAGACACACCTTTAAAAAGCAGGGCGGCAGCCGAAGCCGCCGCCCGCGTTCTGCGTTGGTCCAGTTAGAAGATGATGTGAAGGTCCATGGTGATGATGCGGTTGCTGCCGATCATGGTGGTGACGGCGCCGAAGCTCGCGCCGTTGTTTGCGCAGCCGGTCGACGAGACTTCGGTTCCGATGGTGCAACCGTGCACGCCCAGGGGAAGAGTGGTTGGAACCACCGTGTTCTTGCCTGAAGTTCCATTGGTGTACGGCAACTGATACAGATTCGTACCGGCAGATCCGCCCCCGACCGGTCCCTGCGTCGAGGTGGCCTGATCCGTCTGGTCGGTAACCACCATGCCGTACTTCTCGTAGCCACCGGTGCAGTCCCCATTGGACGTAGACCCTCCGGACAAGTAATTGGTCCCGCACGCCCCTCCTTGACCAAGCTGGGTATTGTTCTGGGGAACATCCATGCTAGTGGTATTGAACAGGTTGAAGACGTTGAAGGCATACAGCAGGTTGAGTCTGTCCGAAACCTTGAACTGCTTCCGGATTGAGACATCGACCCGCTTTTGCGCGGCCTGGCGGAAGATGTTGCGCTGGTCGCCGGGTGCGAAGGCCGTTTCGTACACGTCAGCAGGATCGGTTGTCCCGCCCATGGCTGCGGTAGGAACGCCATTCTGCCCCGGAGTAAGGTACTGGATGGCGATCTGGGTGGGGTCGATCGCCGGGATATAGGCACCGCCTGTCCCGCGGAACCTGCCTGGGTTTCCGGTCAAAGCCGACTTCGGATTGCTGGGATTCTTGATCGGAAGAATCGGATTGAGCAGGCTGGGATAGTAGCCAAGCTGCGCGCTGGCGACGGCGCCGTTGAACTCGTACAGCGAGAACGGCTCGCCGCTCTGCACAATGGCGATGCCGCTCAAGCTCCAGTCGTTGGCCACGTAGGACATCCACGAGTGGTCGTGAATGGTGTTGGGCACCAACGCCTGGAAGTTGGCTGAGAACACCTGTTTGCGGTCAAAGTCAGCCGACGCCCACGAGTTCCGCAAATGGGCCGGATCGTTGCCGGTAAAGAATATCCCGATGTCGCTTTGTTCATCGAGAGCGTGGCCCCAGGTGTAACTCGCGCCCACCAGAAAGTCGTGGGACATGCGCTTCTCCAGGTGCGTTTCCAGCGCGTCGTAGGCGGAGTTGCCCACCGTCTCGAACAGCGCGGAGTACGGGCTATAGCCGACATAGGGGGCGCGGAAGTCCGAGTTGCCACCATCGTAGGTTGCCCAGGGTTCCGACAGGATGGAGCACGGGTCGTGATATGACCCGGTGCAGGTGGTGGAACCGTTCAGTACGTCATAGCCATAGCTCGACGTCTCGCCGCTGGAGTGGGGCGTTGCTCCCAGAATCATCGCGGGACTGGTGGGCGTAGCGGTCTGCGGCTCGTTGAAAGGAATCGGAATTACAGCGTGGCGCCCGCGGTTTCCGGTGTAACCGATAGTCACCGCCAAGTCATTCCTGGGCTGCCACTGCAAGTTGAGGGTGTAGTTGATGGTGTACGGCAGGACGTTGTTCTTGTCGTACGCGCCCAGGTAGAGCGGCGTCTGTTCGCAGTCGCCCTCAAGATTTCCGGGACCGCCGCAGCCCAGGACGTTGTACTTTTTGTTCACAACGACGCTGCGAGTCATGAAGTTGAGCTCGTTCTGTAGCGCAGTCTGTTGGATCGCAGGGTTGACTCCGGGTGCGGGAGGGGTTGTTGAGGAGGTGAGAGCGCCCGACGTCCCGAGGGGATTCTCCAGCGTCTTGGTACCGGCTCCGGTAACTGCGGCAACCAGCGGAGACTGTTGCGTGACGCCAAACGGTCCGCCGACACCGGAGCCCGCCGGCGGCGAGAGGTAGGTGAACAGTTCCCCGCGGTCGTAGTAGATGCCGCCGCCGCCGCGAACGACAACCTTGCTGTTGAACGTCTTCGGCGACCAGGCAAACCCGACGCGGGGCGAGATGCCCCACTGCCGGCCCGAGAGGGTAGAGGCGCTGACTCCCGCTGTCGGCGCGGTCGGATTGTTGCCTGCGACCACCAGTCCGTCGTTGACCACCGTGAAGCCGCTTCCTCCGACTCCCGGGTCCGTGCCGGTGACGTTATAGGCGTTGGGATCGAAGTTAAAGAAGTTGCCATACTTCTCGGTAAATCCACCGTGATAGTCCCAGCGAACGCCGCCGGTAATGCTCAGGTTCGACATTGCCTGCCATTTGTCCTGGACATAGGCCGCCCCTTCATTGGTTCGATAGTAGCGGTCGGCAAGGTTGTGCCCGCTGCCGATCGTCTCCAGGACACTGGAGGAATGCACTGACCCTTCGAGGAAACTGGTCAGGTTGCTTTCCGAAGTCTGAATGATGCCGTTGCGGTTGTTCTCGATGTTCAACTGAGTATAGCTGTAACCGCCCCCGGCAACGATGGTGTGCTGTCCAATTGTGAAGATCACGTTGGTGGAGGGATTCAGGCGGTTCTGGTAATACCCCGTGTTGGCGAAGGTACTGTAGGGTCCGACACGCATAGTCGGCGTGCCGGCAACCGGGGTCTCAAATTCGGAAATGGTAAAGGCTGGAAGGAGCGCGGGTGCGCCAGGAACCGGGTTGGTTATGCCAAAGGTGGGTCCGGTACCGGCGTTGTTGTTGATCGTCTGGTTGTAATAGCTGTAGGTCCCCATGCGGATAAAGCCCAGTCGCTGCTCCCAGTTCAGGCGCTGACCGATGGCGATCGTATTGTCGATAGCGCCCACCTTGGAGCCGTTGTAGGTGCTGCCTGGAAATCCGCCGACGTAGGAGGAAACGCCAAAGGGCTTGGTGAGCGGATCGTTCTGGTAGTAGTACTTGAACGAGAGACGGTCCGTCTTGGTCAGGTCGTAATCCACGGCTGCAGTTGCCTGGTCGCCGACCAGCGTAGAGGTGCCGACCAACGTGACGTTGGGAACGCTGTACGCGTACGGCACGGTGGATTGAGCGGTGGGAATCAGGAACTGGCCGTTGGGCAGGGTCGCCTGAAACAGCGCCTCCGCCGTCGGGTCCAGTGTGAAGCCGCTCGGTAACGTCCCGTTGTTGTAAGTGGTCTCCATTGCCGTCAGACCCGCGACCGAGCGGTCGTTGGTCAGGCCGATCGGAACGTTCATCTGGCTCAGGCCGGTGGACTGGTCCGAATTATAGAGGTGCTGATAGCCTACAAAGAAAAACACCTTGTCCTTGATCACCGGGCCGCCCAGCGTGCCACCGGTGCTCCAACGATGCAGCGCGGGATTCGCCAGGTAGGTTGGAAAAGCGCCCACACCCTGTTGTGCATTCAGCGCGTCCTGCTTGAAGAAAAACGGGTCGGCGTTGAGTGAGTTGTTGGCGAATCCGCCATAGAGCGATCCGTGGAACTTGTTCGTTCCGGTCGCGGTGTTGGCATCGATCTGCGCCCCGCTGGTTGCCCCTTGCTGGGCGTCGTACATCGATGTGTTGACGCGCAACTCCTGGAGAAACTCCGGCGGAGGTGTCGGCAGACTGTTTCCGTTCGAGCCGTATGCCGAGGTGCCGGTCTGCGTTTCGCCGCCGATCGCAGTGCTCTGGCCAATGTTGAACTGGTAGCGCTGCGAGCTTGCGTTGCTGGAGGTCTTGCCGTTGAAGATGTTGCTGGCATCGACGCCATTCACCTGGAAAGTGTTCGAAGTATCGCGCTGGCCGTTCGCCCAGATGGGTTCATTACCCAGGCCCGCATTGGTGTCGACACCGCTCAGTAATTCAGCGTTAACACCCGGCGACAGCACCGCAAGCTGCGTAAAGCTGCCCGTCGCCAGGGGCGCCTGCCCAATCTGTTGCGTGTCCAGGGTGTACCCGTTGGTGGTGTCGGTCGCGTTCAGCATGGGGTTCGCCGTCACTTCGATCGAGGTCGACACCTGACCAACCTTCAACGTCACGTTAACCGTGGTTGCGTGCGACTCCTGTACTGTGATGCCAGTCAACTGAGAGGTGTCGAAGCCGTCATGCTCGGCCCGGATCTGATAGGTGCCGACCGGAAGATTGAATATCTGGAAGAATCCGTTTCCCTGCGTCTTCGTCGCTCGGGTCACGTTGATATCCTTATCCGCGGCGGTCACCGTCGCGCTGCCCACCGCCCCACCCGAAGGATCGAGAATGGTTCCGTTCAGCGAACCCAGAGTCTGCTGAGCTTTCGCAGAAACAGCGAACAAACAAAGACAGGAGAACACCAGCATCAAGAGATTCTTCCGCATCGATTTCCTCCAGAACTACGGGTTATTTGAATCCGTCCTGACTCATCCAGGGCACTCAAGGAACGCGGTCCTGAAAACGAGGACGTTTACCAACGTATGCAAACTGCCTGGATCGTTTGTAAGCCCATCATCCCATCCCAGGATGAAAGGGAAGTTACAAACGAGGTCAATCCTGTCCATTAAATTCCGCGCTCACAGGATGTTCCCCGTTGGTCACGCTGCCGCAAATTCAAGGTATGCCATAAGCCTACCCTGCTTCCGCCACATTGGGATGTGGAAAACTGGACTGTGAAAATATTTAGTGGTGAAGTCACAATTCACGCTCGCCGCTGTTGTCTGGGACGCGGCAATTTGGCTGAATTGCTGAAGTTGCCGAAGAAGGTGTGGCCCCGGTTACGCTGGGACTTGGTCGTCGAGGGACTGCGCTAGGACCTCGTCGCGGCGAGCAGCGCGCCAGGCCATGAGCTTGGCCTGCAATGCGGGATCTGTGGCCGCGAGGATTTGTACGGCGAAGATGGCAGCGTTGGCTGCGCCGGCGGCTCCGATGGCAAAGGTGGCCACGGGGACGCCCTTTGGCATCTGGACGATGGAGAACAACGAATCGAGGCCTTGAAGCGCAGTGGCCGCGATGGGAACGCCGAGGACCGGAACTGTTGTTTTAGCAGCGAGCATTCCGGCGACGTGGGCGGCACCGCCCGCGCCGGCGATGATGACGCGCAGACCGCGCGATGCGGCTGACTCTGCGAAGGCAAACATCTGGTCGGGCGTGCGGTGCGCNNAATCGTTGCGGCTGCCCATGAGAACTGCGACAACTGGCTTGGTCTGCAATTTTGTCTTCATGGCACAGATTATACGGTCTAGCTTGCGCGGATTTTTACGATCCAACGGGTACGTTTTCCGACTATCCGTTCCGGGGAAATTGCGAAAGAGTTCATAGGGCGATGCAGGAACGGATGGCGAACGAGATTTGCTGTTACTTCGCTTTATATACGTCTTTTATTCACCCCACCCCCCCCCCCCCCCCCACCCCCACCCGCCTGCGGGGGATTAGCTGGTAAGAGGATTATTATGTGTCAATTACAGATAAAATATTCATAATGGATACGTTAGGCGTAAGCGGATTTGATCCAAGCGGTTACAGGGCGCCCTAGACTCCAAAGTATTCCAATGAAACAGGTTACGGATAAAGTATTCTCAACAGGATGGTTACGGCTGCCTCACTCAGCCGGGGTTGGCTTGGCCCAGAGGCTGGCGTTGAGGCAGTCAACCACACCATCGACGATGAGGCTGAGGCCAGCGGTGAACTTGGTGGAGTCGGCGATCTGCTTGCTGCTGACGGCGTCGGCCATATTGATGCTGGAGCTGACGATGGAGAGTGCGGCGTCCTTCTTCTGCGCGCCGGACTTTGCGCCGTAGAGAGCTTCGACGCCCTGCACCAAGCTGGGCAGTAGGGAGATGCCGCGAAAGAACAATTTAAGGAATTCCATGTGTTGCCTCCAAATTACGGTTCAAGAACAAACAAAAGAAAATACGGGGATCCTTCTCTCCGTTCAGGATGACAATCTTGAACGGACGAGCGGATCCCGGTTTGGTACGGATCATCGTCTTCCGATGAAGAAGTCGATGGCGACGTGGGCTATGGTGAGCAGGGCGCCAAACGCGGCGGCCATTCCTTTCAGCCGTTGCACAATTTTTTCGTGCTCCTGCATGCGGCCTTCGAGTTGCGCGAGGCGGCCTGGCTGCCCGATGCCCATGAGCTCTTTCATCTGGCTCTTTAAAACACTCAGGTCGGCCAGGACCTGCCCCTCGAAGTCCGTCATCTTGCTGCTCCTTGTATTGCGATGTTGCGTTGCGGCTAGTGAAAGCCGGTGTGCCTCAGCGGCTAAAGCCGCAGTACAAATACAGCTTCTACGGCACGGCTAAATCCGTGCTCTTAAGCAAGGCAGGGTCTCCCGCAGACTGTTTAGCCGACTGGAAGATTTGTGAAGATGGCGCTGGAAAGGCGCGAGTATGCTGTCCGTTGCGGTGCCGGCCTCGTCCTCCGTTTTGTCGAATTCGACGATGGAAGGCTCATCCTCCGCCCGCTCTCTCTTGCCTTCCCGGTTCAACTTCTTGCCCTAGGATCTCACGAATCCCCGGCGGACTACATCGTCGGCCGTGTCTGTCTCGTCGTCTCCGAGCTTTGAGCCGCACCTGCATCGCCCCGGCGAGGATGGGTTGCCCTTCTCATCTCGCCCAGGCGATTGATAAACTGTGTAAATGCATTCGGGTCTGTATGGGAAGTGGATGACGGCGTGGGAGACAAAGCTCACAACGCGCGATACCAATCGGGTTGTAAGGCCCCTCGAATGGGGATTCGACTGGCTACAGGACTTTAGCGACGCCCACCCCACGGCGCGCTTTGAAGCCCCAGCGCAGGTCCAATCACCAGCAACATCCGACCCGCACAGCCTCAACCGCATGATCGCCCTGAACCAGCAGATCGTCGAACACTCCGATGATTTCTTCGGCTATCAGGTACCGCAGGACTTCCGCCTCGAACACCGCCATCCGGAGCTATACCCCACCAACGTCCGCCCGGAGACCCTCGCCCAGGACGCCGAGATGAAGCGTCAGGCCGCCAACGGAGAGCTCGACAAGGCCCAGTTCCTGCGCTTTACCTCCGCCGTCCGCACTTCCTATCCAGAAAACGACCAGATGAACGCCAGATGGTACCCGGCGCCCGAGCGCAAGCAATCTGCCGGACGTCCCCCAAGACCGAAGCAGGCCATTATCGTCCTGCCACAGTGGAACTCCGACGCAATCAGCCACAATGTTCTCTGCACCCTCTTCACCCGTTTCGGAATCTCTGCTCTCCGCCTCTCCCAGCCCTACCACGACATCCGCCGCCCCGCCGAGCTGGAGCGCTCCGATTACGCCGTCAGCGCCAACATCGGCCGCACCACTGCCGCCTGCCGGCAGGCTGTCGTCGACATCCGCAGTTGCATGGACTGGCTGGAGACCCAGGGCTACACCCAGTTCGGCGTTCTCGGCACCAGCCTCGGCTCCTGCTACGCCTTCATCGCCGCCGCGCACGACCCCCGTCTGCGCGTCTGCGCCTTCAACCACGCCTCCACCTGGTTCGGCGACGTCGTCTGGGAGGGCCAGAGCACCCGCCACGTCCGCGTCGCGCTGCAAGACGCTGGCCTCACTCAAGACCAGGTCCGCCAGATTTTTCTGGGCGTCAGCCCCATGTCCTACATGCAGCGCTTCGCCTCCACTCCCAAGCGGGTCCTCGTCATCCACGCTACATACGACCTCACCTTCCCCCTGCATCTCTCGCTCGAGATTCTGAATGAATTTCAGCAGCTCAACATCGACTTCGTCTCCAAAGTTCTTCCCTGCGGCCACTACACCACAGGCGAGACGCCATACAAGTACCTCGACGGGTGGTATCTGGGATCGTTCATCTACCGGGCGTTCAGGAACCTCGCGGACCACAGTTAACCCGCCAAATCCTCTTATCGCATCGCCATATTTGGCGTAAAATTACATCGATGGCACGCACTCCCAGGACGAAACGCTTCCGTCTCGGCCGCCGCGACCGCGGTCGCTCGTAGTCCAGCGTGCGAACACATAAGTGCCTCGTAGACCGCTCCCCCCATCGCACCCCTTTATTTGATACGCTCTCCTCGTCCCGCCGATTTGCGTCCCTCTCAGCTTCCAGACGCGCTCCGGCCCTCAACTCGCGCCCACTACTCCCTTTCGAGTCCGCGCTGCCATTGGAATAATGGAGAAAACGATGACAACTCCCGCTCAGCACCCCGATAGCTTCTGCTCCGCCGCCACCCTCACCTCCGGCTCCGCCACCGTCCGCCTCTTCCGCCTTCAGGCCCTCGCCGCGTCCGACCCAACCATCAACCTCGCGCGCCTTCCCTTCTCCCTGCGCATCCTTCTCGAAAATCTTCTCCGCCACGAAGACGGCGACACCGTCACCGCCGACGACATCCGCTTCCTCGCCCACTGGGATCCCAAAGCCGAGCCCTCCCGCGAGATAGCCTTCATGCCCGCCCGCGTCCTCATGCAGGACTTCACCGGCGTCCCTGCCATCGTTGACCTCGCCGCCATGCGCGACGCCATGCGCTCGCTCGGCGGCGACCCCGAGCGTATCAACCCGCTCCAGCCCGCCGAGCTCGTCATCGACCACTCCGTTCAAGTCGACGAGTACGGCGATGCCAGTGCCTACGACCTCAACGCCGCCCTCGAGTTCTCCCGCAACCGCGAGCGCTACGCCTTCCTCAAGTGGGGCCAATCCGCCTTCCGCAATTTCTCCGCCGTACCTCCCGGTATGGGAATCTGCCATCAGGTCAACCTTGAGTACCTCGCCCGCGTAGTCTTCACCACCGAGCCAGACGCAGACAGCAAAGTCACCGCCTACCCAGACACCCTCGTCGGCACCGACAGCCACACCACCATGGTCAACGGCCTTGGCGTCCTCGGGTGGGGCGTCGGCGGCATCGAGGCCGAGGCCGCCATGCTCGGCCAGCCCGTCTCCATGCTCATCCCGCAGGTCGTCGGCTTCCGCCTCACCGGCAAGCTGAAGGAAGGCACCACCGCCACCGACCTCGTCCTCACCGTCACCGAAGCCCTCCGCAAGCACGGCGTCGTCGGCAAGTTCGTCGAGTTCTTCGGCCCCGGCATCAGCGAACTCCCCCTCGCCGACCGAGCCACCATCGCCAACATGGCTCCCGAGTACGGCGCAACCTGTGGCATCTTCCCCGTCGACAACGAGACTCTGAAGTATCTCCGCCTCACCGGCCGCACCGAATCCCACATCGCCCTGGTAGAAGCCTACTGCCGCGAGCAGGGCCTCTTTCACACGACCGCAGCACCCGAGGCCCAGTACTCGTCAACCTTGTCCTTGGATCTTGCCACCGTGGAGCCAAGCGTCGCTGGCCCCAAGCGCCCACAGGACCGCGTCCTCCTCTCGCAGGCCGCCGCTAGCTTCGCCCAGCAGCTCCCCGCGCTGCTCGGTCCCAACGCCAACCAGTCCGCCGCCCGACAGGTCCTCCGCTGGGAGGCCGAAGGTGGCCACGCCTCCGCCAACGGCAACCCTGAAGGCAGTCTTGGCGCATCCGACCCACACGCCGCCGCCCCCGCCTCCGTCAAAGCCCGCTTCGGAGTCGATCCCGATCCCTACCTCACACACGGCTCCATCGTCATTGCCGCCATCACCTCCTGCACCAACACCTCCAACCCCTACGTCATGATCGCTGCCGGCCTCCTCGCCAAGAAGGCCGTCGAGCGCGGCCTCACCACGCCTCCGTGGGTCAAGACCTCTCTCGCTCCCGGCTCCCGCGTCGTCACCGACTACTACAACAAGTCTGGCCTCACTCCCTACCTCGATGCCCTCCGTTTCAATACCGTTGGGTATGGCTGTACCACCTGCATCGGCAACTCCGGCCCCCTGCCCACCGAAGTCAGCAAGTCCATCGAAGACCACTCGCTCGTTGCTGTCTCTGTCCTCTCGGGCAACCGCAACTTCGAGGGTCGCATCTCCCCCGAGGTCCGCGCCAATTACCTCATGTCCCCCCCGCTGGTCGTCGCCTACGCTCTCGCCGGTCACATCTCCCACAACTTCGCCGCCGAGCCGCTCGGCAAGGATCAATCCGGTGTCCCCGTCTACCTCAAGGACATCTGGCCCACCCAGGCCGAGGTCTCCGCCACGGTAGCTGCCTGCATCGACTCCCAGATGTTCCGCAAACAATACTCAACGGTATCCCAGGGCGACCAAAACTGGCAGCGCCTCACCTTCCCTTCGGGCGACACCTACCGCTGGGAGCCCGACTCCACCTACATTCGCCGCGCCCCATACTTCGACGGCATCACCGCCGCCCCCGCCCCCGTCGAAGACATCTGCGCCGCTCGCTGCCTCGCCGTCCTCGGCGACTCCGTCACCACCGACCACATCTCCCCCGCCGGCTCCATCAAGAAGAACGGCCCCGCCGGCCAGTACCTCGCCGCTCACGGTGTAGCCCCCGCCGACTTCAACAGCTACGGCAGCCGTCGCGGCAACCACGAAGTCATGGTTCGCGGAACCTTCGCCAACGTCCGCCTGTGTAACAAGCTCGCCCCCGGCACCGAAGGCGGCGTCACCCGCCTCCTCCCCGAAGGCACCGAGATGTCGATCTACGACGCCAGCGTCGCATACGCCGAGCGCGGCGTTCCCCTCTGCATCCTCGCTGGCAAAGAGTACGGTTCCGGCAGCTCGCGCGACTGGGCCGCCAAAGGCCCACGCCTGCTGGGCATCAAGTTCGTCATCGCCGAATCCTACGAGCGCATCCACCGCTCAAACCTGGTCGGCATGGGAATCCTCCCCTTCCAGTTCCTGCCCGGTCAGTCCGCCGCATCCCTCGGTCTCACCGGCGAGGAGATCTTCGCCATCGGCGACGCCCCCGGCCAGCTCCAGTCCATGCTCGACTCGAAGTTCGCCGACGGCCGCATCCTCCCCATCCTCGCCGAAACCCCCTCCGGCCGCACCATCGAGTTCTCCGCCATCCTGCGCATCGACACCCCGCAGGAGGTCCTCTACTACCAGCACGGCGGTATCCTCCCCTACGTCCTCCGCCAACTCGCCGGAAAGTCGTAGCGGGTCTGCCAGTGGAACCGGGTCTCCTTCTTCTCGACGCCATCGCGCCACGGATGTTTACAGCAGCGAGATGCCGCTGAGTCGCTCGCACTCGCTCCACAGCCGCGCTGCCGCTGCCTGGTCGAGCGCCTGCGGAGCCACCTTGGCCAACCCCACATCGCCTCCGCGCATCTCCAGCAAGCCCTGCGGCCCGTAGTATCCGCCGTCCACCACATCCGGCGATGTCGCCGCAAACAGCGTCGGCACCGCGCCCTCCGCCTCCGAGTTCAGCAGTGCGCCAATCGCCACGCCGAATCCGCGCCGCAACACGCGCTCCGCCGCCGAATGCTCCCCCACCTGGAACAGGTTGGTGTTGGCCACGCCCGGGTGCGCCGCCGCGCTCATCACGCCGGAGATCGGCGGCCCGGCAGCGCGCAGTCGCCGGCCCAGCTCGAACGCAAGCATCAGGTCGGCCAGCTTCGACTGCCGGTACGCGATCATCGGCCCATAGTTCTTCGCCGATTGCAGATCGTCGAAGTTTAGCCGCCCCTGCTTGTGCGCAATCGACGCCAGCGTCACCACGCGCGGCCTTTGCGACCGAACCGCTGCCGCGCGCACCAGCGCTGGCAACAGCACCGCCGTCAGCACAAAGTGCCCCAGAACATTCGTCCCAAACTGAATCTCAAACCCATCTACCGTCTCATGTCGCTTCTTCGGGGCCATCACTCCCGCGTTATTAATCAGCAGGTCGAGCGGCTCGCCCAGTGCCAGCTCCGCCGCGCCAAACGCGCACACCGACGCCAGCGACGCCAGATCCAGCAGCACCACCTCAGCGCTCGCCGTGGGAACCTCGGCGCGCAGCCGCACCAGCGCCCGATCGCCCTTCGCCTTGTTCCGGCAGGCCAGCAACACATGCGCTCCCTTGCGCGCCAGCTCCAGCGCCGCGTGGTAGCCAATCCCGCTGTTCGCCCCGGTAATCAGCGCCCGCCGACCCGCCTGACTCGGCATCTCCGCCGCCGTCCATCCGCTGCCTACCACCTTACCCTCATCTGTTCCGCTCATGCCGCCATTAAACCACGAGCACATGAATCGCAACCGTTGCATCCATCTTCTCTCCGCTCGCGATAAAGTAGATTGCATGGGCCTTTTCGCAAAGAAGATCAAGCAGGAGCACAAAGTCATGCTCCAGCACGAGCGCTCCGCCGGGGCCGTGCAGCCGGAGTATCACCGCGCCACCCCAGAGTGTCCCCAGCCCCAGCGCTGGAGCATGATCGACTCAATGACCGCCGAGGTCGAAGTCCTCGAGTTCATAGCCACCCTTGTCACCACCCTCAAGCCCCGCCTGGTCGTCGAAACCGGCTCCTTCCTCGGCGTCTCCACCGAGTGGATCGCGCGCGGACTCGAACGCAACGGCCCGCTCCCCGACGGCTCCCGCGCCCGCATCATCAGTTGCGAGTTCGACCCCGTCGTCTTCGCCAAAGCCAAGGAACGCCTCGCCTCCTCGCCTCTCGCCCCCTGGATCGAACTCCGCAACGAGTCCAGCCTCGAGATGCACGTCGAGGGCACCATCGACCTCTTCTTCTCCGACTCCGACCTCGACATCCGCGAGGCCGAGGTCAAGCGCTTTCTCCCCCAGATTAATCCCCACGGCATCATCCTCATGCACGACGCCAGCTCCCACCTCAAAACCGTCCGCGACGCCGCCCTCAAGATGGAATCCGAGGGCCTCCTCTCGGTCGTCCTCCTGCCCACTCCGCGCGGCCTGGTCATCGCCCAACCCCGAGCCAACCGCACCTGACCAACTCCACGCTGCCCGGCGTCTAGTCGGTCACCCTCGCCAGCTTCAACCTCGACGACTGGCTCTCCGCCGGGCGCCCCATTCATCGCGTCATTGTCTCGCCACGGGAAAAATCTCTCAAAAAACCCAGCAAATCCGCATGTCAAGTCCCTCGACTCCAAAAAATCCCACTAACCAACACACCATCAACCACTTACCCCAGAAAAATAGTTGGCATAGTAGTTTCCCTCCAACGCGTATAATTAAAGCAGTAGCAAACAAAGAGACCCGGCCAACCGCGCCGGGCCTTCGCATTTAACGCACTGCCGCAAACCATTGCGAATCAACGCATTATCAGAAAGTCAAATAGAATGAATGCTTTACAAGCTCAATCCGCTGAAGCCCAATTTCACCCCTAACCCGAATGTTTAGAATACCTTATCTATAACCTTTCAGAAATGACTACTTTGCCGTCCATCACACCGCGCAATCGTCTGATTTCATTCCATTTACACCCAGAGTACCCCTGGGGAGGGGGGTGGGGGGAGGGCGAAAGCGAATAAACAACGAACAGACAGCGAACAACTGACAAGCAGTTCCTGTGATTGCTATGAGCCTCTTATCCGTGACGGAAGTGGCGGATGCCAGTGAAGACCATCGCAACGCCAAGCCGGTCCGCCGCCGCGATCACCTCCGCGTCGCGTACCGAGCCGCCCGGCTGAATCACAGCAGTCGCGCCCGCCGCGACCACGGCCTCCAAGCCGTCCGCAAAGGGGAAGAAAGCGTCCGACGCAGCGACCGTCCCGTTGAGCGGCAGGATCGCCTTCATCGCTCCAAATCGCGCCGCGTCCACCCGGCTCATCTGTCCCGCGCCGATGCCTACGGTCTGGCCGTGTCCCTGGTTGCAGCGCGCATAGACGATGGCGTTCGACTTGACGTGCTTGCAGATGCTCCACGCAAAGCGCAATGCGCGCATCTCTTCCGCCGTGGGCGTACGCTTGGTCGCGACCCGCAGATCGGCCTCTGCGACGGAGACGCGGTCGGCGTCCTGCATCAGGAAGCCGCCCGAGACCTGCTTCAGCGCGCGCACCGGCTTGTCCGCGTCCGCGTGACTCGCGGCGATCTCCAGCAGCCGCAGATTTTTCTTCGCGGCGAAGCGCGCGACCGCCTCGGGCGTAAATGAAGGCGCAATGATCGCCTCGACGAACAACTTGGCGATCTCTTCCGCCGCCTCGGCGTCCACCTCGCGGTTGATGCCGATCACGCTGCCGAACGCCGACACAGGATCAGCCTCCAGTGCGCGCCGGTAGGCTTCGAGAACGGTCGCACCCGTCGCCGCGCCGCACGGGTTGGTGTGCTTGATAATCGCGACCGCGGCGTCCTCGGCGGCGTCGAACTCGCCCACCAGCTCCCAGCAGGCGTCCAGATCGACGATGTTGTTGTAGCTCAGCTCCTTGCCCTGCAACTGCTTCGCCGCAGCCACGCCACGCCCGCTTCCATCGATATAGAGCGCGGCCTTCTGGTGCGGGTTCTCGCCGTAACGCAGCACCGTCTTCAGAGGATCGATCACGCGGACGGCTTGCGGCATCGCCTCCGCGTCGAAGATCGCCGGCTCGCCATGCGCAGCCGGTGCAGCAATGCTCTCCAGCGTCGTAGCGATGCCCGCGTCGTAGGCCGCCGTCACAGCGAAGGCCGCGCGCGCCAGCCGCCAGCGCGTCGCACGGCCCAGCGAGCCGGCGTTCGCGGCAAGCTCTTCGGCGATGAGCGCGTAGTCCGCCACAGAGGTGACAATCGCCACGTCCTCGAAGTTCTTGGCCGCCGAGCGCACCATCGACGGGCCACCGATGTCGATGTTCTCGATGATGTCACTGAACGCCGCGCCGGGTTTGGCCGCCGTCTTCTCGAACGCGTAGAGGTTGACCACCACCATGTCGATGGGTTCGATCCCGTGCTCGCGCACCGCAGCCATGTGCTCCGCATTCGCGCGGATGTGCAGGATGCCACCGTGAACCTTGGGATGCAGCGTTTTGACGCGGCCGTCGAGCATCTCCGGAAATCCGGTCAGGTCGCTGATGTCGCGCACGGTGAGGCCTGCCTCGCGCAGCGCGCGCGCGGTCCCGCCGGTCGAGACCAGCTCGACGCCATGCGACACCAATGCGCAGGCAAACTCGACCAGGCCGTTCTTATCGGTAACGGAGAGAAGGGCGCGGCGGACGCGGCGAAGACCGCTCAAGGTTTCAGGGCTGGCTGTGGGAACGGATTCAATGGTCACGCCACCATTTTATGCCGAAGCGACTGTCAGGCTGAGGGAGCATTTGGATAGAAGCCGCCGGGATCTGAGGAAAAACCATCCCTATCTCACCATTGCGCCGGTCAGTTCGCTGACGCGGGCTACGCCGTGGCTGGCGCACCAGCGGCGCAGGCCGTTTGCGATGTTCTCCACGGCGCGCGGATCGGCGAAGCTCGCCGTGCCCACCTCGACCGCGGTGGCGCCAGCCAGCATAAACTCCACCGCGTCCTCGGCGCGCACGATGCCTCCCATTCCGACCAGGGGAATCTTTACCGCCTGCGAGGCCTCGTACACCATGCGCACCGCGATGGGACGGATCGCCGGGCCCGACAACCCGCCGGTAAAGTTCGCAATGCGCGGGCGTCGCGTCTCCACGTCGATGGCCAGCGCAAGGAAGGTGTTGACCAGCGAGATCGCCTGCGCGCCCGCGTCCTCGCAAATCTTCGCCATCAACCCAATGCTGGTGACGTTGGGCGAGAGCTTGACCATCAGCGGACGCTTTGCGGCCTGGCGGCAGCGCGTGGCGAGTTGATAGAGCAAATCCGGGTCGGTGCCGAAGACCATGCCTCCGTGGCTGGTGTTGGGGCAGCTCGCGTTCAGCTCGTAGAGTGCAATGCCGGGCGCGTCGTTGAGGACGTGGATGACCTCGACGCAGTCTTCGATGGTATAGCCGAAGACATTGGCGATGACCACGACACCGGGGATCTTGCGCAACCTGGGCAGCTTCTGTTCGACGAAGGCGTGGACGCCGATGTTCTGCAGTCCGACCGCGTTCATCATTCCGGCGGGGCTCTCGATGATGCGCGGGCTGGGATTGCCCGCCATCGGCTCGCGCGAGAGGCCCTTAGCGACGAAGGCGCCGATGCGGTCCAGCGAGATAATCTCCTCGAACTCGAGGCCGTAGCCGAAGGTCCCGCTGGCCGCAATCACGGGCGAGCGCAACTCGACCCCGGCGAGAGTCACGCGCATGTCTGGCTTGCTCAGGTTGTCACCGCCGTTCGCATCCCTCCCAGTGTAACGGCGAACGGCGATTAAGCGCATCTGCTTTCGCGGAGGGTAGAATTGTAGGGATGCTTGACCTTGGATATGTACGGGCGAATCTGCCGGTTGTGGAAGAGAAGCTGCGCGCGCGCGGCATGGACCCGGCGGTCGTGCTTGGCGATTTTGCCGCCATCGACCAAAACCGGCGTGGCGGGATCACACATTTGGAGCAACTGCAAGCTGAGCGCAATAAGAAATCTACGCAGGTGGAGGCGCTGCGAATACAGGCAAAGGCCGCCGAACCACTGGGCCTAGATGCAGTAGCGAAATTCTATGAACAAATTACTCCGCTCGAAAGCGACGTGCGGTTACTCAAAGAGCTAATTGAGAACGAAGAGAAGCATACTGCCTCACTCATTCAGCAACTCAACGGGATACTGCAGTCTGTTCCCAACCTGCCGCAAGATTCCGTGCCGGTCGGTAAATCGGAGCAGGACAACCGCGTCGAGAAGATTTGGGACGGCGGCGAAAAGCTCACCTCCGACGGCAAACCCGACACAGCTTACATTCCCGCGGCACCCTCCTTTCACGCGCTGCCGCACTGGGAGATCGGCGAGCGGCTGGGCATTCTCGACTTCGAGCGCGCGGCCAAGATCTCCGGATCGCGCTTCGTCGTCCACTACGGCCAAGGCGCGCGGCTGGAACGCGCGCTGGCCAACTTCATGCTTGACCTGCACACCCGCGAGCACGGCTACACCGAGGTTTTGCCGCCGTATATGGTGAACTCGAAGTCGCTCTTTGGAACCGGCAACCTCCCCAAGTTCGGCGAAGACCTCTTCCACTGCGACGACAAGGGACCCTACACCGGCCAACCGCAGGACAATGACCACTGGCTCATCCCCACCGCCGAGGTCCCGGTCACCAACCTCTTCCGCGACGAGACGCTCGACGAGTCGCAGTTGACGACCAGCTTCTGCGCCTATACGCCGTGTTTCCGCTCCGAAGCGGGAAGCTACGGCAAGGATGTGCGCGGGATGATTCGCCAGCACCAGTTCCAGAAGGTCGAGCTGGTCAAGTTCTGCAAGCCGGAGGATTCCAACGCCGAGCACGAGCGGCTGACGCGCGATGCCGAAGCGGTCCTCGAACGCCTCGGCCTGCCCTATCGGCGAATGCTCCTCTGCACCGGAGACATGGGTTTTGCTTCGGCAAAGACCTACGACCTGGAGGTCTGGCTTCCGGGGCAGAATCTCTACCGCGAGATCAGCTCCTGCTCGAACTTCGAGGCCTTTCAAGCGCGGCGGGCGAACATCCGCTTCCGGCCGAGCGGAGCAGCGCAGGGCAAGGCGAAGAAGAGCGAGTTTGTACATACACTGAATGGCAGCGGGCTGGCCGTTGGGCGAACCTACCTTGCGGTGCTGGAGAACTATCAGCAGGCCGATGGCACGGTGCGCATTCCCGAGGCGCTGCTGCCGTATATGAACGATCCAAGCAAACCGCGCGCGGAGTGGGAGACGAAGATCGCGCCGCAGCGGCACACGGGCAGGAGCTAATTCATGGGCAAACTTCTACGCAGCTATTTTTCCTGGACCTACGAGCGGGGCAGCATCCACTTCGACATCATGGTGACGCTGATCCTGATCTTTCTGTTCGTCTCGCCGCACTACATCAACTTCAAGGATCGCCCGGTGGAAACCGTAGCGTTGCATGGCAGTGAAGTGCTGGTGAAGGAAGCGGGGCACATAGGCACAAGCAGCATCTTCGTCTACCAGATTCGTAGCGACCAGGCCGGCGGGCCGACAGCCAGCCAATCCCAGGACGATCGGGATGCAGCGATCCTGCGCATCGTCGAACCGATCTCCGGCGAGGTAACTCTCGATCATTCTGAGCCGGTGCTGGACGCGCACGGAAAAGTGGTCGCATACAACGCCTGGGTGGTGCGCTGATGCGGCTTCCGGTCCTTGCTGGCGTTGCTGCCGGTGCGCTTTTTCTCGCCGCCGGTTACGGTGTGAGGCTCGCAGTTGCGGCGCAGGCCAAGCCAGACCGCCTGAAGGCCGTTCTGGCGCAGATGGACGCAGGCAGCAAGACATTCCGCTCGGCCGAGGCATCGATCCAGAAGCAGCAGTTCGAAAAGATCGTGAACGACACGACGACCGAGTCGGGGACGATCTATTTCCTGCGCAACGACGGCTCCACGCAGGTAGGGGCGAAGTTCTCTCCTCCCAACGAGCAGACGCTGGAGTACAAGAACGGCGCGGTGCGGCTGTATTCGGCGGGCACCAACCACATCGACCAATACTCAACCACAGGCGCGAACCAGGCGCGCTTCGAGACCTTCATGACGCTGGGCTTCGGCGGCAGTGGCAGCGACCTGGCCAAGGCCTGGACGATCGCCGACCAGGGCATGGAGAAGATGAGCGACGGCGGCAAGCCGGTCGAGGTCGAGAAGCTCGACCTGGTGTCGAAAGATGCCAGTGTGCGCAGCAACTTCACCCACATCACGATATGGGTGGACGTGACGCGCGATCTCTCGCTGAAGCAGGAGTTCTTTACTCCATCGGGCGACACGCAGACCGCGATCTACAGCAACATCCGGCCGAACCAGCCGATCGACCTGAAGGCGTTTGCGATCAAGTGCAAGGGCAAGTGCAGCTAGGTTTTGTGGTAGCCCCTCCCCCTCTCCCTGCTGGGGTTTGCTGGTTGTGGGGGAATATACCCCCCTCTAGAAGTTATAAAGAATTCAATAGATGATGGTTAAGTCTGAACTTGGGCTGGATCGGGTCTGGACTAAGTCTGGACTTCGTGGTGTTGGTTGCGCTGGTCATTGTGCGTACACCCCCCGGGGGTAAATAGCGTAAAGTATTCAAAAAATGCAGGTTAAGCTCGTGCTAAGCGCGCGAGACGTATTAATGGCGAAGACTAGGTTGATTTCGGTTGCGCCGGTCATGCGGGTTCTCCCTTTGTGTGCGAAAAAGTCCTAACGTCTTCAAAGAAGGAATGTTAAGTCTGGACTTGGTCTGGATCAGGTCTGGACTCAGTCTGGACTTCGTTCCTCCTCGCCGTGCTGGTTGCGGGGGGGTATATACCCCCCCCTAAAGTCATAAAATATTCAAAATACGATAGTTATATCTAGACCTTGTCTAGATCAAATATGCAAGATATTCATTCCAGAGCGCTTAGATCTGTATATCTTTTGAATCAAGAACTTACGGACAGTAAACAGTGGTTAGTAGTGCGTTAAATGCGAAGACCCGGCGGTTGGGCCGGGTCTGTTTGGTTTTGCTTACTGATTTAATTATACGCGCTGGAGGAAAACTACTATGCCAACTATTATTTGAATTTATGTTGTTTAGTTGGTGTTGGTTAGGGAGATTTTGGAGCGTCGAGGGTCTTGACATGCGGATTTGCTGGGGTTTTTGCGGTGTCACCGAACAAAGGCATACCACAGGGGGATAAATCCCCTGCATTCAATGCTTCCGATCGAGGGCCAAGCCTGAAGGCTTGGCGTACCCAGAAGCAAAGGCAAAGGCAAGTGCGGAACTTTTGAGGGAGAAAGGGGTGGAGGGTTGGGGGGGTGCGGGCGGTATCGGGGGCCTTCGACTGCGTCTGGCGCAAAGTACGCGCCAGACTCCGCTCAGGATGACAGCGTAAAACAAACAACGGCGAAGAACAGGCAACGGCAAGGGCAGAAGCAGATTCCTCCGCTGCGCTGCGGAATGACAAGCAAATGGGCTGCGGAATGGCAAACAGAGGGGGATGCGAAGGACAAAAAAAAGAGCGTGCAACGGCGAGGACAGACAAAGGCAACGGCCAATACGGAGATTCTGGCTGCGCCAGAATGACGACGCGTGGTGGCTGCGCCAGAATGACGAGCAAGAACAGGCAACGGTAAATGCGAAATACTGGGCTATCAGGCGCAGCATGAGATGTTCAGCAACACCAACTACGACACCAACCAGCTTGCCCTGCTGGCCTGGCGCTTCAACGACCGCGGGGTCACCAGAGACGCCTTCGATCAGATGGCTGGTCAATGTCTGGAAGTCCCACGCCCACTTCAACCAAGTTCGCAGATGGGCGTATGCTTCTTCCGCCCCCCACTGACCGCGCAAGATGCATAGAATAGGTTGCGTGGATCATTCTTTCGATATCGGCGCTGTTCCGGTTGGCCGCGGCAAGCTGTTTTTAATCGCCGGGCCTTGCGTTCTGGAGTCCGAGACGCATGCACGGATGCTGGCCGACGCGATCCAGCGCATCGCGGCAGACCTGGGCATTCCCTATATCTTCAAGGCCAGCTACGACAAGGCGAACCGCACCAGCATACGCAGCTTCCGCGGGCCGGGACTGGTGGAGGGCGCGCGAATCCTGCGGGCGATTGCCGAGAGCAATGGGCTGCCGATCCTGACGGACGTGCATACTCCGGAGGACTGCCTGCGGCTGTCCAAGGCGCTGGGCGACGTGGAGGCGGTGCTGCAGATTCCGGCGTTCCTGTGCCGGCAGACGGACCTTCTGATTGCGGCGGCGCACACGGGGCGGGCGATCAACGTGAAGAAGGGGCAGTTCGTTGCGCCCGTGGACATGCAGCACGCGTTGCTGAAGGTGCGCGACTCGGTGCTTCCGGGCAAGGCGACGCGGGTGATGCTGACCGAGCGCGGCGCCAGCTTCGGATACAACAACCTGGTGGTGGACATGCGCTCGCTGCCGATCATGCGGCGGTTCGCGCCGGTGGTCTTCGACGCAACGCACTCGGTGCAGACGCCCTCGGCGGTCAATGGAGTGAGCGGCGGGCAGCCGGAGTTCATCGCGGTGCTGGCGCGCGCGGCGGTGGCGGCGGGAGTGGATGGGGTCTTCCTGGAGATACACGAGGACCCGGCGCAGGCGAAGTCGGATGGGGCCAATGCGCTGCGGCTGGACAAGCTGAAGGCGCTGCTGGAGCAACTGCTGGCGGTCCATGCGGCGGTGGCGGCGAAATAAAACGGCCTGCTTGGGGCAGGCCGCTTGTGGTTCTAAATCACAACTGAAAACTCACAACGCACAACTGAGCTTTATTGGTTGAAGTTGTCTTCTTCGTCTTCCTGGAGGCCGTATCGGCGGAGGAGGTTGGGAAGGTTCTGGGAGAAGGCGGAGCGGGGCATGACAGTGTCGCAACCGGCCTCGATTGCCTTGGCGCGCAACTCGTTTTGCAGGTGGGAGAGGAAGCCGACGATGGAGGTGCTCTTCTTTAGCTTAGCCTTGAGCTTGGGAATGAGGGTGAGAGGCTTGGCGTTGGCGTTGTTGAGGTCGAAGACGATGAGGCCCGGGCGGTCTGCCTCTTCGCTGTCTGTCAGCTCTGCGATGGCGTCTTTTTCGTTCTTGATGAAGGCGACCTTGACGCCGAGCTTGCGCGCGGTCTCGGTGATCTTGGCGTTGAAGAAGAGGTCTTCGATGAAGAAGAGGATCCTGGTGGGCGCGTCCTCGGGGATGGGGATGGGACGGCCGATGGAGTAGTCGATGGGCTGGGAGTCGCCGACATAGCCTCGCGCTGCGCGACCGGAGAAGTTGCCCTGGGTGTCGATGGTGGAGGCCGGCGCATCGGCGAAGTTTCCGTTGACCGCACGATAGCTGTGGTCCATGGGGCCGACGAAGCTGCGCGGGCCGCGCTGCTTGCCCTTGCGCTTGAAGCTGCCGCCGTTGCCGGGCTGATGGCTGTTGGCGTCGCGATAGCCCGCGCCGTTGCCGGGGCTGGCCTGGTTGCCTGGGTTCTCCGGCGCGCGCTGTCGATCGCGGTCGCGAAACTTCTTCTTCCAGCGTTTGGTGGATGGGCCCGCTCCGGCCTGCTGCTGCGCGGCGCCGGCCTGGAAGTTCTGCTGCGGCTGGCCTCCGGAGGCAAGGACTTGCTCACCCGCCTGCAGGTCTCCTACGAACTGGCCTGAGCCGTTCTGGCCACCGTGCTGGGCAGCCTGCTGGAGAGCATCGGGCGACTTGTTCTTGCGCTTGCGGCGGCGGCGGCTGCTCTTGGACTGCCCCATGCCGGGCTGGATGTTGTGCGCGGCGCCCTGCGGCTGGCCGTTCTGGTCCATCCGCGATGGGCCGTTCTGATCCATCTGGCCATCCATCTGGGTGGGCGGTGACGGCGGACCCTGGTGCATCTGCACCTCGGGTACATTCTGCTCTGAACTCATGTTTCCACTTCCTATTGCGGGTTTGCGATTCTCGTTTCTTCCCCACGCTTGCATGCCTGGCTCGTCCCCGCGGAGAACGCGGAGATGGAAGCAAACCGGGATTGCAACGTTTGTGGAAACGGAATCAAGTTGTACTCGAACTACGTGTTATCAATCAGCCGCGAGCAGCATTCTCAGTGCGGATGCGAATTGCCGCTGCGCGCCACCTGGATTGCCAAAGTTACCTGTTATTGCAAAGCCACCGGGATTGCCAAAGCTACCTGCCATGCCAAGAGCCACCGGGAATTTTCAACGGCCCAAGATTGCGAAAAGCAAGCGGGAATTTCCAAAAGCCACCTGAAATTGCCAAAGTGCGATCGCCAACGATGGCAAACCCCTCACCCTTGCCCCTATTGCAACTCATCTACGATCGGGCACTTTAGTTGAGATCCAATCTTCCGGCTCATCTCTTCCGGCTCATCCGCTCCGGTGCATCGAATCCAGTGGAATCCGCCGGTTTCATGAGATCCGCCAAGATCCATGAGATCCGCCGGGATCCGCGACTTCCTGCGTATCTATCCGCCAGCGGAAGAACCAGCGATCACACTGCGGTAGGCACCCACAGCCGGTTTACAAGTCTAGGCTGATCATACTCTCAAAGCCAAACCGTAGCAAGAGAAACATTTACAGGGGTGGTTCGGGCTGATCGTGTCTCCTGCGCTGCGCTACGGACTCGATCTGAATTTCCAAGGGTGTATTGCGAGTTCAAAAGACAAATACGGAGATTCTGGCTGTCACCCCAGCCAGCAAGCTGGCCGGGAACCCCGGTTCTGCGTCAGAATGACGATTCATGGGGGCTGCGCCAGAATGACGACTTGTCCGATGGCAGTTTTCGCCGACCCAAGATGCGGTTAACGTGCAAGGGCCGCTCCCTGGGGAGGGAGCGGCCCGAAGCACAATGGCCTGTCAAAGGCCTCCTGAAGAGTCTTCCTTGCGAAAGCAAAACCTGAATCCCGGGGATTGCACCTACTGTGGGTGCATCTCTTGCCGGCTTGTTGCTATTTAAACAAGAGCAATTGGAATGCCAAAGGCGCGCATGTGGAGTTGGCCGAAATCCGGCGTTCGTGCTCTCACTGGCTGGAAATGTTCCCCAAAAATAAGAGAGATCATTCGGCGAACTCCATATTTCGGGATGGAGGTTTGACCCATACGCGAATCGGGCAATATAATGAGTGCTGTTCTGGCAGCCCTCTCGCTCCCGCCAAACCTCATGGACTGAATCTGGTTAATGGAGATCAAGGCGGTAAAGCGCGGTGAGTGCCCTTCTCGATTGGGCACCCCCGGCGATCATGTGGGTGGATGCAGGGCAAACTGACCGGGAGGGCGCGCGAGTGCATCTCCGGCGGCAGATAGACCAGGAAAACTTCCAAGGAGCTTTATACCGCATGAAACTTAAGTTTGCTCTTCTCGCCGCGCTGGTCGCGGGACTTCTTCCAGTGGCCGCGGTTGCACAGTCTGCGCCTGCCGAGCCTCAACCAGCCACACCCGCCGCCAGTTCCGCACCGGCCCCGGCGGCCGCACCGGCTGCCGCGGCCGCACCCGCTGCACAGGCCAGGCAGGCAGGCACCCTGATTCCTCCGTCGGCGTTTCCGGCCCGGATCGCGCTCATCATGTTCGAGCAGGCCGTCTACGAGACCAACGAAGGCCAGCATACAGTGGCGGATCTGGTGAAGAAGTACCAGCCGCAGAAGGACAAGCTGGCGGCCCTGGCAGCCGAGATCGATTCGCTGAAGAAGCAGTTGCAGGCCGCACCGGCCACGCTGCCGGACGATGAGCGCGCCTCGCGGCTGAAGACCATCGATATCAAGGACAAGCAGTATCAACGCGAGTCCGACGACTTTTCGACCTCTTCGCAGGCCGACCTTCAGGAGGCATTGGGGAAGGTGGCGCAGAAGGTCGATGTTGTGATGAGAAGGTATGTGAGCGATAACGGCTACACGCTGCTGTTCAATGTGGGCGACCAGTCGAGCCCGGTGATGTGGGCCGCGACAGAGCCAAATGCAGATATAACCATGGCTGTCATCGAGGCGTACAACGCCGCGTCCAAGGTTGCGCCGCTGCCAGCCGCAGCTCCAGGCGCAGCCCGCCCGAAGCCCGCGGCCACAACAACGCCGCATACCACTACGGCAAAGCCGGCAGTGAAGTAGCTCGGCAGCACGATCCAGTCAAGAGGGAGGCCCTGAGGGCCTCCCTCTTGTATTGCGAAACAAGGAATTCGGCATCTTCCCGATTGCGGATTCTCCTGTGGAAAATATGTGGATTGCGGAGCGCGGGAAATTCACAGACCGGCCAAAGGGCGGCGGCGAGCGGCGATGCAAGCGTATTTTTGCTGCAGCAAACCGCCTGTTTTCATGGGCTTGAAGCAAGCGCCCGAAAAATCCCCAAAATCGATGCAAGGTATGCAAATAAAAGGCTTTCCACAGAGACAAGAAGAGCCTGGGATGCGTCTTTGCCCGGCGGCTGATGTGCGGGACAGACTTCTCCGCTAATCTTCGCCGACCTTGAGGACGGCGAGAAAGGCCTCCTGGGGGATGTCCACCTTGCCGATGCGCTTCATGCGCTTCTTGCCTTCCTTCTGCTTTTCGAGGAGCTTGCGCTTGCGGCTGATGTCTCCGCCGTAGCATTTGGCGATGACGTTCTTGCGCAGGGCGGTGACGGTCTCGCGCGCGATGACTTTGACGCCGATGGCGGCCTGGATGGCGACCTCGAACATCTGGCGCGGGATAAGCTGACGCATCTTGGAGACAAGGGCGCGGCCACGGTCGTATGCGAAGTCGCGGTGGACGATGATGGAGAGCGCATCGACCGGATCGCCGCCGATGAGGATGTCGAGCTTAACCATGGGCGAGATCCAACTGCCGGAGCGCGTGTAGTCGAGCGAGGCGTATCCGCGGGAGACGGTCTTGAGGCGGTCGTAGAAATCGAGGACGATCTCGTTGAGGGGAAGTTCGTAGGTGATCATGACGCGGGTGGAGGTGACGTACTCGAGGTTCTTCTGGCGGCCGCGCTTCTCTTCGACCAGCTTGAGGATTCCGCCGACGTACTCCTCGTTGGTGAGGATGCGTGCGGTGATGACGGGCTCGGCGATGGAGACGATCTCGGTGGTCTCTGGCCAGCGCGAGGGATTGTCCACTTCGACGACCTTGCCGTCGGTGAGCGTGATCTGGTAGCGGACGCCGGGCGCGGTGATGATGAGGTCGAGGTCGTACTCGCGCTCCAGGCGCTCCTGAATGATCTCGAGATGCAGCAGGCCGAGGAATCCGCAGCGGAATCCGAAGCCGAGAGCGACGGAGGACTCGGGCTCGAAGGAGAAGCTGGCATCGTTGAGGCGAAGCTTTTCGAGTGCGTCGCGCAGCATTCCGTGCTCGTGTGTGTCGACGGTGTAGAGTCCGGCGAAGACCATGCTCTTGATGTCTTCGAAGCCGGGGAGGGCCGAAGCGCAGGGACGCGCGATCTCGGTGATGGTGTCTCCGACCTTGGTGTCGGCGACGTTCTTGATGGTGGCGACGAAGAAGCCTACCTCGCCGGCGGAGAGTTCGGCGAGCGCGACGGGTTTGGGCGTCATCACGCCCATGCTCTCCACGTCGAACTGCTTGCCGTTGGACATGATCTTGATCTTCATGCCCTGAAGCATGCGGCCGTTGATGATGCGGGCCAGGACGACGACGCCGCGGTAGGGATCGAACCAGGAGTCGAAGATGAGGGCCTGCAGCGGCGCGTCCGCGTCACCGCGCGGCGGAGGGAGACGATGCACGACGGCTTCGAGGATCCCTGCGACGCCCTCGCCGGTTTTTGCCGAGACGGCAAGAGCATCATCGGCGGGAAGGCCGACGGTTTTTTCGATCATCTCGCGGGTGCGCTCGATGTCGGCGCTGGGCAGATCGATCTTGTTGATGATGGGAATGACTTCGAGGCCGTGGTTGATGGCGAGGTAGGCGTTGGCCAGGGTCTGCGCCTCGACTCCCTGCGACGCGTCGACGACCAGCAGCGCGCCCTCGCAGGAGGCGAGCGAGCGCGAGACTTCGTAGCTGAAGTCGACGTGTCCGGGCGTGTCGATGAGGTTGAGCTGGTAGGTTTCGCCGTTGTGCGCCTGGTACATCATGCGGACGGTGTGGGCTTTAATGGTGATGCCGCGTTCGCGTTCGAGGTCCATTGCGTCGAGCACCTGGGCCTGCATCTCGC
This sequence comes from Granulicella sp., assembly GCA_003132145.1. Taxonomy (GTDB): domain Bacteria; phylum Acidobacteriota; class Terriglobia; order Terriglobales; family Acidobacteriaceae; genus Edaphobacter. Next base: position 32,093 of record PKWU01000078.1, read on the forward strand.
GCGCGGTGAGCGAGCCGGTAAGCTCCAGCAACCGGTCGGAGAGCGTGGACTTTCCGTGGTCGATGTGCGCGATGATGGCGAAGTTGCGGATGTGGTTCGGGTCCATGCGGGGTGCGAACTGCCTCAACCTTCGATGCTATCACTGCGCAGCGGGCGCGCAGGACATCACGCAACTCATGCGAAGCGGCGCGGCGGTTGCGAATGGATGAGGTGTGCAGCCGCGAATCGATAAGATGCGGACGGCGTACCGAAGTGTTCCGCAAACGTCATACAATGAGCACTGCGTTTGCAATGGGCAGTGCGTTTGCAATGGGCAGTGCGTTTGCGGGCAAAGGAGTGGGACAAGATTCTTGATCGATATAACGAGCGGGCGCGAATGGTGAGCGGGCGTGGGCGGTGGGCAGTGGCGATTGCGTGCATGCCACTGATGCTGCTGGCGGGCTGTCCGCAACGGCCGGCGGGCGCACCGGGCGGGATTGCGGCGAATGCAACCGCGCCGGCGATCACTGCTCCGGCGCCGGTGACGACGCCTGCTCCTGCGATGACGCAGGCGCAGGCCATTGACCTGGCTACGCGGGCGCAGAGGGTGCGGCAACTGCTCCAGCAGGCCGAGGGGGACTATAGCAGCGGCGTCGCGAACTATCGCGCTGGAAGGCTGGAGGCCGCGCGGTCCGACTTCGACATGGCGGTCGACCTGATGCTGACCAGCGATCTGGATGTGAAGAACGATTCGCAACTCGCGGATGAGTTCGACCATCTGCTAAACGCGATCAACACGCTGGAGATGTCGGCGCTGAAAGAGGGCACGGGCTTCAGCGCTCCGATCGAGGCGGCTCCTCTGGATGCCGCCGATCAGGTCACCTTCGGGACGAATGCTGCTCTTACGGCGAAGGTGGAGGAGGAGTTGAAGACGACGCAGTCGGATTTTCCTCTGGTGGTGAACGACTACGTGGCGGGGTTCATCAACTACTTCTCCAATTCGAAGGCAGGCCACGCCAGTCTTCTGCGTTCGCTGGAACGTGCGGGCAAGTACAAAGAGATGATCTCGAAGGACCTGCGCGATGAGGGCGTTCCGCAGGACCTGATCTATCTGGCCGTGGCGGAGTCGGGCTTTCAACCGCGGGTAGTGAATGCGCAGTCCGGCGCCGGCGGCATGTGGCAGTTCATGCCGTTTCAAGGCGTGTACGGTTTGACGCGCAATGGCTACTACGATGAACGCTTCGATCCGGAGAAATCCTCGATTGCGTATGCGAAGTACATGAAGATGCTCTACAACCAGTTCGGCGACTGGTATCTGGCAATGGCAGCGTACAACTGGGGCCCGGGCAACGTGCAGCGCGCTGTGATGCGGACGGGCTATGCGGACTTCTGGGAGCTGTACCGGCGCAACTCGCTGCCGCAGGCAACGAAGAACTATGTGCCCGGCATTATTGCGGCGATCATCGTGGCGAAGAATCCGCAGCAGTACGGGCTGGAGGACATGGTGCCCGATGCACCGGTGCTCTCGGACACGGTGACGGTGGACTATGCGGTGGACCTGCGGCTGGTAGCGGACGTGACTGGCGCCTCGCTGCCGGAGATGGTTGCGCTGAACCCGAGCCTGCTGCATACCAGCACGCCGCGCGATGGTGAGTTTGACCTGCATCTTCCCGCGGGAACGAGCGACGTATATCAGAAGCGCATTGCAAAGATCCCGGAGGACAAGCGCGGCAGTTGGCGCTTCCACGTCGTGCATGCGGGCGATTCGCTGGACAGCATTGCGAGCATCCTGCATGGACGGCCCGCGGAGATTGCCGCAGCGAATGGTTTGAATGCAAACGCGGTGACCGACGCGGGCGATGAGCTTGTGATTCCGGTGGCCAATACCGTCGCGGCGGCCCATCCGCTGCACTACACGACGCGCGCGGGCGACACGCTGGTGAAGGTGGCGGACCGGTTCAATGTGTCGGTGGAAGACCTGCGGCGCTGGAACCATCTGTCGTCGAGCAAGATCCGGCCACAACGCACACTGGCCGTCAGTGAGCCGGTGCGTCTGGGTCCGGCAACCCATGCGCGAGTGAAGAAATCCCATGCGGGAGCCGGCACAAGGGCGGGAGCAAGCACAACGACTGGAGCAGGCACACACGGAAAAGTCAGCGCAAAAGCCAGAGGAAGCGCAACAACAAAGAGTGCGGCGAAGAGTGCAGCGAACACCGTGAAGCCTTCCGCGAAGAGAACTTCGCAGAGCGCAACAAAGAAAAAAAAGGTTGCAGCGAAGAAGCACGGAACGACCAAATGAAAATGGGGGGCTGCTGCATTTGTTACCTGGATAAAAAGATTGCTTGCAATTGCTGGCGCACGGACGCATTCTGTTGCTAGAATCCGAGGCATGGCGCAATTGCATTTTTTGTTGCAGCGCGATTGCAGTCCAGGATGCGACGCGGGGATGCAGTTCGAGTTCGGGAAACGGGTTGATGGTTTCAGGGCGAGGGTGCGACGATGAAGTTCAATGAGCAGGGTGGATTCGACGGACCGGAAGAGACGATCAGGACCTATGCGGCTGCGGGCTATGGGGACGACGAAGCCGGCGGGGATGAATACGAAGGCAACGACCTCTTCGACGATGACGAGGAAGAGGAGGAGGTCGTGGTGACCATCCCCCTGGAAGACGTCGAAGGTTTCGAACTGCTGGAGGACATTGCCGACGATCTGTTGGAGCCTGGGCTGCATGACGAAGAGAAAGTCTTCGCAGCGGCGCCTCCGCCGCCGGTCACGGTCCCGACTCCTGCGATCGCGAAGGCACCCGCGAAGAGCGAGGCAGCGGTTGCGGCCAGCGTTATTGTGAAGGCGGCCAAGAAGGTAACGCCCGCGAAGAAGGTTGCGCAGAAAGCTACCGTGAAGAAGGCTGCTGCGAAGAAGGTAGTTGCAAAGAAGGCTTCGGCAAAGAAGGCCATTGCGAAGAAGGCTCCGGCGAAGAAGAAGGTTGCGAAGAAAGCCGTGGCGAAGAAGAATGTGGTTGCGAAGAAGAAGGCCGCCAAGAAGGGCGCAAAGAAGACGACATTGAGATCTGCCGCGAAGAAAGTGAGTGCTCCGCGCGGCGGTAAGGCCGCTTTGAAGAAGGCGGTCGGCAACAAGGGCACTTCAAGAAACAAAAAACCAAAAACGAGAGGTATTACCTTGGCAACTAAGAAAGCAGCGAAGAAGGTTGTAAAGAAGGCCGTCAAGAAGCCAGCGAAGAAGGCCGCGAAGAAGGCCGTCAAGAAGGTTGCGAAGAAGAAGTAGTCAAACAGCAGCTCTAACAGGCAAGCAAAAGGGCCCGGACACCTCTCGAGAGGTCCGGGCCTTTTTGCGTCTGGTCGCCGCTACATCTTTCCGGCTCGTACGGCTCGTACCTTGTCATCTACATTTAGGCCTGCGATGGCGCCGAGCACGTCGTCGCTGTGCGTGTTCGGGTTGACGCCGGTCCAGACCTTTGCGATCTTGCCTGCGGGCGAGATGAGGAAGGTGTCGCGGTGGGCGAACTTGATGGGGCCCATACCGGAGATGGGGACGCCGTATGCGTCGATGACCTTGTGGCCGGGATCGGCGAGCAGCTTGAAGGTGAGGGAGTCTTTGGAGCAGAAGGTCTTGTGGCTCTCGACGGTGTCCAGCGAGACGCCGAGGACGACGGCGTTGAGCGCATCGTACTTGGGCAGGTCTCGCTGGAAGTTGTGGGCCTCGATGGTGCAGCCGGTGGTCATGTCTTTGGGGTAGAAGTAGAGGACGACCCACTTGCCCTTGAACTGCGAGAGTGTGACCTGCGTGTCTTCCTGCGAGGGCAGGCTGAAGCCGGGGGCGGTGGCACCGGGCTGAAGCGGGTCGGCGGCGCGCGCCTTCAGAGTGAAGCTGCACACTGCGACGATTGCGATGAGAACTGCGAGAGCTGCACTATTGCGAAGCATTGTCTTCTCCTTGAATTTGATTGGGACGCTACGCGGGGCCCACGCGCATGTAGTGTACGAAGATTAGATGCTACAGCGGCTGATTGAAATCGGATTTCATTCTACGACGATTGCGATGCCGGCGTGGTCGGCGGCGGCGATGATGGCGGCAGCATCGAAGAGCAGCGTGCGGCCCACCTCGACGGCGAGGCATGTGGCGCCGGCGCGGGCCATGGTCTCGATGGTGGCGAGGCCGATGACGGGAACGTCGAAGCGCATGTCCTGCGCGGGCTTGGCGACCTTGACGACGGTGAGGGCGCGGCTGAGGGTGGAGACCGGGTCTTGGTGGCGACGCATCAAGGAGCCTGCGCGTTCGATGGTGGCGTCGGTGCCCTCCATGGCTTCGACCGCGACGCAGGCCTGCGCCGCGATGACGACGGTCTGGCCGAGGTCGAAGGTGGCAAGACCATGGGCGACGGTGAGTCCGTAGGCGATGTCCTTGCGCTCATCTTCGCTGGGTGCGCGTGAGGTGAGGACTCCGGGGCTGGCGAGGAGGGGTTCGAGGTACTGCGTGGACGAGATGAGCTCGATGCCCTCGTCGGAGAGGACCTTGGCGACTGCGCCGAGGAGCATGTCGGTGTTCCGCGTGCGCAGGTTGAGGAGGAGCTTGGCGAGTCGCCAGTCGGGGCGGATCGAGGAGAAGATCTGCGTATGTTTTACTTGACCGGCCATGACGGCGCGGGTGACGCCCGCAGCTTTGAAGGTGTCGATGAGGCGGGAGAGTTCGCCGAGCGAGAGCCAGTGGACGCGGATGGAAGGGTCGGCGGCGGCGCGCACGTCGATCTCGGGGTCGGTTTCTTCCTTGATGGCGGCGACGACAACGGAGAGGCCCTCGGCACGCGCGGCGTCGAGCAGCACGAACGGGAAGCGTCCGTTACCGGCGATAAGTCCGAGTTTGGAATCGCTCTCGTTCATCCGGCGTCCATGCTCCTCTTCCCCGTTGGGACAATGCCCAACAATGTAATTATGAGCGCACCGATGCGCACGCGGTTGTTTGCGCAGAGGATTTTGCATCACTGCGCGCGGATTGAGTGGCAGCGAAGGCGAGAGCTGCGCCGGTCAGTTTGACGAAGTCTCTGCGGTTGGTGTCGCGGGTGGGCATGAATGGGATCTCCTGATGTTGTATACGATGCAGTGGCTCGCAGAGTTGCTGGCGTGCGAAAGTCTATAGCGGCTGGGGTGATTAGGCGAATAGGGCTTCGGTTCAGTTGCGAGAGGGCGATTTGCGAGTTGCGTGCAATCTGGATTGTGAGAATATCCCTGTATGAGCGATTTCATTCCGAAGGCAGGCGAGGTCAGGATCGGCGGACTGGGCCGGAAGGCGCAGAAGCTACAGGCGGCGCGCGAAAAAGCGGCACAGGTGAAGAGTGGCGCAAAGCCACAGGCCGCAGTGAATGTGGCGTCCTTCAAGGCGAAGGACTCGTTCGCCAATACCAAGAAGACGACCTTCCAGCGTAAGGCGGTGTAGGCACCCCCCCCATCGCGATGAAACTGCGATGGATGGGGCACCCGGCCACAACCATCATCAATTGATGCGCTGTAACTTCTGGGCTTTCTTTACCATCATCTGCGCTTCCGTTTCGCGTCCAACATCTGACAAAAACGCAGCATAACCCACATATCTTTGACCGCTCTTTGGTTTGAGCTTTAGTCCTTCGAGGTGAATACTTTCGGCTTCCACGACTTTTTCCTGTGAAAGATAAGCCAACGCCAAACCGATGCGAGTCAAGTCTGATTCTTTGATTCTGAGCGATTCAGTTAGGACCACTTCCGCCTTCTTGAATTGCTTTCTCATGAGATAAGCCACCCCAGACCACACTTACAGACGGGGTTCTCTGGCACCAGGCGGGTTGCTCGAACCATATGCTTTCGAGCGGTATCGAATTTGTCGAGTTTAAAATAGCACCAACCGAGGTTACAAGAGAATCGCCAATCTTTCTCAACAACATCGGGTCTGAGCTTGAAGATCTGAATTGCGGAGAGCCACTGCTCTTTCTTCATTTCTGACAAAGCTCGCTTGTAGAGTCGCTCGGCATCTTTGATCATTTAGCTTGCCCCCTGTTCTCTACCGCAGCGTGACGTCCCATATTTTGGAGAGGCGGGATTTGCCGACGGGGCCTTCGACGGTGAGGACGACGACGTACTGGCCGGCAGATTTGTATTGGTGGATGGGGTTCTGATCGGCGGAGTCGGTGTTGTCGCCGAAGTCCCACCTCCAACTGGTGATCTGGCCCTCGGACTCGTCCTGAAAGGCTACCAGGCGGCGATTCATGTCGAGGACCTGGAAGCTCCATTTGGCGTCGATGGGCTTGCGGAACTGGGGCTCGAACGGCATGAGGCGGAAGGCGCGAACGCATGGAGCGGAGAGAGTGCTGCCGCTCCGGCGAAGGCTGCACCTGTTTTGAGTATCCTGCGACGCGTCGGAAGCTGCGCATCATTATATTGAGATTGATTCAACGGAGGCCCCCCGCTGCAACTTCATTGCGGCCCGGCCACGACTGAATTATGCGCCCGGCCACAACTCTACTATAGGACGTACCCTGCGCGTTGATTCCGGCCTGCGGCTCCCGGAGTGCCAGAATCGCAATACTCTTGCGGCGAAACCGCTGTATAAGGATTAAGTGCCGGTTGCACAGGCGGCCCTGTGCTAATGGAAGAGGAGGCAAGAAAATCGAAGGCAATCCCAACTTCATGCGGCGGGCGATCGCGCTGGCCACGGGAAACGTTCTCTCCCGCGGCGGAGGCCCGTTTGGCGCGGTGGTGGTGCGCGACGGCAAGATCATTGCGACGGGCACCAACCTGGTGACGTCCACCAACGACCCCACGGCGCACGCCGAGGTGGTCGCCATCCGCGCAGCGTGCCGTGCGCTGGGCGACTTTCAACTCGCCGGATGCGTGGTGTACACCAGCTGCGAGCCCTGCCCGATGTGCCTGGGCGCGCTCTTCTGGTCACGCTGCAACGCAATTTTTTATGGCAACTCCGCGGCCGATGCCGCCGATGCCGGCTTCGACGACGCCCTGCTCTATGAGGAGGTGAGCCGCCCGCTCGACCAGCGCAGAATCCCCATGACGCGCCTGCTGGCCGACGAGGCGAAGGAGAGCTTCGACGCATGGCGCACTCTTCCCGATAGAATCGAATACTGAGATGGCAACCAAACGCGAGACCTCACGCCCGAAGACCGCAACCACTTTCAAGAAGACCACGCCTGTCTCCGCAACCGCGCCGGTGAAGATCGCGTTGCTCGGCTTCGGAACCGTGGGCAGCTCGTTGGCCCGCGTGATTGCTGTGTCGAAGCTGCCAGGCGTCGAGCTGACGCACATCTACAACCGCAATGTCGAGCGCAAGCGCGTCTCGGATGCGGCGAAGTGCGTGCCCGCGTCCGTCGTATGGACGGAGAACTTCAACGACATCGTCAACTCGCGCGCGGAGATTGTTGTCGAGCTGATGGGCGGGCTCGATCCAGCCGAGGGCTGGCTGAAGAAGTGCTTTGCGGCGGGCAAGTCTGTCGTTACGGCGAACAAGCAGCTGATCGCGTACCGCGGCGTGGCGCTCTCGCGGCTGGCGGCGAAGCATGGCGTGCAGCTGGTGCATGGAGCAGCGGTGGCTGGCGGCGTGCCGGTGATTCCGGGGATTCTGCAAGGGCTTGGCGGCGACCAGATCACGCGCATCAGCGGCATCGTCAACGGAACCTGCAACTACATTCTGAGCCACATGGAGACAGGCGCGGAGTACGCCGCGGTGCTAGCAGACGCGCAGGGGCTGGGCTATGCGGAGGCCAGTCCATCGGCGGATGTGGACGGCTTCGACGCGCGCGCCAAGCTGTGCATCCTGTCGCGCATTGCGCTGCATGCGGAGCTTGATCCCGACGCCGTTGCTACGCAGACGATCTCGACTGTCGAGGCGGTCGACTTTGCTTACGCGAAGGAGCTGGGCTGCACCATTCGTCAGGTCTCGCGCGCGCAGTTGGATGCGAAGAGCAAGCTGGTTCACGCGCGCGTTGCGCCGATGCTGGTGCCGCTGACCTCGCCGATCGCGTGGTCGCACGGTACGCAGAACATGGTGGTGACGTCGGGGAGATTTGGTGGCGATGTGGTCTTCTCCGGTCACGGAGCGGGCGGCGAGCCTACGGCGGTTGCTGTCGTTTCGGACATACTTGCGGTTGCGCAGAAGTCGGTTGCGGTTGAATTGCCGGTGCGACGGCGAGAGGTGACGGGCGAGTTCATGGCTCCGCACTACCTGCGCTTTGTTGTGAACGACAAGCCGGGAATTGTCTCTGGAATCGCTGGCGCGCTGGCCAAGGTGGGGGCAAATATTGACTCGCTGCTGCAACGGCCGGGATACCCCAAGCACAGCCTGCCGTTCGTCATCACCACGGAGGCGTGCCTGACCTCGACGATCGAGAAAGCTGTCGCCGCCATGGCGAAGATGGACTGCATGTTGGAGCGGCCACTCTGCTTGCAGATCCTTACGGTTGACGACAAGGCGGAATAGGTACTGCTTTACAAAAAGGATGGCGCACCGTATCGGGTGCGCCATCCTTTTGCCATTCAGGAAACTCAATACTTCGGCAGGGTCGGGTCGATTTTGTCGGCCCAGGCGAGGATGCCGCCAGCTAGATTCTCAACGTTTGCGAAGCCTGCGCTCTTCAGTAACTGCGCGGCCTTTTGGCTGCGTGCGCCAGACTTGCAGTGCACGACAATCTCGCGGTCCTTTTGTGGAGCAAGCTCGTCGATGCGGTTGGCCAGTTGGCCCAGGGGGATGAGAGGCGCACCGATATTGACGATCTGCACCTCGTGCGGCTCGCGCACGTCGAGGACGAAGACGTCTTCGTGCGCGTCGAAGCGGCGCTTCAGCTCCTGCACCGTGATCTGCGGGATGCCGTCTACAACGGGAACGTCGGCCACGGCCTTGTTCTGCGCGACCTCCAGCGGACCGACGCTGGTCGGCTTCTGGATGCCGCAGAACTGATCGTAATCAATCAGCGCGGTGACGGTGGGATGCGTACCGCAGACCGGGCAGTCGGGATTTTTGTGCAGCTTCAACGTGCGGAACTTCATGGTGAGCGCATCGACGAGCAGGAGGCGACCGGCGAGGCTCTCGCCGATGCCCAAGATCAGCTTGATGACTTCGGTGGCCTGGATGATGCCGACCAGACCAGGGAGAATTCCGAGGACTCCACCCTCCGCGCAGGAGGGAACAAGGCCCGGCGGTGGCGGCTCCGGGTAGAGGCAGCGGTAGCAGGGCGCGTCCTTGGTGGCGAAGACGCTGGCCTGCCCCTCGAAGCGGAAGATGGAGCCGTAGACGTTGGGCTTGCCGGTGAGGACGCAGGCGTCGTTGACCAGATAGCGGGTCTGGAAGTTGTCCGTGCCGTCGGCGATGATGTCGTAGTCGCGGAAGATTTCGAGGGCGTTGGCGCTGGTCAACATGGTGTTGTGCTTGACCACGTTCAGGTAGGGGTTCAGCGCCTTGAGCATGATTTCGGCGGAATCGACCTTGAGCTTGCCGACGGTGGCGGTCGAGTGAATGATCTGGCGTTGCAGGTTGCTGGCGTCCACCGTGTCGAAGTCGACCAGACCGATGGTGCCTACGCCCGCGGCTGCAAGATAGAGTGCGAGCGGCGCGCCGAGTCCACCGGTGCCTACGCAGAGGACTTTGGCGGCCTTTAATTTTTGCTGGCCCTCCATGCCCACCTCGGGCAGGATCAGGTGGCGCGAGTAGCGCGAGATCTCATCGTTGGAGAGCTTGGGGAGTTCGATTCCGGGGAGCGTTGTCGTTGCCATTTCGCTGTCCTTCACCCGCATCCGTGCGGGTTTTCTATAATTGTTCCTGCGTAGGTTACAAATTGTCTCTATTTGCTCAGAATTGGTTACAAGTTGTCTTTGAGCGATCAGAAACGGTTACAAATTTGGCATGCCCAGCAAAATTTGTAACCGACGACAACAGCCACCGGCGATGGAGGGGATGATCGACAGCTCGTCGGACTCTTCGACCGGCGTGGCTTCCTTCTGCGGCAGGTAGCGGATGTCGTCGTCGTTGAGGTAGAGGTTGACGAAGGAGCGCAGCTTGCCCTCGCCGGAGTAGAGGTGCTGGCGCAACTCAGGATATGCGCCGGTCAGGGCTTCGAGCGCCTCGCCGACGGTAGCTCCGGGGATGCTGACGGTCTGCTGGCCTCCGGTGTAGGCGCGTAGCGGGGTGGGGATGTTGATGTTCATGAACGCCCTCTCTCTTGTTCGATTTCAGCTTCGTTCATAGCAATCTCGACCGGTTCGTCGAGGAACTTCTTGTCTTCCTCGCTCGTGCCGGTGAGCAGGAAGGAGTTGGTGACGGCGGCCTTGTCCTGGTCGACGCGCGTGATGACGTAGGAGCAGCCGACCCAGTGCGCCTCGGCAAAGTCGGTCTGCGACCACTGGGCCGGACAGTCCGGATGGGAGTGGTAGAAGCCGACGATGTCCAGACCCTGCTTGCGTGCCTGTCGCTGGATGCGGATGAGTTCCTCGGGCGCGATGTTGTAGCGGTCGTGCGCGCGGTCGGTGCGTGTGTTGCCGGCGCGGACGATCTCGCGAACCTGGTTGCCCTCGGGCGTGGAGTTGCCCAGCAGCACACCGCAGCACTCGTGCGGGTAGTTCTCCTCGCCGTGAGCGCGCAGGGCTGCATAGTCGGAGTAGCTGAGATGCAACATTATTCCTCCCCCCAGAATCGTTCGCTGAGGTACTTGTCGGCCGAGTCGCAGAGGATGGTGACGATGACGGCCTCGCGACCGGCGCGGGCCTCCTGCTCGGCGACCTGCAAGGACGCGGCGACTGCGCCCGCTGCGGAGACGCCGACCAGCAGACCGTCGCGGCGGCCCAGATCGCGCGCGATGGTGTAAGCGCGCTCAGTCTGCATGAAGATGTTGGCGTCGGCGAGGGCGGCGTCGTAGATCGGCGGGACGATGGCCGTCGCCATGTGCTTGAGGCCCTCGAATCCGTTGAAGGGCGAGTCCGGCTGCATGGAGATGCACTGGATGGCGGGGTTGAGTTCGCGCAGGCGGCGCGTGGTTCCCATGAAGGTTCCGCTGGTGCCGAGGCCGGCGATGAAGTGCGTGATCTGGCCCTCGGTCTGGCGCCAGATCTCGTTGGCCGTGGTGCGATAGTGGGCCTTCCAGTTCTGCGGATTGCCGTACTGGTCGGCGTAGAAGTAGTGGTCGGGTTCGGCGGCGATCAATGCGCGGGCCTTGCGGATTGCGCCGTCGGAGCCGTCATTGGGGTCGGTCCAGACGACCTCTGCGCCGTAGGCGGCGAGGATGTGCTTCCGCTCTTGGGAGACGTTCGATGGCACGCACAGCGTTACGGGAAAGCCCAATGCCGCGCCCAGCATGGCGTACGCGATGCCGGTGTTGCCGCTGGTGGCGTCGAGCAGCGCGTGGGAGTTTTTTTGATTATTTTCTTGGTTAAAACGGAGCAGGCCGCGCTTCTCGGCGTCGAGGACGATAGCGGCGGCGGCGCGGTCCTTGATGGAGCCGCCGGGATTGACCCACTCGACCTTGCCCAGGATCTGTACGCCGGGGAGGTGCGCGGTGAGCCGGTCGAGCGCAAGCAGCGGCGTGTTGCCGATGCGGTCAAGCAGAGACACCCCAAGCGCGCGCGCCGTTGCAATCATCTGGGAGTTCCCTTTCTTAGTGTGCGGACAACAAATTGTGCGCGGCTGGCCTTCTCGCAGAGCGCCGATTGAAGGCTGGCCGTGGATGTGCGACAGTTAAGCCGAGTCTAACGTACCTAACTTATGGCCAAGACGAAGCAGCCACGCAGCTTTACCGACGCGCTTGCCACGCTCGCCGGCCACCAATTTGATGTATCCGCGGCGCGCGACGCTTCAGGAACCGGCGCTAAAGCCTTCCAGGTGCGCAAATACGGCTGCGCGGCGGAGATTGCAGCCGCCGCCGACGGCACCACCGAGCTGCTGGCGCGGCCGGGATGGCTGTTGAATGGTGTGATCTCGCGGCTGGTGGATCGGGGCTATCAGAAGTTCCTCAAGACGCCGACGGTCGAGATTCCCGCGACCGCCGACCATCTGCACGCGATTCATGAGTTCGGCGAGGAGCTGAAGGAGGGGGTTGGGGCGACCAGCCTGTACAACGAATCGCTGGGAACAACGAGTGATCGGTATCTGTATGACCGGGTGAAGGGGCGGGAGTAGGGGTAGGTTGTCTAGCGTCCCGTTCTTCGCCGGTGTACGGCAAAAATACTTCCGAGAAAAGTCAATTCAGTTGCCGTTCTCAGAGGTCAACATGAAACACAACAACCCCCTGATATGGAACCCCTTTGTCGTCGCGTACAATTGATGAAAACTTCCACTGCATCGCCGCTTTTTCCGCGAGTGATTTGAGAAGTGGGTTCCCGTTCCGAATTGCCCCTGCACACACCACCGAACCTCGTTCATCTACGAAGACACGGACATATATGTCGGCGTGTGCTGCTATGGTCGCCAATATCGGGCTTGACAGATCCGCCCGACTGAGAACGTGAGACTCCATTGCCTTCGCACTCAAAACCTTGAATGACGAGAACTTAGCGCATGCACTTGTCTTCGGCTCTTGGGCAGACAGGATGCTGTTTGCCAGAAATAGCACAATTGCAGCAGACAGAAGAAGCAGTGGGGCAGAACATGTTCGGAATTCTGTTCTACTGATCGCCTGCATTCGTTTTGCCCTCCTCTTGTGCTTTGTTAGTGGTGCCATTCACACACTGACGCCATGAACACTCCTCAAGGCTAGACGACTGAAATCGCCGAGTACAACATGTACCAAAGTATAGCTCCCGACGGATCAGTAGCTCCCGATTCCTCCGGCTCTCGCGCGCATCCGTATGGGAATAATTCATTTACTCCGTTCGCGTTGGAGTTCGCGGTAGGCTTCGCTCTTGCCCATGCCGCGGGCGCGGGCTACGCGCTTGAGGGCGTCTTTTTCGGCGAGGGACTCTTTTTGCATCAGATCGCGGACTTCGGCTGCGATGCTGGCGGGCGCGGCTTCGCTGGAGGGCGCGGCGGCAGCAGGGACGAAGAGCAGAACGATCTCGCCGCGAACGGTGGCGCGGGCGGCGAGCGTCTTGCGCACCTCGGAGACAGCCCCGCGCAGGAACTCCTCGTGCAGCTTGGTCAGCTCGCGCGCGACGACGACGTGCTGCGTGGGGCCGAAGATCGAGGCAATGTCGGCGAGCGTTTCGAGGATACGGTGCGGTGCTTCGTAGAAGATCTGCGTGCCGATAGACTCGTCGCTGCTAGTGCTGCGGCGTAGGGATTCAAGCGCGGTGCGGCGCTGGCCCTCCTTCGAGGGGAGAAAGCCGTGGAAGGTGAACTGCTCGGCGTTTGTGCCGCTGGCTGCCGGGCCGGTTCCCGCCGGATTTGTTCCGGCTAGCGTGGTTCCGGCCGATCCAGTACCGGCGAGACCGCTGGCGATGAGCGCGCTGATGGCGGCGTTGGCTCCGGGGATGGGGAAGACGGGGACGCCCGCGGCAATCGCCGCCGCCGCGATTTGGCCGCCGGGGTCGGCGATGCCGGGGGTTCCCGCGTCGCTGACGACGGCGATGCGCGCGCCGGCACGGAGCGCTGCGGCAAGCTCAACGGCGCGGCCCGCCTCGTTGTGCATGTGGTAGCTGATGGTGGGTGTGCGGATGTCGAAGTGATTGAGCAGCTTCTGGGTCTGGCGCGTGTCCTCGCAGGCGATGCGGTCGACCGAGCGCAGGACGCGCAGCGCGCGCAGGGTGATGTCTTCCAGGTTGCCAATGGGCGTGGCGACGAGATAGAGGCCGGGGGCGAGGGGGCGCTGGGCAGCGGCGGATTCGCTTGATGACTCATCGTCGCGAATCAGGTCGTCATCGCTCTCTGGTTTTTGATCCGTCTTCATCCGCGTTGCTCCTGGCCGGTCTTTCGCTTCTTCTGCTGCGGTCCCGCGTGTCGCGCTAGGAGTCTTCGGGGCGGCGGATGCGGCGGCTCTGGTTGAGCAGGCCCATGGACTGCGAGAGGTTCTGCGGGGTGACGATGCCGACGATGCGCTCGCCCTGCATGACGGGGACGAGCTGTGCGCCCTGCGCGCCGGAGATGCGGCCCAGCGTATTGACCAGCGAATCTTCGGGCAGAGCGGTCTGAAAGCTGCGCGTCATCACGCCCTGCACATAGCTGTTGCCGTTGGTGGCCAGCGCCTCCATGATGTTCTGACGGGAGACGGCTCCGACCAGATTGCCTCCACGCACCACGGGAAAGACGTCTTGCAGGGAGTGGACGGCGCGCTGTAGCGCGTCTTCCAGGGTGTCGGATGCGGAGAGCGTGCTGAACTGGGTGAGCATGACGTCGCGCATGAGGACGCTGTCGGCGTCGTTCCTGACGAGCAGGTTTTGGCTCTCCATGTGGGCTGCGATGAGCACAAACGCGCCCATGATGAGAAGCCACATGTTGTTCAGCAGAAGCCCGGTGATTATCAGGGCTATGGCGATCCACTGGCCTAGCCCCGCGCTCCTCCCCCATCGGAGTCCCGCGCCCAGCCCAGCGCCCAATCCGGTGGCTGCTTCCGCGCCCGGCGCGGCGGGCCGTCGCTCGCCTTTGCCCTCCTGCGCTCCGGTTGTGGGAGCGCGTCGGAAGAAGCGTCCGCCATCCAGCGGAAAGGCGGGCAGAAGATTGATTACGCCGAGCAGAAGGTTCAGCCAGACCATGGCGCGCAGCAGGTGCGAGGGCGCAATCCACGGCCGCTGCAGCAGGTTGATGCCGGGCGTGGAGGCGAGCACGATCGCCGCGAGCAGAAGACCGAAGCCGATGTTGGCGAGCGGGCCGACGACAGCCATGCGGCGCTCAATTGCCGGCCCGGCGGCGCGCTCGGTGGCTTCGCGCGTGGCGTAGGTGCTGAGGCCGCCGGTGGGCAGCAGCAGGATTCCGCCGAGCTCCAGGCCGAACCATGCCGCAGCCAGAGAGCGCGCGACCTCGCGCACGGCGACGGCGAACAGCAGCAGGAGCCAGAGCATCAGCCCGCGCCCGGTACTCGCACCGGCGAGCGAACCGAGACCGATCGCCACGGCGAGCAGGAGCAGGAAGAACGCATGGATGCGGACCTCCACTCCAAAGAAACGGCCGAGGGGGAAGCTCCATCCGCGCATCGCTCTATTGTATTCGCACGCGGGTTTCGCAAGGTCAAACAGAATGAGGCCGACCGTCGCGCTTGCCGTCATAAGATTGAGAGATGCGGGTTATCGCCGGGACCTATCGCTCACGTCAACTGATCGCACCACGCGGCAGCGGGACGCGGCCCACCAGCGACCGGCTGCGCGAGACGCTCTTCAATATTCTGGCGCCGAGGGTCGCGGGATGCCGCTTCGCCGACCTGTACGCTGGGACGGGTGCAGTGGGGATCGAGGCGATCAGCCGCGGGGCGGAGCATGTGTGGTTTGCGGAGAAGGCAGAGCCGGCGCTGGCGGCGATCCGGGCGAATCTGAAGGCGTTGCAGATTGCGCGCGGCTTTACGGTGGAGGAGCGCGAGACGGGGGCGCTGCTGGAACGGTTCGCCAAGGTCGCACAGAAGGCGGCGACTGAACCGGTGGAGGGCGCGCGTGCTGGCGATCTGCTCGATCTCGTCTATCTCGATCCGCCGTGGGAGGCGGAGGCGGAGTACGCCAATACGTTGCATCTGCTGGGCAGCGCGCGGGGACGGCTGATGCTAGCGCCGAACGCGCTGATTATTGCCGAGCACAAGAGCAAGGACCAGCTTGCGGAGCGGTACGGGGAGCTGGTGCAGGCGCGGACGTTGAAGCAGGGAGATGCGGCGTTGAGCTTTTACGCTGTGGGTTGATCTTCAATCAGCGGAGGGCGTCTAGTGCCTGGGCTATGTCTTCGAGGAGGTCGTCGACGTCTTCGAGGCCGGCGCTGAGACGGATGAAGCCCTCGGGGACGGCGTCGCCACCCCAGCGGGCGCGGCGCTCGGCGCAGGTACAGGTACCGCCGAAGCTGGTGGCTTCGGTGATGAGCTTCGCCTTGGAGAGGAAGGTCTCTGCACTGGTGCGGTCGGCGAGGGTGAAGCTGAGGATCGCGCCGAAGTGCTGCATCTGGCGTGCGGCCAGCGCGTAGGCGGGATGGGTGGGCAGTCCGGCGTAGAGGACGTCGTGGACGACGTTGGTGCGGGTTGTGAGATACTCGGCGATGCGCAGGGCGTTGGCCGAGCTTCGCTCCAGACGCAGCGGCAGGGTCGCGATGGAGCGCAGTGCGAGCCACGCCTCCATGGGGCCGAGAACGCCGCCCATCAGTGTGCGCCACTGCTCGATCTGCTGGCGGAGTTCGAGGTCGCGGACGGCGACGTGGCCGAGGACGATGTCGCTATGGCCGGTCATGGATTTGGTGTCGCTGGCGACGGCGAAGTCGGCACCGAGCGCGAGCGTGCGCTGGCCGAGCGGGGTTGCGGTGGTGTTGTCGACGGCGACCAAAGCTCCGGCGCGGTGCGCGCGTTCGCTGAGCGAGGTGATGTCGCAGATCTCCATCAGCGGGTTGCTGGGCGACTCGATCCAGAGCAGGCGAGCGCCTTCGAGCTGCTCGCCCTGCGCTTCGTTGGCGGTGGGTGCGAGGCGGATGACGACGCCCATTTTGGCGAAGTACTCCTGCATGAGGGCGCGGGCGGCGAAGTAGCAGTGCGAGGGCAGAACGACCACGTCGCCCGGCTTCAGAACGGATCCGAAGACCGAGGCGCTGGCAGCCATTCCGGAGGCGAAGACCAGGGCGCTGGCGCGGTAGGGCTTGCCCGCGTCCGCGTGTCCCGGCGCAAACTGGCCGGACTCCATCTGGCCAATGGCGCGCTCCAGTGCGGTCCAGGTTGGGTTGTTCATCCGCGTGTAGGTGTACGTCGCATCGTTGGGATCTCCCGGCGTGTGGAAGGGCGCGGCGAAGACCGGGCTGGGATGTAGCGGTTCGCCCGCTACGGCGCGCGTCAGGGTCGAGCGAACGATCTTGGTGGAGTCGTGCATGGCTCTGGATTAATCCTCATGCTTTCCCGTGAAGTGTTCCCAGCCGCCTGGGGCGAGCGGCGACCGGCGACCGGAGGGGGCCAGCAATGAGATGCTGCGACCGCGCACAAGGCTTCCGATGCGTGTGATGCGGACTCCGGCTACGCTACGCGGAATGCGCACCGAGGCGGGTGCGGAGAAGAGAAGCTCGTAGTCCTCGCCGCCGTGGAGGGCGAGCTCGAGCGCGCGGTTGGGTGCGTCTGCGGCGTGATTCGCCTGCGCGTCGCGGGCTTGCATTGCCAGAGGATGGATTGGCAGCGCGGCGGAGGATATCTGGGCGCCAACTCCGGACTCGCGGCAGAGGTGAGCCAGATCGGTGGAGAGGCCGTCGCTGAGGTCGATGGCGGCGGTGGCGAGACGGCGGCGAAGGAGCTCCTGTCCGACGGCCAGGCGGGGTTGAGGGAATAATTGCGGATGCGCGGTGAGCTGGTCTGACGCGGACTTTGAGCTTGTCTCCCACCCATTCCGCCAAGAACGCGGAATGGATGGGGCACCCATCTGTCTCTTCGTCGCGCGGTGCTCGATAGCGGCGAGTTCGGCGGCTGCGCCACCCAGCGCGCCGGTGACGTAGAGCGCGTCGCCGGGGCGGGCCGTGCTGCGGCGCAGGGCGCGACCGGCGGGGGCCGAGCCGATGAGGACAATGTCTGCGAGGACCAGATCGCAGGGGGATTCGGCGGTGTCGCCGCCCGCCAGCGGGACACGGTGAAGGTCGGCGAGAGCGCGCAGGCCGGTGAAGAAGCGATCGACCCAGAGGCGTCCGGCGCGGGTGGAGAGCATCTCGCCGGGCAGCGCGAGCGAGAGGAAGACCGCCAGCGGACGCGCTCCCATTGCGGCCAGATCGCTCAATCCGCGGGCGAGAGCGCGGTGGCCGACTGATTCGGCGGGATGCCAGTCGCGGCGGAAGTGGCGTCCTTCGAGGGTGAAGTCGGTGGTGACGAGAATCTCGTGGCCCCTGGGCGGGCGCAGGATGGCGCAGTCGTCGCCGATGCCGAGGGCGACACTGGGCGCGAGGCCGTGGCTTGCGCGCCCGGTGGCTCCCGCTGCTGCGCGCCCGGCGGCTCCCCACTCCGACCGGATGCGTTCGATCAACTCCAGCTCGCCCATCTCTCTGTTCATCGTGAGCCAAGCATAAACCAGCCGGGGATGGCCCGGCGGACGCGGTGGAAGCGGACTGAAGAGAGGCGAAGAAAGGAAGAAAATAGACCCCGCAAATCCATTTAACTAGGAAAATAGACCGATTCCGTACAACTTATCGGCGATCTGCCCACAATTCGGATTGCGCTCGCTCCCATCGACGGTTAAAATCGAAAGTAACGTCCAAGAGGGATGGCAACTGCGGAAGCCGATTGCGAACGGCGATTGGCTAAGTTTATTTGACCCGGTTGCCGCGCACTCATCGCGCCAATCTCTCCGCCGAACCGCGGAGAGAAGGTTCAACCACTGCACAAGGTCCAGGACTTGACTCTAAAACGCTTCAGCCTGAAAAAACGTTTTTACGTTGTCCTTGTCAGCCGCGATGAGGGTGGAGGCCTGCACAAGATCCCCGTGCCTCTCCACTACGCATATGTCTTTATAGCAGCAGCAGTTATCGGGACGTTTACGATCGCCGGACTGGCTGGTTCGTACTCCCGCATGTTGATCAAGATGGCGCGCTTCAACCAGTTGCGCGACGACCACGCCACGCTGCAGAAGGACTACGCGCACCTAGAGAAGCAGGCGCACGAGAAGGACGTGCAGGCGGCGTCGCTGGGCTCGCTGGCGGGCGAGGTTTCCGCGCTCTACGGGCTGACCGCGAGCAAGCTCTCCGGGCCGATGGGGCACATGCGGACGAAGTCTACGGCGAAACTGGACGGGATCAAGACGGCGCAGGGCGCGCTGAACGCCGATGCAGCCTCGAACTTTACCGACGACAGCTACTACAAGTCGCTCGACACCTTCTACAGCCTGCGCGACTCGGCGGTGAGCGGGGCCGTGACTCATGCAATTGACGGCGGCTCGACGCTTGCCTCGATCGGTAAAATCGGAATGAGTGGGGCAGTCGGCGGGATGGATATTGCGACCGACGCGCCATCTTTATGGCCGGTCATCGGGCCTATCCGCAGCAGCTTCGGCCAGCGCGAAGACCCCATCCACGGCAACGGAGAGGGTGAGTTCCACACTGGAATCGACATCTCCGCGCCCATCGGGACGCCCATCCGGGCCACCGCCGACGGCACCGTGAAGTCGGCCGCGATGGAGAGCGGCTATGGGCGCGAGGTCATCATCGACCACGGCCACAACATCGAGACCTGCTACGCCCACATGTCCGGCTTCACAGTGATGGCGGGCCAGACCGTCGTGCGCGGCCAGGTGATCGGCTACGTCGGGATGAGCGGACGCACCACCGGAGCGCACCTGCACTACGAGGTGCGCATCCGCAACACGCCGGTGAATCCGCACAAGTACCTGCGAGCCACAATGTCCGGGTTGAACAACGAGGCCGCGGGACTCTAATTCAGCTCTCCATTTATTTTCCTGTGTAGATGACATGCCAGACGGTCTTGCTTCCGTCGTCGGAGACGAAGAGTGAGCCGTCGAGGGCAACCGCTACGCCGACCGGACGTCCCCAGACCTTACCGTCGGGGGTGGTAAATCCGGTGAGGAAGTCCTCGAATTCGCCAGTGGCGTGGCCGTTGTGCATGGGAATGCGAATGACCTCATAGCCAGCGCGGTCCTTGCGGTTCCAAGAACCGTGCTCGGCGGCAAAGCCGTCGCCGCGATAGAGCGCGGGAAAGCTGGAGGGGCCGGGATGCTGCGGGTAGAAGAGCATCTCCAGCGAAGCAAAATGTGGCTGGAGAATCACGTCTGGCGTACGAACTTTGGCGGAGAGATCGACCCGTTTGCAGTCTGTGGCCTGGTCTGCGGTTAGCGGCGCAGTCAGCTGCGGGTTCGGCCCGGTGCCATTGGCGCAAGGCTTGGGCAGGCGCGGGTCCTGATGGCCTCCCATGTAGAACCAGGGCCAGCCGAAGAAGCCGTCCTCCGGGACAGAAGTGATGTAGTCGGGGACGAGGTTGTTGCCCAGCGCGTCGCGCTCGTTGGTGGAGCACCAGAGCTGGCCGGTGACGGGATTGACTGCCTCGCCGACACAGTTGCGCAGGCCGCTGGCGTAGACCTTCACGAAGGTGCCATCGGGGGTGTACTCGAGGATGTCGGCGCGGTGGAACTCGTTGGGGTGGGTGTCGGCGTCGTCAACGTTCGAGCCGGAACCGATGGAGATCCACATGCGTTTGCCGTCGAGCGAGAAGGCTACGTCGCGGGTCCAGTGGCCTCCGCCGCGCAGTTGGGCGTAGCCGGGCAGGACGGGGACGATGGTCTCCGGCTTGGCGGTGGCAACGAGGTCGCCGGGCTTGTAGGTGAAGCGGACAACGCTGGTGGTGTTGGCGATGTAGACCCACTGCGGATTTGCACCGAGGGGGTAGAAAGCGATGCCGAATGGGTGATCGAGGCCGCTGGCGAAGGTTTCAGTGCGGGCGGCGTGGCCGTCGGGCGTCTCTCCGCGCAACACTATGATCTTGCCTGCGGCGCTGTCGGCGACGAAGAGGTCGCCGTTGGGCGCTGTGCGGATCAGACGCGGCTGCTGGAATCCCTGAGCGTAGATCTCCACCTTGAAGCCCGCAGGAGAGATGGGCCATGCGCCGTCGGGACGGGGAACCAGATTGGGGCCGTTGTCGACCGACTCGTCGGGATGGGGTTCGGGCAGGTCGGCGACGGTCAGCTTGCGGCGGACGCCGGGGCGCTCCTGCGAGTAGTCAGTGAAGGCGGCCTGGCCGGTCAGGGTATTGGTTGTCTGGGCGCTGGTTTGGGCACGGAGTGTTGCGCAAGCCGCAACTGCAATCGACAGAAGTGCGATAAGGGAAAGGTGTATCGCAGTGGGTACTTGGGCTCGTGTGCGCATCGGGGAACCGATCTCCTGGAGGTACATTCGACGATAGGATGCTTCGTCGCGGCGGTTCGATGCAGCTCGCGAGCCAGGATAACGATTCATACTCCGCGCGGAGACAGGCTGATCCTCTACCGCCCAGCAGCGCTGGCGGGGGGTGCGGCGGCGGCGGATGGGGCTGCGCCGATTGCAGCCTCCGGCGTCACCAGCTTCTTCAGCAGCTCCAGCGGCACGTTGGCGGTGAGCACGACGCGGTCCTTGTGCTGCTCGATCTGGATGGAAGCGGCGAACTCGCTCATGGCCTCGGCGTCGGAGCTCTCCGACTGCGCCTCGATCTTGGGCTGGATGGCCTGGAAGAGCTGCAGCAGCGCGTCCAGCGCCTCGGTGGAGCGGGCGGCGGCGGCGTCCGTCGGGGCGATCTGCTCGATGCGCAGGTGCAGCGCGCCCAGGCCGTAACGCAGGCTGGCGACAAAGGTTGTGTCCTCGGGCAGCGGCAGTTCGAGGCCGAAGACGGTGATCCGTCCGCGTTCGGAGAAGGGCAGGCCGACATGGCCGATGGCCCACGCGCTGGAGAGCAGCGGCACGTCGCGGTAGCGCGAGGCCAGCAGCGACGAGCCGGCAAACGGCGACGCCGAGGCGCGATAGCGGTCGAGCATGGAGTGGATCTGCTCGGTGGTGGGCATGTTGGAGGCGGCGATGGTGTCGTAGCCAAGCTGCGCGATGCGCAACCGGCGGCCCTCGATGGGGATGGTGTAGATGGTATGGCCGGCGTACTGCTCCTGCGAGGTGGCCATTCCGGCCAGGTAGCGGGCCAGGCGCGCGCCGTCGAAGCGGCCCTCGAAGACCTCGGAGTAGGCGACCGGGCCGTTGGGGCCTGCGGGATCGTCCATGCGGTGCAGGGCAAAGGCGGCGGCGTCCAGGTCGCGCTCGGGGTCGATTCCGGTGGCGTCGATGAACTGCTGGAACTCAGGGCTGCGCGAGACGGGCGCGCGCTCCAGGTGGGTCGCGGCACGCAGCGGCCTCAGGTTGAGGTAGACGATGGCGTCGGACTCCGGCAGCAGGCGGGCGACCTCCGGCGGGGCGGCCTTGCGCAGCCACACGGCGGCGATCAGCGCCACAATCAGAGCCAGCATCACAAGCAGCGAGTACAGCGTCCGTTTCCGCATTCTGCCCTCTACTGTACGCCAGCCGCCGACAGAATTGCGTTGTCTTCTGCGTTGCTCCGTGCTTGCGGCTGTGCTAAAGTTGATACTGTGCGCTGCCCGATATGGACAGCGCATTCGACTGTTTGGGCTGGCGTAGCTCAGTTGGTAGAGCATCTGATTTGTAATCAGAGGGTCGGGGGTTCAAATCCCTCCGTCAGCTCCAAGGCGCCAGTTCCGCTCGGCCGGCCGGCTCCGTTCCATTCGGGCGAGGCGCGTCCGAGGGCGACGGGCGGAAGATGCACAGGTGGCCGAGTGGTTAATGGCAGCAGACTGTAAATCTGCCGCGCTAAGCGCTACGGAGGTTCGAATCCTCCCCTGTGCACCATTTATTTTCATGCGGTTGTTTCATGCAGTTGCGTTAGGCGGTAGCGTTTTTTGAGGTCTTTCAGGCGGTGAATGGCGATGAGTGACAGCGAACGATCACTCAACCTGGCGGCAAGCAGGCCGCGGATGTTCATTGCCCTTGCGGTTTTGATAGTCTTGGGAGTGCTGTCGTGGCTTACGATAGACTCCTCTGCCGTACTTCATGTTCAGGGTTTTTCCAGCAGGTATGTTGCCTTCGGAGCACGCGATGTTGAGGTCCGATGGTTTCCGATCCTGTTTCTGGGCCTCTTCGCATTCAAGGTGGTGCTGGCCAACATGCGGGCGCGCCTGGAGACGAGAGGTCCGCGGTAAGGCTGGCATAGCTCAGTGGTAGAGCACTCCCTTGGTAAGGGAGAGGTCGAGAGTTCAATCCTCTCTGCCAGCTCCAGATTCAAAGCTTTTAGCCTTTCGCTATTAGCTGTTCGCTTCACGATTGCGACCGCTAACGCCTTCAGGCGCGCCATCGAAGAACCGGAGCTAACTGCTAATAAATAGAAGGTGCGGGAGTAACGGTAGGTTCGGGCTTTAGCCCGGACTAGAGTCACATGCGGGAGTAACTCAGTGGTAGAGTCTCAGCCTTCCAAGCTGTTGGTCGCGGGTTCAATTCCCGTCTCCCGCTCCAGTTTGCTCTGGATGGTCCAGAGTGGTCGTTTGACGGCAGTTCTCGGTGCAGGAGTGACGTGTTGACCGCATTGCGTGAGCAGGGAGTGATTCCGGTGACCGATCCCGAGAGCTTTGGTGCGGTGCAAGCCGCCATTGAGGCGGCCTTCTCCGCGGCCAGGGTGCAGGATTTTCTGAAGTCGCTGCTGCGTGCCGGGCTGCGTATCCGCGATTTCGAGCTGGTGTTGGGCAAGGGCATTCTGGGCGCGCCAACGGCTTCGCAGTACAACCGCCTGGGCAACGGCGACCAGGGCCTGATCCGCGAGTTCTACCTCGCCAGCCTGGAACAGGTCGCACCCGAGCTGCGGGTAAAGTTTTCTAAGCTGTACGCATATTATTGATGGAGCGAGTTTAGTTCCGAATCGCCGGCAAGCGCCGACTAAATAAGAGAGAGGGAGAATCGCAATGGGCAAGGAAAAGTTTGACCGGTCGAAGCCACATGTGAACGTAGGGACGATCGGGCACATCGATCACGGCAAGACGACGCTGACGGCGGCGATCACCAAGGTGCTTGCAAAGCACAACCCGAAGAACTCGTTCCGCTCGTTCGACTCGATCGACAACGCACCCGAGGAGCGCGAGCGCGGCATCA